>NZ_JBIRFT010000027.1:0-61411 GCF_044327625.1 Streptomyces sp. NPDC018031
GCGAGGTCGCGGACCGCCGCGTAGGAGCCCGCGAAGCCGATGGCGGCGATCACCACCGCACCGGCGACCACCACCCCGATGAGTATTCGGTGCGTGCGGGTGAGCGTCACGCCGGCTGTGCGCGCGGCCACTTGGTGTCCCCCTGTTGTCGTGCCTGCCGAGCCTGTCCGGAACAGTGTGACGTGGCGCCCGGCCGCGGCCGACGCCGGGTGGACCGGTGCCCGGGCACGTCATCCGGTGGGCCGCGGGGGCGGTACGCGAGGGCATGACCGGCCGGAAGGTGCCGTGCCGTCACGCCGGCCGGCTGCCCTGCCCGGTGTCCCGTCGTCCCCGGCCCGGCTCCCCCTTGCGTACCGAACCGGGCGCGCGGGCCGCCGGGCGGTCGGCCCTGGCGGAGGAGGACAGCCGCCAGGGCACGCTCGTCACCACGACGCCCGGTGTGAAGAGCAGCCGGGTCTTGAGCCACAGGGCGGACTGGTTGTGGAGCAGTTGCTCCCACCAGTGGCCCACGACGTACTCGGGGATGAACACACCCACCACGTCCCGGGGGCTCTCCCGCCGGATACGGCGGATGTAGTCCACGACCGGCCGGGTGATCTCCCGGTACGGCGACTCGACGACCGTCAGCGGCACGTCGATGCCGTACGCCTGCCACTGCCGCTCCAGCTCCGCGGTGCCCTCTTCCTCGACCGCGACGGTGAGCGCTTCCAGCCGGTCGGGGCGGAAGGCGCGGGCGCAGGCCACGGCGCGCAGGGTGGGCTTGTGGATCCGGGACACCAGCACGATCGAGATGGCCCGGGGCGGCGGGGCGAGCTCGGCTTCCGGATCGGTGACCGCCAGTTCCGCCGCGGTCGCGTCGTAATGGCTCCGGATGCCGCGCGTCATCACCCACAGGACGCACCCGGCGAGCACGGCCAGCCACGCGCCCTGGGTGAGCTTGGTCGCCAGGACGACCACCAGCACCAGCCCGGTCACACAGGCGCCCAGCCCGTTGACGGCGCGAGCGGTCCGGTGACGGCGGCGCACGGCCGGATCGCGCTCGGTGCGCAGTTCACGGTTCCGGTGCCGGACCATTCCGGCCTGGGAGAGCGTGAAGGACGTGAAGACGCCCAGAAGCCCCACAGCGGCCGGCACGCCCCCGGAGGGTTCGCAACGCCGAAGCTCGCGAGTGCCCCGCTTGGCGTACCTCCCGCGGGCGTGCCGGTCGCGCGCGGCGCGAACCCGCCGCGCCGCTCGCGGGCCGCGTCCGGGCAGGGGCCCTCGCGGTCTCGGTGGCTGTCACGTGAGCGCCCGGACGTCCCCGCCTCTCGGCAGTCGCCTCGGGCCGGCCGGAGCGGGATGTCAGCTCCGCCCTTCGACGGCGGCGGGTCTCGGCTCCGTCCTCGGTGCGTGCCGCGAGCGACCCAGGGCCACCGCAGCCGAGACGGCGAGGGGCAGCGCCGCCGCGGCGAAGCATGCGGACAGGGGCAGGTGGCCGGCCAGCAGCCCCACCGAGGCGGTGCCGGCCGAGGTGCCGACGGTGAAGGCGGTGTTCACCCAGGTGCCCGCCCGGACGCGGTTGTGCGGAGCCGCCGCCTCATCGGCTGCCAGATACGCGGTGGTCAGCGCCGGGGCCACGCAGATCCCGACGGTGCCGATGCCGACGGCCAGCAGGAGCAGGCCCGGTGCGAGGCCGGTGACGGCCAGGGCCAGCGCGAGGGCCAGTCCGAGGAGGGCCAGGCGCGGGCCGGTGGGCCCCTTGAGGACGCGGGTTCCGTAGGCCAGCCCGCCCGCGGCGCCGCCGGCGGACAGGCATGCCTGGAGCCAGGAGACGGCGGCGACCTGATGGTGTCGTTCCGCGCTGACGACGATCAGCAGCTCCGCCGCGCCCAGGGCGAGTCCCATGCCGCCGGTCACCAGGACCGGCCCCGACAGGGGATGTCGCCCGGGGCGCCGACGCCGCGGCCGGTCTCCGGGAGCCGGCGCCGCGTCACCACCGCGCGGGAGGTCCTCGGTGCCCGTCGAGGTGCTCTCGCCCGGGGTGCCCGGGTGGCGGCGCAGGGCGGGAGAGGAGGTCATCAGGAGCGTCCCGGCCAGCACGAGTACGGCACTGGCGGCCACCCCCGCGGCGGGCCTGCCGAGGGAGATCGCGACACCCGCGAGGACCGGCCCGATGACGTAGAGCAGCTCTTCGCAGACGGTGTCGAGGGAGAAGGCGCGCTGTCTGAGCGCCGCGTCGGGCAGGAGTTCGCTCCACACCGCCCGCATGACCGGGCCGAGTGGCGGGGCGGCGGCGCCGGCCAGGCAGGTGAGGGGCAGCAGGATCCACGCGGCGGCGCCGGGCGTCCAGGTGGCGGCGGCCAGCGCGGCCAGCAGAGCCGCGTGGACGGTGGCCAGGGGCCGCAGCACCCGTCGGGGTCCGTGCCGGTCGATCAGACCGGCGCGGACGGGAGCGAGCAGGGAGGTGCTCAGCCCGAACAGCGCGATGGCCACGCCGGCCCAGGCGTAGGAGTCCAGGGCCTGGGTGAGGGCTACGGTCAGCGCGAGGAAGACGATGCCGTACGAGATGCGGCCGAGCAGTGCCGCTCCGAACGTGCGCGGCACGTCCGGGGCGCGCAGAACCGCGGCATAGCTGGGTTTCGGCGCGGGGGAAAGCGCGGGGGAAAGCATGGAAAAGGAGTCCCTCGGAAGGCGATGCGGAGCATCGGTGCGTGTGCGGAGGCACGACGGGGAACCGCACCGGCTCGGCGGTGCGGTTCCTGCGGCCTCTAGGCACGAGGGACGGACATGGCGGCCAGTGTAGTGGCCGGCCGGTCTCCCGGCGGGACGGCCGCCGCGGTCAGTGGGACCGCACGCCGGTGCCGGGGGCCGGCCGGTGGCCGCCGCCGTCGGGCCGGGGCGGCGCGGTCGAGGTGAGGAAGTCGTCGAGCATGGTGATCTGTACGTCCTCGGGGAACCGGCCGGGGTCGAAGAGGGCCTGGACGACGAGTCCGTGGGTGAAGGCGACGGCAGCGGCCGCGAGGTGTTCCGGGTCGGCGTCCGCGGGGAGCTGACCCAGGTCGCGTGCGGCTTCCAGGTGCGGGCGGATCGTCGCGCGCAGCCGCGTGTACCGGTCGGCCTGTGCCGAGGTCAGCTCGTCGTCGGCGAGGGAGAGGTCCCAGGAGCTCACCCAGATCCGGTTGCGGGCGGTGTCGCCCGGGGTCAGCGGCAGGATGTCCAGGAGCATGGCGCGCACGGTGGGCAGGCCGGCGGCCGGACGCGCGCGGCGGGGCCGTTCCGCGGTCCGTTTCTCCAGCAGGTCCAGGGCGTGGGTGAGCAGGGCCCGTTTGGTCGGGAAGTAGTGCATGAGCATCCCCGTCGAGACCCCCATCGCGGCGGCGACGGCGCGCAGGGTCAGTCCGCCGAACCCCTTGTCGGCGAGTACCTGCCACACCGCCTCGGACACGTCCTTGCGGCGGGCTTCACGGTCTCCGGGTGCGGGCGGCATGCTGCTAGCTTACGTACCGAACGCTTGTTATGCACCCAGAGAGCGAGGCGCCCATGTTCACCCTGCCGCTCGGCGGCCAAGCCCGACTCCGTCCCCTGGAGCCGTGGCAGGCGCGGGAGTTCCTCACCCATGTCGACCGCGCCCGGGACACCGTCGACCCGTGGATCCCCTGGGCGACGCTCAGCACCGACCTGGCCTCGGCCACCGCCACCCTCCAGCGCTATGCCGACCGCCTGGCCGAGGACGCCGGCCGGATCTACGGGATCTGGCTCGACGGCACGCTGGTCGGCGGCGTCATGTTCACCCGCTTCGACAGCGAGTCCGGGGTGTGCGAGATCGGCTGCTGGCTGGAACCGGCCGGCGAGGGACGGGGGTTGGTCACCCGGGCCTGCCGGGCGCTGATCGACTGGGCCTTCCGGGAACGCGGGATGAGCCGCGTCGAGTGGTGGGCCGCGGCCGGCAACGCCCGGAGCATCGCCGTCGCGCGCCGGCTGGGCATGACCCGCGACGGCGTGCTGCGGCGGCGTTCCCCGTACCGGGGAGTGCGGCACGACAGCGAGGTCTGGTCGGTCCTCGCCGAGGAATGGCCGCCGGCCGGGGAGGGGCCGGGATCCGGCGTCCAGGCCGAGCTCGACCGGCTGATGGCCGCGTTCGTCGGCGCCTTCACCAACACCGGCGGCAGACAGCCCGACCTCGGGGTCATCCGCGATCTCTTCATTCCGCAGGGCAGGATCATCGCGAACGTCGGAGCGGAGCCGGTGATCTACGATCTCGACGGGTTCATAGCACCCCGGCAGCGGATGCTCACCGACGGGACGCTGACGGAGTTCTCCGAATGGGAGGTCACCGCGCGGACCGAGGTCTTCGGGTCGATCGCCCACCGGTTCAGCGGGTACCGCAAGTCCGGCTTCCACCACGGCGCCTGGTTCGAGGGCTCCGGCCACAAGACCACACAGTTCGTCCGGACTCCGGCAGGGTGGCGGATGTCCTCACTGGCCTGGGACGACGAACCGGCAACCGGCGCGGGATGACAGCGCGGACCACCGTCGCGCCGGAGCCCGGTCATCCGGCGAGGCGGCGGACCAGTGCCGTCACCGCCGCGGCGCCCACGAGGACGACCGGCATGGGCAGCCGGCAGAGCCGCAGCACCGGGACCGAGGCGAGCCCGGCCAGGACGGCGTGGTCCACGGCGCTCCACCTGGCCTCCGCCACGTCGACCACGACGAAGCCGGCCAGCAGCGCGGGGGCCATGAGGCCGATCACCGCACGGGCCCGCCCGGACAGCTCCCGTCCAGCCAGCGCCACCGGACCGGCCGCCTTGATGGCGAAACTCAGGGCGGCGACGGCCGCTATCGCAGGCCATGGGGTCATGACGCGGACTCCGTGGTCGAGGTGGTGGTGTCCGTGCCGCCGCGGCAGGCGCCCCGGTGCGCCCCGCCGCGGTGCGCCGATCCGGGCAGCGGGCGGACCAACGCCACCAGGGCGGCGCAGGCCGCGCCGACCAACGCCGGCCCGGGTGGCAGCAGAAACGACAGGCCCGCGGCGATGGCCGCCCCCAGCAGGGCGGGTGGCCGGTTGCCGCGGTCGGCGGCGAGGGAGTCCAGCAGCAGCAACAGGAACATGGCCGGCGCCACGACGTCCAGCCCGAGGTCGCCGAGCAGCTTCGGGTCGGGCGCCAGGACGACACCGAGCGCCGTCCCGGCGACCCACAGGACCCACTGGATCGCACTGGCGCCGAACAGGACATGCCGGTCGAAGCGGCCGCCGCCCCGGTGCGCCGCGACCCACGACCCGTCGACCACCGCCTGCGCCTGGAGCGCGCGGCGCGCCCGCCCGCCCCGCAGGTCCCCGGCCACGGCCACACCCATGGGCAGGAAGCGCATGTTGACCAGCGCCGCAGCGGTGACGGCGGCGAAGACCCCACCGCCCGCGCCCATCGTGGACACCAGGGCGAACTACGCCGAGCCGGAGAACACCGCCATGGAGCACAGGACGGAGCCCGCGACGGCCCAGCCCTGGGCGTGGGTGATCGCGCCGAAGCTCACGGCGAGCAGGAAGGACGCGGCCGCGAGCCCGGAACCGATACGGAGGCCGGCGCGGAAGCGTTCGAACGGCGACGCTTCCGGGCCGAGCGAGAGCACGGAAACCATGAGGGCAGACTAACAGTCAAAAAGACTTTCACCCATTAGATGTTCCACTCCGCGGCTAGGATGCGACGGTGAACAGGTCAGGAGACACGGCCGGCACCGGGCCGGCTCACGCGCCGCGGGCCGGCGCGGCGCTCATCGGCGGGCACCCCGTACTGGACTTCACCAACACCGTCGCCTGGCGCACCGACCCCTCGCGCCGGGTGGACCGCGTCGGTGGGATCGCGGACTGGACCCGGTGGGCGGACGCCGCCGGGGTGCTGGACGCCGAACGGGCCGAGGCGCTGCGCGACCGCGCGGCACGGCAGGACGCGGCCGAGATCCTTTCCCAGCTCCGGTCCCTGACGGCGCTGCGGACCACCGTGAGCGCGGTCCTGGACGCCCTGGTGGACGGCGCGCCGCCGCCTGCCGGACCGTGGCAGGACCTGAGGCGGGACCTGGTCGCGGCACGCCAGGAGGCCGACCTGCCGCCGTCCCTGCCGATCCGCTGGCAGGCCCGCACCGACCGGTTCGCCGACCTCACCCACGCCCTCGCGCTCCGGACCGACGAACTGCTCTCCAGCCCGCTGGTCGAGCGCGTCCGGCGCTGCCAGGGGCCGGGGTGCGGCTGGTTCTTCCTCGACCGCAGCCGCAACGCCACACGCCGTTGGTGCAGTTCCGGTGACTGCGGAAACCGCGAACGGGCCCGCCGCCACTACCGGCGCTCCCAGGGCTGACGTCTCTACGGGGTGACGGCAGGTGGACCGCCGCGGGCGGACTGTCGACCACGCATGGAACAGCCTGCCGGGTCCGCTCTCCGGCCGCCGCATCCCTCACCCGGCCCGTCCGTACGTACGCTACGGGTGCCTGAGGTGCTCGGGCAGGAGCGGCCATGCCCAGGACCCTCCCATGGATCCCCCCATACGAGTGCCCAGTGAAGCGCCCCGCACATAGCGAAGGATGAACTTCTCGGCGACGCCGCCTTTGCCGGCGCGGGTGTGGAACTTCTCGAATGTCCTGTGGCGGGATGTGCCGGGGTCCTCCGAGTCCTGACACGAACGGCCAAGAAACTTCCACTGTGCCCGCGTGCCGAAGATCCCCGCCTCGTCATATTTCACGTACCAGATGTTCGGCAGAGCCCGACTCTCCACCATGGCCCGATGCCGTGGTTCATCGCTCCGGTACGCGCTTCCGGCACGCGGCAGGGGGCCACGGGGCCAGATGGCGATCGAATAGCACGCCCCCGTCACCAGTCCGCGGCTTTCGAGTACTCCCGGTTCGGTCCTCGCTTGCAGCAGCAGGGGGGTCGGCGCGATGTCGTGCGAGCTCAGACGCCAGCCGTCCTCCGTCTCGTGGTCAAGAGCGGATACGTCCTGGATGAAGTCCGATTCGACTTCCCTGTCCTTCACGAGCGAGATTCTCCTAGCCGGCTCACCCGCCGGTCGGCCGGCGGTTTCGGAACCGATGCTTTCGTTGCCAGTCGAGATACGTGTCATGACTCAGCGTCGGCGAGGCCCATGCGGGTGGGTCGGAGTCGAGACGATCGGGAGCATAGGAGAACTCGGCACCGATCTCGACGGAACCCTTGGCGGGGACCCGCTCGGATCCGAGATCGTCGGCGATCCGGATCGGAGCAAGGGGCATGCTCTCGCCGGTCTCGGCTCGTCGGCAACTGCCGGCGACCGCTGCCAGGCCCTTGGCAGCCGAGGTGCCGTCGCGAAACGGTGGACGCCCCGATCCGACTCTCCTGAGCAGGGAGTCCAGCACTGCCCCCAGGCCCCATGGACCTCCGGTCAAGGACGGCGGGTGCGCGGTACAGACGGTTGCGAGGTAGCTTGCCCAGCCGTCCGGTACCCGGGGCGGCGCTTGATGCTGGAAGGGAAGCTCACCGGTGAGCAGTTCGAAGAGCATCACCCCGACCGAGTACAGGTCACTCAAACCGGTGAGCGGCATGTTTGACGCCTGCTCAGGAGACATGTAGGGCGGGGTGCCGATGAGGTGGCCAGTCGAAGAAGACCGGTCACCTTCGGTCCTGGCGATGCCGAAATCGATCAGCCATGCATGACCATCAGAGATCATGACATTGGACGGTTTCACATCACGGTGGATCACTCCCCGTTCGTGGGCGACGGCCAGTGCCTCGCAGACTTGAGCGCACCAGGCGAGCAGTGCACTGGCAGGCGGCGGCTCCGGGTCGTCCACCAGGTCGGCCAAGGAGCGACCGTC
The DNA here is from genome assembly GCF_044327625.1 of Streptomyces sp. NPDC018031. Taxonomy (NCBI): domain Bacteria; kingdom Bacillati; phylum Actinomycetota; class Actinomycetes; order Kitasatosporales; family Streptomycetaceae; genus Streptomyces; species Streptomyces sp. NPDC018031. The sequence goes on from NZ_JBIRFT010000027.1 coordinate 7,819, forward strand.
GATGAAGCCCATGACGAGGCACAGTCTGAGTCTGCCGTCCCACCAGACCTCATCTGCCGCGTGGACCGGCACTATCCCGCGCTCGGGCGGCAGTTTCGCCAGCATGCGCCCCTCCCGGCGGAACAGCTCGGCGTTGATGCCACCCTGCTCCGCACCCTGCAGGAGTTTGACGGCCACCTGCCGGTCGAGAGTGAGATCGCGGGCCTTCAGCACGATCCCCATCCCTCCCCTGCCGATCTCTCCTTCGATGACGTACTCGGATCCGCCGATCGCGATGCTGCGCAACTTCGCTCCTCGGGACGTGTCTCCACCACTCAGACACCCACCCCCCGCGGCCGGTTCCCGCCGACAGTGTGTTCGGTGGAGTACAGGCGTGCCGCGGCCTCCGCTGAGGACCCACCGGGCGGACGACCGGCCCCGGTGCGGTGGGCCCGTGGGCGGTCCGGGCGGTCCGGGCGGTCCGGGCGGTCCGGGCGGTCCGGGCGGTCCGGGCGGTCCGGGACCGGGTGCGCCACCGGGCCGCCGGTGATGCGCCCGCGGGGGACGAGGAGCCCTGTGAGAGACTCGCGATCATGCTGATCAGGGATGCGAGAGTCGAGGACTGGGCACGCGTCTGGCCTTTCTGGCACCAGATCGTGTCCGCCGGCGAGACGTACGCGTGGGACCCAGAGACCTCCGAGCCGGACGCCCGGGCCCTGTGGACGGGCCCGGGGAAGCGGGTGTTCGTCGCCGAGGACGCGGGTGAGATCGTGGGGTCCGCCTCCGTGCGGCCCAACTACGGCGGGCCGGCCGCCACGACGGCGAACGGCGCCTTCATGATCGATCCCGGGCACGCCGGCCGCGGCATCGGGCGCCGTCTCGCCGAACACGTGCTGCGCGAGGCCAAGGCGGACGGCTACCGCGCCATGGTGTTCAACGCCGTCGTCGAGACCAACCCGGCCGTCGGGCTGTGGAGTTCGCTGGGCTTCACGATTCTCGGGACCGTGCCCGAGGCGTTCGAGCACCCGCGGCACGGGTGGGTCGGGCTGCACATCATGCATCGCACGCTGTAGGGCACGGCCGGGCGCCCCGGGGCCGGGCCGCCCGGGGTCGGGGAACGTGGACGGCGGCGCCTCACCGCCCCGGTGCGCCCGACCCTTCCACCCGTGCTCGCACCTGTTCCGGTGTCAGATACGCGTCGGTGTACTCGAAGTCCTTGAGCTTCGCGGGTTTGCGCGCCTGGAAGCCGGTACGCACGAAGTCGTCGCCCGCGAGGGCGTTCAGTGTCCAGTTGGTCAGCACCCGGGCCTTGGCGACGCCGGTGCGCAGTGCCGACCAGTGGTAGCCGCGTGCCACGACCTGCGCGGGCAGGCCCTTCAGTTCCACGCCGAGCGGCTTGGACACCGCGTCCTTGCCGCCCAGGTCGACGACGAGGCCGAGGTCCTTGTGGCGGTACGGCCGCATCGCCTGGCCGCGGAGGGCGGCGATGACGTTGTCGGCGACGACCCTGCCCTGCCGCATCGCATGCTGCGCGGTCGGCGGGCAGATCGCGTCGCCGCCCTTGGCGAGGTCGGGAACGGCCGCCGAGTCGCCGAGCGCGAACACCCCGTCGTGGCCGGGGAGGTTCAGCTCGGGGCGGACCACCAGCCGACCCCGGACGGTCTCCGCGCCGAGCGTGGCCATGAGCGGACTCGCCACCACTCCGGCCGTCCAGATCAGGGTGCGCGTGGGCACCACCCGGCCGTCGGTGAAGGTGACCTCGGTCTCGCCCGCCTTGTCGATGGAGACGCCGAGTGAGATCTCGATGCCGCGCCGGCGCAGGATCTCCTGGGCGCTGCGGCCGAGCTTGTCGCCCAGTTCGGGCATCAGCTTCGGCGCGATGTCGATGAGGTGCCAGCGGATCAGCGTGGGGTCCAGGCGCGGGTAGCGCCTGACCGCGTTGCAGGTCAGGCGTTGCAGGCAGGCGGCGGTCTCGGTGCCCGCGTAGCCGCCGCCGACGACCACGAACTGCAGGCGCGCCGCCCGCTCGGCCGGGTCGTTGCTGGCGTCGGCGAGGTCGAGCTGGGAGATGAGGTGGTCGCGGACGTAGGCGGCTTCGGCGAGGGTCTTCATCCCGAACGCGTGGTCCGTCAGGCCCGGGATGTCGAAGGTGCGGGTGACGCTGCCCGGGGCCAGCACGATGTGGTCGTAGCGTTCGTGCACGATCTCGTCCGTGACCATGCGGATGACGCACACCTTGGCCTTCGGGTCGACGCCGATCGCGCCGCCCGGGATGATCCGGGTGCGGTACCTGCGGCTGCGGCGCAGCGACAGTGCGATCGACTGCGGGGTCAGCACTCCGGAGGCGACCTGGGGCAGCAGCGGCAGATAGAGCTGATAGGAGAACGGTGTCACCAGGGTGAGGTCGGCCTCGCCGGGGACGAGGCTGCGCTCCAGGCGCCGTACGCACTCCACCCCCGCGAAGCCCGCGCCCACCACCAGGATCCTGGGTCGTGTCACGTTGGTCATCCCTTCTGCGGCTCCGGGCGGTCCGGCTCGACGCCTCTGCGTGTGCCCGCCGGTCGCGGCTTCAACCTCGTCCGCAACTCGCGGAACGCACCGGGTGCGCGGCCATCGCACGGGCCGGGTGCGCGGCCGTCGCACCGGCCGGGCGCGGCGGGCGGAGCGAGGCGCGACCGCCCCTTCCGCGTCCGGCGACGGCCCTGGGCGCCCTGGCCGCTCCTTCGCTTGCGCGCGCCCCTCCGCGGGGCGAGCCTGGTCATAGCTGCGATCAGGTATCGGCCGGCCCTGGTGGCCACCCCTTCGAACCGGTCCCGTCAGGGACATCGATCAGCCGGGAGGCAGCGATGGCGCAGGACCCGGTGCAAGCGGCACCGAACGTCTATCGGGTGCTGTTCGAGAACGACCGAGTGCGCCTGCTGGAGGCGCGGATGAGTCCGGGCACCGACGCGGCGATGCACCGGCATCCGGACTACCTCATGTACAGCCTCAGCGACGGCAGGGTGACGTTCAGCTCGCCCTCCGGGGAGCGCGCCGAGGTCGAGTTGCGGACCGGTGAGGTGACGTGGCGGGACACGGAGGAGCATGCCACGGAGAACACCGGAGGGACCGCCGTCGCCGCTCTCCTCTTCGAGTTCAAGTAGTCCCGCGCGGCCGCGGCGGCGCTCGCCGCGCCACACCGCCGGACGCTCTGCGCCGGGCGGCGGCCGCGCACCGGCCGCCGCCGGTACCCGGGCGGGTCCCTCCGACGGGTGGTCCTCCGGACCAGGACGATGACGCGCCGCCGCGCGTCCCCGGCGGCACCAGGACCGTCGGCGCCCCGGCACGTCCGCGGCGGCGACGGTCTTCGTGCCGTCGGCGACATATGCCTGCCGCTGCGGGCGACGGCAACGTTGTCCGGCCGCCCATGCCGCCTCCACCCGCCCATGAGCCCGGTCGCACGGCCGCGCCTGCCCGGGGCGGGAAGCCGTCGACGGGGGGCGGGGCGCCGGAGGCACTGAGCCGGTGGTCACACGGGCACCCTCTGGATGATACGTAAGCAACTGCTTAGTATGCTGAGTCCAGCCGTCCGCCCGACCCTCCCCGGGAGTCCACCGTGAGCTCACTGTTCTCCGTCGCCGGCAAGACCGCCCTCGTCACCGGCGGCTCCCGCGGCATCGGCCTGATGATCGCCCGGGGCCTGGTCGAGGCGGGGGCCAGAGTGTACGTCAGCTCCCGGAAGGCCGCGGCCTGCGAGGAAGCGGTACGTGAACTCTCCCGGTCCGGCGAGGCCCTCGCGCTGCCCGCGGACCTCTCCCGCGCGGAGGAGTGCCACCGGCTCGCCGCGGAGTTCGGCGACCGGGAGGAACGGCTGCACATCCTGGTCAACAACGCCGGTGCCACCTGGGGAGCGCCGCTGGACGAGTTCCCGCTCGGCGGCTGGGACAAGGTCATGGACCTCAACCTGCGCGGCCCGTTCCTGCTCACCCAGGCCCTGCTGCCACGGCTGCGCGCCGCCGGGTCACTGGAGGATCCGGCCCGCGTCATCAACGTCGGATCGATCGACGGCCTGCATGTGAGCCCGCTGCCGGCCTACTCGTACGCGGCCAGCAAGGCGGGCCTGCACCACCTGACCCGGGTGCTCGCCAAGGAGCTGGGGCCGCAGGGCATCACGGTGAACGCCATCGCGCCGGGCCCCTTCGAATCGAAGATGATGGCGGCCACCCTGGACACCTTCGGCGAGGCCATCGCGCAGTCGGCGCCGCTGCGGCGGATCGGGCGGCCGGACGACATGGCCGGTGTCGCGGTGTACCTGGCCAGCCGGGCCGGCGCCTATGTCACCGGGGCCGTCCTGCCCGTCGACGGTGGCCTCGGCACCACCGTGTGAACCGGCCGCCACTCCCCTCCGGGCCACCGGCCGCAACGCGTCCCCGACACTCCGAGAAGAGAACCATGGCCTCCCTTCTGCTCTCCCGTCGCGATCTCGACTTCCTGCTGTACGAGTGGCTCGACGTGGAATCCCTCACCGCCCGCCCGCGGTTCGCCGACCACTCGCGGGAGACCTTCGACGCGGTGCTGGATCTCAGCGAGACGATCGCCACCCGGCACTTCGCGCCGCACAACAAGAAGAACGACGCCGAGGAGCCGCGTTTCGACGGCACCCGGGTGCACATCATCCCCGAGGTCGGCCAGGCGCTGCGGGTTTTCGCCGAGGCCGGACTGATCGGCGGTGCCATGGACGGCGAGGTGGGCGGCATGCAGCTGCCCGGGGTGGTGGCCGACGCCTGCTTCGCCTGGTTCCAGGCGGCCAACGTGGGCACGGCCGCCTACCCCTTCCTCACCGTCGGCAACGCCAACCTGCTGCTGGCCCACGGCAGTGCCGAGCAGATCGACACCTATGTGCGCCCGATGGTGGAAGGCCGCTTCACCGGCACCATGTGCCTGTCGGAGCCGCAGGCCGGGTCCTCGCTGGCCGATGTGCGCACCCGTGCCGAACCGGCCGGCGACGGCAGCTACCGCCTGTTCGGCAACAAGATGTGGATCTCTGCCGGGGACCACGAACTGGCCGAGAACATCGTCCACCTGGTCCTGGCCAGGATCCCCGGCGGACCACCCGGTGTGAAGGGCCTGTCCCTGTTCGTCGTGCCCAAGCACCTGGTGGGCGCCGACGGGACGCTCGGGGAGCGCAACGACGTCGTCCTGGCCGGCCTCAACCACAAGATGGGATACCGGGGGACGACGAACACATTGCTCAACTTCGGTGAAGGCGGCTTCCGTCCCGGCGGCGCCCCCGGGGCCGTCGGCTACCTGGTCGGAGAGCCGCACCGCGGATTGTCCTACATGTTCCACATGATGAACGAGGCCCGTATCGGAGTCGGCCTCGGCGCCACGGCCCTCGGCTACACCGGCTACCTGCACGCCCTGGACTACGCGCGCAGCCGCCCCCAGGGCCGGCCGGTGGCCGCCGGGGACGCCACCACCGCCCAGGTGCCGATCATCGAGCACGCGGACGTGCGACGCATGCTGCTCGCCCAGAAGTCCTACGTGGAGGGTGCCCTGGCCCTGATCCTCTACTGCGGCCGGCTGCTCGACGAGCAGCGGACGGCCCCGGCGGCCGAGGAACGCGACCGGGCCCGGCTCCTCCTCGACGTCCTCACCCCGGTCGCCAAGAGCTGGCCCGCCCAGTGGTGCCTGGAAGCCAACAGCCTGGCCATCCAGGTGCACGGCGGCTACGGCTACACCCGCGAGTACGACGTCGAGCAGTTCTACCGCGACAACCGCCTCAACCCCATCCACGAGGGCACGCACGGCATCCACGGCCTCGATCTGCTCGGCCGCAAGGTCGTCCTGGACGGCGGTGCCGGGCTGCGCCTGCTCGCGGCGGCGATCTCCACGACAACGGCCCGGGCCGCGGCCGCCCGGGGCGAACTCGCCGAATTCGGCCGGCGGCTCGACTCCGCGCTCGCCCGGGTCCTGGAGGTGACGGAGCGGCTGTGGTCCTGCGGCGACCCGCGGACCGCCCTCGCCAACGCCTCGATCTACCTCGAGGCCGTGGGTCACACCGTGGTGGCCTGGATGTGGCTGGAGCAGCTGCTCGCGGCGGACGGGCGGAGCGGTGACTTCTACGAGGGCAAGCGGCAGGCCGGACGGTACTTCTTCCGCTACGAACTCCCCCGCACCGAGCCCCAGTTCGCCCTGCTGGAAAGTCTCGACCGGACCACCCTCGACATGCGGCCGGACCAGTTCTGACACGGTGCGCACTCGGCAGCCGACGTTCCGCGCGGCTGCCCCGGTGACGGCCGCGGGCCGGCCGCGCGTGCGGGCGGCCCGCCGTCGGCCCGTCCCCGGTCCGCCGCTCCGCGGTGGGCCGATACCGGCGGCGTCCGGCCCGGGCCGCGGGACGGCGTCCGGCCCGGGCCGCCGCCCGGGCCGGTTGCCGCCACCGGGTCCGCCGCGGTCAGCCGGTACGGCGGGAGCGGGCCAGCGCGAGCCCGCCGAGGGCGGTGCCGACCAGCCCCACCAGCATCGCCACGTAGGCACCGCCCAGCCCGTTGCCGGTGCCCAGGCCGCCGTCGGCGGTGGCCGCGACCAGCCCGCCGAGGGCCAGGCCGGTCAGCCCGGCCGCCATCGCCGCCGCGGCGCCGCGTGGTCCGCGGGCGGAACCGAACCGACCGGTGGGGCGGGCCAGCGCCAGCCCGGCGACGACCAGACCGGCCAGCCCCAGCAGCGCGCCCGCCACCGCCCCGGCCCGCCCGAGGCTGAAGTCCCGGAAGCCTGCCGCGAGCGGCCGCACCGGGGAGTGCGCGGCCGCCGGTTCGGCTAGGACGAGACTCGCGAGCAGGGCGGCCGCGACGGCGGTGATCAGGCGACGGACGGACATCGAGGTGCTCCTTCGGTTCCTGCGATCGGATCTGGGAGGAGCATGTCTGCCGGGCCGGCCCCGGGGCATCCGGCGGACGCAGGCACTTCGCAGTGGTCCGGTGCCGCACCCGGCTACCGCGGGCGCCGCAGGCGGCGCGAGGGGTACCGCGGACGCGGTAGCCGGCCGCTCGTCCGCGAGGGGGACTCACGGGAAGCGGCGGCCCGCTAGGGTGCCGCGCATGAGTGCAGGTGAGTCCGGTGTCCGGGCCCGGGTCGGAGACTGGGCCATCGCCCTCGGTGTGACGGCGGCGCTGCTGGTCACCGGAGTGTCCGGGCAGAGTCCCGGAACGGCCCTCGACCCGCTGGGCTACGCCCTGCTGACGGGCGGCGGGCTGGCGCTGGCCGCGCGCCGCCGGGCCCCGGTCGCCACCCTGGTGGTGGCCGGGCTGTGCGCGGTGGGATACCAGGCGGCCGGCTTCGACGTACCCGCGGTCGGGTACCTGTTCGCGGTGTACGCGGCCGTGCGGGCGGGACACCGCACCGTCACGGTGGCGGCGAGCGTGGTCGTGCTGGCCCTGCTGCCGCCGGCCGCGCTGGCCTCCGGGCTGCACGACACGGGAGAGGCGTTCGCACAGGCCCGGGGCGCCCTGGAACTGGCCTGGCTGATCGCGGCCGGCGCCGCGGGCGAGGCGCTGCGGCAGGCCGAACGACGGGCGGACGAGGCCGAGCGCACCCGGGAGGAGACCGCGCGGCACCGTGCGGACGAGGAGCGGCTGCGCATCGCGCGCGAGTTGCACGACTCGCTCACCCACCAGATCTCGGTCGTCAAGGTGCAGGCCGAGGTCGCCGTCCACGTGGCCCGGAAGCGGGGCCGGCCGGTGCCGGAGGCCCTGCTGGCGATCCAGGAGGCCGGCCGGGAGGCGAGCCGCGAACTGCGCGCGACCCTCGAGGCGCTGCGGGACGACGGCACGGCCCCGGCGCATGGCCTCGACGACGTCCCGGAACTGGTGGCGGGGGCGAGGAGGGCCGGCCTGGAGGCGACGCTGACGATCGAGGGACGGCGGAGCGACGTGCCTGCCGCGGTGGGCCGGACCGTCTACCGGATCGTCCAGGAGTCGCTGACCAACATCGCCCGGCACGCGGGCGGCGGCACGGCGTCGGTCCGGATCGACTGCCGGCCGGGCACCCTGGCGATACGCGTCGACGACGACGGCAAGGCCGCGCCGGCCGCCGCGCCGGCGCCCGGCGTCGGGCTGCTGGGTATGCGCGAGCGGGTCACCGCGCTCGGCGGCCGGCTGCACGCCGGACCGCGCGGCGACGGGGGCTTCACCGTCCAGGCGGAACTCCCCCTGGAGCGGGCGTCGTGATCCGCGTGCTGCTCGTCGACGACCAGCCGCTCATCCGCAGCGGATTCCGCGCGCTCCTCGATCTCGAGGACGACATCGAGGTGGTGGCCGAGGCCGCCGACGGCAGAGAGGGCTTCGGACTGGCCAAGGAGCACCTGCCGGACGTCGCGCTCGTCGACATCCGGATGCCGGTGCTCGACGGCATCGAGACCACCCGGCGCATCGCCGCGGACCCGGCGCTGGCCGGGGTGCACGTCGTCATCCTGACCAACTACGGCCTGGACGAGTACGTCTTCCACGCGCTGCGCGCCGGCGCGGCCGGGTTCCTGGTGAAGGACATCGTGCCGGAGGACTTCCTGCACGCGGTGCGCGTCGCCGCGCGCGGCGACGCGCTGCTCGCCCCCTCGATCACCCGCAAGCTCATCCACCGGTACGTCACCCAGCCGCTGCCCACCGGCACCGGCGCCGTGCTGGAGGTGCTGACCGGCCGCGAACGCGAGGCCGTCACCCTGGTCGCGCAGGGGCTGTCCAACGACGACATCGCGCACCGTCTGGTGATCAGTCCGCTCACCGCGAAGACCCACATCAACCGGGCCATGGCCAAACTCCAGGCCCGCGACCGGGCCCATCTCGTGGTCCTCGCCTACGAGTCCGGCCTGGTGACCCCGCGCACCTCCTGACCTCCCGCACGGCCCGGGGCCCTGCCCGGGCGGCCGGACCGGCGGGGTATACCGTGGGGCCTGGCCGTCCGCGGAGGCACCCGGGCGGCAGGACCCGGATCCGACTCGCCCCAGGGGGTTCAGTGAAGTACCGGGGCGCCCTGGTGGCCTTCTTTCTGGTGCCCACAATCTGGGGAGCGGGGAACCTGGTGAGTTCCCTGACGGCCTCGGCGGAGGTCATGTGCCCCGGAGAGAACGTGGGCGACGACGGGGAGGAGCGGCCGGGCCCCATGAAGCCCGGGGACACCGGGTGTTCGGTGCTGGACGGCTCCCGCCCGGTGGCGACCCGCAGCTACGAGCAGCAGCGGCACCACCAGTCCGCGGAGCGGCGCCGGGACGCCGAGGACGGGGCCCTGTACCTGGCGTACGGCGCGGGTGGCGCCCTCCTGGCGTGGCGCGCCACCCGGCCGGGACCGGACGAGGACCGGCCTCCGCGGGGCTGAGGCGTTCCGCACCGGGCGGGCGGGCCCGGCGGCCGACCGTCCCATGGCCTCGTGCACGGCGGCACCCGGGCGTCCGGACCGGCGCCGGCGCCCGCCGGCCGGCACCCGTCCGACGGTTCGAGGAAGCCACCGCGGCCGGCGGGCCGGTACGCGCAATCCGGCGCGGGCGGGTGTCCGCGCGCGGTGCGGCCGCCGGTCCGGAACCGTCGGGAGGCGGGAGGCGTCTGTCCGCACGACCGCGAGATCGCGCACCTGCCGGAGGACCCGCCCATGGCCGCAGCGGCCGCCCGCTACCTGTACCTCACCCGGCACGGTGAGGCTTCGTCGGATGAGAGCAGGCTCACCGGCAACGGACGCCGTCAGGCCACACTGCTCGGGGAGCGGCTGCGGCGGACCCCGCTGCGGGCCGTGCACCACGGCCCGCTCCCCCGGGCGGAGGAGACCGCCCGGCTGATCCACGGACGGCTGGACGGCGTCGCTCCCCCGCAGTCGGCCGAGCCGGCCGGCGACTACGTTCCCTACCTGCCGCAGCGGGCCGAGCTGCCGCCGGAATCCGCCGACGCCATGCTGGAACGCCTGGCTCGGTTCCCCGGCGAGGAGCGTGAGCGCGGGCCCGAGCTGGCGCGGGCGGCCGTCGCGCGGTTCACCGGGCCCGTCGAGGGTGACGAGCCCCGCCACGAGCTCGTCGTCACCCACAACTTCCTCATCGGCTGGCTCGTCCGGGCCGCCCTCGACGCGCCGAAGTGGCGCTGGATGGGGCTCAACCACGCCCATGCGGCGCTGACCGTCATCCGGTACGCGCCCGGCCGGCCCGCCGCCGTGCTCTGCTACAACGACCTCGGGCACCTTCCCGGGGACCTTCGCTGGACCGGATTCCCGGCCGAACTCCACATCTGACGGCAGCGGTCCGGGGTTTCGCCGGTGCCGCCGGCGGACGCCCGGGTGCCGGCGGACTCCCGGGTGGGGGACGGCGGCGCCGGCCGCGTCGTCCGGGTCCGCGGACGGTCAGGGCCGGAGTGCGCGCGGGGACTCACTCCCCCAGGCGGCTCAGCGCCTGCATGGCCTCGCGCTCCAGGCGTGCGAGGTCGCCCAGAAGGCTGCCTGCCTGGGCGAGGCACCGCGCGTCGCCGGACACGCCGGCCGTGGTGATCAGCGCGGCGACTTCGGTCCACGCGGTGGCCGCCTCGGTGTACAGCCTGTGTCCGGTGCGCAGATGGCCGCTGTCGAGCAGCTGGGCGCATTCGCCGAGGAAGTCGCGGTAGAGGTTGCGGAACAGGGCCCCGCCGGTGCCGGCCCGTTCCATCAGGAGGGCGGCTTGGGGCAGGTCCCGTTGCGGGTCGTCGGCGCGCTGGAGCCAGCCGCGGACCAGCTTGCCCGCCTTCTCGATGCCGCGGTGGCCCAGGTTGGCGATCGGCGGATCGAGGAAGGCGTCGGCGCAGGCGGTGATGGCGGGAACGATCCGGCTCCGCGGGGCGGGCGGATCGCTCGGAGCGGTGAGGGTGAAGGAGCGGTTCCTGGCGGTCATCGGGCCGCGGGCGGCTCTGGCCTGGGCGAGGCTGGCGAGGGTGGTGGTCACCGCTCCGCCCTGCTGTTCGGTGTCCACCAGGTGGGCATCGTGGTCGTCGTAGCCGTACATGGCGACCACATGGCCACCGAAGTGCACCTTCGACCCGAAGTAGTCCAGGTGGTAGCTGTCGAGCTGCAGTCCGACCGGGTGGCCGGCATCGATGGCGGTCGACACCTGGTCCCAGGCCCTGCGGGCGGAGGTGGTCTCCCGGACCGCGAGTTCCAGCCCGAGCGTCGCGGCCAGGTTCCTGGTGAGTTCGAAGGGCTTCACCCGCCCTCCGAGGAAGGGGAAGCCCATGTTCTTGCTGTCCCAGTAGACGAAGGACAGACCGGAGCCGAGGCCGAAGAGCATGGGCTCGGACAGGTCGAGTCCCTGGTGCCGCAACAGCACTCCCAGTGCCGTCGTCTCGCAGTGCTGGGCACCGCGGGTATCGATGTCGTGCACCATCGTCATGCCATGCTCCTGGGCGGGATGATCGGGCGGGTCACCGGCCCTTCACATGGTGCACCATTCCTCAGCGGCGAGTGCGCCGGATACGCAGCACGTGCTGCTCGTGCGGGATGGAGAAGCCCCCGGCGGGGTCGGCGAAGTGGCGGCGCACATAGCTCTCGATCGCGTCGTGCGGGGGCAGCGGCGCGCGGGAGAGGTCGGCGGGCACGCTGAGGAGGAAGGCGGCGACCGCGACGGTTTCGTCCAGGTCGGTGCTGCGGTAGCACGCCGGCAGGGTCTCCAGTGTCATCGCGCCGGCCGTCCCGGTGCCCGCCGCGGCCAGTTCGTCCGCCAGCTCCCGCAGGTCGAAGCGGCTGCCGGTGAAGTGACGCACCATGCGCATACAGGCGTTGTCCGGGCTCTGGAGCAGCATCAGGAGCAGGCCGCCCGGCTCGACCCATTCCATGATGCGCTGCACGGTCGCCGTCCACGTCGGACGGGGGACGTAGTACAGGACGTGGGAGAGCAGCACCAGATCGGCGGCACTGTCCGGTTGCGCCTCCATCACCGGCTCGGCGAGCACCAGGGCGCCGGGGCAGGAGTCCCGCAGGGCGCGGCGCATGGGCGCACTGGGTTCGATGCAGATCGTGCGCTCGAAACCGGGGCTGAGGTGGCGTGTCGTGGTGCCGTCGGCGGGGCCGATGTCGAGGAACACGCGCCGGGCGGGGAGCCGGCGCACCACCTCGTCGAGGTAGGCATGGGCGAAGGTCTTCTCGTCGGTACCGGCCAGGAAGAGGTCGAACGCCTGCCGGTACGCCTCCTCTTCGGGCCGGGGCCCCCAGGCCGGGCCGGTCTCCTCGAGTTCCATCTCCAGCCCCTTTCACCCGGCCGTGGCCGTCCCTCCGTTGCCGCCGGTGGACCGCCGACGGCGTCACGTTGGCACAGCATGACGCCGCCGGTAGCGGCGCGACGCGCCGTCGATGGGCATCAGGAGGGGCGCGCGGAAGCACGGGCGTCCGCCACCGATACCTGCCCCCATAGATCAACTTAGGTTAGGCTCCCCTTATTCTCCTTCGGGAGGTGTCCGGATTCCCTCGGCCCCCGGGTTCACGCCCGTGCACGGAAGTAGCGCCCGCATGCCCTCAGCGTTCTCCCGCTTCTCCGCTCCGTTCGACCCCTCCCGCCGCCGTGCCCTCACCGCGGGCGGCGCCCTCGCGCTCGGCCCGTTGCTCGCCGCCTGCGGCGGCGGTGACAGCAAGGACACCGCCGGTTCCCGGTCCGGCGGACACGGGAGCAGCGGCCCGTGGTCCTTCACCGACGACCGCGGCCGCACGGTGGAGCTGGACGCGAGACCGAAGCGGATCGTCGCCTTCGTCAGTACCGCGGCCGCCCTGTACGACTACGGCATCGAGTGCACCGGGATCTTCGGGCCCAGCCGGCCGGTCGACGGCAGGCCCAACCCGCAGGCCGGCGCCATGGACGTGTCCAAGCTGACCAGCCTGGGCACGCAGTGGGGCCAGTTCAGCATCGAGAAGTACGCCTCCCTCGAGCCCGACCTGCTGGTCAGCAACATGTTCCCGTCGCCGGACCTGTGGTTCGTCCCCGAGGACAGCAGGAAGAAGATCGAGGCGCTCGCACCGACGGTGGGCATCAACGTGGCCCGCACCTCCCTGCTCGACCCGCTCCGGCGCACCGCGGAGCTCGCCGTGTCCCTCGGCGCCGACCCAGCCACTAAGGAGACCACCGACGCCAAGGCCCGCTTCGAGAAGGCAGCCGAGACGCTGCGCGGCGCGGCGAAGGCCAACGGCGGCCTGAAGGTGATGGCGGTGACCGCCGACCCGGGACGCCTGTACGTCGCGGTCCCCGACTCCTACTGCGATCTGAACTACTTCAAGGACCTGGGCGTGGAGTTCGTCGAGGGCAGGAAGAGCGACGAGTGGGGCTTCTGGGAGTTCCTCAGCTGGGAGAACGCCGGCACGTACCACGCCGACCTCATCATGATCGACAACCGCTCCACGGCCCTGCCCCCGGAGCAGCTGGCGGACAAGCCCACCTGGCGGCAGCTGCCCGCCGTCAAGGCCGGCCAGACCACCCCGTGGTCGATGGAGGAGCGCTTCAGCTACGCCGGGTTCGCCCCGGTCCTCGAACGCCTCGCCGCCGCCGTCGAGAAGACGGAGCGGCTCCGGCGATGACCCGCGCGCCACGACGGCGCCCCGGGCGGCAGGCGCCCGCGGGTCGGGGACGACGCGAAGGCTCCCGTCGACGCGTGCCGTTCGGGCGGCGGCCGGGTACCGGGACCCGTGTGGGGGACCGGGGCGCCGCGCCGGCGCATCGACTGCGCGTCGGTGAGCGGCGCACCTCGCGAAGCGCGCCGGATTCCGCGTCACCGGCCATGACCGGCGACGTCCGCGGTCACCGGTGGCCGACGGGCTGACGGGGTGGCACCGGACCTCTCCCCCGGGCCGGTCGGTCGTGGGGCCGCCGGTGTGCCCACCGCGGTTCCGGGCCGGCTCCGGCGGGCCGGACGGTCAGCCCCGGTGGGTCATCGGCCCCGGCTCGTCGTCGGATCGGGACCGCCGGCGTCCGCGCAGCGGTGCCGTCGCCCACACCACCAGTCCGATGACGGACAGGATCACCGCCCCTCCGATGAGCGTGGGAACGGCCGCCGTGAGGAGGAAGCCGAACACCAGCTCCACCCATGTCGGCTCTTCGCCCATCGTGCTTCCGCCTTGCGCCATGCACGCATGGACGCGGACCGGCGTCGCCCGGTTCCGGGCGCGGGTGGCCACCGGGTGCGGAGCGCTGCCTTCTCCAACCGCGAGGCGATGCCCAGGAACTTCAGGACCGCTTCCTCGAGCTCCGCGCGGTCCGGTGGGCGGACTCCCCCGTCCGGCGCGGGGATCGGCCACCGGGCGGGCCGGTGGGCGGCGTTCCGGCGGCGGAGGCGCCCGCGCGGGGCGCCCGGGGCACCGTGGTGGCAGGTGCCGGTGAGTGCGGCTGCCGGTGCCGCGCTCCCGGTCCCTTGTGACCGAAGTGTGAGGGTTGCCGGAGGCGGGTTGATGGACCGGCCGGGTGTGCGAGAGGCTGGGCGGACCGTGTCTTCCAGTGGAAGGTGGTCAGCTCCGCCGGCATGCGGGGCTGGTAATCATGACGAGTGTGGAAGGCTCCTCGCGCGCGGCGCAGGGCCTGTTGTCGTCCGTGGGGGCTTCGTGGATGCGGGCGCCCTATCCGGCGCTGGTCGTCGATGCGGCCGGCGTCGTCGTGGAGGTCAACGCGCGGGCCGCCGCCCTGTTCCCGGGATCGGCGTGCGGCGTGTGGCTGTCGGGGGTGGCCCCCGGTTGGCTGGTGGAGGCGCATCAGCGGGTCGCCGAGAGCGGTGCGGACGCGGCTGCGCCGGTGCACGGCCGGCATGGGCAGTGGTCGCTGGAAGCGCACCCGACGCTCGGTCCGGGCGGGGAGGTGGTGTGGTGGCTGGTCGACGCCACCGACCGGTTGCTGGCCCAGGCGGCGCTCCGGAGCGAGCAGGAGCGCACCGCCTTCCTGGCCGACGCCTCCACGCGGCTGCTGGCCTCGCTGAACACCGAGCGGTGCATGGAGGTGGCGGTGGAGCTGGCCTCCGAGTACCTGGCGGACGCCGCCGTCCTGGTCGCTCCGGCGTCGGGCAGGCGCCATCCGCTGACCATCGGTGCCGGCGGAGTGGTCACCCACCGCTCGGTGCGGATCGACCCGTCGGAGGTGCCCGGGCTGGCGGAGGCGCTGCAGGGCTTCCCGCCGGTGCCCTCGCGGTGGATCGATCCGGCGGCGCTGCCGGACTGGGCGGTGCCGGACGGGTTCGCCGGTCCGGTCGGATCGGTCGTGGTCACTCCCCTGCCGGGGCACGGCGTCCCGGCCGGCGCCCTGATCCTGCTGCGCCGCAGCGACCATGCCGCGTTCGACGCCGCCGAGGACGTCTTCGCCCGGGTGTTCGCCGCTCGTGCGGGTGCTGCGCTGTCCGCGGCGCGCCTGTACCAGGAGCAGAGCGGTATCACCGCCACCCTGATGGCCGAACTGCTGCCTCCCGCGCTGCGGCGGGTGCACGGGGTGGAGTACGTCGGTGGCTACCGCGCGTCGAAGGACACCGAACGCGTCGGCGGGGACTTCTACGACGTGCACCCCGGGGCGGAGGCCGACCAGGAGACCCTGGCGGTGCTGGGGGACGTGTGCGGCAAGGGCCTCGATGCGGCCGTCCTGACCGGAAAGATCCGTAACACCCTGCAGGCGCTGCTGCCGCTCGCCGGCGACCACCAGAATCTGCTGCGTTTGCTGAACGGGGCCCTGCTCAACGGCCGGCACACCCGGTTCGCCACCCTCGTGCTGGCCTCGGTGCGCGAGCGGGGCGGCGCCGCACGCCTGCGGCTGACCAGTGCCGGCCATCCCGCGCCGCTGATCGTGCGGCACGACGGCTCGGTGGAGGAGGCGGCCACCACCGGCACGCTGATCGGCGCACTGCCGGAGGTCCGGTCGACCACCGCCGAGGTGACCCTGGGTCCGGGGGAGACGTGTCTGCTGTTCACCGACGGGGTCACCGAGGCCAGGGGCGGGCCGCTGGGGGACGCGATGTTCGGCGACGAGCGGCTGCGGCGGACGCTGGGGGAATGTGCCGGCATGCCCGCCGAGGCGGTCGTCGAGCGGATCCAGATGCTCGTGGCCGAGTGGATCGACGGCAACCGGCACGACGACATCGCGGTGATGGCGATCACCGCCCCGCGCTCCGCGCATCCGGCAGCCGTAGCCGGACGCATTCCGGGCAGGTGCCCGGAATGACCGACACCATCACCGTCGCCGGCAGCGGCGCCGTGCTGCGGCGGGCCCGCGAGGAGCTGTGGCGGGCCGTGAGCGAGCGCGACGAGCACGCGGCCGGCCGGGCCGTGTTCACCGCCCTGGACGCCGGAGCCGGCGCGGAGGACGTCCTGCTGGAGGTCATCGCCTCCGTGCAGCACAAGGTCGGCACCGAGTGGGCCGCCGACCGCTTCACCGTCGCCCAGGAACACGCGGCCACCGCCATCCACGACCGGATCATCGCCGTCATGGCGCACCGCACTCCGGCGGCCGGTGGCGGCACCGGCACGGTGACCGTCGCCTGCGTGGACGGCGAGTGGCACGCGCTGCCCGCCCGGATCCTCGCCGAAGTCCTGCGCCACCGCGGCTACCGGGTGGACTTCCTCGGCGCCCAGGTCCCCACCCCGCACCTGATCGCCCACCTGCACCAGACCGCGCCCACCGCGCTGGCGCTGTCCTCCTCGATCGCCACCCGCCTGCCGGACGCGCACACGGCCATCACCGCGGCGCAGGCGGTGGGTGTGCCGGTCATCGCCGGCGGCGCCGCCTTCGGCACCGACGGCCGCTACGCCCGGCTGCTGGGCGCCGACGCCTGGGCCCCGGACGCCCGCGCCGCCACCACCGTCCTGGACCGGGGTCTGCCCCGCCCCCGGACCGGCGCCGTCCGGCAGAGCATCGAGGACCTGCCGCACCTGGCGGACCAGGAGTACACCCTCGTCCGGCGCGGCAAACGGCAGTTGGTGAGGAGCACCCTGGCCGGGCTGGAGGAGCGACTGCCGGCGATGCGCTCCTACACCGACGCCCAGCGCGAGCGCACCGCCGAGGACGTCGTCCACATCGTCGACTTCCTCGCCACCGCGCTCTACACCGACGACGCGCGGCTGTTCACCGGCTTCCTGTGCTGGACCGGCGACATCCTGCGGGCTCGCGGGGTGCCCGCCGGGGTGCTCGACCCCGGCCTCGCCCTCCTCCAGGAGGAGCTCAAGGACTTCCCCCGCGCCCTCGACTTCCTCAGCCGGGGCCGCGCCGCCCTGCGCGGCGACGCCTCTCCGGCCCTCCGCCCGCGCCACGGCGCATGACCGGGCCCCCGGACGACGCCCTCGGCCTCGACACGACCGTGAGCGAGGCCGGTGGTGCCCGCATCCGCATCGTCGGCGACCTCGACCGGGATACCGCCGACCAGCTCACCGAGGCGGCGCTGGCCTGTCTGGGCACCGACCCGGCGCCCCGCCGGCTGCGCCTGGACTGCGCCGGGCTGACGTGGTGTGACTCCCTGGGCCTGGCGGCCCTGCTGATGGTCCACCGCACCGCCGTCGAAGCCGGCGTGCTGCTGCGGTTGGAGAACCAGCCGGCGGCCCTCCGGCGACTGCTCGCCACAACCGGCACCGCCCGGGTCTTCGCCGGCGCCGCGGCCGGCGAGGACACCACCGGGGCCCGCGCGAACGGCGGGCCGGAGCGCGCCGCCGGCGCACCCGTCCCGCTGCCGTCCCCGCGGGCCTGAGCCCGCCGTCCGCGCGCCGCCCGTCGGGCGGCGGGCGGCGGGCGCACCGGGCGGCCGGTGGTGTCCGCGACGGCCCGGCTCGGCCGGGGCGGTCAGCGGCCCACCGGGTCGGCCCAGGCGCCGTCGTCCGGGCTGGTCAGCGCGAGGTGGCCGCCGTCGTCGAGCGGAATCGGGAGGGTGAGGGTGGCCAGCGGTTCGGTTCCGTCGAACAGGTGGATCTCGCCGTGGCCGCCGCGGGTCACGGCGGTCAGGTCCGCCCCCGGGGAGGCGGCGACGGCCCGCCGCTGCACCCCGTCCCACGGGGTCCCGCCGGGCCGGGGGGCACCGTCCATGGGGGGCAGCGGCCGGCGCGCGGTCACCCGTGGCGCCGCGGCGTCCAGGACGACCAGTTCGTCGCCGTCGGGGTGCACCCTGGCGAACGCGACGTGGCGCGCGCCGACGGCCAGCCGGAAGACCAGGCCGGGGCCGAGGGGGACGCGGCCGGTGCGGCCCGGGTCGAGGGCGTGGTACCAGGCGTCGTTGGTCCACTCGGGCCACCTCGCCGGGTCGGCGGGCCCGCCGCGCACGCACGACCAGAGCGTCCGGCGCGCCGGGTCCAGGCGCAGGTAGTACCCGCGGCCCGGCCCGGCCCAGGGCAGCGGTTCCTCGACGACGAGCCGGTCGCCGTCGCGCCGGGCGCGGTGCACTCCGGAGCCCGCGGCGGCGAACAGCCGTCCGGTGAGCGGGTCGTGGGCGTCGCCGTGGCCGTCGTGGTCGGGCAGTTCCGTCTCGTGGGCGGGGGTGACGGGCGGGCAGCCGGGCGCGGCGGCCAGCAGATCGGCGTGCCGGTAGGCGGTGAGGGACCCGGGTTCGCGGTGGCGCAGCACGACGAGCGGTCCGCCGGGGCCGGCCGGCAGCGTGACGCCGGGCTCCCCGGCCCGGGTACGGACCCGGACCGACTTCGGGCCGGCGGCGGCGCCGAGGTCGACCACGGTCAGCAGGTCGGTCCACGCCTGCCCGTTGCGGCCCAGCCCGGTGGTCACGGCGAGCCGCCGTCCCGACGGGTCGGCGGCCAGGTGCTCGGCGGGGACGGCCACCGGCGCGGTCGCCGCGACCAGCGGCCGGCCGGCGTCCGGGCCGTAGGGGTCGAGGACGACGAGTTCGCCGGCGAGGTCGTCCACGAAGGCCCAGCGGCCGCCCGGCAGGGCGAGGAATCCGGCGTGTTCGGCGAGGTGCCGGCCTTCCAGGGCGCCCGTCACCCGGCCGCCGGGCAGGTCCAGCACCATCACGGATCCGGCGACCTGATCGGCCACCAGCAGGCGGGGGGCGAGGGGCATGGCGGTCTCCTGGAGGGGTGGTGGGACGGACATATTATTGATAATGATTATCATGTGACTGGCGTGGCGGGGGACGGCCCGGGGCTCCTCCGCCGCATGCCCGCCCCCGCCCCGGGGCCGAGACAGAGAACCGAGAGTCATATGTCACGCAGGATGCTGGGAACCCTCCGCCGCTGGACCGCCGCCGCCGTGCTGGGAACACTGCTGGTGGGCTGTGCGAGCACCGCCGACGACACGGACGACGAGAGCGGCGGGGCCGGACCCAGGACGGACGTCAGGGTCGAGCCCATCAGCGCCGCCCGGTCGATCACCGACGCCAAGGGCGTCACCGTCACCACCGAGGCCGCCCCGCGGCGGGTGGTCTGCCTGGTCGCCCTGTGCGACGACATGCTCGCCGAGCTGGGCATGACGCCGGTCGCCACCAACTCCGAACTCCTCGCCCACCCGGCCTTCCTGGGCCGGGCGAAGGCGGCGAAGATCCCGGTGGTGCCCGGCGGGTTCCTGGCCCCGGAGGCCGAGGCGGTCCTGTCCCATGAGCCGGACCTGGTGATCGGCCTCCAGGACACCCACGGCAAGCTCGCGCCCGCGCTCGAGGGGGCGACCGTCTTCTGGCCGGTCCAGCCGGGCAGTTGGCAGGACAGCGTCGGCTACCTGCGCGACCTCGCCGCACTGACCGGGCGCACCGCCCGCGGCGAGGCCGCCGAGAAGGCGTTCCGCACCAAGCTGGCCGCGGCCGAGAGCACCAGGAGCGGCAAGACCGCACTGATCGTCTTCGGCAGCGACGAGAACTTCGGCGTGGCCACCCCCGGCAACGACGTGGCGGCCGGCCTGATGCCCAAGCTCGGGCGCTACCCCTGGAAGAGCCGCGGGGTCGAAGGCGCCTACAGCATGGAGGAGATCCTCACCCGGGAGGTCGACGTGATCTTCGTGGAGACCCTGTCCTTCGGCGGCTCCGACGGCAAGCTCTCCCGCAAGCTCGCCAAGAACCCGCTGTGGTCCCGGATCCCGGCGGTGCGCGACGGCGCCGTGCACGAGGTCGACTCCGAGGTGTGGGCCAAGGGCCGCGGCACGCGGTCGCTCGGCATCGTGCTCGACGAGGCGACGGCCGCCCTCAGGTGAGCGGCTCGCTGCGTCAGGCCGCCGTGGCGACGGCGGTGCTGCTGGCGGTGGCCGGATGTGCGCTGTGCCTGGGCACCCCGTACGTGCCGCCCACCGCGTTCGGTGACGACGGCATCGCGGGCGTCATCGTGCGGGAGTTGCGGATGCCCAGGCTGGTGCTGGCGCTCGTCGCCGGCGCCTGCCTGGGCGCCGCGGGACTCGTCCTCCAGGAGGCGCTGCGCAACCCGCTGGCCGTGCCGGAGATGCTCGGCGTCTCCAGCGGCGCCGCGCTGGGCGTCGCCGCCCCGCTGGTCCTCGCGCTGAACGTGCCGCTCGCCGTGCAGCCGCTGCTCGCCGTCGGCGGGGCGGCGGCGGGCGGTCTGCTGACCCTGCTGGCCGCCGGGTTCGGGCGCAGCCCCTCCGCGGTGCTGCTCACCGGGGCGGCCGTCGCCGCGGCCCTGCAGGCCGCGCTGCTGGTGCTGATGGTGCTGGCCGACCAGCTCGACCTCCAGCTCATCTACCGCTATCTGCTCGGCAGCCTTTCCGCGCGCACCTGGGACGACGTGACGGGGCTGGGGCCCTGGCTCGTGGTCGCGGTCCCGGCGCTGGTCCTGTGCGCGCCGGTGCTCGGGGTGCTGCGGCTCGGCGACGACGACGCCCGGGCCCTGGGGGTACGGGTGCGGCACGCCCGGCTCGCCGCGCTCGCGGTCTCCGTGGTGCTCATCGCCCCGGTGGTCGCGGTGTGCGGGCCGGTCGCCTGGGTCGGGTTCCTCGCACCGCACCTGGCACGGCTGTTGCGGCCGGGCTCGGACGCGGTCGGGTGGCTGCCGTGGTCGGCGGTGTGGGGCGCGCTGGTCGTGGCGTGCGCGGACCAGCCGGCGCGGCTGGCGCTGGCACCGGTGGAGACACCGGTCGGCGCGTGGACGGCGCTGCTGGGCGTCCCGGCCGGGGTGGTCCTGCTGAAGGTGAGGTCCCGGCGATGACGGCGGTACACCTCAGGCGGGCGGCCTGGCTGGCGGTGCTCGTCGTCGCCGCCGCCGTCGCCGGGCTGGTCGCCGGCCGCGCGGTGCCCCCCGCGGGCGTGTGGGAGGTACTGCGCGGCCACGGCGATCCCATCGCCCGGCACGTCGTGCTCGACCTGCGGCTGCCGCGCACCCTGGTGGCCCTGGCCGCGGGCGCGTCGCTCGGCCTCGCCGGGACGGTGCTGCAGTCGGCGCTGCGCAACCCGCTCGCCGGGCCCGAGGTCACCGGCGTCACGCCGGGCGCCGTGCTCGGCGCCGTCGCCGCGACGGGGCTTGGCCTGGCCGGCTGGGAGTCGCCGGCCGCCGTGGTGACCGCCGCGTGCCTGGGCGGGTTCGCCGGAGCGGGCCTGCTGTGGCTGCTCGCGGGACGGGAGAAGGGCGACCCGGTGCAGATGGCCGTGCACGGGGTGCTGGTCTCCGCGGTGCTTTCGGGGCTGACCGCGATGGTGCTGCTGGTCGCGCCCGGTGAACTCGGCAGCGTGGTGCAGTGGCTGGTGGGGTCCACGGAGGGCCGCGTGTGGCAGCACTGGCACCTGTTGTGGCCGTGGGCGGCGGCGTGGTCGGTCGCGGCCTGCGCGCTGGCCGCGCCGCTGACCCTGCTGCGGTGCGGCGACGACCAGGCGTCGGCCGCCGGACTGGACACCGGGCGGGCCCGCGTCGCGGCACTGGTGTGCGCGGTGGCGCTCACCGCCGGGGCGGTGTCCGCGGTCGGGGCGCTGGGCTTCGTCGGTCTGCTCGTGCCGCACCTGGCGTTCGCGCTGTTCGGGGCGGACCTGCGGGCGGCGCTGCCCGGGGCGGCGCTGCTCGGCGCGGCGGTGGTGGGTGGTGCGGACGCGGCCGCCCAGTGGCTCTCCCGGGTGGCGGCCCGGGCGCTGGACCTGGAGCGGTTGAGCGTCCCGGTCGGGGCCCTGACGACCTGTGTGGGCGCGGCGCTGCTGCTGATCGTGGCGCGCCGCCGGAGTGAGGAGTGAGCGTGGGCGCTTTGCCGGAGACCGCGGCCGGGGGCATGGTGCGGGCCGCGGGACTGCGGTTCGGATATCCGGGCCGCGAGGTGCTGTCGGGGGTCGATCTGGCCGTGCGAACGGGCGAGCTCGTCGCCCTGGTCGGCCTCAACGGCTGCGGCAAGAGCACGTTGCTGCGGTTGTGCGGCGGGCTGCTGCGGCCCGCCGCGGGCCGGGTGCTGCTGGACGGCGACGATCTGGCGGGCCTGTCCCGGCGGGCGGCCGCCCGCCGGGTGGCGCTGCTGCACCAGCAGGCGCCGTCCGTACCGGGTATGACGGTGCGTCAGTTGGTGCGGCAGGGCCGGTACGCCGCACGGGGGCCGCTGGGCATGCTGCGGGACGGCGACGACGCCGTGTGCGCCCGAGCGATGGCGGACGTCGGGGTGGCGGAGTGGGGCGACCGGCCGGTGGAGTCGCTGTCCGGCGGTGAGCGGCAGCGCGTACGGCTGGCCATGGCGCTCGCCCAGGACACCCGGGTGCTGCTGCTGGACGAGCCGACCACCTATCTCGATCTGCGGCACCAGCTGGAGGTGCTGCAGACCGTGGTGCGGCTGCGCGCGGAGCGCGGCCTGACGGTGGTGATGGTGCTGCACGACCTGGGCCACGCGGCGCGCTTCGCGGACCGGATCGTGGCACTGCGGGACGGGCGGGTGGCCGCGGACGGGCCGCCGGCGGAGGTCGTCACCCCCGCCCTGCTCGCCGATGTGCTGGGGGTGGCGGGCCGGGTGGGCCGCGATCCGGTGGGCGGCTGGCCGGTGTGTTACCCGGATCACCCTCTCTCCTTCCCCCGACACCTTGCGAAATGAAAATCATATTCATTAGTGTTCGAGTGCGCCGCTGATCCGGCGGCGCACTCACCCGAAACCGAACGGAGCTCGACTCATGGAGCAGGACAAGGTGTTCACCCCGATCGCCGAGCAGGGCCAGCTCGCCCACCTGTCGGCCACCCACTCCAACGCCCTCGTGGAGAACCCCTTCGACGAGGCCGGCGAGGCCGCCCTGGCCGACGCGGACAAGTAAGCCCCGCGTCCCGTGAAACGGGCCCGCCCGGATGCCTTCCCGGGCGGGCCCGCCCCGTCCCCCACCCGCCCCCTCGCTCTGGGAGAACCCCCCGTGACCACCGCACGGCTCGCGCCCGGCGTCGCCCTCGTCACCGTCCCCGACCGGGGACTGGCCGTCCGCACGCCCGACGGAACATTCCTGCGCGTCGACACGGGACAGGTGTCCGAGGCCGCGCTGGTCGGCCACCTGACGACGGGCGCCCCGGCGGCCGGCCCGGAACTCGCCACCCTCACCGAAGCCTTCGCCGCCGCCGGCTACCTCGGCCGCACCCGGCCCGCGGGCCCGCTCGACGGACGCACCGTGGTCGTCCTCGGCGACACCGGGCTCACCGGCCCGCTCGCCCGGTACGCCGAGGCCGCGGGAGCCGCCGTCCACCACCACACCGCGCTGCCCGAGGTGGCCGGGCCGGAAGCCGCCCGCACCGCGGTCGTCTGGTGCCTGGACCAGCCGGCACCCACCACGGCGTGGCGGCCGGCCGACCGCCTCCCCGCCCACGGCACGGCCTGGCTGCGCTGCCACCGCGAGGGCGCCCACGCCTGGCTGGAACCCCTCGCCTGCGCGGCCGGTGACGTCACCTCGGCGCACGTACGGCTGCGGCGGCTCGCCGCGACCCCGGCCCACCGGGAACTCGCCGCCTACTGGGCCGGCCACCGCACCCCGGACACCGGACCGGGACACACCGAGGCGTCCGCGGCGCTCACCGCCGCGCTCCTCACCGGCGACCTCATCGCCTGGGCGGGCGGCGCCCCGCTCGCCCCGCGGCGCCGGCTGCGCCGGATCGACCTGCGCGACCTCAGCGTCAGCGAGCACCCGGTCCTGCCGGTGCCCGAGGTCGCCCCGCTGCCCCCGAGCGGGCGCCGATGAACCGGACCGTACGCGTCGCCGGGCTGGCGACCGACCTCTGCCTGCCCGCGTCCCCCGGCCGCCACCCGGCGGTGGTCCTCCGCACCCCCTACGACCGCCGCCGGCACCGCGCCGAACTGCGCGGCTGGGCCGCCCGGGGCTTCGCCGCGCTCGCCCAGGACGTCCGCGGCCGGTACGCCTCGCCGGGCGACTGGCACCCGTACGGCGGCCACGAGGCCGAGGACGGCTCCGCCACCCTGCGCTGGGTCCGCGACCAGGGATGGAGTGACGGCAGGGTCGTGGCCGCGGGCGCCTCGTACGGCGCCCACTGCGCGCTGGCCGTCGCCGCCGAGGCCGACGCGGTCATCGCCGCCGTCCCCGCCCTCGGGCTCGCCGAGACCGCACGCGAGGCGACCGGGCCGGAGCGCCTGCTGGCCCGCGCCGGCTGGTGGTGGGAGCACGGCGACCGCCGCGTGCCCGCCACCACCCCGCTGGACCCGTCCGCACTGGAGCGGCTGCCCCTCACCGGCGTGCTCGACCTCCCCGGCTGGCCCGGCCTGTGGCGGGCGCACCGCCGTGACCAGCCGGCCGCCCCGGTGCCCCTGCTCGCCGTCGGCGGCACCCGCGACCCGTTCGCCGAGGACACCGCCCGGCTGTGGCGGCGCTGGCCCGGCCCCGCACGGCTGCTGCTCGGCCCCTGGGGCCACCGGCTGACCGCCGAGCCGGCGCCCGAGGCCCGCCCGGGCCACCGGCTCGACCTGGGCGCCGTGTACGTCGGTTGGGCCCGGGCGGCCCTCGGCGGCGCGCTCACCGGCCGCCACGGGGCCGTGGCGCTGGGCGGCAGCGACCACTGGCACCCGGCCGGCCACCCGGTCCCCGCCACCCCGTACCCCTTCGGGGCGCCCGGCGGCCTGCGCCTGCTGCACGGCGCCGAGTTCGTCGCCGACCCCGAGCGGCCGGTCCGCTCCGACACGCTCGACGTGCCCCGCGACGGGGTGCCCGACCGCTGCCTGCTGGCCACTCCCCCGCTCCCCCGCCCGGTGGACCTGCTGGGGCCCGCCGAGGCGCGGCTGGACGCCGTGGCCGACACCCCGTCCGCCGACTGGGCGGTGCGGGTCGTCGCCCTCGACCCGGCCGGCCGCGCCGAACCCCTGGCCGCCGGCATCGTGCGCCGCACCCGCCCGGGCCCGTTCCGCGTCCCCCTCGGACACCTCGCCCGCCGCCTGCCCGCCGGGACCCGGCTGCGCGTCGAGGTCGCCGGCCACCACTTCCCGGCCCACGCCCGCAACCCGCACACCGGTGAGGATCCGGTGACGGCCACCCGCCTGGCCGCCTCCCGCCGCACCGTCCGCACCCGCGGCAGCGCCCTGGCCCTCCCCGTCGTCCGGGGCGCCCGCCGCATCGACCCCGTCCAGGAGATCCAGACGTGAACCTCGAAGCCCTCGTGGACCCGGTCTGCGGGCTGATACGCGGCGTGGAGCCGGTACCGCACCCCACCGGCGCCCCGCCCCGCTACACCGCGATGACCGCCGACGTCTCCGACGCCCGCCGGTTCGGCGCCTGGCCCGCCGACCGGGTCTCCCTCGGCACCACCTTCGGCGACCCGGCCGGAGCCCGCACCGCGGCCATCGCGGAGGCCGTCGAACGCTACTGCGGAAACCGGCTCCCACCGGCCGGCCACCCCGCCGCGCCGCGCCGCGCCACCGCCGCCGAACTCACCGCGGCGGGGCACACCGTCTACGGCCCGGGCGACCTGCCCGCCTACGCCTCCTGGCAGTACACCCGGCCGGGCTTCCCCTACCGGCCCCTCACCCCCGACACCCCCGCCTTGTGGGCCCGCGGTACCGAGGACGGCGCGGACTGCTGGGCGCCCGTGGCGCTCACCCACCTCAACTGGCGGCAGGGCGCCCTGCGGTCCCTGCCCCGCACCCACCACCTCAACTACGCGGGCATCGCCACCGGCCAGGGGCTGGACGACGCCGTCGACCGGGCCCTGCTGGAGGTCGTCGAGCGCGACGCCCTGGAACTGTGGTGGCACCTGGACGGACCGGCCCGCGGCGTCGACCCGGCCGACGTCCCCGGCCTCACCGCCGACCTGGCCGGCAGCGAGCTGGCGGTGTGGATCGTGGAGATGCCGTCCGAACTGGCACCCTGCATGGCGGCACTGGTCCACGACCCGCGCCGCGGCATCCACGCCGCCGGCTTCGCCTGCCGCTACGACCCGGCCGACGCCGCCCGCAAGGCGGTGCTGGAAGCCGTCCACACCTGGGTCTTCACCCAGGGCGCCGTCGAGGCGGACGGCTGGGTGTTCCGGGCCGTCGAGGCAGGCATGCTGGCCCGCGGCCTCTACCTCGACCACCGCCCCGACCGGCGCTACCTCGACGACTGCGGCGAGGACTTCGCCGCCGTCCGCGACCTCGGCGCCCACGTCCAGGTGTGGCTGGACCCGCGCATGGCCCGGTACGCGCGGCGCTTCACCCACCCCGCGCTGGGCACGGTGCCCCTCGCCGACATCCCGTCCGCCACCCCCGGGGCGCTGCGCGCCCGCCTCGCCGCCGGCGGCCACCGTGTGATCACCTTCGACCTGACCACCGAGGACGTCGCGGAGACCCCGCTGCGGGTGGCCCGAGTGCTCGTCTCCGGGCTCGTGCCCAACCAGCCCGCCGCGTTCGCCTACCTCGGCTGCCCCCGCTTCGCCGAGGCGGCCCTCGACCGCGGCTGGCGCACCGAGGCGCCGGTCCTGCCGGGTGACTTCACCCTCGCACCGCCACCGCACATGTAGGAACCATGACCACGTCCATCCGCCGGGCGCTCGCCCGCGCCCGTTCCGCCGACCCCCCCGGCCCCGACTTCCCGGCCGGGCCCCAGGTCACCCCGTGGCCGGGGACCCCGGTCCCGGTACCGCACGCCCTCGACCGGCTGCTGACCCTCGCGCTCGCGGGCTCCCGGCTGCGCCCCCACGCCTCCGCGGGCGCCCTGCACCCGGTCAACACCCATCTGCTGCTCGGGCCGGGCGGCGGCCCGCCGCCCGGCCGGTACGCCTACGACCCGGTCCGCCACACGCTGATCCCGCGCGGCACCGTGGGTCCCGACGCGCCCCGCGGGGCGGTCGCCGTACTGACCGTCACCGCCCGGCGCACGGCCGCCCACTACGGGCACCGGGCCTGGCCGCTGCTGCTGCTCGACGCCGGCCACGCGGCCGCCGCCCTCGCCCTCGCGGGGGCGCCCGCCTGGTGCCCGGACGCCGGCGGCCCGCTGCTCGCCGCCGCGGCGGGCCTTCCGCCGGACTGGCACGGCGCCGACCCGGAACACCCCCTCACCGCAGTCCGGTTGACCCCCGGCCCGCCCGACGCGCTGGAGCGCTGGTCGGCCTACGCCCCCGCCGGGCCGCCGCCCGCCACGCGCCACCCGGTCCCGCCGGACCTCCACCGGACCTGGCAGGTGCTGACCGCCCTGACCGCTTCGGGGCGCCCCACCTGGCGCCCTTCACGGGCGCCCGCGCTGCCGCGGGCCGTCCTGCGGTCCCGCCGCAGCGCCGGACCGCCGTTCCCCGGGATCCCGGACGCCGCCACCCTGGCGGAGGTGGCGGCGGCCGCCCGTACCGCGCACCCGCCGTCCTGGTCCGTCGTCACCCGCCGGCCCACGGCCGGGGAGCGGCCACCGCCCCTCGCGGCCCTCGCCACCCGCGCCGCCCGGCAGGGATGGCTCACCGGCGTGGGCGCCCTGCTCCTCGCCCACGGCTGTCCCGACGACGCGCCCTGCGCCCGGATCCGCCAGGACCATCTGCTCGCCGGCTACGGAGCCGGACTCGCCCAGGCCGTCGCGACCGCCCTCGGCCTCGCCGCTCGCCCCGTCGGCTCCTGGCAGCACGGCACCGGGCCCGGCGACGGCCCCGCCGACATCGTCCACGCCCTCGCACTCGGCCTGGGCCCGCGACCCCGCACCGGAAGGACCGACGGGTCATGATGCTCCACCCAGAACTCCTGCGCGCCGCCCGGACAGCGCGCCGCCCCCTGCTCGGGGCCACCGCCCTGCTCGGCGCCGTGGCCGTCACGCACCTCGCGCAGGCCGTGCTGCTGGCGCTGGCGCTCGCCCGGACCGCCCGCGGCGACACCTCGCAGCTGCCCGTCCTGCTGGCCGGCGTCCTCGCCGCCGTCGCCGTGCGCGCCGTCCTCGGCCACCGGCAGCGCACGCTCGCGGTGCGCGCCGGGGCCCGTGCGCGGACCGGCCTGCGCGACGCGCTGCTGGCCCGGCTCGGCGACCTCGGCCCGGCGCGCGGCGCGGACAGCCGCGCCGGGGCCGTGCGGGCCACGCTCGTCGACGGGGTCGAGGGCGTCGACGCGTACGTCTCCCGCTACCTGCCGCAGCTGCTGGTCACCTGTGCCGTGCCGCCGCTGCTGCTGGCCGCGGTCGGTGCCGTCGAGCCGTACGCGCTCCTCGTCCTCGCCCCCGCGCTGGTCCTCGCCCTCTTCGCCCCCCGCTGGTGGGACCGGCTGCTCGCCCGCCGCGGCCAGGAGCACTGGGGCTCCTACGAAGCCCTGTCCGCGGACTACCTGGAGGCGCTCCAGGGCATGCCCGCGCTGCGCGCCGCGGGCGCGGTCGCCCACACCCGGGCCCGGCTGACCGAGCGCTCCACGGCGCTGCACCGCGCCACCGTGGCCAAACTGCGGGTGTCGCTCGTGGACACCGGGATCACCGACCTGGCCGTCCAGGGCGGCACGGTGGCCGCCGCGCTCGTCGCCTGCGCGTCCGCCGCCTCCGGCGGTACCACCGCCACCGGCACCTACCTGCTGCTGATGCTGGCGTCGGAGTGCTTCCGCCCGCTGCGGGACCTGTCCCGCGAATGGCACGCCGGGTACCTGGGCGTGTCGGCCGCGGACGGCATCGCCGCACTGCGCGCCGCGCGACCGGCCGTCGCCGACACCGGGACGGCCGAGTTGCCGCACCGGCCGCCGGAGATCCGCTTCGAGGAGGTGCGCTTCACCCACCCGGGCGCCACCCGCCCGGCGCTGCGCGGCGTGTCCTTCACCGCCGAGGCGGGCCGGACCACCGCCGTCGTCGGCCCGTCCGGCGCCGGCAAGTCGACCCTGCTGGCCCTGCTGCTGAGGCAGTGGGACCCGGACGCCGGGCGGGTGGCCGTGGCCGGCGCGGACTGCGCGGACTACCCGCTGGCCTCGCTGCGGCGCGGCATCGCGGTCGTCTCCCAGGAGACGTACCTGTTCGCCGCCTCCGTCGCCGACAACCTCCGGCTCGCCCGCCCGGCGGCGACCGACGAGGAACTGCACGCGGCCGCCCGCGCGGCCGGGGTCCACGACGAGATCGCACGCCTGCCGTACGGCTACCGCACGCTCGTCGGCGAGCGCGGGGCCGCCCTCTCCGGTGGCCAGCGCCAGCGGCTGGCGCTGGCCCGGGCGCTGCTCGCCGACGCGCCGGTCCTGGTGCTCGACGAGGCCACCAGCGCCGTCGACGAGCGGCGCGAGGCGCACATCGGCCGGGCCCTGCCGCACGCCGCGCGGGGCCGCACGTGCCTGGTCGTCGCCCACCGGCTGGCGTCGGTGCGGGACGCGGACCGGATCGTCGTCCTCGACCGCGGCCGGGTCGACGCGATCGGCACACACGACGAACTGGTCGCCCAGCGCGGCCTGTACGCGCGGCTGGTCGCCGCCGGACACACCTACCGGGAGGCGGCATGAGCGGCACCCCGGAACCGGCCCCGCCCCGGGCGTCCGCGGGGGCGGCTGCGGCGCCGGGCGACCCCGGCCCGGCGGACGACCGGGAGGCGGCCGGCGGGCCCGCGCGGGGCGCGCTGCGTGCCCTGCTCCCGGTCCTCGCCGCGCACCGGGCGATGACCGCCCGGACCTTCGCCGCCGCCCTCGTCGACCAGGCGGCGCTCGTCGCGCTGGTGACGCTCGCCGCGCACGCCGTGGGCGCGGCCGTCGCCGAGCGGGCGGCCCCGTCCGCCGCGGTGGTGGCCGGCCTCGTCGTCCTCGTCCTGGTCCGCTCCCTGGCGACCTGGCACGAGATGGACCTGTCGCACGATTTGGCCTACCGGGTGCTGGCCGAACTGCGGATACGGATCTTCGACGGCCTGGCGCGCAGCGCGCCGGCCCGCATCGGCGGGCGGCGCAGCGGGGACCTCGCCGCGGCGGCCCTCGGCGACGTGGAGGCGCTGGAGTTCTTCTACGCGCACGCGGTCGCGCAACTCGCTTCCTCCGCGGTCGTGTTCGGTACCTCCACGGTGGTCCTGGCGACCCTCGACCCGTGGCTGCCGGCGGTGGTACTGCCCGCCGCCGGGCTGCTGGTGCTCGCACCGCTGCTGGAGGGCCGGGGCCGGGCCGCACGCGCGACCCGCACCCGCCGGGCGGCCGCCGAGCTCTCCGCCGAAGCCGTGGAGACCGTCGACGGGCTGCGCGAGCTGCTCGCCTTCGGCGCGCTGGACCGCCGCCGGACCCGGCTGCGGGAGCACGGCGAACGGCTCGGTGAGGCGCAGCGGGCCGAGCACGCATGGGAGGCCGGCGCGGCGGCGGTGCGCGACCTGCTGGTGGTGGCCGCGGTCATCGGGGTCGTCGCGGTCGCCGGGCACACGCTGCGCGGGGCGTGGACCCCGGCCGCGATGGCCCTGGCCCTGGGCGCCCTCGCACCGGTCGCCGACGCGTCGGCGGCGCTCGGCCAGGCGGGCGGCCTGCGGGCGGCGGCCTCCCGGGTCGGAGCGGCGATCGGGGCTCGCGCGGGGGCGCCCGCCCCCGGGGCACCCCGCCCGGCGCCGGTCGGCCCGCTCGGCGTACGGCTGCGGGGCGTCCGGTTCGACTACGGCGCCGGCCCCGTCCTCGACGGCCTGGACCTGACCGTCCGGGCCGGGGAGACCCTCGCCCTGGTCGGGGCGTCCGGCACCGGGAAGTCCACCTGCGCCCACCTGCTGGCCCGGTTCTGGGACCCGGTGGCGGGGGCGGTGGAGCTGGTCGGGGCCTACGGCGATCCGGTGGACCTGCGGGACCTGGCGGACGACGAACTGCGCCGCACCGTCGCGGTCGTGGGCCAGGAAGCACCCCTGTTCCACGGCACCCTCGCCGACAACCTCCGCCTCGCCCGCCGGGACGCCACCGAGCGGGAGCTGCACGCCGCCGCCCGGGTGTGCGGCGTGGACCGGATCGCCGAGGCACTGCCGGAGGGCTACCGCACGCTCGTCGGCGAGCGCGGCGCCACCCTCTCCGGAGGCCAGCGCTCCAGGATCGCGCTGGCCCGGGCGCTGCTCGCCGATCCCAGGATCCTGGTGCTGGACGAGACGACGGCCCATCTGGACACCGCCGGGGAGGCGGAGCTGGCGGCCGGGCTGGCGGCCGCGTCCCGGGGCCGTACCACCATCGTGATCGCGCACCGCCCGGCCACCGTGCGCCGGGCCGACCGCATCGCGGTGCTGGAAGACGGCCGGATCGCGGACATCGGCAGCTGGGAGGAACTGGACGGCCGGCAGGGCGCGTTCAGCAGGGTCCTGCGGCGCTGACCGCCCGGAGCCCCCGGGAGCCGGTCCGTCAATCGGCGGGCGGCCCGGGGAGCCCGGGGGAGCCGGGGGAAGCCGGGGGAAGGACAGCGCGAGGAAGGACGGCCCGGGGAGGCAGGCACAGGGAGGCAGGCACGGGGAGGCAGGCACGGCGCGAGGAGGGACGCGCGAGGAAGGGCGGCCTCATGACAGCGGCCTCATGTCGGCCTCATGACAGCGGCTTCATGACAAAGGCAAGGAGGTCCACCCACTCCTTGCCACTCTCAACTTATAGCGCACCGGGGGGCTTGCGGCAAGGCCCGGGGCGTGCCGCAGAATCTCCGGCCGAGGCCGGAAACCACGGAAGCCAGGGACGCGCGCCGTACCCGCGCGCCCCTTGGGCGCGGGGAACGAACCGCCAGGCGGCTCGCGGGCGGCCGCGGGCACCCGGCGCGGAGATCCGGGTGTGCGTGCCGCCGGACTCCACGGAGCAGCCGGCCCGAATCCAGTTCGTCGAACGGACTTCTTCTGATGATTGACGTGATCGTGGTCGGCAGCGGACCGACCGGCCTGATGCTGGCCGGCGAGTTGCGGCTGCACGGGGTGCGCGTGGTGGTGCTGGAGAAGCTGACCGCGCCGACCGAGCAGTCCCGCGGGCGCGGCCTGCACACCCGCAGCGTCGAGCTGATGGACCAGCGGGGGCTGCTGGAGCGGTTCCTCGCGGTCAGCGAGAAGTTCCAGGTCGGCGGTTTCATCGGCGGCATCCACAAGCCGTGGCCGGACCGGTTGGACACGGCGCACCCGTACGGCCTCGCCACCCCGCAGCCGGTGACCGAGCGGCTGCTCGAGGAGCGTGCCGTCGAACTCGGGACCGAGATCCGGCGCGGCTGCGAGGTGGTCGGGCTGAGCCAGGACGAGGACGGGGTGACCGTCGAGCTGGCCGACGGCACGCGGCTGCGCTCGCGCTACCTCGTCGGCTGCGACGGCGGCCGCAGCGTGGTGCGCAAACGGCTCGGCGTGGGTTTCCCCGGCGAGCCCGCCAGGGTGGAGACGCTGCTGGGGGACATGGAGGTGACCGAGGATCCGGCGACGATCGCCGCCGTCGTCGCCGAAGTACGCACGACGCAACTGCGGTTCGGCGTCGTTCCCGACGTGGACGGGCACCAGGGGCTGTACCGCATCATCGTGCCCGCCTCCGCGGTGGCCGAGGACCGTGCCGCCGCGCCGGCCCTGGAGGAGTTCCGGCAGCGGCTGCGGGCGGTCGCGGGCACCGACTTCGGCGTGCACTCGCCGCGCTGGCTCTCCCGGTTCGGCGACGCCACCCGGCAGGCCGAGCGCTACCGGGTCGGCCGGGTGCTGCTGGCCGGCGACGCGGCGCACATCCACCCGCCGACGGGCGGGCAGGGCCTCAACCTCGGTGTGCAGGACGCGTTCAACCTCGGCTGGAAGCTGGCCGCCGAGATCGGCGGGTGGGCCCCGGAGGGGCTGCTCGACAGCTACCACGCCGAACGGCACCCGGTGGGCGCCGACGTCCTGGAGAACACGCGCGCGCAGATGGCGCTGCTGGGGACCGATCCGGGCGCCGTCGCGCTGCGGGGCCTGCTCTCGCGGCTGCTGGACTTCGAGGAGGCGAACCGGTACGTGACCGGGCTGATCACCGCGGTCGGGGTGCGCTACGACTTCGGTGAGGGCCATGAACTGCTCGGCCGGCGCATGCGGGACGTGCGGCTGAAGCGGGGGCGGCTCTACGAGCTGATGCACGGCGGCCGCGGGCTGCTGCTCGACCAGACCGGCCGGCTCTCGGTGGCGGGCTGGGAGGACCGGGTCGACCATGTGGTCGACGTCAGCGAGGAACTGGACGTGCCCGCGGTGCTGCTGCGGCCGGACGGCCATGTGGCGTGGGTCGGTGAGGACCAGCGGGATCTGCTCGACCGGCTCCCCCGGTGGTTCGGCGCCGCGGCCGGCTGAGCCGTCGGGACGCTCCAGTCTCCCCGTACGGCGCCCCCTTCGGCCGGCGGGCCGCAGGGCCGGGGTGCCCGGGGGGATTCGACGCCCTGGGCCCCCGGCAGTGCCCGGCACCGGTGTCACCGCCGGCGAGGGCGGGGGCGCGGGCACCGGCCACCGGGTCGGCGCGTCACCGCGGATGACGGCGACGTCGTCCCGAGGCCACCGGACGCCGGGCCGCCCCTGCCCGGCGTCCGGCGCTCCCGGGCGGCGGCCGCGGGCACCGTTCCCGGCCGGACACGGGGGCCGTTCCCGCGGCCGGGAGCGGGCGCCGCCGGTGATCCGCCCGCGCGCGCCGGGGATACTGGTACGTCCGAGATCGACTTGCTGACCATGAGGGGTGGAGTCAGATGGTGAGCCACACACAGCCGACGGGCGGACGGAAAGGGGGTGGCGGCGACGGGCGGCATGCCGTCGTCATCGGGGGCAGTGTCGCGGGACTGCTCGCCGCGCATGTACTCGCCGAGCACGCCGAGAGGGTGACGATCGTCGAGCGCGACCGGTTCCCGGAGGGCCCCGAGCCCCGGGCCGGCGTACCGCAGGGCCGGCACGCGCATGTGCTGCTGCACGGCGGCCAGCTCGCCCTGGACTCGCTTCTGCCCGGGTTCATGGCCGACTTGAGGTCGGCGGGCGCCCCCCAGGTCGGCATGCCTTCGGACATGGTGACGTGGAGCGGCAGCTGGTTCCGGCGTACGGCGCCGACGACACACATCTCCACCGGGTCCCGGGCCCAGATCGAGCATCTGATCCGGGAACGGGTGCTGGCCGCCCCCGCGATCACGACGGTCCAGTCGACGGACGTCGTCGGGCTGACCGGTGACGCCACCCGGGTGCGGGGGGTACTGCTGCGCGAACGGGGCGACAAGGCCGCGGAACCGCGCACCCTCGAGGCCGACATGGTGGTGGACGCGTCCGGACGGGGCTCGCACGCCCCGCAGTGGCTGAGCGCGCTCGGCGCCCAGGCCCCGGAAGAGGAGACCATCGACACCGGCCTGGCCTACGCCTGCCGGCTGTACCGCAACAAGAGCGCGCACCTGGGCACCGAAGCGCTCGCCTACTGGTTCTTCCCGAACCGGTCACAGCCGTACGCGGGCGGCGTGCTGCCCCTGGAGAACGGCGACTACATCGTTCTCCTGTCCGGCCTGCGGGACCAGGAACCACCCACGGACGGGGCCGGCTTCACCGATTACGCGGCCCGCTTCCCCCACCCCTACCTGCATGAGTGGCTGCTCGAGGCGGAGCCGCTGTCGGCGCCCTTCGGGTTCCGCAAGACGGCGAACGTCCGGCGCCGGTACGACCTTCCCGGCCGCCGCCCGGCGGGGTTCCTCGCCACCGGCGACGCACTGTGCACCTTCAACCCGATCTACGGGCAGGGCATGTCCGTCGCCGCGTTGAGCGCGGTGGCACTGCGTGACGCGCTGTCGGATCCGCGCCGTACGCCGACGACGCGCAGGGTGCAGCGGGCACTGCTGGACGCGTCGCGCCAGGCCTGGGACGTCTCCGCGGGGGCGGACAAGAACATGCCGGGCGCGGTCGGCAACGCGGTCACGGTCCGGGCCCTGGACCGGCCCGCCGGGTGGTACCTCAAGCGTGTTCAGCAGCGGTACCCGGGCGACCCCGTGGTGGTGGGCCCGGCCTTCCGCTCGGTGCTTTCCCTGAGCGCGCCGCTGACCACGCTGTTCGCGCCGAAGGTGGCCCGGGCGGTGCTCTTCGGGGCCGTCCCCGCGACGCCCGACGGGCCCCCGATGCGGCGGGAGCCCGCGGACGCCTGATCCCGGCGGTCCGCCCGGCCGGCGCCGTCCCGGTGCGAGCCCGAAGGCCCGCGGTGTGACCGGTCGCCCCGCGCTCCGAACGGAGGAACCGGCGGCGCGGGTGAGGTCCGGTCAGATGGTCTCCGGGGCCTGCCCGGCCGGGGCGTCGGCCGGCTCCGAGCCGGCGCCCCGGCCGGGGCTCCGACCGGGGCGGGACACGGTGTTCCCCGACGCCGAGGGGTTCGCGGCTCCCGGCGCGGCGGCCGGTCAGTCGCCGCGGGGCTTGCCGAACTCCTCGATCAGCACCGGGTACTGCTCCCCGCCGTGTCCGGCGGCGATCGCCCGGTCGGCCATCGCCTTGATCAGCCGGGGGAGTTCGGCGTTGACCCCCACCGCCTCGCTCTCCTCGATCAGGTGCGCCATGGCCCGGGCGTCGGTCTCCAGCGCCGACACCTCGGCCGGGAAGGAACCGCTGTCGATCTGCTCGGCGTACCCGGGCAGCCACTGGGCCACTCCGGTGGCGATCTGCTGGGCGAACGGGGCATACGTCGTGGCGTCCACACCGGCCGTCCTGAGCATGGCCGTGCCCTGGAGCCAGGCGTTGAGGACGCTCCACATCATGGCCAGCCCGGCCACGTCGTACAGGGATGCCAGCCCGTGGTCCGCGCCGAGGTGGGTGACGGTGCCCAGCGCGTCGAGGGTCGGTCGGTGTGCCTCGAAGTCCGGCCGCGGTCCGCTGTGCAGGATCACCGCCTCGGCGGTCCCGATCGTGGACGGGATGGCCATGATGGCGCCGTCCAGGTAGCGGGCGCCGCGCCGCTCGGCCCAGCGGGCGGCTTCCCGGGCCTGGGCCGAGTCACCCGAGGTCAGGTTGATCAGCGTCGTACCGTCCAGCTCGATGTCGTCCGCGTCGAGCAGTTCGTGCATGGCCGGGTAGTCGGTGAGGCAGAGGATGGTGAGCGGACTCGCCTTGACGGCGTCACCGACCGTGGGCGCCCGCCATGCGCCCGCGGCCACCAGCTGGTCGGCCTTGGAGGCCGTACGGTTCCACACGGCCGTGGGGTGCCCGGCCGCCAGGAACGCGCCGGCGAGCGACCGGCCCATCAGACCCAGTCCGATGACGGTCACGGATGTTTCGGGGTGGTTGTTCATGGCAGCATCGTCAACGTTGATACCAGTCTGAAGGTCAAGCGAGGTGCGATGCGGATCGGGGAACTGAGTCGCCGGACGGGCGTCAACGCCCATCAGTTGCGCTACTACGAGGCCCAGGGCCTGCTGGCGGCGGACCGCCGTGCGAACGGGTACCGCGAGTACGACGAGAGCGCCGAGCTGCGGGTCAGGCAGATCCGGCATCTGCTCGGTGCCGGTCTGTCCTCCGAGGACATCGCGTATCTGCTGCCCTGTGCGGTCGGGGAGGCCCCGGAACTGCCCGGGTGCCCGGAGTTGCTGGCCGCGATGCGTTCCCGGCTGGGGCAGCTGGACGACCGGATGGCCACGCTCGCCCGGTCCCGCGACGCGCTCGCCGACTACATCGACGCGGCCGAGCGGACGGGCGGCGAGAGCTACCCGCCGCTGGACGGAGCCGGCCTGGATCCGGTCCCCGCCTGAGCGGCCGGCGCGCCCCTGCCGGGAGGACGGTGCCCCTCGCCGGGCGCCGGCTTCCCGGGCGGGGGATGACGTACGAGGAAGGACCTGCGCCGGCAGGTCCTCCGGTCGGCGCGGCTCCGGCCCCGCCCGGGCGTGCGCGCCCGCTCGGCACCGGGCGGCCCGCCCGGTGCGAGGGGTGTCCCGTGGTCCCGGTGGTGTGCGACGCTCGGGCGTGACCTCGCCGGACGACCGTGAAGAGGAGCGGCATGCGCATCGGACTGCTCGGAACCGGCCCCTGGGCGCGGCTGGTGCACGCCCCCGCGCTCGCCGGGCACCCGGACGTGGAGCTGGTGGGGGTGTGGGGGCGCCGGCCGGAGGCGGCGGAGGAGCTGGCCGGGCAGCACGGTACCCGGGCCTACCACGACGTGGACGCCCTGCTCGCCGACGTGGCGGCGGTCGCCGTCGCCCTGCCGCCGGACGTGCAGGCCGATCTCGCGGTGCGGGCCGCGCGGGCGGGCCGGCACCTGCTGCTCGACAAGCCGCTGGCCACGAACCTCGCCCAGGGCCGCGCGGTGGCCGGTGCCGCGCGGGAGGCCCAGGTCGCCTCGGTCGTCTTCTTCACCACCCGCTTCCAGCCCGAGGCGACGGCCTGGATCGCCGAACAGGCGGACCGGGGCGGCTGGTTCACCGCGCGGGCGCAGTGGCTGGGGGCCGCGTTCGCCAACGGCAGTCCGTTCGCGGCCTCGCCGTGGCGCCGTGAACGCGGCGCCCTGTGGGACGTGGGCCCGCACGCGCTGTCGGTGCTGCTCCCGATACTCGGCGACGTGGGGCACGTCGCGGCCGCCGCGCACGGCCCCGGAGACACCGTGCACGTGGTGCTGCGGCACTCCGGCGGCGCGTCGAGCGCGCTGGACCTGAGCCTGACGGCACCGCCCGCCGCGGCCGGCGCGGCCGTCGAACTGCGTGGTGAGTCGGGTGTGGAGGTGCTGCCGGAGAGCGCCGACGGGGCGCTGCCCGCGTTCGGCCGGGCGGTCGACGCGCTGTGCGCCGCGGCGCGGAACGGCCGTACCCACTCCTGTGACGCCGCGTTCGCGTTGCGCGTCACGGAGATCCTCGCCGAGGCGGAGCGACGGCTGGCCGCGTCCGAGGGCTAGCGGTGGCCGAAACGCGGCGGTCGGCGGCTCGGCGGGATGACGGCAGCCCTCCGGGATGGGGAGATTGGTCTCCATGACCAGACTCCGCATCGCCGTCATCGGCGCGGGCTTCGGCGGGCTGTGCGCGGCCATCCGGCTGCGGCAGGCCGGGATCACCGCCTTCACCGTCTTCGAGAAGGCGGCGGACGTCGGCGGAGTGTGGCGCGACAACACCTACCCCGGCGCCGCCTGCGACGTCCCCTCGCACCTGTACGAGTTCTCGTTCGCGCCCAACCCGCGCTGGTCCCGCAGGTTCGCCGGCCGCCGGGAGATCCACGCGTACCAGCGGGACTGCGTCGAACGCTTCGGCCTGCGCGCCCATCTGCGGCTCGGGACGGAGATCGCGGCGGCCGAGTTCGCCGACGGCGGGTGGACGCTCACCACCACCACGGGCGACACGCACCGGGCCGAGGTCCTGATCACCGCGACCGGCCAGCTCTCCCGCCCGGCGATACCGCCCCTTCCCGGCCAGGAGTCCTTCGCCGGCCCGCGGTTCCACTCCGCGGCGTGGCGGCACGAGGTCGCCCTGGCGGACCGGCGGATCGCGGTGCTCGGCACCGGGGCGAGCGCCGTCCAGTTCGTGCCGGAGATCGCCCGCCGCGCCCGCTCGGTGACGGTCTTCCAGCTGGAGCCGCCGCATGTGCTGCCCAAGCCGGACCACGCCTACCCCGCGGCGGTCACCGCACTGTTCACCGCACTGCCCGGGCTGCAGCGGCTCAGCCGGTGGGCCACCTACTGGGCGCTGGAGTCCCGGGCGCTGGCCTTCACCCGGTACCCGCAGCTCACCCGCCCCTTCGCGGCCCGGGTCAGGCGCCACCTCCGGCGGCAGGTGGGCGATGCCGGGCTGCGGGCCCGGATCACCCCGACGAGCCCGCTGGGCTGCGCCCGGGTGCTGCTCTCCAACGACTGGTACCGGGCGCTCGACCAGCCCCATGTGCGGGTCGTGGACGACCGCGTCACCGGGCTCGCACCGGCCGGACCGGTCACCGAGGACGGCACCGTCCACGCCGCCGATGTCGTGATCTACGGGACCGGCTTCCACACCGGCGACTTCCTCGCCCCCATGCGGATCACCGGCCGGGACGGCCGCGACCTCCACACCGTCTGGCGGGACGGCGCCCAGGCGTACCTGGGCCTGACCGTGCACGGGTTTCCCAACCTGTTCATGCTGTACGGGCCGAACACCAACCTCGGCCACAGCTCCATCATCTTCATGATCGAGAGCCAGATGGCCCACGTGATGCAGGCCGTCCGGCTGCTCGGCGCAGGGCGGGTCCGATGGCTGGAGGTGCGCGCCGATGTGCAGGACGCCTTCAACGACGAGGTGCAGCGCCGGGTCCGGGCCACCGTCTGGGACCGCGGCTGTATGAGCTGGTACAAGAACGCCGCGGGGCGGAACACCGCCAACTGGCCCGGTTTCACCTTCGCCTACCGCCGCCGCACCCGGCGGCTCGACCTCGCCCACTACCACCTCGGGCCGCAACCGCCCCGTCGTCCCTGAGCGGCTCCCCCGCCGTCCGGTGGGCCGCGCCACCCGCGCCCCGTCCCGCCCTCGGTCGACAGGCGGCGCATCCGGCGCGCGCCGACCGTTCCGGCGGGGCTCGGCCGGTCTTCGGGAGACGTGGCGTGGAGGCGGTTCGGTCCGGCGGACGCGGCGGTGCGCCCGCCGGGTGCGGCGCGCTCCGCCGGGGTGGCGCGGACGCCTCCGCCCGGGGCCGACGCCGGTACCGTCGCGGGCCACCGGGGACCACGCGGGCGGCCACGGCGGGCGGCTGGGGACGGCGGCGGGCGGCCGCACCCGATCACCGCCGACCGGGGCCGGCCCCGGCCCCGCGGAACCCGGAAGTCCACTCTGTGAGCAATGCCACACCAGGCCGCGAGCGTCGTCTCCGGGCCTGGATTCGGGGCCGGCATGCCGGGGCCGGTCCCGGCAGCCGCGGATGATCATGACATTTCCGGCAACCATCGGTGTGCCCCGCCTGTCTTGTGGACAGGGGATTCATTCCCCCCTGTCGAAGACACCGCGCACCAGCCCGCAGAGGGGCGATGAGAGGTACACCATGAGAGCACGACCGGCCGCGAGACGCCGTTTCCGCGCAGCCGCCGCGGCGGCGCTGGGCCTGGCGGGCGCCGCCGCAACCCTCGGCCTGGCCGCCGCGCCGGCCCAGGCCGCCCCCGCGAAGGCGGCCCCGAGCTGCACCGCCGGGACCGGCCCGTACCAGAAGCAGGTCGAGAAGTTCCTCGGGCTGCCGGTGGACGGCAGGCAGTCCGCCAAGGACTGCACCAGGATCCGCACCTTCCAGACCGTGAACGGCATCGCCCCCGCGGCCGGCTACGCCGGGCCGGTCACCTGGGGCGTGATGAAGCGGCAGCAGAGCACGGGCGACCGCACCAGCTGCCCGACGAACAAGGGACGGATAGCCTGCGTCGACCTCACCCGCCAGATCAGCTGGGTGCAGGACGGCGGCAAGCGGATCCACGAGCCCGTCCCGGTGCGGACCGGCCGCAACGGCTACGAGACGCGCACCGGCATGCACAAGATCTACTGGCGGCACAAGGACCACGTGTCGTCGATCTACAACGTGCCCATGCCCTACAGCCAGTTCTTCGACGGCGGCCAGGCCTTCCACTCCATCGCGGGCAACATCTCCTCCCCGCCCGGCTCCCACGGCTGCGTCAACATGCGCCGCGCGGACGCCGCCGCCTACTGGAAGCTGCTCCGCACGGGCGACGAGGTCCTGGTGTACGGCCGCAAGCCGGGCACCTGAGCCACCGGCGCGCCCGGCGGTACGGCCCGGTCGGGCCGGTACCGCCGGGCACCCCCGCGGCCGGCGCCGTGCACGGCCGGTCGGGCGCGTCCCCCGGCCGGCTCCGGCCGGCCGGAGCGGGGCCCACGGCCCCCGCCGGGCGGGACCGTCCGGGGCCGTGGGCCAGGCGGGACACCGGTACCGGGACTCGGCACCGGCACGCGGACGGCCCGGCGTAGGCTGCACCCGACACAGCGGCGGCGGGGGTGGGGCACATGACGGCTGATCCGGCACGGAGATGGGATTCCACCCTCGATTCGGTCGTGGTGTACGCCCAGGGCGCGCTCTGCCACCGTCTGGCGCGCGGCAGCGTGCCGGAGGACGGCCGGGTGCGGGTGACCGGCCTGCCCCGCTCGCTGGACCCGGGCTCGCTGCGGGCCCGCGTCCTCGGCGCCCCCGGAGTGCGCGTCACCGGGGCCCGGGTGGCCGTCGAGGCCGCGCCGCCGCGCACCGGCCCGCCCGGCGGGCTGCGGCGCGAGGTCGAGCGGCTGCGCGACGAACACGCGGCGGCGGAGGGGCGCCGGGACCGGCAGCTGGGCCTCATCGAGGAGGTCAGGGCGCTGCGACCGGTCCCGCCGGCCCGCAGGCGCGAGGACCCGCACCGCCGCGCCCCGGTCGACGCGTGGCTGGAACTCGCCGACTTCGTGGACGAACGGCTGACGCGACTGCACACCCGCCTCGTCGAGCTGGAGGAGGCGCTGCGCCGCGTCGAGCACGATCTCACCGTCGCCATGGACCGGCTCGACCGCGCCTCCACCGATGCGCCGTCAGCGCACATGGAGACCGCGCTCTCCGCACTCCTGACCCTCGACGGCGCCGGGGACGCGGAGGTGGCGCTGGAGGTGGAATACGGGGTGCCCGGCGCCGTCTGGGTGCCCGCCTACCGTCTCACCCACCGTCAGGGCGACGGCAGCGGCCGTCTGGTGCTGCGCGCCGCGGTCGCCCAGCGCACCGGCGAGGACTGGACCGGGGTGCGCGTCGCCCTCGCCACCGCCGACCTGCGGCGCCGCACCGACCTGCCGAGGCTCCGCTCGGTGCGGATAGGACGCCGTCAGCCGGCCCCCGCGCCGGCCGGCTGGCGCGAGCCTCCGGCGGGCCTCGCCGACCTGTTCACCGGGTACGACGCGGCGGGCCCGCGCCCTGCCGCGGCCGCCGTGCCCTCGGCCGTCGGAGCCGGCCCCGCGCCCGGACCCGTCCCGCCACCGCCGCCGGCGCCCCAGGGCGGCTACGGCGCGGCGGCCGGCTCGCTCCCGGCGCCCGGTGGCCCGGCCGGCACCTCCGCCGGGGCGTTCGGCGGCCCGCCGTCCGGTCCCGCGCAGCCGGGCCGGCCGCGACCGGCCGGCAGGCCGCGCACCGGCGCCGGGTCCGTCGCGCCACCGCCCGGCGCCATGTCACCCGCGGCCCCCGGCGCGGCCGCGCCACCCCCGCCGGCGCCGGCCGCCGGGCCGCCGCGGCCGAGCGGCGCCGAGCTGGACTACGCCACCCTCGTGCTGCGCGGCCCCGACGAGCCGGGCGATCGCAGGGGGCGGCTGTTCACCGGCTCCGACTTCGACCCGGTGGCGACCGAGTACCGCCGCCGCGCCGAAGCGGTGGCGGCGCTGCCGCTGCCCGGGCACGCCGTGCGGCCCCGCGAATCGGCCGGCTCCTTCGACCACCGCTTCGACGCCGCCGCCCGCACCGACATTCCCTCCGACGGCACCTGGCACACCATCACCCTCACCGAGGTGCCGGTCGGACTGCGCACCGAGTACCTGTGCGTGCCGTCGGTGGAGCAGACCGTGTACGCGACGCTGGTGCTCTCCAACACCACCGACCAGGCCCTGCTGGCCGGCCCGGTGGAGGTCGTCGTCGACGACGGCTTCCTGCTGACCGCCGCGCTGCCCACACTCGCCCCCGGTGGCGTCCGCCGGGTGGGGCTCGGGCCGGCCGAGGGCATCCGGGTCACCCGCCGCGCGAACCTGCACGAGTCGACCGCGGGCCTGCGCAACAACACCACCGTGCTCGACCACCGGGTCCACGTGGAGCTGGCCAACCGGCTCGCCAGGCCGGTCACCGTCGAGGTCCGCGAGCGGGTGCCGGTCACCTCCGAACCGGAGGTCCGCATCTCGGAACGGGCGGACTGGACGGTGCCCGAGGACGGCGTGGGGCCCGAGCACCACGCCCCGGGGACCCGCCTGTGGCGGGTGGAGCTGCCCGCCGGCGGTACCGCCGCCCTGGACGGCCGCTACGAGATCCGCATCCCGGCCGGCAAGACACTGGCCGGCGGCAACCGCAGGAGCTGAACACACGCCATGTCCACGGCCCCGGAGCCGATCGCGCTCCCCGTCACCGCCGTCACCTGCCTGGAGGACCGCGCCCACGTCGAGCGCTCCGCCGTGCTCCGGCTGGAGGCCGGCGTCCAGCGGCTGCGGCTCGGGCCGGTCAGTGCGCTGGCCGTCGACCGTACCCTCCACGCCGAGCTGGCCGGCGAGCACCCGGCGACCGTGCTCGACGTGCGGATCGTCCGCGGCTGGACGCCCCGCGGGCCGCAGCCGCCCACCGAGGACGACTCCGCGCCGCGCCGCCGCGTGCACGCGCTCGAGGAGGAGCGGCAGGCCCTGGGACAGCGGCGCGACCGGCTGCACGCCCGCCTCGACACGCTCGGCCGCCTCGCCGCCGATCTCCTGCGGGAGATCGGCGAGGGCACCGGCTCCGGGGAGGCCGAAGGGCCGCGCTGGGCCCGGGAACTGGACCGGGTGGACGAGGAGCGCGACGCGCGGGCCGAGCAACTCCGCGCCGTGGAGGCCCGGCTGGCCGCGCTCGCCGTCGAACTCGACGAGGTCCGGCGGGTGATGGATCTCGCCGAGGAGCGGCCCGCCGAGCTGGTCGGCCATGTCGAGATGACCGTGGAGGCCGCGGCCGCCGGGCCGGTACGGCTGCGGCTGAGCCATCTCACCCCGTGCGCGCTGTGGCGGCCCGCCTACCGGGCCGTACTCGACGGGGACTCCCTGACGCTGGAGACCGAGGCGATGGTCTGGCAGCACACCGGCGAGGACTGGTCGGACGTGCGGCTGACGCTGTCGACGGCCCGGTCGGCGCTGGCCACCGAGGTGCCACGGCTGGCCGAGGACCGGCTGACCCTCGAGGACCGCTCCGCCGCGGAGCGCCGCACCGTCGACGTGGATGTGCGCGAGGAGGAGACGGCGGCCCTGGGGCCGGTCCCCGTGCTCGGTCTCCCGGGGGTCGACGACGGGGGCGAGACGCGTGTGCTGCACTCCCCCGCGCCGGTCTCGGTGCCCGCCGACGGCCGCCCCCACCGGGTGCCGCTCTCCGTCTTCAGCACCGCCGCGAGCAGCGAGTACGCCTGTTCACCCGAGCTGTCCCCGCTGGTCACCCAGGTGGTGCGGTTCGACAACCGGTCCGGCCACGCGCTGCTCGCCGGGCCCGTCGACCTGGTCCGCGGCAGCGGGTTCAGCGGCCGCGGCCGGATGGACTTCACCGCCCCCGGCGCCCCCGTGGAGCTGGCCTTCGGCAGTCGCGACGACTTCCGGGTGGTCCGGCACGCCGAGGAGTCCCGCGACGCGTCGGCGCTCGGCCAGCGGACCGTGGTCAGCCACTCGGTCAGGCTGCACCTGTCCCGGTTCTCCGCCCCCGGGGAGCACGGTGAGCGGGTGGTCGTCCTCCGGGAACGGATCCCGGTCTCGGAGGTGTCGGCGGTGGAGGTGCGCCTGCGCGCGGAAGCCTGCTCCCCGGCGCCCGACGCGGTCGACGCCGAGGGCATCGCCCGCTGGGACGTCGCGCTGCCGCCCGGCGGCCGCCGCACGGTCACCCTGGTCTACGAGCTGTCCGCGAAGG
The DNA here is from genome assembly GCF_044327625.1 of Streptomyces sp. NPDC018031. Classification (NCBI taxonomy): domain Bacteria; kingdom Bacillati; phylum Actinomycetota; class Actinomycetes; order Kitasatosporales; family Streptomycetaceae; genus Streptomyces; species Streptomyces sp. NPDC018031. The sequence goes on from NZ_JBIRFT010000027.1 coordinate 52,456, forward strand.
GCCGGGTCGTCGGGCTCTGACCTCCGGGCGCCGCGGCCGCAGGACGCGTCCCGCGGCCGGCGCGGGTGTCACGGCGGGTGCGGCGGGGCCGGGCGCACCGCGGCGGTGCGCCCGGCCCCGTCGGACGGTGGCTCAGAACACGCCCTTGTACGTCTGCCACCCGGTGGCGATCTTCACGCGTCCGCCGAACCTGCCCTTGCCGTCACCGTTGTGGCGGTACAGGGTGCCGGAGGTGTCGCGGGCGACCAGGTCGGCCTTCCCGTCCCCGGTGATGTCCCCGGTCCCGACCACCACCTGGTAGGACGCGCCCCAGTCGTCGGCGACCTTCACCTTGGCCGACAGGGTGCCGGAGGCCGTCCCGTGGTAGCGCCACAGTTCGTTGGACTTGTCCTGGGCCAGCAGGTCTCCGCGGCCGTCCCCGTTCAGGTCGCCGGCTCCCACGATCTTCCGGTAGCCGGTCCAGCGGGAACCTACCTTGCGCTTCGCGGCGAGCTTCCCGTCGGCGGTCCCCTGGTACAGGTACACGTCGCCGGTGGTCTTCTCCCGCGCGACCAGGTCCGGCCTGCCGTCCCCGTTCAGGTCGCCCGGCGAGGTCAGCACGTCGTAGCGGTTCCAGCCGGAGGTGGCCAGGGTGGTGTGGGCCGATGCGGGCGTCAGCGGCTTCCCGCAGGCGGGCCGGTGGACACGCAGCGCGCCGGAGGTCGGTCGTATCAGGGTGTCGTTGCAGCGGTCTCCGCTGAGGTCCCCGAACGGCACCGCCGTCACGCCGGTGCCCCATCCGCTGCCGGAGGTCTTCGCCGCGTAGGTGCCGGACCCGGTGCCCTGGTGGTAGGTCAGGGTGCCGGAGGAGTTCAGGGTGAGCAGGTCGCCGAAGCCGCTGCTGCCGGCGTGGTCCCGGTACACGGCCGCGCCCCCGGTGACCCGGACCGTGCCGGTCCGCTTGATCGCGGCACCGTGGCCGTCGGCGGGGGTGCCGGTCAGGTCCCAGGTGTAGGTGCCGTTGGCGACGAGCCGGCCGGCGGTGTCCTTGCCGTTCCACACCGCGTCGACGGTGGCCCGGGCGCGGTCGCCGGTCAGCGTGCGGACCGTGGCGCCGGACGCCTTGTTCCGCAACGTCACCGTCCACCGCACCGGCTTGCTGAGCCGCCAGCGCGCCTCCCACGCCGGGGTGCCGCCCGCCAGGTCCACCTCGGCGTCGGCCCGTGCGTCCAGGACGGTGGCCGGGGAGGTGGTCACCCCGGTCGGCACGATGTGCACGTCGTACCGCTCGTCGAGGTAGGCGGCGTGTCCGCCGAACCGGTCGACGGTCCAGGCCGTCCGCCGCCCGGATCCCTCGGCGAACGACGGGAGCGGCGCGACCACCCGGTCGGTGGCGGTGCCGCCGTCGAACGCGGTGATCACCAGCTTGCCCGCCCCGGTGTCGTACCGCATGAGGTAGCCGTCGCCGAGCAGCGCCTCACCGGTGCCGACCCGGACCGACACCTTGCGGTCGCGGTCGAAGACCCCGGCCGGCCCGTTCGCCCCGCAGGTCCAGTAGAGCCAGCGGCCCACCGCCTGCAGTTCGGCGGGGCGGCACGGGGCGCCGATGGCGACGGTGCCGGTGGTCCTGTCGGTCCGCAGGTCGTAGGTGGTGACGCTGCCGGCCGTGGAGCCGGGCGAGAAGAGCGTGCCGCCCCACACCGCGGCGGCGCCGTTGGGCCGGGTCAGCTCGGTGCCGTGGTCGTCGCCGAGACCGACGACGTGCTGGGTGGCCGGGCTGCCTCCGTCGTAGACGGCGTAGTCGCCGGAGGCGTCGAGGACGCGTCCCCCGGTCGACCCGGTGGCCACGTGCCGGTAGCTGGTGGGGGTGCGCATCCCGGTCACCGAGTCCCTGCCTCCCTCCTGGCGCACCATGACCAGCGGCCCGCCCGGCGAGTCGTGGAACGGGACGCAGGTGGTGCCGCAGTCCGGCAGGAACGGATCGGCGGCGCGGAGGTAGAGGCCGCCCAGCGGCTCCGGGGCCCCCGTCGTGGCGAGGTCCCGGCCGTACAGGCCGAAGGGCCCGTCAGGGGCGGTCTTCCTGGTCGCCGTGGTCAGCGTGCCGCCCGCCAGGGACAGCGCCCTGACCGGCGTGGGCACCGAGGGCACCGGCACCACCGGCCGTACCACGGGCAGACCGTCCGGGCCGGCGCCGATCCGGTGCACCGCCCAGTCCTCGGCCGAACCGCCGCCGGCCACCAGCAGCGCGCCGTCCACCGTCACGGCGTTGGCCGCGCTGCCCTTGAGGAGTTCCACCGGCTGCCCGCCGCCCGATACCGGCACCGCGACCAGCCGCTGCCCGGTGACCGCGGCGGCGGTGGTCCTGACCACCAGATGCTCGCCGAGGAGGCCGACGACCTGTGCCACCGGGGCGCCCGGCACCTCGACGGTGCGTACCGGCGCCGGCTGCTCCCCGTCGCCCGGTGCCGTCGAACGGTCCAGGATCCGGACCGTGTTGGGTGCGGTGCGCCACAGCACGGCGTCCGGGGTCACCACCGCACCTCGCGGCGCGCCGTCGGGCAGGGCTTCCGGCAGTTCGGTGGTGCGGCCGGTGACGAGGTCGACCAGACCCAGGTGCCGGGTGGCTCCGACGGTGTACGGCACCACGGCGGACCTGGCGTCACCGGCCACCGGGTGGTCCAGCAGCGCGCCGTCCGGGAAGCCGTGCACGGCGGTCTTGGTCACCGTGCCGTCGAATCCGGCCCGCCACAGCTGCATCTCGGTGCTCGTGCGGCAGGTGCGGTCCGCGCACACCCGCTGCACCAGCGTCGGCCCGTAGAGGGTCACGCCCATCAGCCGGGAGCCCAGCGGAGCCTTGACGGTGGTTCCGGAGGCGGTGTCGAACAGGTCGATGCTGTCGTCGGAGGTGTTGTACGCGGCCACCACCTCGGTTCCGGACGGGCCGGTCAGCACCGACCACGCGATACCGGTGACCGGGGTGCCGGGCCCGCCGGACGAAGGGGTCCACACGTGCTCGCCGCCGGGCTCCGAGCGGTACAGCATGCCGGTCGGGCCGCCGCCCAGGACGCCGACCTGCCGCGGCGTGGCGTCCCGCACGGCGGGGACCACCACTTCGGCTGCGGCATCGCGTTGTTCGGCCGCGGCCACCGGCGGGCCCGCCGCGCCGGGAAGGACTAATCCCGCGAGTGCCAGAGCGGCGACCGCGGCGACGGAGCCCCGGATGAGGGCACGACTGCCCACCCGTTCCACCTCAATCTCACAACGTACGGATACGGATACCGAAGGAGCGTTGGAGCATGGCGGGGCCGGGTCGGCACGGCGCGCGGTGTGCGCCGCCGAGCGCGGACCGGTGCCGTCGTGAACCGTCGACCGGACCGCCGGGGCGTCGAAGCGGCGCGCGAAGTCCCCTCCCCCGCGCTCCCCACGCCTCCCGCCGTCCGCATCCCCCACACCTGCGTGGCGTGAGCATAACAGCGGGTGACGTCACCGTCGCCACGCCATGGTCACGCCGCGTCCACGGGAGCTTCACGACCGTGCCGCGGCTGCCCGACTCCCCGCCGGTGCCCTGCCCTTCGCCGGCCCGGCGCGGCGGCCGGGACCCCGGGCAGGCGGTGGCCCTGGCCGGGGGCGGGTAGGGCCGCGGAGACGGCCGGGCCCCGGCCCGGCGACCGGCCCGCGGGGGCGCCGCGGAGAACCCGTCACACCGGCGCCGCGCCGGCCCGGTCCAGCGTGGTGCGCAGCAGGCCCAGCGGCGGCGAGCCCAGGGCGAGCACGGCCGCGTGGAAGCGCGGGAGGGAGAAGCCGCCACCCCACTGCCGCCGGGCCTCCGCCCGCAGGTCCTGGATGACCAGCTTGCCCCAGGTGTACCGGCCGTAGGTCGGGTCGAACAGTCCCCGCCGGGCCTCCTCGCACGCCGCCTCGGCACTCAGCCCCACGTCGTCGGTGAACCGCCGAGCCGCCTCCCGGACCGTCAGCTCGCCCGTGTGCAGGCCCAGAGCGCAGGCGAAACGCGTCACCCGGCGCAACGCGTCCAGTGCGACGACCACGGCGAATCCGGGATCCTCCGCCCGGAAGCCCTCCTGAAGGGCCAGTTCCTCGCAGTAGTGGGCCCATCCCTCCAGGAAGGCCTCCGAGATGACGGTGCGACGGACATCGGACGAGACCCGGCGCAGTGCCCTGCCGTGGCTGAGATGGCCGGGGGCGACCTCGTGCACGACCAGCCCGGCCAGCCCGGCGCGGAAGAAACCGTCGGCCAGCCACTCGCTCCGGCGGTCCGCCGGCCAGTCGGGGCGGGGCAGGGTGAGGTGGAACCGGCCCGGGGAGTCCGGCTCGTACGCGGTGGCCCACGACGCCGCCGCCAGCGCCCGCCGCTGTGCCGCCGGGGTGGGCAGCACCCGGACGGCCACGTCGTGGTGCGGCACCAGCCGGTGCTTCTCCGTCCACCGCAGCGCTTCGTCCACCAGCGCCTCGACCTCCGGCAGCACCCGGTCGGCCGGCGGATGGTCGCTGCGCAGCCGCCGCAGCACCGTCCCGGTGGTGGCGGTGGGGTCGAGACGACGGGTGGACTCCTCCAGCAGGGCGCGCAGCCGGTCGCGTTCGGCGTCCACCCGCGCGGAGAGTTCCTCCAGGTCGACGTCGACGCCTTCGCCCGAGCCGAGCAGCCGGGCCAGCGCGGTGGCCCCCAGCGCGGCCGAGGGCGGGCCTTCCTCGGCGGCCGTCCGCAGGTGCGCGACGAACCGCGCGTGGGCCCGCCGGGCGGCGCCCGGCGCGCCGGTGCCGGTGTCCAGGCCCTCGGTCAGGCCGATCGCCAGGGGCAGGGTGGCCCCGGCGAGCGGCGCCGGGACCCGGTCGAGGGCGGCGATGGCGGCGTCCACCGCGTCGGGCCACCGGGCGAGATGGGCGCGCCGCGCGGCGTCCCGTTCGCCCTCGGGTGCGTACTCGCGGTCGTAGCAGGACAGGTCGAGGTTGTCGATGTGCCACAGCGGATTGCTGCGGTGCAGTTCGAGGACGCCGAAGCGCACCCGGAGGGCTTCCTCGGCCACGGTCGCCTGGGCCTCGTCGTGCGGGTCCGCGTAGGGCCGGGTGCCGGCGGGGCGGCCGAGCGCGGCCAGCGTGCGGCGGACACCGTCCGGTGACAGGTCCTGCACGACGCCGTCGTACTCGTGCCGTCCGGCGCTGTCCCGGGCGGCGGGCACCCAGGCGTCGCACAGTGCGGTGAGCCTGGCGTCCAGTGGCTGATCGGTGACCATGGATGTTACTCCTTGAGGCGAATGGCGCTGGGGCCGCGCGCGGGGCGGGGCCGTCACCGCCCAGCCTCCGGCGGAAACGCGGCGAGGACACGTGCCAGTAGGGAGCGAAGTGGACCGGAACACCGTGCGGGGGGCGGCCCAGCCGCCCCCCGCGGACTTGCTGGGTGACTGGTCCCAGGGGCCGGGGCCGCTGTACCGCCGGCTCGCCGACGCACTGGCCCGGCTGATCGGCGAGGGCGCCCTCCCGGCCGGCGGACGGCTCCCGTCCGAACGCGAACTCGCCCGCGGGCTGGCCGTCAGCCGGGCCACGGTCGTCGCCGCGTACGACGTGCTGCGCGCGGGCGGGCTGGCGGACAGCCGGCCGGGCAGCGGCACCCGGGTCGCCCGGCGGCCGCGGCTCACCGGGCCCGCCGCCGACGGACGGGTACCCGGCGGTGGTGCGACGTCGGTGACCCAGCGGATGGTGACCCGCCCGGAGCGGGTGATCTCCCTCGGGCAGGTGGTCGAGCCCGGGAGTCCGGACCTGGCCGGCGCCCTGCTGGACCTGGTGCGTGAGGACCTGCCCGCACTGCTGCTGGACGCCGGTTACCACCCGGCCGGGCTGCCGGCCCTTCGGGCGGCGATCGCCGCGCACCACACCGCGCAGGGCCTTCCGACCGTCCCGGAGCAGGTGCTGGTGACCACGGGCGCGACCCAGGCCCTCAGCCTGGCCACCCAGTTGCTGGTGCGCCGGGGTGGTGGTGTGGCGGTCGAGGCACCGAGCTGGCCGGGCTGCATCGACACCTTCCGGGCGGCGGGGGCGCGGCTGGTCCAGGTGCCCATGGACGACGAGGGGATCCGGATCGACGCGTTGGCGCGCGTCTTCCGCGAGCGGCAGCCGGCGGTCGTGTTCACCATGCCCACCTGCCACAACCCCACGGGCGTGGTGATGGCCCACGGGCGACGCCGTCGGCTCGCCGAGCTGGCCGCGGCCCACGGTGTCGCGGTGATCGAGGACAACGCCCATGCGGCGGCCCTTCCGCCCGGCGGGGCTCCACCGCCCCTGGCCGCCCTCGCGCCGGGGGACGCCCTCGTCCTGACCCTGGGCTCGCTGTCCAAGGCGGTCTGGGCCGGACTGCGGATCGGCTGGGTACGGGCGGCCCCGGAAGTGGTCGAGCCGCTGGCCCGCCTCAAGGCGCGCGCCGATCTGAGCAGCCCCTTGCTGGACCAGGCCCTCGCGGCGCGGCTGCTGCCCGCGCTGCCCGCCGGCGCCGCCGAACGCGGGGCACTGCGCGACGAACGGCTGGACCACATCGAGCGGTTGCTGCGCGACGGTGTGCCGGCCTGGCGGTGGCGGCGTCCGCAGGGCGGTTCGGCGTTGTGGATCGAGCTGCCGGACCGGACGGACGCCCGGGCCTTCGCCCAGGTCGCCCTGCGCCACGGCGTGGAGGTCGTGCCCGGAGCCGCGATGGACCCGGACGGGGGCCACGACCACTGCATCCGGGTCCCGTTCTCCTTCCCCGCGGAGGTCCTGAGCGCCATGGCCGACCGGCTCACGGCGGCCTGGACGGAGTGGACCACCCGCGACACCACCGCTCCGGGCCGCGACCGCACCCGTGGCGGCGGCGACCACCGCGGCACCGACGGCCTGGAGCGGGACGCAGGACCGGCGAGTGGCGCGCGATGAGCGGGGAGGGGTGGGGCCCTCGCGCCCCGGTGACCGGTCCGGGCGTGCCCGCCGGCCGTCCCCGGGCGAGGGGGCGGCGAGCGGCGAGAAGGGCTCCTGCCGCCGTGCGGTTCGGTGTGGCGGGCACCGAGGGAGGTGCTCCGTGCACGGCGTGTGAAAGGGGGCGCGGAGGGGACGCCGCGCGGGCGGCCGTACCGCGTCGCGCGGGCCCCGGCGGCTCAGTCCGGCCGGACGTCGTCGCGCAGCAGGCCGTACCGCACCACGTCCCGCCACTGACCGTCCCGGAACACCAGGGACCGCTGTACGCCTTCCCGGACGAAGCCGCACTTCTCCAGCGCGCGCTGTTCGGCGGTGTTCCCGGTCTCGGTGTCCGCCTCCAGCCGGACGACCGGTGTGCAGGCGAAGAGGTGACGCACCAGCAGTCGCTGGGCCCGCGTTCCGGCTCCGCGGCCCCGGGCCTCCGGCAGTAGCTGGGCCCCGATGTTCCAGCAGTACGAGGTCCGCGAGGTCACCACCTTCCGCCAGGCGACGAAGCCCAGCCGGTCGGCACCGGCGACCACCATCAACTGGCCGCCGTCCTCGCCCAGCAGGCCGTCCTCGGCCCAGCGGCGGCGCCAGCGTCCCGGGTCCGACCAGCCGTGCCACTGGAACGGCCCGGTCGACTCCGGATCGACCAGGAACCGCTCCAGCACCGGCAGGTCGTCCTCGGCCACCGGCCGCAGCATCACCGGATCATCACTCATCACGTCACTCTAGGCCGCGGCCGGGACCGGCGCCGCAGGAGCCCGGAGCCACCGGGCGGCAGCCCGGGTCCGGCCGCGGAGCGCCGGCCCGGCCGGGGACGGACCGGCCGGTGGCGGCCGGTTCCCGCGCCGCGGGGGCGAGCCTGGGCAGGACGGCCACGACACGATCCGGGGCCGGTGCCGGGAGTAGCATGGGAGGGAGCCCCGAAGGTCCCCGCAACGGAAAACAGGGGTTGAACCACCATGACTCTGCCCGGCTTCACGGCCGAAGTATCGGCCCACGGCGCCAGCGGCCACCACCCGGCGCGATGGCGGCGGTACCGCGACGCAGGGGAGATCGTCCCCATGCAGAAGTACTGCTACAGCATCTTCATCTCCTGCCTCAACAGCTGCGGCCTCAGTGAGGGATGCATCTGTTTCTGCGGGAAGCTGTACGCCGACTGCGGCGGATTCCACCCACCTCCCTGCCAGTTGTATCCAGGCGACTACTCCTACTAGGGAGGACGTCTCCTCAGGGACGGCGTCTCGCCGAAGCGTGCGAGCGGCGGCCCCGGCCCCGCCGAGCCGGGTGACGGAAGGCCCGCCCGGTCGGGAGCGGGCCGGGCGGGTGGGTGTGGGCCCGGCGCCGGTCATGGGGCATGATCGGCGCCATGAGGCATCCGCACCTGCCGACCACCGAGGCTGCCGTCACAGCGATCCGCGAGGTCGCGGGGGAACACGGCCGGGAGTTGCGCGTCACCCATGACATCGGCGCGGACCGGACCTCGCGGCGCGCCCTGGCCGGGCCGTTCACGGTGTCCGATCCCGACGGCTCGCTGCCGCACGAGGCGTACGTCGAGCTGACCGGGCCGCCGCCGTCCGTCACCGTCCGGATCTTCCCCGAGGACGACGCGGAGATCTCGGTCGAGGGCGTGTGTTTCCACGACGTGCCCCGGGATGCGGTTCCGGCGTTCCTGCGGTCCGTTCTCACCGGACTGGCCTGCGTACGGGAGAGGTTCTTCCCGCCCGGGCAGTGGCTCGTCGTCCCGTTGCCCGGGGACGAGAGCTACCGCGAACCGGTCCCGCACCTCACCCTCAGCCCCTGGCTCGCCCGGGCGGTCCGCTGACGGGGCGGCGCCTCGGAGCCACGGGCGGGCGGTTGGGGGGCGGCCGCGGTCCGGGCGGGCCGGGGACCGGCGCCGTTGAGCCGGTCCCCTACCGGGGTTCCCCGGTGCCCGGGGCGGTTCAGAACTCCCTACGTTTTTCCTCGGGACTGGGCGAGCCCTTCGTATGGTTGGCCCACCCAGGGGGCCCGGGTGTGGCTTTCAGAACTCTGCCGA
>NZ_JBIRFT010000028.1:0-56158 GCF_044327625.1 Streptomyces sp. NPDC018031
GACTCCGCCGCCGCCGGCGGATGCTGGGCGACCGCGCGCTTCTTCGCGGCCACATCGGCCTGGACCCGGCGGAACCCGGGAGCCTGCGACGGCGGGGGCTTCACCGGCGCGCTATAGCGCTGGGCGACCAGACCGGCAACGGCACGATTGCCCACCACACCCTGCAACCGCTGCACCAACCGCGGATCGGGAGCCTGGCGGTCGCCGGGCGCACCCGGCTGCGCGAGCGCGGGATCCATCGCCGTGTCGGCGGCCTGTGTAGGGGCGGGCGGCGCGGGTAGGCGTTGCACCGCGCCCCTGGCCGGGTCGGCGGCGGATCGCCCTGCCTTCGGCGCCTTCTCGCCGGGGGACTTCACGGCGTCACCCCGGGGTTCCGGGCGTTCCGGTCGTCACGCGCGCCATCTGGGCATGCGTGCTCGGCGTCACCGTGCGTCCGGACATGTCGCCCAGCATGAGCGGGGGTCGGCGGCGGCGGCTCAAGCGGACGGGCCGCGTTGCGGTGCAGCGGGGGTGCACGTTAGGGCAGCGTGGTCTGTACTCCGGGGCGGCCGAAAGCCCGTTCCGGTGATCCAGGACGGTGACAAGAATCGCTCTCGTTTCCCCGGTCAAGGAGAGTGGTATGCCGTCGTACCTGTCCCCGGGCGTCTACGTCGAAGAGGTCGAGTCCGGGTCCCGCCCGATCGAAGGGGTGGGCACGTCGGTCGCCGCCTTCGTCGGCTTCGCTCAGAAGGGTCCTTTCAACGAACCCACGCTGATCACGAACTGGACCCAGTTCACCAGCGTGTTCGGTGACTTCGTCGAAGGGACGTACCTCGCCAACTCCGTCTACGGATTCTTCGCCAACGGCGGTGGGATCTGCTATGTGGTGCGGATCGGTGGCCAGGGCAAGGAGGGGGAGGACAGCGCGGCCGCGCCGGGGGAGATCACCGCCGGAGCCCAGGCCCAGCTGGGCCCCTACGTCGTCCGGACGCTGCCCGGCGTCACCGGTGAGATCACCGTCGAGGTCGCCGACGCGGACGTCGAGGACCCGCCGCAGGACGTGTTCAAACTCCTGGTCAAGCGGGACGGCGAGGTGGTGGAGAGCTACCCGGCCGTCACCAGCAAGCGCAGCAAGGAGAACGTGGCCACCCAGGTCAAGGCCCGCTCCCGGCTGATCGCCCTGGAGGAGCCGGGCAAGGGCGCCGCGCCGGCCCGGCCGACGACCCAGTCGGTGCGGCTCGCCGTGCCGCCCGGCGGCGGGACCGAGACCGCTCCGGTGGCGGTGTCGGCGCAGACGTACGTCGGTGACGCCGACCAGCGCACCGGCTTCGGCGGCCTGGAGGCCGTCGAGGAGATCACCATGGTGGCCGCCCCGGACCTGATGAGCGCCTATGAGCGCGGCATGCTGGACCTGGAGACCGTGGTCTCGGTGCAGCAGGGGCTGATCACCCACTGCGAGTCGATGGGGGACCGGATCGCGATCCTCGACCCGCCGCCGGGACTCAGCCCCCAGCAGGTCCTCGCCTGGCGTCAGGAAGGCACCGGGTTCGACTCCAAGTACGCCACCATGTACTACCCGTGGCTCAAGGTCTTCGACCCGGCCGCCGGGCGGAACACCTTCGTGCCGCCCAGCGGTCACATCGCCGGGGTATGGGCCCGCAACGACGACTCGCGCGGAGTGCACAAGGCACCGGCGAACGAAGTGGTGCGCGGCGCGGTCGCCCTGCAGACGCAGATCACCAAGGGCGAGCACGACCTGCTGAACCCGATCGGCCTCAACTGCATCCGGGCCTTCGCCGGCCGCGGCATCCGGGTGTGGGGCGCCCGTACCCTGTCCTCCGACCCGGCCTGGCGCTACCTCAATGTCCGGCGACTCTTCAACTACCTGGAGGAGTCGATCCTGGCCGGCACCCAGTGGGTGGTGTTCGAGCCCAACGACGACGCCCTGTGGGCCCGGGTCCGGCGCACCATCTCGGCGTTCCTGGTCAACGAGTGGCGCAAGGGGGCGCTCTTCGGGCTCACCCCGGACGAGGCCTTCTACGTGAAGTGCGACCGGGAGACCAACCCGCCGGAGAGCATCGACCTGGGCCAGGTCATCTGCGAGATCGGGGTGGCCCCGGTCAAGCCGGCGGAGTTCGTGGTGTTCCGGCTGGCCCAGTTGTCCGGCGGCTCCGGCGCGGTGGACGAGTGACCCCTCCCGCGGCGGCCGGGCACCGGCCCGCCGACCCGCTACCGACCGATTCCTAGGAGGCCGGCATGCCGCTCCCCGATCTCGACAGCTCCGTAGGACACTCCTTCGGTCTGGAACTGGACGCCGTGCTCATCCGGCAGATCACCGAGGTCAGTGGTCTGAAGATGGAGCAGGACGTCATCGAGCTGAAGCAGAACACCGCCGACGGCAAGTACGCGATCAAGAAGCTGCCCGGGCGCCCGAAGGCCGGCGAGGTCACCCTGACCCGGGGCCTGACGGAGGACAACAGCTTCGAGAGCTGGATCAAGGACTCCCGGTTCGGGCGGATGACCACCGCCCGCCGGAACGGTTCGATCATCGTGTACGACTACGAGGGCATCCCGATCAAGCGGTACAAGCTCGTCAACGCCTGGCCCAAGTCGCTGGAGATCAGCACCCTCAAGGCGGGCGACACCTCGGTGCTCACCGAGAAACTGGTCATCACGTACGAGAGTATGGAAGTCGAGTGATGCGCCGAGGCTTTCCGGCACCGCCGCGGCCGCAGGAGAGCGCCGCGGCGGCGCCCGCCGAAGCCCCGGCCCGGGTGGAGCACACCGAGCGGCTGATCACCGAGTTCCCGTTCGAGCTGCCGCGCGGCTACGTCGACGACTCCGGCACCGTGCACCGCACGGGAGTGATGCGGCTGGCCACCGCCCGGGACGAGCTGATCCCGCTCCGCGACGACCGGGTACGGGAGAACTCCGCCTACCTCTCGGTGGTGCTCATCTCCCGGGTGCTCACCCGGCTGGGCACCATCGAGGACATCCACCCGGGCATCGTGGAGGACCTGTTCGCCTCGGACCTGGCGTTCCTGCAGGACTTCTACCGCCGTATCAACGCCGAGGGGCACACCCGGGCCGCCGTCACCTGCCCGTCCTGCCAGGAGAGCTTCGCGGTGGACCTGGCCGGCGGTGGTCGCCTGGGGGAATCGTGACGTACGCGGCGGACCGGATCCACGAGGAAGTCGCGTACCTGGCCTACCACTTCCACTGGCCGCTGGACCAGATCCTCGACCTGGAGCACGCCGACCGGCTCCGGTACGTGGACCAGATCGCGCGGCTCAGCCAGGGCTGAGGAAGCAGCACGGGCGGGGACCCGGGGCGTACGGGGGCGGCCCGGGCACGGACGTGCCCGGCACATCGAACGAGGGGGGAGCGAGGTACTGATGGGATTGCTGTCCTGGCTGAGCGGCCGTCGGCAGACCGCCGCGTCGGACGCGCCCGCGCCCGACGGCCCCCCCAGCGCCGACCCGGCTCCGGCGGCCGGGCGCCCGGCCGCACCCGCCTGGCGGGACCTGCCGCCGGTGCAGCGCACCGTGCCGGACACCGCGCTGATGATCGACCCCGACGGGTTCCGCGGCTCACTGGGCAGTTGGCGGGACACCAGCTTCCACACGCCGCTGGGCCACCTGGTCAGCCCGCAGGCGCCGTCCGGACTGGGGCACGGGCTGCTCAGCGCGGCCGGTTCCGGCGCCGCCACCGGCCCGACGGTGAGCAGACAGGCCGAGGGGACACCGGCCGGTGGCGGAGCGCCCGCCGCCGCACGGCAGGTGGAGATGATCTGGCCCAGGGGCGGTACCCGCACCGGGGCCCCGGTGCCGGTTCAGCGCGCGGGGACGTCGCTGGTCTCGGCGCACCCGCCCCGGACACCGACGGAGGCGCTGCACCAGCTGCCGGCGGTGCAACCGCCGCCCACCCAGTTGCCGTCCGCCGCCGACGTGCCGCCGGCCGAGCTGCCGCCCGCCGAGGTGCCGTCGTCCGCGGGGCCCGCCGCGGAAGCGCTCCACGGTGAGCTGCCGGAGCCCGCGGACCCGGGGGCCGGTCTGCCGTCGCCGACGGCCCTCGCGGAGGAGCCGACAGCCCCCACGGAGATCCCGGCAGCCCGCCAGGAGCCGGTGGAGAGCAGCTCCGGCAACACGGTCACGCACCCCGTTCAGCGCGACACCGACCCGGTGCCGGAGCCGTCGCGGACGCACCGCCCCGGTGCGGAGCCCCCGGTGCAGCGGGCAGTGGACCCGGAGGAAGGCGCGGCGGCTCCGGCCGGGCCGGCCCCGGAACCGAGTGCGGCCCGGCACGCCCCGGACCAGGGAGCCACCAGCACGGCCCCGTCCGGCCCGGGCACCGGACGACCGGTACCGGACGCCGCCACGACGGAGCCGGTGCAGCCGATCGGCGAGCCCGTCCAGCGGGTCCTGGACCCGGGCGGGCACGCGCCGGAGGCGGTGCGGCCGGACGCCGGCCGCGCGGCCGCGGTCCAGGGCGGCGCCGCACCGGCGCCGGCCCCGGTACAGCGAACCGGGCAAGCGGGCCGGCAGCCGGCGGAACCGGCACGGCGGGCATCCACCCCCGGCCGGCCGGGGGTGGAACCGGTGCAGCGCACGACGGACCCGGCACGGACCACCCCGGAACCCGTGCAGCGGACACCGGACCCGGGGTGGTCGAAGGCCCCGGAACCGGTGCGGCCCACGTCGGATCCGGGCCCGCGGGCCGCGGCCCCGGTACAGCGCGCACCGCACCCGGACCGGTCGCCGCACCAGCCGGTCCGGCCGGTGCCGGTGCAGCGCGCCGCCGCGGACACGGATCGCCCCGAGCCGGCGCCGGTGCAGCGCGCGCCGTGGACGGCCCGGCCGGTAGCCGAGCCGGAAGCGCCGACCGGCGGGCCGGACACCTCCCGCCGCCCGCACTTCGGACTGGGGGAGCCGCTCACCGCACTGCCGCCGACGGCCCAGCGCACCCCGGCCGCCGGCCCCGGGACGACCGCTCCGCAGGTCGCCGCACCGGACGGCGGCACGCCGGAGGATGGCGCGCCGGACATAGCCGTGCCGAACGCCGCCGCGCCGGACGGTGGCGACCCGGAACCCGGCGCACCGCCTCCGGTGGCCCAGCGGCAGGCGTCCGACGGTGACGGCGCCGGGGGCGAGCCGCCGACCGGGGAGGACGGCGGTACGGACCCGGGTGAAGGGTCCGCGCCGCTGCTCGGAGACGATCCGCTGGTGCTCCGAACCGACTCGGGGCCGTTGCCGGACACCACGGCGCAGTCCCCGGAGCCGGCCGGGCGGCCCCCGGCGCCCGGTGCGCAGCCGCCGCCGACCGGTGGTGCGGCGGTGCCGGAGCGCCCGGCGTGGGCGCCGGTCCCGTTGCAGCGCGCCGAGGCCGACGGCACACCCGTCCGTGCGGCCCCGGTGCCGCCGGGCGCGGGCGCGGTACGGGTGGTGCCCTTGGTGGCCCAGCGGTCCGTACCGCTGTTCTCCGGGGTGCGGCCGCCGCAGGACGGGTCGTCACCGGCCGTGCCGGCCACGGCGCCCGCGGCCGTGCCGGTCCGGTGGACCGCCGGCGCCGCGGAGTCCGCTTCCGCACCCGGCCCCGGGCCGGCCTCCGGCTCCGGGCCGGCCGGGTACGCGGTGCAGCGGTCCGCCTCCGGCCCTCCGACCCGGCCGGGGCCGGGGACCGGGGCCGGGCAGGGCCCGGGCACCGCACGCGACCGGTCGGCGCCGGCCGGGACGGCGGTGTGGCAGCGCACCGTGGCGCCGACGTCCACCGGCGGCGCGGCCGTATCCGGGCCGGTCGGGCCGATCGTCCCGCCGGCCATGGACGGGACCCGGTCCACGCCGGGTGCCGTTCCGCCCGGCCCCGGTTCCCCGCCGCGGGTGCAGCGCTGGGCCGCCGGAGCGCCTCGGCCGGCGGTACTTCCGGGTGCGCCGCCCGCGCCGGTCGTACCGGTGCCGTTCCCGGGTGCCGGCGGGCCTGCCCGGGCCGGCGTGCCAAGCCCGCCGGTGACCGCCGGGCTGCTGGACGCCGGGGCGGTGGCCGTCGCCGCCGGGGTGGCCCAGCGGATGGCCGACGGCTCGGTGGTGTTCCCGCCACCGGCCGTACCGTACGCGGCCGTTCAGCGGGATGCGGACACCGACGGGGGCACCCCGGCCGAACCACCACCGGAGTCCTCGCCCGAGCCGGTGCCGGAACCGGCGTCCGAGCCGTCCCCGGGGGCGGGATCCGCGCCCGAGCCGGCCTCGGAAGGCGCCGGGAGCGGGCAGCAGTCCGCTCCGGAGGCAGGTGGGGAGGGCGGCGGGAAGGGACCCGGGGGGAAGGGCGGGGCACCGGCGGTCACCGACGAACTGGTACGCGCCCTCTACCCGCCACTGAGCCGGATGCTCAAGGCGGACCTCCGGCTGGAGCGGGAACGGGGCGGATTCCTGATCGACACCAGGCACTGAACGGAGCCCGCGAGGGTGCTCCGCACCGCACCCCGCGACCCACCCGGCACACCGAGACGACGACACGGCACCCGGAGACGACGAACGGCAGACAGGACGGCGACACGGCACACGGCACCGCACACGGCACGACTCGACCCACGGCACGACCGCGACCACGGCACACCCGGCGTACGGCACGGCACCACCGGCAGGACCCACCGACCGCACCGGCCGCACGGGCGACATACGGCCCGGCCGACCACCGGCCGGAGCCAGGCCGTCCCGGCACCACCCGCACCACCCGCACCACCGAGCACCACCCGCACCACCGGCACCACCGAGCGCCACCCGCACGACCGAGCACCACCCGCACCGCCCGCACCACCGAGCACCGCCCGCACCGGCAGGACAGTACGAGCTCGGACCGAACGAGCCGCGAGAGAGAGGACAGGCCGTGCCCGCACCCGAGGACCCGGCGGTCAGCGTCTGCTTCGTCGTCACCATCGACGGCATCGAACTCGGCTCGTTCAACACCTGCGAGGGCCTGGGCTGCGAGGTGGTGCTGGAGCAGCGCGAGGAGGGCGGCAACAACATCCACCTGTGGCAGCTGCCCACCCGTCTGAAGTACTCGAACGTGAAGCTGTCCCGGCCGCTGACCCGGGAGACCGAGAAGGTCGCCAAGTGGTTCGCCAGCATGACGACCGGCTTCAGCCGCAAGACGGCGCACATCGAAGCGCGTACCGGGGACGGCCAGAAGGTCGCCCAGTGGGGCCTGCTGGAGGTGGTGCCGGTCCGCTGGACCGGGCCGGTCTTCAACCCCGAGTCACCCAAGGTGGCGACCGAGACCATCGAGATAGCGCACCACGGCTATGTGATGGAGGGCTGAGTGGTGAGGCGAGCGGGATGTGACCGAGCGGCACCAGGGGGTGCCCGATGAGCGCGCCGGTGGCGTTCAGCGCCGCCGGGGCCGGGGGCGGTGGAGCCGGAGGCGGTGGTGCGCGCCCCAAACTCGAACACGCCTATCTGGAGCTGCGCACCCCGCCGCCGGGCGGCAGCCTCACCCCGGGCGGGCCGTGCGGCCGGATCGACTTCCAGTTCAACCCCAAGGAGCTGAGCGTCACCAAGGCGGCGGCGTGGAAGCGGAACAACGCCAAGGGGGCGAAGAGCGCCGGGCCGCCGGAGTACCAGGGGCCGCAGCCCAGCAAGCTGACCGTCGAGATGTTCTTCGACGCCAGCGACTCGCAGGACACCAGCGTGGTGAAGTCGGTGGAGCAGCTGTTCGCCTGCTGTGTGCCGACCAACGAGACCCGCCAGCAGCAGCGCTCCTCCCCGCCCTGGGTGGTGTTCCACTGGGGCGGTCTCACCGGATTCCCCGGCTACGTCAGCCAGGTGCAGGTGAAGTACACCCTCTTCACCACCTCCGGGGTGCCGATCCGGGCGGTCTGCCAGGTCACCATGGAGGAGATCAGCGGCGAGACCCCCGGCCAGAACCCGACCTCGGGCGCGTTGCACGCCCGCCGGGTGCACCGGGTGCGGACCGGGGACACCCTGCCGCACCTGGCCTGGCGGGAGTACGGGGACCCGACCGTCTGGCGGGTCATCGCCGAGGCCAACGGGATCGACGACCCGATGCGGCTGACCGGCGGCCGGGAACTGCTGCTGCCCGCCCTCGACGAGATCGAGCGGCTGCAGGAACTCCCCGACGGCGGCTCCCCGGCCGGACCCCCGCGGAACGGGACGTCGCCGGCCGGCGGCGCCCCGAACCGGCGGCTCGAGCGCACCGGGGAGGCTCCGCGCGCCGTTCCGCACACCGCGCGCGCCGCCCTCGGCCCGGGCCGGTGAGGCGGACGTGGTCGAACAGAGCGTCGCCAAATCGGTGGTCGTGGAGATCGAGGGCCGGCCGCTGCCCGCGGGCCTCGCCAACACCCTGGTCGAGGGCCATGTGGACGACAGCCGCACGCTGCCCGGGGTGTTCTCGCTCCGGTTCCGCGACCCCGGCCGGGTGCTGCTCCAGCAGGGCGGGATCAAGATAGGCGGCAAGGTGCGGCTGCTGGCCCGGGCGGGCGGCGGCTCGTCCGGCGAGCCGCTGCTCACCGGTTGTGTCACCGCGCTGGAGGTGGAGATCGACGACACCGGCACCTTCACCGTGGTGCGCGGCATGGACGACTCCTACCGCCTCTTCCGCGGTCGGCGGGTGGCCAGTTACCAGAACATGACCATCGCCGACATCTGCTCCCAGGTCGCGCAGCGCGCCGGGCTGAAGGCCGGGAAGATCGACGTGGCCGGGCCGGTGCTGGAACACGTCGCCCAGCCGGGCACCAGCGACTGGGAGTTCGTCCGCGGCCTGGCCGCCGAAGCGGGCGCCCAGGCGTACGTGGACGACGGGCAGCTGCACGTCACCAAGCCGACCGAGGCGGGCGGCGCGCCGGACGTCTCGGCCCGGGCCGACAAGAACCCGCTGGTGCTGGAGATGGGCAACAACCTGCTGCGCTGCCGGGCCGGGGTGTCCGCGGCCGAGCAGGTCTCCAACGTCGAGGTGCGGGGGTGGGACGTCCGGACCGCCCAGCCGCTGATCGGCCGGGCCGACGCCGGCCGGACCAGCACCCTGGAACTCGGCGTCACCCCGGCCCAGGTGGCCCAGCCGTTCGGAAAGGCGGACCACCTGGTCTCCGACGGCGCCTACGGCTCCCAGGCCGAGGTCGACCAGGTGGCCAAGGCGCTGGCCGAGCGGATCGCCGGGTCCTTCGGCGAACTGGAGGCGGTGATCCGCGGAAACCCGTCGGTACGCGCCGGCGGCGCGGTGACCCTCACCGGGGTCGGGGAGCCCTTCGAGGGCCGGTACACGGTGACCGCCGCCCGGCACGTGTTCCACTCCGCACGCGGCTACGAGACCTGGATCACCGTCTCCGGACAGCAGGAGCGCACCCTCCTCGGGCTCACCCGCGCCGGCGGCGGCGGACACGGCCGCGGCACCGGCACCGCGCGCTGCGCGGGGCTGGTCAACGGCACGGTCACCGACACCAAGGACCCGGAGGGGCTCGGCCGGGTCAAGGTGCGGTTCCCCTGGCTGTCCGACCAGTACGCCACCGACTGGGCCCGTACCGCGCAGGCGAACGGCCTGGGGGACGGCGAGTCGTTCATCCCCGAGATCGGTGACGAGGTGCTGGTCGGGTTCGACCAGGGCCACCTGGGGCGCCCCTATGTGCTGGCCTCCCTCTACAACGGCAAGGAGAAGCCGGGCCAGAGGGGCGCCGCGGCGGACGGCACGCCCGTGGACTCCACCACCGGGGCGGTCAACAAGCGGGCCTTCGGCTCCAAGACCGGAAAGCTGGAAGTGCTCGACGCGGCCAACGGCAACCAGGGCGTCCGGCTGTCCACCGAGGGCGGGAAGCTCAAGATCGACCTCGACCGCAAGGGCACCACCATCGTGGTGCACAGCGACGGCACCGTGGAGATCGACGCCAAGGACAAGGTGTCCGTGAAGGCGGGCAGCGGGGTGACGGTCGACGCCGGCAGCGGCGCGCTGGAACTCACCGGGGAGTCGGTCAAGGTGACCGCGCGCAGCGCGGTGGAGATCCAGGGCAGGGAGGTGTCGGTGAACGGCACCGCGAGTACCGAGCTCAAGGGCGGCCGGACGCTCAGCGTCAAGGCCGGCCTGGTGGAGATCAACTGACCGCGGCGACGCCGCGGAGCACCACTTCGGACGGTTCGACGGTTCACGACTAAGGGGCGAGGAGCACATGCCAGCAGCCGCACGCGTCGGCGACCCCACCGGGCACCCCGGTACGATCGGCCCGCCCGGCGTGGTCACCGTGCGCATCGGCGGCATGCCCGCCGCCACCGTGGGCAACCCGCACACCTGCGCCGCCCCCTCTCCCCACCCGCCGTCGCCGATCGCGCCGCCCGGCAGCACCACGGTGCGCATCGGCGGCCGGCCGGCCGCCCGGATGGGCGACATGGCCGGCTGCGGGGCCCCGATCCTGTCCGGTTGCCCGACCGTGCAGATCGGAGGGTGACCATGGCGCAGCAGTTCATCGGCGCCGGCTGGGCCTTCCCGCCGCGCACCGACGCCACCGGCAGCATCGCCCTGGTCAGCGGGGAACGCGAGATCGAGGAGGCGATCCGGCTCGTCCTGGGCACCTCGCCCGGGGAGCGGCCGATGCGCCCCGAGTTCGGCTGCGCGCTCGGTGAGTACGTCTTCGCGCCCGCCGACGCCGGCACCGCCGGACAGCTCGCCTACGAGGTGCGGCTGGCCCTGGAGCGGTGGGAACCGCGGATCGAGGTGGTGGACGTCGTGGTCCGCTTCGACGAGGCCGACAACGGGGTGCTCTACATCGACGTCAGCTACCTGGTGCGGGGCGCCAACGACCCACGGAACCTGGTCTTCCCGTTCTACGTCATCCCGCAGCACGAGGAGGGCGCATGACGCTCCCCAGCCCCAACCTGGACGACCGGCGCTTCCAGGCGCTCGTCGACGAGGCCAAGCGGCTGGTCCAGCAGCGCTGCCCGGAGTGGACCGACCACAACGTCTCCGATCCGGGCGTCACCCTGATCGAGGCGTTCGCCACCATGGTCGACCAGCTCGTCTACCGGCTGAACCGGGTACCGGACAAGAACTACCTGGCCTTCCTCGACCTGATCGGCGTACGGCTGTACCCACCGACGGCGGCCCGCGCCGACGTCACCTTCTGGCTCTCCGCCCCGCAGCCCGAACCCGTCCGGATCAAGGCGGGCACCGAGGTCGCCACCGTCCGCACCGAGAGCGAGGAGGCCGTGGTCTTCACCGTCAGCCGCGACCTGTCGGTGCCCCCCTGCTCCTACGCCCACCTCGCCACCTGGCCCGCCACCGGGGGCGCCACCGACCGCTCCGAGGAGCTGGCCCTCGGCCGCGACGTACCGCTGTTCTCCACCTCGCCGGCTCCCGGCGACTGCCTCTACATCGGGCTGTCCAACCCGGTTCCGGCCGGCGTGGTGGCCCTCCGGCTGGACTGCCGGGTCGAGGGCGTGGGCGTCGACCCGCGCCGCCCGCCGCTGGTGTGGGAGGCGTGGGACGGCAGCGGCTGGGTGGTCTGCGAGGTCGACAAGGACGACACCGGCGGGTTCAACAAGGAGGGCGAGGTCATCCTCCACCTGCCGGCCGGCCACACCGGCTCGGTCGTCGCCCGGCACTCCGGCGGCTGGCTGCGCTGCCGGCTCGTGGAGGCGGCCGCCGACCAGCCCACCTACCTCCACTCGCCGACCGTGCGGCAGATCACCGCGTTCACCATCGGCGGCACCGTGGAGGCGTCGCACGCCGAGACCGTCACCGAGGAGATCCTCGGCCGGTCCGAGGGCGTCCCCGGCCAGAGCTTCCAGGTGGCGCGGCCCCCGGTCGTCCAGAGCGAGGAGCCCTTCGTGGTGGAGGTGGCGGAGGCCACCGGGTGGGTGGAGTGGACCCGGGTGGACAACTTCGCGCACTCCACCGTCACCGACCGGCACATCACCCTGGACCCCAACTCCGGCCAGGTGGACTTCGGCCCCGCGGTGCGGGAGGGCGACGGGTCCCTGCGGCTGTACGGCGCGGTGCCGCCGCAGGGCTGCGCGGTCCGGGTACGCGGCTACCGCACCGGCGGCGGCCACCGGGGCAACGTGGCGAGCGGGTCCCTGCGGGTGCTGCGCAGCTCGCTGCCGTACGTGGCCCGCGCGGAGAACCGGCGCGCGGCCCTGGGCGGCGTGGACGGGGAGACCGTCGAGAACGCCCGGGCCCGCGGCCCGATGACCCTGCGCACCCTGCACCGGGCCGTCGTCCCGCACGACTACGAGCAACTCGCCCGGGAGATCGCGCCGGACGCCGCGCGGGTCGCCTGCGTACCGGCCGGGAACGTCCGGGACGCCGACGCCTCCGGTGAACCGGCCAACGGCGTCCGGCTGCTGGTGGTACCCGCCGGACGCAGCGACGCCCAGGGCCGGATCCGCTTCGACGAACTCATCCCGCCCCGGGACACCCTCGCCATGATCGCCGCCTATCTCGACGAACGGCGTCCGATCGGCACCCGGCTGGTGGTCGAACCCCCGTACTACCAGGGCGTCACCGTGGTCGCCTCGGTGCAGGCGGCCCGCGGCTGCGCCCCCGACAAGCTCCGGGACGCGGCCCTCACCGCCCTGTACGGCTACTTCAACCCGCTGACCGGCGGGCCGGCCGGGCAGGGCTGGCCGTTCGGCCGGCCCATCCACTCCGGCGAGGTGTTCGGGGTACTCCAGCAGGTGCCCGGCGTGGACCTCGTCGAGGACGTCCGGCTGTTCCCCGCCGACCCGCTCACCGGGGAACGCGCCGAAGCCACCGCGAAGGTCACCCTCGACCGCCACGCGCTGGTCTTCTCCTACGAACACCAGCTACGGGTCCGGGAGGCATGAGGTGCGCGAGACGCTGCCCGGACTGCCCAACCCGCACCCGCTGCTGGACCAGCTGCCGGGGCTGTACCAGGACCACGACTTCCTCAAACGGTTCCTCGGCGCGCTGGACGAGGTGCTGGCGCCGCTGCTGCTGACACTGGACAACCTGCCCGCCTACCTCCATCCGCGTACCGCGCCGGAGGACTTCCTGTCCTGGATGGCCGGCTGGGTGGCGGTGGAGGTGGACGAGGAGCGCCCCGACACCCAGCGGCGCGCCGTGGTGGCCGGCGCCACCACCCGCCACCGGCAGCGGGGCACCCGCCAGGGGCTGGTGGCCGCCCTGCGGGTCGAGACCGGTGTCGAACCGGAGATCAGCGAGAGCGGAGGGGCCATCTGGTCCGAGACCTCGGGCACCGGGCTCCCGGGGTCGGCCCGGCCGTGGGTGGCGGTCCTGCTGCGGGTCCCCGAGCCGGCGCGCCACGACCGGGCCCGGCTGGAGCAGCTGGTCGCCGCCGAGGTACCCGCCCATGTCGCCTACCAGGTAGAGATCGTGCCGCTCGTGGCGGACGGAAGGGATGCGTCATGACGTGCCCCGAATGCGGACATCGCAATGCTGCCGGGGTGCAGTTCTGCACCTCCTGCCAGGCGTTCCTGGAGTGGGACGGCAGGCCGGACCAGGGATCCGGGACGCCCGGGCCGCCCGCCGCCACGGCCTCGCCCGACCCCCCGGGGCGGCCCGGCGGCCCGGGGACGGACCCGGCGGCCACCCCGGCCGCGTCCGCCACCACCACGGAGCAGCCCACCGCGACGGGCCCGTCGGCCCGGCCGGCGGCACCCGGTCGGCCGGCCGGGTCCACCGCCCCGGCCACCGCCACCCCGGCCCCGGCCACGACCGACGCGCCGACCATGCCGTTCGTGGCCGACCGGGCTGCGGCGGCGCCGGCGGCCCCGCCCAGGCCGTCGCCGGAGCCCGCGCCCCCGCCGTCGCCGGCCGCCCCGGCCGCGCCCGAGGCGGTGGTGCCGCCGGCCGCGGCCCCGCCCCGGCTGGTGGTTCCGCCGCTGCCGTCCGCGCCGCCGACGCGCCAGGCGGCCGCGGAACCGGCCGCCCCGGCCGCCCCGCGCCCGGCTCCGGCCGCGTCCACCGCCCGGCGGCCCGGCGAGCGGCTCCGGTACGGCGACGGGCCCGACCACCGCGAGGGGGACCTGGCAGCCGAGCCGGGCGGGACGTCCGCCGCACCGCCGGCGGCCGCCCCGCGGCCGGTCCGGGCCTGCCCGCGGTGCCGGGCCGACAACGCCACCGACCGGAAACTGTGCTCCCGGTGCGGAGCGCTGCTGGACCCGGTGGCCGCGTCCGGCCAGCATCCGCCGCTGCCGTGGTGGCGCAAATTCTTCCGGTGGGGCTCCGAGCGGGAGCTGGCCGCCGGGGCCCGGCCCCGGCACCGCGCCTGGCCCCGGCCCCGGCTCGCCCTGCCGATCACGGTGCTGCTCCTGGCCGGACTCGCCTGGTTCGCCCGCTCCCAGCTCAGCGAGGTGTTCACCTTCACCCAGGACCAGACGGCGAAGCCCGAGGCGCTCCGCCCGGAGACGGTACGGGCCTCCAGCGAGGCGTCCGGGCACCGGGCCGGCGCGGCCTTCGACGGGTTCAACAACCGCTACTGGGCGCCTGCCGCCGGCGGTCCGGGCGACGGACAGTACCTGGAGGCGGAGTTCGCCGCCCCGGTGCGGCTGCGGAAGGTCATCATCACCTCCGGCAGCTCGGCCAAGCAGGACGAGTTCCTGCTCCACGCCCGTCCGGCGGGCATCACCGTGACGCTGACCACGGCGGACGGCGACCGCAGCACCAAGGCGATCAACCTCAAGGACCAGGCGGGCGAGCAGACCTTCGACCTGCGCGGCTCGGACGTGGTGAAGGTCCGGCTGACGTCGGACGCGGCGTTCGGCGCCCGGTCGGACCGCCGACTGGCCATCGCCGAGGTGGAGTTCTTCGGCCGGCGCTGAACCGGCGGCGGGCGCGGGGTACGCCGCCCCCTCGGCGTACCCGGCCCGGCCGCCGGGGCCCGGCCGCCGGGGGCGGCCGTGGCACGCCCCCGGCGGCCGGGGGCCCGGTGACGGCCCGGCCGGCCGGAGTCCTGCCCGGGCCACGACCGCCCCGGCGCCGTCACCGGACCGGGTGCTACGCGCGTCGCCCGCCGGCCGGCCGGGTCCCCTTGATCGGCTACGCGCGTCAACCGCGAACGGCTACGCGCGTCACCACGACAGCTACGCGCGTCGCCCGTGGACGGTGCGCGTCACCAGATGGCCTCGACCCACTCCGGGTGGTCGATGAACGGGTTCCGGTTGTGCTGGTACTGGTCGAAGATGACCTGGTTGCGGCGCTTCTCGAAGGTGTCCGGCGGGTCCTGGAGGCTCCACTGCTTCAGCACCGAGAGCCGGCCGTGGTACGGGAGGGAGCCGTTGTTCACCCGGTCGTTGGGCTCCAGGTTGGGGAACCCGTCGTTGCCCTCGTAGCGGACGGCCATGTAGAGGATCATCCGGGCGACGTCGCCCTTGACGGCGTTGCGCGGCTCGAAGGAGTCGGCGTCGGTGTAGTTGCCCGGGGCGCCGCTCACCGCGCTGCCGCCCTTGTCGAAGTCCTTGTTGCCCCTGATGCTGTTCACCGTCACGTCCTCGGGACGCAGGTGGTGCACATCGGTGCCGGGGCCGGTGGCGGTGCCGAAGTCGCCGTGGGACTTGGCCCACACGTGCTCGCGGTTCCAGTCACCGGAATTGCCCCCGGCGCGGCTCTTGCTGATCGAGCGTCCGGTGTACAGCTCGATGACGTTCGCGGAGTTCGCCGGGTCCTGGTCGGTGACCTTCAGCGCCTCCCACACCTGGGTGTAGCTCAACTTGGACTGGTTCTTGATGATCGAGTGCAGCGCGCTCTTCAGCTCCGGCCCGGTCTTGCCGATGGCGTTGCGGTAGTAGGTGTCGTCGTACGAGCTCACGGTGGCCGTGGCGGCGGCCGCGGGTGTGGGGGACGCGGTGGCCGGGGCCTGGGCGACGAGCCCGACCGTCACCGCGAGGGCGGCGGTCAGGGGCAGGGGTATCCAGCGGGTCACGCGGCGGACTGACATGCGGAAGTCCTCTCCCGTGGGGGACCTCGCGCCGTCCACCGAGGAGTGATCGGCGACCGATGCGAGGTGATTGGTTGAATGGGTCAACCGGGAGGGTGACACAGACATGACACTCAGGTGTGAACCCGATGCGGCGGTTGTGTGTCAGCGTGGTGGACGCTACGCGCGACAGTCGCCGACGCGTGACACCAGCAGGGCCACGTCGTCGTGCTCCGCCGGATTGCGCAGCGCCGCCAGCAGCTGGTCGCAGAGCGCTTCCAGGTCGTCCCCGGGCTCGGCGAGCAGGTCCACCAGCATCTCCAGCCGGGTGTGTATCGGCTGGTCGCGCGTCTCGACCAGCCCGTCGGTGTACAGCACCAGCAGGTCCCCGAGGGCCAACTGCACGGTGGTCTCCTCGAAATGGACCCCACCCACCCCCAGGGGCGCCCCCGCGGGCAGCTGCAGCAGCTCCGCCTGCCGCCCGGGCCGCACCACCACCGGCGGCACATGACCGGCCACCGAGATCGTGCACCGCATCAGATGCGGGTCGTACAGCGCGTAGATGCAGGTGGCCAGGGCCGGATCCAGATCGGCGGCGGTGCGGTCCAGATGGCGCAGCACCTCGGCCGGGGGCAGGTCCAGCTCGGCCAGCGTCCGGGTGGCGGTGCGCAACTGCCCCATGGTGGCCGCGGCGTTGATGCCGCTGCCCATCACGTCACCCACCACCAGTGCGGTCCGGTCCCCGGTGAGCGGTATCGCGTCGAACCAGTCGCCGCCGATCCTGGCCGCCGCGTGCGCGGGCTCGTAACGGTAGGCGATGTCCAGCCCGGTGGGCTGCGGCGGGCGGTGGGTGAGCAGATGCCGTTGCAGGGCGAGCGCGGTGCGCCGCTCGTTCTGGTACCAGCGGGCGTTGTCGATGCACACCGCGGCGCGTGCCGCCAGTTCGCCCGCCAGCACCACGTCCTCCTCGTCGAACGGCACCGGATTGCGCGCCCGGCACAGGTCGAGCGCGCCCAGCACCTCGCCGCGGGCGATCAGCGGTACCGCCATGTAGGAGTGGACCCCGGCCTTGGCGAGCAGCTCCGCCGAGCGCGGATTGGGCGCGATCGTGCGCAGCTCCCGCTCGGTGACCCGCTCCACCAGCACCGGGCGGCCGGTCACCACGCACTGGGTGATCAGCCGGTCGGCCGCGTAGGCGGCTATCTGCCCGGCCGGGTCGGCGGCCTCCACGGCCTCGGTCGGATAGGCCGCGGTGACGGCGAGCGCCCGGAAGCGCTCGGTGCCCGGGGCGGGCGCCGGGGCCCGGCGGCGCCCCTCCAGCACGGCGTCCAGGATGTCCACGGCGCCCAGGTCGGCCAGTTCCGGGACCAGCACGTCCGCCAGTTCCCGCGCGGTGCGGTCCACGTCCAGCGTGGTGCCGACGGACACCGAGGCGTCCGCGATCAGCGCCAGCCGTTTGCGGGCCCGGGCCGCCTCCCTGGCCGCCTGGTGCTGCTCGGTCACGTCGATCACCGAGACGGACAGCCCCAGGACCCGCCCGCCGGGGTCCTCCAGCCGGTAGTACGACACCGACCAGGCGTGTTCCACTCCGGGGTCGGCCGGCGGTCGGCCCACCGTGTACTGGTTGAGCACCGGTGCGCCGCCGACCAGCACCTCGCGCATGGTCCGGGTCAGCGCACCCGTGTCCAGGAACGGCAGCATCTCGTCCAGACCGCGGCCGATGTGCTCCTCGACGGAGCGGCCGTTCATCCGGGCCAGCGCGGGGTTGACCATCACATAGCGCAGCTCGGTGTCGTAGACGGCCAGGCCGATCGGGGACTGGGCCACCAGCCGTACCGAGAGCGCCAGGTCCTGTTCCACCTCGCGCAGCACCGACTCGTCGGCGGCGATGCCCAGGGCGTAGGAGGCGCCCTGCTCGTCCAGCAGCCGCATGTTGCGGAACTCGATCATCCGGGTGCTGCCGTCCTTGTGCCGGACCGGGAAGACCCCCGCCCAGCTCTCGCCGGCCTCCATGACCTCGGAGAACAGCCCCAGCACCAGGTCCACGTGCTCCGGCGCCACCAGTAGTTGCAGCGCGTAGCGGCCCAGCGCCTCGTCGGCGCTCCAGCCGAACAGCTTCCGCGCCTGCGGGCTCCACAGCGTGATCCGGCCCTTGGCGTCCAGCATCACGGCCGCCACTCCCAGCACGTCCAGCAGGCCGCCGGGCTCGGCCGGGCCGGCCGCGGCCGGGGCGAGGCTCGTGGGGAACGCGTCGGTCGAACCCATCGAGGCACTCCTTCCGCCGGCCGTCGCGGGGCGCCGGCCGTGGGGCCGGTCCCCGCCCCGGCCGGGCCGGCCGCCGGCCTCCATCATCGCCCCGGGCGCGGGGTACTTCCAGATCAAGTGCGATGACCTTACCGGACCAATCCGGCCCCCGGCCGTCGTACGGCACGGCGTGCCGTCCGGCGTCCGGGGGCGGTGCGGTGGCGGAATGCGCCGCTCCACCGGGCCGCCGCCGCCGGATTCCCGTCCGTGCCGTGCTGACCTGCGGTGACGGTCCGGGTCCCGGTTCCAAGCCGGCCTCCGGGCGCCGCTACGGCACGCCGTATCGGGGTGCACCGGGTGCCGGGCCGCGGTGCCCGGGGCGCGGGGCCGTCCGCGGGCCCCGGGTGACGGCCGCGCCGTGGCCGGGAAGCATCAGGCGAAGGGCGGCTCCCGGGTGGCACCGGGCCCGCCCCGGCGGATGCCGCGACGACCGGAGGGCGCACCGAAGATGGACCACGTCAACACCACCAACACCAACGACACCAACAACGCCAACAACACTGCCAGCACCGACAGCACCGTCGACACCGGTACCACCACCAACGCCGTCACCACCACGCACGGCACGCTCCTCGGCCGCGAACGCGACGGCGTCACCGCGTTCCTCGGAATCCCGTACGCCGCACCGCCGTTCGGGCCGCGCCGGATGCGTCCGCCGCGGCCACCCGAGCCCTGGACCGGGGTCCGCGAGGCGCTGGAGTACGGCCGGACGGTGCCCCAGCCCGGCTACCGGCCGCCGCTGAGCGACCTGTTGCCCAACGCCGGGAACCCCGGTGAGGACTGCCTCAACCTCAATGTGTGGACCCCCGCCCCCGGCCGGACCGGCGGCAGGCTGCCGGTCATGGTGTGGATCCACGGAGGCGCGTTCCGCAACGGCGCCGGTTCCCTGCCGCTGTACGACGGTGCCCGGCTCGCGGCCGGCGGCACCGTGTGCGTCACCCTCAACTACCGGCTCGGCGCGGAGGGCTTCCTGCTGCTGCCCGACGGCACCGCCAACCTCGGGCTGCTCGACGTGGTCGCCGCCCTGGAGTGGGTGCGGGACAACATCGCCGCCTTCGGTGGCGACCCGGACCGGGTCACCCTCTTCGGCGAGTCCGCGGGGGCGATGGCCGCGGTCACCCTGATGGCGATGGACCGCGCCCGCGGGCTGTTCCACCGGGTCGTCGCGCAGAGCGGAGCCGGCCACCACACCCACCCGGTGGACGTCGCCCGCCGCATCACTGAACGGCTGGCCGCACTGGCCGGTGTCGAGCACACGGTGGAGGCCCTGGCCGCCGCGCCGCCGAAGCGCCTGATCGCCGCCAACAACGCCCTCGCCATGGAGTTGGCCGGCGCCGAGGACCGCAAGACCTGGGGGGAAGCGGTCGGCGGCATCGCCACGCTGCTGCCGGTGGTGGACGGCGTGACCCTCCCCGCCCGCCCGTCCGACGCCCTCGCGGCCGGCGCGGGGGCCGGGATCGACCTGCTGATCGGCACCAACGCCGAGGAGTTCCGCTTCTTCCTGGTCCCGGTGGGCCGTCACCACCGGGTCACCGAGGACTCCCTGCGCCGGACGCTCACCGCGTACGGCGTCGACCCGGAGACCGCCCTGCCCGTGTACCGCGCCGCCCGCCCCGGGGCCGTCCCCGGGGATCTGCTCTCCGCGGTGATGACCGACCAGATCTACCGGATCCCCGCCCTCCGGCTCGCCGAAGCCCGCGCCGCGTACCGGGCGGCGACCTACGTCTACGAGTTCGCCTGGCCCTCGCCCGCCCTCGACGGCCGGATCGGTGCCTGCCACACCCTGGAGATCGGCTTTGTCTTCGGCCGGCTCGACTCCCCGCTGACCGGTGACGACGCCCCGGCCGCGCTGTCCGACCGGATGCGCGGTGCCTGGACGGCCTTCGCCCGCGACGGGCGGCCCGGCACCGCCGACGGACGGCTGCCCGACTGGCCCGCCTACGGCACCCGCCGCGCGGTCATGCGGCTGGGCGGCGGTCCGCCGACGGTCCGTCAGGACCCTGCCCGGCAGGAGCGGTTGCTGTGGGAGGGCGTCCGCTGAGCGCGGCGGGGCGCGGCGGGCACGGGTAGCCCGGTCACACCTGGCGCACGGCCACGCCCGCCGCGCGCAGCGCGGCCAGGTCCTCGGGGGACGCGGACGCGTCGGTCACCACCGCGTCGATCGCGTCGAGCGGCGCCACGAACGCCAGGGCCGTCCGGGAGAACTTCGCCCCGTCGGCGACCGCGATCACCCGCCGGGCCGAGGCCATCGCCGCCCGCTTCACCGCCGCGTCGGCGAGGTCGTAGGCGGTCAGCCCGTCCCCGGGGGTGAGCCCGCAGCAGCCGATGACCGCGGTGTCGAACCGCAGCGCGGCCAGCGACGCCTCCGCCAGCGGGCCGGTCACCGCCAACTCGCCGCGCCGGGCCTCGCCGCCGGGGAGCAGCAGCGTCACCGCGGCGGGGGCGCCGGCCAGCACGTTCGCCGCGTGCAGGGAGAGCGGCATCACCGTCAGCGGGCGGTCCGCCACCGCCCTGGCGACCTCCAGGCACGTGGTCCCGCTGTCCAGCACCACCGACTCGCCGTCCGCGATCATCCGCGCCACCTCGGCGGCGATCCGTGCCTTGGCGTCGACCCCCTCCCGGACCCGCAGGCTGAACGGAGGCTCCTCGCCGCGCAGCACCAGGCTCCGGGCGCCGCCCCGGTAGCGCTCCACCAGGCCCTGGCCGGCCAGCTGCTCCAGGTCCCGGCGGATGGTCATCTCCGAACAGCCGGTGATCGCGGCGAGCTCCGCCACGCTCAGCCGCTCCGCGTCCCGGAGGGCTTCGGTGATCGCTGTCAGTCGGTCCGTGGTCGATCGCATGGACGTATCGCACAGGATTGATGTGCGTAAGTCAACCTGGCGATCGTGAAAATTGTTCGTTACGCTCCGGTCGATGACCGACACCACTGCCGCACCCAGCGCCCCACCGGGCCGTCCGCTGCGCCGCGCGCGCCTGTCCACCTTCGCGTTCTTCACGCTCAACGGCTTCCTGATGGGGATGTGGATCGTGCACATCCCGGCGGTCGAGGACCGCACCGGCACCGGCCACGCCGCGCTCGGCTGGCTGCTCCTGCTGCTGGGCGCCGGCGCCTTCCTCGGGATGCGCCTCGGCGGCCCGCTGACCGACCGGTACGGCACCCACCGGACGGTGCCGCTGGGCGGGGTGCTGTGCAGCGCGGCCCTGGTCCTCCCCGGACTGGCGGTGGACGCCTGGACGCTGGGCGCCGCGCTGTTCCTGCTGGGGCTGGGCAACGGCTGCCTCGACGTCGCCATGAACACCCACGCCGTGCAGGTCGAACGGGGTTACGGCCGGCCCGTGATGTCCGCGTTCCACGCCTTCTTCTCCATCGGCGGGGTCCTCGCGGCGCTCGTCGGCGCCGCCACCCTCGGCTGGGGCTGGAGCGTGCCCGCGACCCTCACCGCGGTGGCGGTGGCCGGTGCCGCGGCGACCGTGCCGGCCACCCTGGGACTGCTGCGCCCCGGCCCGGACGCGGCGGGACCGGAGCCGGTGCCCGGCGACCGGCCGCCCGCGGTGGCCGACGGCCCGGCGGCCGGCCGTGCCCGGCGGACCCCGGCCAGGGTGTGGACGCTTGCCGTGCTGGCCCTGCTCGTCATGCTCTGCGAAGGCGTCGCCAACGACTGGAGCGCGCTCCACCTGCGGGACACCCTGGACGCCTCGGGGGCCACCGCCGCCCTGGCCTACGGCGCCTTCGCCACCGCGATGACCGTCGGACGGCTGGTCACCGACCGCGTGGTGACCCGCGTCGGGCCGGTCCGCGTCATCCGCCACGGCACCGCCCTGGCCGCCGCGGGGCTGGCCGTCGCCGCGCTGACCCCGTGGATCCCGGCGGCCCTGGCCGGCTGGGCGGTCTTCGGCATCGGGCTGTCCGGGGCGGTGCCGCAGTTCTTCAGCGCCGCGGGGCACGTGGACCCGCGGGCGGCCGGGGCGAACGTCGCCACGGTCGCCGGACTCGGCTACCTCGGCATGCTGGCCGGACCGGCGGTCATCGGGCCGCTGACCCGGCTGATGCCGCTCAACGTCACCTTCCTGCTGCCGGTGGCCTGCTGCGTGGCGGTCGCCTGCGCCGCCACCGTGGTCCGGCCGGACCCGGCCCCCGGCGAGGCACCGGACACCGGCCGGGCGCCGGCCGGTCTCGCGCACCGGGCCGGTCCGGCGTAGGCAACGGCAGCCGGCTCCGCGCCGGACCGCCGCCCCGCCCCGAGGCGGGGACCGTCCGGTGACCCGGACCGGCCGCGCCTCAGTCCTGACGGCCCGTCCCGGACGGGCCCGCGCCGCCCGCCACCCCCGGGCCGGCGGGGGAGGGCCGGCGCGGCCAGTAGTGCTCCGCGAACAGCCGGGCCACCAGCGCCCCCCGGCTGGACACCCCGACCTTCTGGAACACCGTCTTGACGTGGCCGCGCACCGTGTGCGGCGAGATGACCAGCGCCTCGGCGATCTCACCGGTGGCCAGGCCGCGTGCGATCAGCTGGGTGATCTCCAGCTCACGCGTGGTCAGCTCGTAGGCGTCGGCGATGATGGAGGCGATGTCGCCGACCGGGGCCGGCTCGATGATCACGGCGATCGGCCCGGGGGCCCCGTCGGCCCCGGTCATCCGCGAGGCGTGGCACACCAGCCACCGGCCGTCGACCGTCCGCACCCGCACCCGCGCGGTGCCGCGGTCCCGTCCCTCGGCGATCGCCCGGGCCTGCAGCGCGGTGCCCACCACACAGACCGGCAGGCGCAGCCCCGGCACCGGGCCGGCCAGCGGCCCCGGCGGCAGCTGCCCCAGGTGGTGGCGCGCCTCCTCGTTGACCGACAGCGGGGTACCGGAAGCGTCGAACAGCACCAGCCCCGGGCCCGGCCCGTCGGCCGGCGGCCGGCCCGGCACCGGACGGGCGAAGGCCCGCAGCCGGGTGGCCAGCGGCCCGGACAGGCTCGCGGCGAGCGCGGTGTCCGCGGCGTCGAACGCCGGCCGGCCCCGCTCCCGGAAGAGGCTGACGACCCCCCAGGAGCGGTTCGCCACCCGGAGCACGATCCGCAGCTCGTCCCCCAGCCCCTGCCGCCGTCCCAGCTTGCGGAACTGGGCGCTGCGCGCCGGGAGATCACCGGTACTCGCCCGCAGCCCGGCCACCGGCACGGCGGCCCGCGCCAGATCGCGGAACGCGTTGACGTTGTCCTCCAGCAGCTCGCACTCCCAGAAGGCGAAGCAGTCCGACCCGCCGTTGAGGTTCTCGGTCACCATCGGAGCGGTGATCAGCGCGGTCTCCGGGTCGGTGGCGCACCACGCCGCCGAGTCGAAGCCGAGCATCCGGCGCAGCCGGGGCGAGACCGCCTCGAACAGCTCGCCCGGGTCCGCCGCCCGGTCGGCCCGTGCCAGCAACTCCCGCAGCCGACGTTCCTGTGACACCGGATCCTCCCCCTCCGCGCGGCCGCGACGACCACCTGACCTGCATCTCCGGCGGGGCCGGGGATGCTCCCCCTCCGCGCGGCCGCGACGACGACCGCCGGTCACCCACCCTGACCCATCGTGCCCCGGCCGCCAACCCCCCGAATGAGGGGGTCGGCCGGGCCCGGTTCGCCACCGCCGGGGCGTGGGCCCGCGGTGCCGCGCCGACCAGGGTGGACCACGGACGGCGGCGGCTCCCGGCCCGGCCGTCCGACCCTGCCCGAACACCCACCCCCGGAGGAACCCATGACCCGTCTCGGTGTGATCGGCGGCGGCGCGGCAGCCGTCAGCCTGCTGGACGCCCTCTCCCGCACCGCCCGGCCACCGCGCTCGGTGACGGTGTTCGAGCCCGCCGCCCGCCGCTGGCGCGGCCGGGCCTACCAGCGGGACCTGGACTCGGTGCGGGTCAACGCGCCGGGGTCCATCATGTCGGCGCGGCACGGCGACGACGACCACTACGGGCGCTGGCTGCGGCAGCGCGGGCCGGAGTACTCCGACAGGTGGCTCGACGACCGGCTGGGCAGTCCGCTGCTGCCCCGCGGCGCCTACGGCGACTACCTGGCGGACACCGCGGAAGCGGCCGTCGCCCGGCTCCGGGAGGCGGGCTGCGAGGTGACCGTGGCGGCCGCCCGGGTCACCGGCGTCGCCGCGTCCGGCGACCGGCTCCGGCTGCGTACCGACCACGACGGGCGGGGCCTCGAGGTGGACCGGGTGGTGCACGGTGTGGGCAGTGGCGTGCCGGAGGACGTGTACGGACTCGCCGGGGCGCCCGGGTTCATCGCCGACCCCTACCCGCTCGCCGAGACCCTGCGAGCCGTCCCCGAGCGGGCCGAGGTGGCCGTCGTCGGCAGTGGACTGACCGCGGTGGACATCGCCGTCTCGCTCGCCGCGCGCGGGCACCGAGGCGGCATCACCCTGCTGTCCCGCCACCGGGTCCTGCCGTACGTGTGGCTGCGGCCGGTCCCCGTCGAACCCCGGTGGCTGACCCGCGAACAGCTCGGCGGGGCCGCGGCCCGGCACGGCGAACTCACCCTCGACCACCTCACCGATCTGCTCCGCGCCGAACTCGCCGAGCACGGCCAGGACCTGGCCCAGCTGACCGAGGAGATCCTGGACACCGGACGGGAGGAGCCGGGGGAGCGGCTGCGCCGCCAGCTGAAGGAGGGGGACTCGCCCTACCTGGGCCGCCGTCTGCTGCAGGCCGCGGTGCACCCACTGGGCCTGCCCGCGTGGCGGCTGCTGACGGAGCGGGACCGGGAACGGCTGCGCGGCCCGTTCGGGCGCACCGTCACGGCCCTCAGCTCGCCGATGGTGCCGGTCAACGCGGCCGTGCTGCTGGACCTCCTCGACTCCGGCCGGCTCACCGTCGCCACCGCGCCGGACCGCGTCACGGCGCGACCGGGCGGGGGGTTCCACCTCGGTTCCGGCACCGGGGCGCGCACCGCCGACGTGGTCGTCAACGCGGTCAACCCGCGCCCCCGCCTGGTGCCGGGCGCCGCTGCCGCCGCCGGCCGCGGCCTGTGGTTCGTCGGGGAGGCCGCCGTGGCGCGGGAGGGCTGGATCGTCACCCCCGGCATCCCCGGGGTCGCCGCCCAGGCGGCGGCCGTCGCCGCGGAACTCACCGCGTAGGACGCGGGCCGGCGGCCGTTGCCGGCCTCGCACCGGTCGGCTGCCCCGAACGCGGCGGGGCAGCGCCCCGGCCCGGGAGCCCCGGCGGGCGGACGGCGGCACGGCCGGCTTCCGGCGGGTGGCTTTCGGCGGGGTGGACATCCAGTCTCCCCGCTCCCGGCCCGCGCTGTCACCGTCCGCAGGAATGATCTTCGTCTCGGTTCCGCCGTCTAGCCTGGAGCAGCCGGCATGGACAGCGCATCGAGGAACGCGACGATCGGGAGTGACGGGGCAGTGACAGCGGAGAAGGACCGCGCGGCCACGGTGGCGGCGGAACTGGTGAGCATGGCGGAGGCCGACCGGCGGACCTCGCCGCGGGCCCTCGGCCCGGACCCGGCCGACCAGTTGGCCTGGCGCCGGCTCACCGCCGAGCACGGCGACCGGCTCGCGGCCATCATGGCGGAGTTCGGCTGGCCGACGGCCGAACTCTTCGGCGAGGAGGCCGCCGTGGCGGCGTGGCTGATCGCCCAGCACGCCGACCGGCAGCTGGAGGTCCAGCGACGGGCGGTCGAGCTGCTGGCCCGAGCGGTGGAGGCCGGTGCGGCGAGCCCGCGCGAACTGGCGTTCCTGCGCGACCGCGCGCTGGTGAACGAAGGCCGGGAGCAGATCTACGGCACCCAGATCGCCGGGGTCCGGGACGGTTCGCCGGTCCCCTGGCCGTGCCGGGAGCCCGAACGGGTGGACGAACTCCGGGCGGCGGTCGGCATCGAGCCGTTCGCCGAGTACGTCGCGCGGCACGCCCCCGCCTGACGCGGCCGCCGGAGCGGCCGGCACTCCCGGTGGCCGGGCGCACCGCACTCCGGACGGGTACCCGGGCGGCGGGCGATAGGGCGGACGGGGAGCGCGCGGTGCGGACGGGGAGTGGGCGGGCAGCGGGCGGTAGGGCGGACGGGGAGTGCGCTGCGGTGGCGGACGGGGAGTGCCCGGGGTGGGGGCGGTGCGGCGGGCGGTGGGTGCCGCGCCGCACCCGGCACCCGGCGCCCGGCGGGCACCGATCGCCTACGATCGGGCCGTGGCCCTGATCGCGTTCGAGCGCCGTTGCCCGCTGCCGCCGGCCGAGGCGTGGCGGCGGGTCACCGACTGGCCCCGGCACTCCGCCGGTGTCCCGCTGACCCGGATCACGGCCACGCCGCCCGGCCCCACCCGGGTGGGCACGGTGGTGCTGGCCCGCACCGGGTTGTGGCGGCTGGGCTTCGACGACCCGATGGACGTCGTCCGCTGGGAGCCGCCGGACGAGGGCCGTCCCGGCCGGTGCCGGCTGGTCAAGCGCGGCCGCGTGGTCACCGGCTGGGCGGAGATCGAGGTGCGGGCCGACGGCCGAGGCTCGTGGGTCGGCTGGCGGGAGGACGCCCGGGTCCGCGCCCTGCCGCGGCTGTTCGACGCGCCGACCGCCCGCGCGGGCCGGCTGGTCTTCGGCCGGGTGGTCGACACCCTCCTGGCCGGCCCGGGCGGTTCCGCGGAGACGGGCCGCGGGGCGCCCCCGGCCTGACCGGCCGGGCCCGGCGGTGACGCGTCCGCGAGCCGGGCGTACGATCCGACGGATCCCCGGTGCGTCTTCCCCTGCCCCCCGAACGTGCGTCGGAAAGGACGGCAGCCCGTCATGAACGAGGGCCTTCGCTGGATCGTCCGCCCGGAGCGCGCGGGGGAGGCGGCCGCCGTGCGCTCGGTCCATGCCGCGGCGTTCCCCGGCTCCGCGCAGCCGGACCTGGTGGACGAGCTCCGTGCCGGACCGGCCTGGATACCCGGTCTCTCGCTGGTCGCCGCCGCGCCGGACGGCACCCTGGCCGGGCATGTGGCACTGGTCCGGTGCCTGGTCGACGGGGCCACGGCGCTGGTGCTGACCCGGTGCGCGGTGCTTCCCGGGCGCCGGGGCGCCGGCTGCGGGACCGCGCTGCTCGAGGCCGCGCTGGACGCGGCCCGCGCGCGGGGCGAGAACCTGGTGCTGGCCCCGGAGCCGGCCGAGCACCACCAGCGGTCCGGTTTCGTCCCGGCCTCCCGGTACCGCGTCGGGCCCCCGTGCGCGGGGGCCGACGAGACGGTGGCGGCGCTCGCGCTCGATCCGGCGCGCCCGGTGCCCGGCGGGACCATCGCGTACCCGGCCGCCTTCGGCGTCCCGGACGAGGGCCTGCGCGCCGCGCCCGGCGAACTCTTCGCCTACGGCAGCCTGCAGTTCCCGGAGGTGCTCCGCC
The DNA here is from genome assembly GCF_044327625.1 of Streptomyces sp. NPDC018031. Classification (NCBI taxonomy): domain Bacteria; kingdom Bacillati; phylum Actinomycetota; class Actinomycetes; order Kitasatosporales; family Streptomycetaceae; genus Streptomyces; species Streptomyces sp. NPDC018031. The sequence continues at coordinate 27,497 of NZ_JBIRFT010000028.1, forward strand.
CGCTGCTGGGCAGGGTCCCCGAGAGCCGCCCGGCGGCGCTGCCCGGCTGGCGCGCGGCGGAGCTGGCGGACCGGCTCTATCCCGGGCTGGTCCCGGCCGCGGGGGACTCCGCCCCCGGACGGCTGCTCACCGGACTGACCGTGCGCGAGCGCGAGCTGCTCGACGCCTTCGAGGACGACGAGTACCACCTGCGCCGACTGCCGCTGGCCGGTGGCCGGGCCGCCTGGACCTACGTCTGGCGGTGCGGGGACGTACGGGACGGCACCTGGTCCGCGGACGCCTTCCGGGCCCGGCACCTGGCGGACTTCACCGCCCGGTGCGGGCTCACCGGCTGACCGGGCCGGGCGGCCGGCTCAGCGCCAGGCGGCGGAGCGGTCGCCCGCGGCGTCCTCGCCGAGCCGGAAGGTCAGTTCCCGCGGCCGGGCGGCATGCGGGTCCAGACGCACCACGGTGCCCGGGCGCACCCGGTCGGCGGTGACCCCGGAGAGCGTGGCGCGGAGCCGGAAGCCCTCCGCCATGTCGATCACGCCGACCGTGCGCAGGGAGCCGTTGCTGCGGCGCACCACCGTGGCCTGCCGGACCACGCCCGTGCCCGAGCTGTGCTCCCAGTCCATGTCGGGGGAGGCGCAGATGGGGCAGAGCAGCCGGTGGAAGACCGCGGTGCGGCACCAGCGGCAGCGCTGGAAGTACAGCTCGCCGCGCTGGAGGTCGTCGAGGTAGTTCTGTCCGGGCCAGCCGTCGGCCTGCGGAACGGTCGCGTCCGTGGCGTCGCCGTCGGGAACGGCCAGGCTGTCCTGGATCGGGAAAGGGGCAATGTCGGCCACTGTGTGGAACACGATGTCATCTCCCTGCGCCGGGGCCGGAGGAATCGGAAGCGCGCGCTGCGAGCGTATGGCACGCAGTGCCAGCTGTAAAGGCACTGAGTTCCCTCTGTTGTCTTCCGTCGGACGCCCGGCGTTCCCCTGGGGGCGTCCGGCCAGGCGTCCGGTCCGGTCCGGCCCGGTCCGCCCCGCGGTACCGCGGGCGCGCCGCATCCGGATCCCCGCCCGGCGGGGGCCCGGTGTCGCCGGGCCGCGCCCGCCCCGTGCCGCCGTCCGCGGCACCGGCAGGCAGCACTCGCGGACGAGGCCGCCCCGCGGTACCGCAGGCGGCGCTCCTCCGCAACCCGGCCCGGCGGCGGCCGGCGCCGACCCGTCCCGGCCGGCCGGGCCCCGTCGTACTCCGGGCCCGGCCTCGGGTGCCGCACCGGGTCGACCTGCCCGGCTCGGCCCGGCTCGGTGCGCGTCCCGTCCCGCCCCCGGCCGAGGCTGCCCCGGGGCCGCCCGGGCCGAGGGCTCCCCGGAACCGACCGGGACCTGTGCCGCGCCGGTCGCACGCCCAAGCCATGCCGCCCAAGCCATCACATCCAAGCCGTGACGCCCGGGTCCTTACGCCCAAGCCGTGCCGCCCAAGCCATGCCGCCCAGGCCATCACATCCAAGCCGTGACGCCCGGGTCCTTACGCCCAAGCCGTGACGCCCAGGCCGTCACCCCGGGCCGGTCCGCGCGCCCCCCGGTCCACCGGGCTCCGGGGCCCGCCGCTCCGGGGCGGGGCGTCAAGCCTCCTCGCGGGTGTTCTCCAACTCGCGGACCACCCGCCACAGCGGGGTCCGGCGCTTGGTGATCACCACCACCACGTCTTCCTCACCCTGCGCCGCGGCCTCCTCGGCGCCGCCGTCCGGCGCCCATGAGTTCTGGACGAACGACAGCGCGTGGTCCACCGCCGCCTCGGCGTCGCCCTGCCCGCCGGAGCGCAGCCAGGACCGCAGCGCGTTGTTGTGCGCCGCCACCACCGCGGCGGCGATCACGTCGGCCCGCAGGTCGCCGTCGGACCAGCCCGCGAAACGGCGCCGCAGGTAGGCGGCGAGGGCCCGCTCGTAACGCCACACCACCGACAGTTCGTAGCCGCGCAGCCCGGGGAAGCTCTTGGTCAGCCGGTACCGCTGGACGGAGAACGTGGGGTTCTCCGCGTACATCCGCAGCACCAGGCGCGCCGCGTCGCACACCCTGGCCACCGGCTCGTCGTCCTCCGCGGCCGCCTCCAGGAAGCGGGTGAGGTCGGCCAGGCAGCGCTCGTGGTCGGGGAAGACCACGTCCTCCTTGGAGGGGAAATAGCGGAAGAACGACCGACGCCCCACCCCGGCCAGTGCGACGATGTCATCGACCGTGGTGGCCTCGAACCCGCGCTCCAGGAAGAGCTGGAAGGCGGCGGCGACGAGGGCGTCCCGCATCGGGGGTCTGGTCGGTGTCGTGCCTGGTCCCGGCCCTGGGGGGTGCTCCTCGGTCATGCTCCGGAACATAGCACCCAGGATTGTCGGATGGCACTGAGTGTGCATACTTGAGGGTACTGAGTGCCGTATCCGTTGTGTGTTGACCCACGTAACCGAAACTGAGGTTCCGATCATGAGCCAGGACTTCGATCTGTACCGGCCGTCCGAGGAGCACGACATGCTCCGCGAGTCGGTGCGCGCGCTCGCCGAGGCGAAGATCGCGCCTTTCGCGGCCGAGGTCGACGAGGAGGGCCGCTTCCCGCAGGAGGCCCTGGACGCGCTGGTGGCCAATGATCTGCACGCGGTGCACGTCCCGGAGTCCTACGGCGGCGCGGGCGCGGACGCCCTGGCGACGGTGATCGTGATCGAGGAGGTCGCGCGGGTCTGCGGTTCGTCCTCGCTGATCCCGGCGGTCAACAAGCTCGGGTCGCTGCCGGTGGTGCTCTCCGGCTCCGAGGAGCTGAAGAAGAAGTACCTGGCGCCGCTCGCCAAGGGCGACGCGATGTTCTCCTACTGCCTGTCGGAGCCGGACGCCGGCTCGGACGCGGCCGGCATGAAGACGCGCGCGGTCCGGGACGGCGACTTCTACGTCCTCAACGGCGTGAAGCGGTGGATCACCAACGCGGGTGTCTCCGAGTACTACACCGTGATGGCCGTCACCGACCCGGAGAAGCGCTCCAAGGGCATCTCCGCGTTCGTCGTCGAGAAGTCCGACGAGGGCGTCTCCTTCGGCGCGCCGGAGAAGAAGCTGGGCATCAAGGGCTCCCCGACCCGTGAGGTCTACCTCGACAACGTCCGGATCCCGGCGGACCGGATGATCGGCGCCGAGGGGACCGGCTTCGCCACCGCGATGAAGACCCTCGACCACACCCGCATCACCATCGCCGCCCAGGCGCTCGGGATCGCCCAGGGCGCGCTGGACTACGCCAAGGGCTACGTCCAGGAGCGCAAGCAGTTCGGCAAGCCCATCGCCGACTTCCAGGGCGTCCAGTTCATGCTCGCCGACATGGCGATGAAGCTGGAGGCGGCCCGTCAGCTCACCTACGCGGCGGCGGCGAAGTCGGAGCGGGTCGACGCCGACCTCACCTTCTTCGGCGCGGCGGCCAAGTGCTTCGCCTCGGACGTGGCGATGGAGGTGACCACCGACGCCGTCCAGCTGCTCGGCGGTTACGGCTACACGCGCGACTACCCGGTGGAGCGCATGATGCGCGACGCAAAGATCACGCAGATCTATGAGGGCACGAACCAGGTCCAGCGGATCGTCATGGCGCGCAACCTCCCGTAGCGGGATATAGCAGGTCAGCGGCTGTTCGGGTGGTCCGGTGAGCCCGTCGGGGCGCACCGGACCGTTCGGGCCCCCGCCGGCCCGCTCGCGGGCGTCGGGCCGGGGGATTCCCGGGCTGACGCCACGCCTGAGAAATGCGTTGCCCTGCGGAAGCACGACGGCCCCCGGCATCTCGCCGGGGGCCGTTCGCATGGGCCCGTCAGGCCGCCTCGGTCCGACCTGCCGGCGTGCGCCGGTCGCGGCGTCCCGCTCCGCCGCCGGGCTCTCGGCGTGTCCGCGGCGCCGCCGGGACCGCGAAGCCGGTCACTCCGCTTCGTGGTGGGCGAGCACCGTGCCGAGCAGCCGGGTCAGCGTCTCCCGGTCCTCGGCCGGCAGGGGCCGGAGCAACTCGTCCTGGACCCGGTCCAGGACCCGGTCCAGGTGTCGCAGCTGCCGGGCGCCGTCCTCGGTGAGGGTCACCTTGTTGCGCCGGCCGTGGCCCGGGTCCGGCGCCTTGTCGACGAAGCTTCGTGCGACCAGTTCGTTGACCGCCGCGACCACGTCGCTGCGGTCCATGCGGCACCGGCGGCCGAGCTCGGCCTGGCTCGCCGCCCCGAACTCGTGCAGCGCGGCCAGGACGCGGTAGTGGTACCCGCGCGCGTCCGCCGCGGTGAAGCCTTCGGACACCAACTGGCGGGTGTGCACCGCCAGCTGGGTGATCAGCCAGCTCGGCTTCGCCGCCAGCCGCTCGGGGATCTCGTGCATGGCGACCACGGTAACAGTGTTGGCAAGACCAACATTCTGGACTTAGTGTTGGCCGCACCAACATTGCAGCCCGCTGAGGAGATCCCGTGTCCGCTGACACCCGTACCGCCGACCGCGCCGAGATCGCCGAACTGTTCGCCCGCCTGGCCGACCTGCTGGACGAGAACCGGCACGCCGACGCCCACACCGTCTACGCCGACGACATCGTGGTGCGCTCGCCGCTCGGCGGCGAACTGCACGGCCTGGACGAGGTGACCGCCTACCTGGAACGGAGCCATGTCGAGGGAGAGCGCACCTTCCACCTGCACGGCGACGTGCTGGTGCAGCTCGACGGCGACCGCGCGAAGGCCACGGCGAAGGAGCTCACCTACTTCTACCGCGACGGTGAACCGCCCTACCGGACCAGCGGCCTGCGAGTGGCCTGCATCGCGGTGCGGACGCCCGCGGGCTGGCGCTTCAGCGAGACGCGGATCACGCTCGCCTGGATGCAGGAGAAGTGACCCGGGGCTCCGGCCGGCAACCCGGTCCTGACAGGATGGGGTCATGCGATCACGACCGCCGTTCGGAGAGGAACTGCGGGCCGAACTGGGTCCGCCGAGCCGGGTGCGCACCCTGGAGAGCAGTCCGCGGTCACGGGTGTGGCGGGCCGAGCTGTCCGGCACCCCGGTGGTGATCAAGCAGCTCGTCGACGGTCCGGAGGCCGCCGAGAGGTACGCCCGCGAGGTGGCCGCGCTGCGGCTCGCGGCGCGGGCCGACCCACCGGTGGTGCCCGCGCTCCTCGGCGCCGACGCCACCGAACGGGTGCTGGTCCTGGAGCACTTGGACCACCGGGAGCCGGCCGACGACTGGGTGGTCGGCTACGCCGAGGCGCTGGCCCGGCTGCACGCGGTCACCGGTGCCGACGCGGTGGGCACGCTCCCCGCCTGGTCCGGCCCCGGACGGCAGGACGTCGACTCCTTCCTCGCGCTCGCCGGTACCCTCGGCTGCCCGGTGCCGGCCGGGGTACGGTCCGAACTCGACGGCCTGGTGGACCGGCTGCGGAGCGCGCCCGGCCACGCCCTGCTGCACGGCGATCCCTGCCCGGGCAACGACATGCACACCGCCGGCGGCATCAGGTTCATCGACTTCGAGCAGGCCGCCCTCGGCGACGGGCTGGTGGAACTGGCCTACCTGCGCATCGGTTTCCCGACCTGCTGGTGCGCCACCGTGCCCGAGCCGGCCCTGCTGGACGCGGCGGAGACCGCCTACCGCACGGCCTGGCGGACCGCGACCGGCACCGAGGCGCACGGCGACCTCACCGACGCCTGCGCCGGCTGGCTGCTGCGCGGCGACGCGCTGGTGCAGCGGGCGCACCGCGGCACCACCGACCATCTGGCGAGGATCCCGGGCCGGGACTGGCGGTGGGGCACCGCGACGGCCCGTCAGCGGCTCGCCCACCGGCTCGGGATCGTCGCCGGGATGACCGCGGGAGACGGCGGGCTGCGGGATCTCGGACGGCTCGCCACGGCCATGCGCGACCGGATGCTCACCCGCTGGCCCGCGATCCGGCCGCTGCCCGCCCGGCGGCCGTGAGGGTTTCCCCGCGGGATGCGCCCTCACGGCCGTGCGGCACGCCCCGGCGCGACCGGGGTGACCGTCCGCCCCGGGCCCACGGCGCGAGGCACCGGGCGGTTCACCGTCAGGAAGCGGCGGTGAACCTCCACTGCTGACTCGTCGCGCCGCCGCAGGCGTTCTGGACGATCCGGGCGCCCCTGGTCAGCGAGCCGCCGGAGACGTCCATGCACCTGCCGCTGTGTGCCGCGGTCACGGTGAAGCCGGATCCCGCCGCGGCGACTTTCCACCGCTGGCTGTCGTCGGTCCCGCAGGTCCGCTGCTGGACCGGGACGCCGTCACCGGTGCCACCGCCGTCGACGGCGACGCACTTGCCGCTGTTCTTCACCTTGAGCTGGAAGCTGCCGTCGGGGTTCCTGGTGGCGGTGAACTTCTGGTTGACGTAGTTCCCGCCGTCCCACTGCACCAGCTGCGTCCCGTCGGTCGTCCCACCCGGGTTGTCCAGGTACTTGCCGGAGTTGACGTTGACGAGCTGATAGGTCGTCCCGGACACGATCGGGTCGGTCGGGGTGGAGGTGGGCGTCGGGGTCGGCGTGGGCGTGGGCGTGGGCGTCGGGGTCGGGGTCGGGGTGGGCCCGGGGCCCGGGTCGGTACCGCCGCCCTTGGCGTGGCAGGTGCCGGTGACGGTGTCGGTGAAGGTACGGCCCGCGACCGGTTTGAAGGTGAAGGTGTAGCCGGTGGCGGACAGGTCGAACCGGCCGACGCCGAAGGTGTTGTTGTTGAACACCTCCGACGGCCCGGCCGAGGTGCTCTTGGAGGTGTAGAGCGTACGGCCGCCGGTGCCGATCACGAACGACCGCAGACCGTTCACCGTGTCCTTGGTGCCGTTCGCCATCGCGGGCGCGAACCGCTCGTAGTGGTGGTCGTGGCCGAAGAGCGCCACGTCGGCCTTGTGGTCGGTCAGCGCCTTGAACAGCGCCGAGGCGCCGCTGTTGTCACCGTGGTCGCCCGAGGAGAACCGGGGGTGGTGCCAGTAGGCCATCGTGCACGGCTTGGTGCTCGCCGCCAGATCGCCGCGCAGCCACTTCTCCTGGGTGCTGCCCGCCTCCATGCCGACGTTGGAGTTGAGTGCCACCATGTGCCAGTCCCCGACGTCGTAGCTGTAGTAGCCCTTGCCCCGGTCGCCGGTCGGCACCCCCTTGTTCCCGAAGTAGTCGAAGTACCCCGAGGCTCCCGAGGTCCGGTACTCGTGGTTGCCCGGGACCGGGCGCGCCACCGGATTGAACTTGCCCCAGTGAGGGTCGTACTTGCTGTTGTACTCCGACAGCGAACCGCTTTCGTAGGCGTTGTCGCCCATGGTGAGTACCGCCGCGGGCGACATGGCGCTGACCACGTCGTCGGTCTGGTTGCAGGCGGACCCGCAGATGTCACCGGCCGCCGCGACGGTGACGGTGGCGTCGGCGAGCGGCTGCCGGCCCGCCTGGTAGGCGGTGATCGAGTAGCCGCTGCCGGGTTCGGCGAGCCGAGGGGTCACGGTGACGCACTCGCCGCGCAGCGCCCGGGTGTGGAAGGCGCGGCCCGGCCAGTTCCGGCCGGTGAGCGTGTAGGTGTCGCCGCCGGAGCCGGTGAGGGTCACCGTGTCGGCGCCGTGCAGCGTCAGCGTGGCGAAGCGCAGCCGCAGCCATTTCGATCCGTCGTCGCAGACCCGCTGGGTGGTGGCGGAGGTGGGCCCGGTCGCCGCGTGGACGTCGGCCTCGCCGGTCCGGGCGCCACGCTGTGCCAGCTGCTCCACCGCGGAGTCCGCCGTGCCGGCCGCCCGGGTCGACGAGGGCTGGCCGGCGAGCGCGTCGGCCGCGACCAGCCCTCCGCCGAGCAGTGCGGCGACGGATGTGGCCACCAGCAGGTGCCGCCGGTTCCGCCGATGGGGTGGGGACGGTTGCATGGGTGTTCCTCTTTCCAGGGGGAGGGTTGGTGTCGCTGTCCGGTTCGTTCGCCGGTGGCGCCGCGCCGGGGGCCCGCGGCTCGCCGCGGTGGCCGGCGGTCTCGGTGCGGGCCCGCCCGCCGGCCCGTGGACTGGACGTGGCGCGCGGGCTCCGCGGCGCGCGCCGGGGAGCCCGCCGGCCGGGCGGGCTCCGTGGCACGCGGTCGCCGGCCGGGGGGCCGGGGCCCGTGGCCGGCGAGGCGGGGAGCCGGGGTGAGGAACCGGCGCCGGGGCGGTCGATGACATGCCCCGCGCCGGGGTGCGGGCTCGCCCGGCGCCGAGCGCGGCCCGGCCGGCCTCCCCGGGGGTGCGCTGGGTTGCCCTCGGCATCGGTGTCTCCCCGGTGGGTCGGCGTGGGTGGTCGACGCGGAGCGCCGCGGTGCGGTTCTACTCCGGACGGTCCGGGCCTGCTGTCATGTACTCGCCAGTGGCGCGGGTGTGCCACACAGCCGCGCGGGCCGGACCGTCGGGCGGCACCGGGCCTGCCGCACCGGTCCTCCCGGGCCGCGTCGTCCCCTCCGGTGCTCTCCGGTCCTCTCCGGTCTTCTCCGGTCCCCTCCGGTGCTCTCCGGTCCCCTCCGGTCCCCTCCGGTGCTTTCCGGTCCCCTCGCGTCCGCACCGGTCGGCCCGCCGTCCGCGCCCCGGCATCCCGGGCGGTGATCCGCCGGGGCCTCGCTCGCCGCTCGACGGCACGCCGCCGGCCGGGGCTGCCACCCGCCCGCCACCCGGCCCGGAGCCGGGTTTTTGCCGTATCCGTAGTGACCCGGGCCCGGATGGCCGCGCGGCGCACCGGGCCCGTAGCGTCACCACCGCCGGCGGCGAGGCCGCGCTCGACCCCACATGCGAGCGCGACGAGCGGCCGGCGCGGTGCCCGGGCATGCCGAGGGACCGCGCGCGACCCGGCCCGCCGCACCCCGGACGGGCCGGGTGCCGCGCCCTTCCTTCACGGCCGAACGCCGGCGCGGGCCACCCCCGCCGCCCGGCCGGCGATCCGTGCGCCACCCTCCGCCGAAGCGCACCCACGGGCACACTCCCGTCCGCGGCGGGCCGGCGGGCCCCCGGCCGCCCCGGCGACGCGCCGATCGGCGCAGCCCCGGGGGGCCGCCGCCCAGGACACCGCCGCCGGCCGGTGACCCGGGCGCGCGGGTCGTGGGCCGGACGCCGCCGAGGCCCCGCGCCCCGGCCGGACGTCACCCACCAGGCGACCGCCCGGCCGGACGGGGGTTCCGCCGTGCCGGACACCCGGGGCTCGGCGGGCCCTGTCGCGGACCGCCCGGTCCGCGCGGCCGCCCGTCGACCGGGCCGGTGTGCCCGTGCGCGGCCGCCGTCAGGGCGCCGCCGGCCGTGCCCGGGGCGGCGTTTGCGCGGACAACGGTCCGGCATTGCACTTGTGACGAGGGCTTTCCTGCTCTATTCAGGAGACCCCCGGGGCGCCGGGAGCGCCGGGGGACGGAAGCCGAGAACGATGGGGCGGTGGCGTGGGCACGGGGCACGAATTCAGCTGGCGGCCCGGGGTGCGGAGGGCGCTGGCGGGCGGTGCGGCCGGACCGCTGGCGGTGCTGGTGGAGGGCGCGGCGGGCATGGGGAAGAGCCACCTGCTCGAGGCGGCGGGCGCCCTGCCGGAGGCGGCGGACGCGACCCGGCTGGTGTGGCGCTGCGGCGGTGCGGGAGCGTGGCCGGAGCAGGAACGCCGGGAGGGACCGGTGCTGCTGCTGGTGGACGATGTGCACCGGGCGGACGAGACGGAGCGGGGACGGCTGCGGCACCTGCTGGAGCGGCCCTGGCCGGGTCTGGCGGCGCTGCTCGCCTACCGCCCCGAGGACCTGGACACCCCCGGTCTGCCGCTGGGCGCACCGGCGGTGGCCTACCCGCCCGGGCTCAGCGTGCTGCGGCACCGGCTGGAGCCCTGGGACGAGGACCGGGTCCGCCGGGCCGCGCAGGAGGCGCTGGGCGACCGCTGCACCGCGGAGGCGGTCGGCAGGCTGCGCGAGCGGTCCGGTGGGGTGCCCCAGGTGGTGGTGGACCTGCTGTCGGTGGTGCGGGAGCGCGCCGGGGACCCGTGCACGGCCGACGACGTGGACGCGGCCGGGGTGCCGGTCCGGCAGGCCGAACTGGTGCTGGGCCGGATGTACGCCCTGCCCCCGGAACACCGGCCGGTCGTCTGGGCGGCCGCCGTACTCGGCGACCCGGCCGGCCGGGACGAGCTGCTCGCGGTGGCGGGACTCGGCCCGGAGCGGGGCCGGGACGCCCTGCTGGCGGCCCTCGCGGGAGCGGCGCTGGCGGAGCCGGACGAAGGGCGCTACGGGTTCGCCGTCCCGCTCGCCGCCCGAGCCGTGCACGCGTCGCTGCCCGGGCCGGTCCGCCAGGAACTGCACGGCCGGGCGGCCGAAGTGCTGACCCGTGCCCAGCCCGTCCCGTGGGCCGCGGTGGCCGGGCACCGCAGAGCCGCCGGGCGCGGCCGCGGCTGGCTGCGGGCGGTGGAGAAGGCCGCCCGGCAGGCCGCGGAGTCCGGCCGGCACCAGGAGGCGATCGCCCTGCTGGAGCGGACCCTCGCGGCCTCCTCGGTCCCGCCGCGGGCCCGCGCCCGGCTGGCGCCGCTGCTGGCCCGCAGCGCCGTCGTCGGACTGCGCTCGGACCAGACCGTCGAGGTGCTGACGCAGATCGTCCGGGACGCGGGGCTGCCCGTGGCCGTGCGCGGTGAACTCCGCCTCGACCTCGGGCTGATGCTGTGCAACCAGGTCGGTGACTTCGGCACCGGGTGGCGGGAGCTGGAGGTCGCCGCCGCGGAACTGATCGACGTGCGCCCCGGCCTGGCCGGGCGGGCGATGGCGGCCCTGGCCATGCCCTACTGGCCAGGCCCCGGGATCGACGTCCACCAGAGGTGGCTGCACAAGGCCCTCGAGGCCGCGGACGCGAGCGGGGACGACGCGGTCCGTGCCGCGACCGCCGCCAACCGCGCCTCGCTCGCCATGTGCTGCGGCGACCGGGACGCCTGGGAGCTGGTCGAGGCACTGCCCACGGACAGTCCGGACCCGGTGTGCCGCCAGCACGCCGCGCGCGGTCTGTGCAACGCCGCGGACTCCGCGGTCTGGCTCGGCTTCGACCAGCGGGCGGAGGAGCTGCTGGCGGGCGGCCTGGACCTGGCCGCCAGGAGCGGCGCCCACTACACCGAGCACACCGCGCTGGGGACCCGGTTGCTGCTGGAGTGGTGGACCGGCGGCTGGGCCGGGCTGGCCGAGCGGTGCGAGAGGTTCGTCGCCGCGACCGCCGACATGCCGGTCCTGGCCTCCGACGCCCGCATGGTGCGGGGGCTGCTCGCGCTCGCCCAAGGGGACTGGGGGACAGCGCTGTCCTGGCTGTCCGGGCCCGGTGCTCCCGGGCCGGCGACCATGCCCACCCCGCTGGCCGCGGCCGCGTCCGGCGCGCTGGTCCGCCTCGCGCTGGCCCGCCAGGAACTGCCCGCCGCGGCGGAACGGGCCCGCCGGGCCTGGTCGGAGATGGCAGGCAAGGGCGTGTGGGTATGGGCCGCGGAACTCGCCCCCTGGGCGGTGGAGGCGATCGCCCGGGCCGGCGACCTGACCGCGGCCCGCGCCGCGGTGCGGGACTTCGCCGAGGGCATCGAGGACCGTCAGGCGCCCGCCGCCCGGGCCGCGCTGGCCTGGAGCCGCGCCGTGCTGGCGGAGGCGGAGGAAGCCCCGCGGCAGGCCGCGGAGCTGTACCGGGAGGCCGCGGAGGCCTACGGGGCGCTGCCTCGGCCCTACGCCCGGGCGCTGACCGCGGAAGGGGCGGCGCGCTGCCTGCTGACGGCGCGGACCGCGCCGCCGGACCGGGCGGACACGGCGGACTCCGTGCCGGACTCCGTGCCGGACACCGCCGCCGGCTCCGCCGGAGCGCCGGACACGGCCGGGGAGGCCGGCCCGGAACCTGCCGGCACCGCGCGCGCCGTCGCCGAACTGGAGGCCTGCGCCCGGCAGTTCGGCGAACTCGGTGCCGTCTGGGACGCCGCCCGGGCCCGGGCGCTGCTGCGCGCGTACCAGCCGGCCGAGCGGGGGCGCAGACCCGGCCGCCCCTCGCACGCCGACCAACTCTCGCCCCGGGAGAGCGAGGTGGCGGAACTGGCGGCGAGCGGGCTGACGAACCGGGAGATCGCGGCCACCCTCCACCTCTCCCCCCGGACGGTGGAACAGCACATCGCCCGCGCCATGCGCAAGACCGGCACCCTCTCCCGCCACGACCTCGGCCGGCACCGGCCCTGATCGTGCCCGGATAGCCCGGGACGCGGCGGGTTCCGCGGCCCGCCGCCGGTCAACGCGTGGCCGGGCGGTCCGACCGGGGGCGGAGCGATGCGTGGTACGGCGTACGGAAGGCGCAGAGATCCCAGCGGACCACCGTCGCGGCCGCCCAGTCGGGCACCCAGCCGGGACGCACCCCGCGGGCTCCCCAGCCGTCCAGCCGCCGGTGCGGGACGCCGAGCCCCGCCGCCCGCGCGGCGAGTGCCGCGTCGCACGCCTCCCGTGCGATACGCACGGCTTGCGGGGCGGTGTCGGCGGGGCCGGTGAGGACGTGGATGCCGTGCCGCTCGGGCTGGACGGTGCTCCTGATCGGAACGTGGACCTGGAAGTAGGGCTTGGCCATGACGCCATCTCCCTGCGTAGCGCTGTCGTGCTCGTTCCCGGGGCCGGCCGCGGGGGAGGCTCCCGCCCGGTGGGCCGGGGGCTTCCGCCGGGACCGGCCCGGCCATCAGTGGTCAACCTAGGGCGCGAGCGGCGGTGCGCATATCCGGGGCCCGGGTCTCACCCATACCCGTTTAAATACGGCCCGGGCCGTCCGGGCCGTCCGTCAGGGCCCGGGCGCGGCCTCCCCGGACGGCCTCGCGGGCGGCGGGACCCGCGGAATCCGGCCGGTGGACACCGCCGGCCGGCGCGGTGCGGCGGGCCCGCCGCACCCGGCGGCGTGCGGGCCGGGCCCATGCGTCGGCGCGGAGGGATCCGGTGCCGGCGGGAGCCGGTGGTCACGCACCGCCGCCGTCCGGACGCGCGACGCGCCGCCCGGTCGGCGGCGGACTGCACCGTCCCCCCGGCGCGCGTCCGGCGGCGCGTACGTCACGGGTTTTCCACGTATCCGTACCGGGTCCGTATCGGGGAGCCCGGGGCCGGTGGCGTCGATGGCCCGGAATCCGGCCGGAGCAGCCGCCGGAGCATGGCCTGGAATCCCGCCGGAGCAGCCGCCGGAACCGGGTCCGGCGGCGGGCCGCGGCGCCGGGCGGGCCGGGGTGCGGGCCGGAAAGCGCAAGGCCGCCGACGGCAAATGAAACAATATGTTCCGGACAATCGAATAAAGCCCGTTGCTGTTCCCGGTGTGAATATGTGAGCCTCGACGAGGCGCCTGGGAATTCCGAGGCGACCGAAGAAGTGCCGGAACCGGCCGACCGGTGAACTCCAGTAGAACCACACATGTCGAAAAGATTGCGCACGGCCATCCCGTTTGATTTTCCACGGGCTACCCGGAGCAATTCCGAATCGGAGGAGAGAACATGCGTGATGTCCATGAGGAAGGCACCCGAAAGGCCGGCCGCCGGGGCGGGACCGGGGTCGGGAGTGGCCGCCGAGCGGCGGGCCGCATCCTCGGCGCGGTGTGCGCGGCGGGTGCGCTGACCTTCGCCCTGCCGGTCGCGGCGTCCGCCGCCACCATGGAAACCCCTGGTCAGCAGCGCGGTGCCGCGGCGACCTACTGGTCGTTCGACAACGCGGTCCGCGGCTGCCTCACCGGTGGCAACAGCGATGTCGCCTTCGAGACCGTCTGCAGCGGGACCAGTCAGTACCAGGACTGGTACTGGACCGGTCCGCAGCACGACATGCTCGCCAATCGGGCCACCGGAAAGTGTCTGGCCACGGACTACGAGTCCGGCACCCCGGAGAAGGCGAACGCGGTCTGGACTTCCGCGTGCAATGACAACGCCCGGGGTCAGCACTGGGAATTCGTCTACGCCTCCGGAAACGTGGGCACGCTGCGCTCCGCTTACCCGACCTATCTCCGGACTTCGCCGGGCACCGGCCAGGCGGTCTACACCGACTACAGCTCGCAGACCGGAAACGACTACTACGCCTGGTCGACCAGCCTCGACTGACCACCCGCCCGACGGGCTCCGCCACCGGCCGGGCGGCGGAGCCCGTCGGCATGTCCGGGTCCGCCGCCGCGGCCGTGGACGCGCCGACCTCGCGGTTACCGGTACAGTGCGCCCCGCACACTGCACGCCACCACCAAGGGGGACCCATGCGCGCCATGCCCATCGCAGCCATAGCTGCAGCTCTCGTGCTGTCGCTGAGCGCCTGTAGCGACGATTCCGAGGGAGACGCCGCGGCCTGCAAGAAGGCCATCGCGGAGCAGATGAAGGCCGGCGCCGAGGGGAGCAAGGACAAGCCCGCCTCCTGCAAGGGCCTCGACGACAAGACGCTGGAGCGCCTCTTCAAGGAGGTCATCAGCGACAGCGTCAAGGACATCAAGGTGCCCACGCCCGAGGTTCCGACGCCCGACATCGACGTTCCCACCCCGGACCTCGACCTGCCCGAGGTTCCCTGACCGACCGCGGGCGCCCGTGACGGCACGTCACGGGCGCCCCGAGCCGTCGGCCTCCGAGCCGTCGGCCTCCGAGCCGTCGGCCTCCGAGCCGTCGGCCTCCGAGCCGTCGGCCTCCGAGCCGTCGGCCTCCGAGCCGTCGGCCTCCGCGCCGTCGGCCTCCGCGCCCGCGGTCCGCGCCGAGTGTGCCGCCCGCCCCGCCAGGGGAGTTGAGCCATCATGAGAGCCCGCGGCGAGAGCGCCCGCGGCTCGGACGATCTCGACCACGGGAGGCCCGTACATGGGCGCGTATGCCGAAACCCACCGCCGCAGCGTGACCGACCCCGACGAGTTCTGGCTGGAGGCGGCCAAGGCCGTCGACTGGACCCGGCAGCCCACCCGCGCCCTGGACTCCGCGGCCGCGCCGCTGTACCGCTGGTTTCCCGACGGTGAACTGAACACCTGCCACAACGCCCTGGACCGGCACGTGGTGGCCGGTCACGGCGACCGGACCGCGCTGATCTGGGACTCCGCGGTGACCGGCACCCGACGCCACTACAGCTACCGCGGGCTGCGCGACGAGGTGGCCCGCTTCGCCGGAGCGCTGCGGGGACTCGGGGTGACCAAGGGCGACCGGGTGGTCGTCTACATGCCGATGGTGCCG
The DNA here is from genome assembly GCF_044327625.1 of Streptomyces sp. NPDC018031. Taxonomy (NCBI): domain Bacteria; kingdom Bacillati; phylum Actinomycetota; class Actinomycetes; order Kitasatosporales; family Streptomycetaceae; genus Streptomyces; species Streptomyces sp. NPDC018031. Next base: position 42,585 of record NZ_JBIRFT010000028.1, read on the forward strand.
GAAGCGGTCGTCGCGATGCTGGCCTGTGCCCGCATCGGCGCGGTGCACTCGGTGGTGTTCGGCGGTTTCGCGCCCAAGGAGCTGGCGGCGCGCATCGACGACGCCCGTCCCCGGGTGATCGTCGCCGCCTCCTGCGGCATCGAGCCGTCCCGGACCGTCGAGTACAAGCCGATCATCGACGCGGCCCTGGAGATGGCCGGACACCAGCCGGACACCGTCGTGGTGCTGCAACGCGAGGCCGCCCCGGCCGTCCTCGGCCCGCGCGACCGCGACTGGCAGGACCTGCTGGCGGACGCCGTCCCGGCCGACCCGGTACCGGTGGCGGCGACCGACCCGCTGTACATCCTCTACACCTCCGGCACCACCGGGAAGCCCAAGGGCGTGGTGCGCGACAACGGCGGTCACGCCGTCGCCCTCGCCTGGTCGATGGGTGCCGTCTACGACGTCGGGCCGGGCGACGTGTGGTGGACCGCCTCCGACGTCGGCTGGGTCGTCGGCCACTCCTACATCGTCTACGGCCCGTTGCTGACCGGGGCGACCACCGTGCTCTACGAGGGCAAGCCGGTCGGCACCCCGGACGCCGGTGCCTTCTGGCGGGTGATCGCCGAGCACCGGGTCAAGGCGCTGTTCACCGCCCCGACCGCGCTGCGCGCCATCAAGCGGCTCGACCCCCGGGCCGGCGAGACCGCCAAGTACGACCTGTCCTGCTTCGGCACGCTCTTCCTCGCCGGGGAGCGGCTGGACCCCGAGACCTACCACTGGGCGCACCGCAGCCTCGGCGTCCCGGTGATCGACCACTGGTGGCAGACCGAGACCGGCTGGCCGATCGCCGCCAACCCGCGCGGCCTGGAACCGCTGCCGGTCAAGCCCGGATCGGCGACCGTGCCCGTACCCGGGTACGACGTACGGATCCTCGACCCCGAGGGCGAGCCGCTCCCGGCCGGCACCGAGGGCGCGATCGCCATCCGGCTGCCCCTGCCGCCCGGCACCCTGCCCACCCTGTGGGGCGACGACGCCCGCTACACCGAGGCGTACCTCTCCCGCTTCCCCGGGCACTACCTGACCGGCGACTCGGGCTACCTCGACGAGGACGGCTACCTGTTCGTGATGGGCCGCACCGACGACGTGATCAACGTGGCCGGGCACCGGCTGTCCACCGGCGCCATGGAGGCCGTGCTCGCCGCGCACCCCGCGGTCGCCGAATGCGCGGTCATCGGGGTGCGGGACGCCCTCAAGGGGCAGTTGCCGCGCGGCCTGGTGGTACTCAAGGCCGGCGCGGACATCGACGAGGCCACGCTCCGCGCCGAACTGGTGGCGGCGGTGCGCCGGGACATCGGACCGGTGGCCGCGTTCCGCCAGGTCTCGGTCGTCGACGCGCTGCCCAAGACCCGCTCGGGGAAGATCCTGCGCAAGACGATGCGCTCCATCGCCGAGGGGCGCGACGAACCCGCCCCCTCCACCATCGAGGACGCCGAGGTGCTGGAGGCGCTGCGCCCGGTGCTGCGCACGGACCCCCGGCCTGACCCCGGCCTGACCCCGGCCTGACCCCGGCCGGGCCGGGGCCCGGGCCCCGCGCGGCGGCGCCCGGCCCGCGGCCGCCGGCCGGGCGCGCGGGCCGCGGGCGGCCGTGCCGCCGCGCCGTCAGCCGGCCGGTGGCACGCGGTAGGTGAGCCGGAAGGTGCCCGCCGGGTCGTACCGCTCCTTGAGTTCGGTCAGCCGGCGCAGGTCCGCGGGCTCGTAGAGGCCGCGCGCGGCTGCCCCGGCGCCGTCTCCGGGCTCCGCGTCGTCAGGGCCGCCGACCCCGTAGAGGAAGTTCAGCGACCGGCCGACGGTCGCCGGTGCCACCGCCCGGAACACCTGGCGCTGCACGGCGCGCAGTTCCGCCACCCCGCCCTCGCCCGGAATCGCCAGGGCGCTCAGCAGATAGCGCGCGTCACGGTGCCCCACGGCGTTCGGCACCGCCGGCGGGCGGCCGAGCGCGCCCCCCAGATGGCGCACCTGGAGCACGCAGCGGATCCGCGCGCCCGGCCCGGTCAGCGCCAGCACCTCGCGCAGCTGACCCGCGTCCAGTTCGCGCAGCAGCGCGTTGTCGCCCCGGTAGGGGTGGGGCCGGGTCGGATCGGTGTAGATGGTGTGGGACTCGCTGTACGGCATGTCGCGCAGGTCGTCCAGCAGCCGGGGGCCGAGCGCGCGCAGCGGGGCGACCAGCCGCTCGCCCTCCGCCGGGTCACCGGTGTAGGCGATCCGGACGTGCGCCGTGTAGCGGCCCCGGAACGGTTCGGGGACCTCGGGATCGTCCGGGAACGCGAGCAGGCCCACCGACGAGGACAGCTCCTCCGGCACGGTCCGGGTCCAGCGGGCGTAGGCGCCCAGCACGTCCTCCGGCAGCGGCGCGTCGAAGACCAGCCGGCCGCCGTAGACCCGGGACACCGGGAAGAGGTCCACCTCCATCGCCGTCACCACGCCGAAGTTGGCCGCCCCGCCGCGCAGCGCCCAGAACAGGTCGGGCTCCTGGTCCGGGGTCACCGTCCGCAGCCGGGCGTCCGCGGTGACCACCTCGATCCGGCGGACATGGTCGGCGGCGTAGCCGAACCGGCGGGACAGCAGCCCCAGTCCGCCGCCCAGGGTGTAGGAGACCGCCCCGACGTGCGGTGCCGAGCCGCTCAGCGGGGCCAGCCCGTGCCCGGCCGCCTCGGGCACGATCTGCTCCCAGCGCACCCCGGCCTCGAACCGTACGGTGCGGTTCCGCGCGTCCACCCGGACCCCGGTCATCCGGCGGGTGCTGATCAGGACGCCGTCCGCCGCGGCGGCGGGCAGGCCGTGCCCGGTGGCCTGGACGCCCACCGGCAGTCCCTGCGCGACGGCGAAGGCGACGGCGGCCCGGACGTCGGCGGCCCCGCGGGCCCCGACGATCACCGCCGGTTCGTGCCGCAGCCCCGTCTGGAAGCCGGAGCGTTCGCTGTCGTAGCCCTCCTCCCCGGGCCGGAACACCGGCCCGGCCACCCGGCCGGCGAGGTCCGCGACGGCCGCGGCGAAGCCGTCGGCGGCGGGGCGGGCGGGGGGTGCGGTCGGCTCTGCTCGGTTCGTCAACGTCTCATCCTCCGTGGTGGTGCCGGATTGCCGCACGCAGGCCGGCGGAGCCCGGAGGGCGCCGTCGGCGTGCTCACGAGGACGAGGCTCCCGCCCTAATATGACAACTGCCGTCAAGTTTTCCGCAGACCCTCCGGGGCGCGGTAGTGCGGCGGGGTCCGGCAGTGTGTGCGAGGTGAAATCCGACCGTCTCCTGTCGATCCTGCTGCTCCTGCAGACCCGCGGCCGGGTCCCGGCCGCCGAACTCGCCGAGCGCCTGGAGGTCTCGCCGCGCACCATCTACCGTGACGTCGAAGCGCTGTCGGCGGCCGGGGTGCCGGTCTACTCCGAGCGCGGGCGGCACGGCGGCATCGCGCTGCTGCCGGGCTTCCGCACCGATGTCACCGGGCTGACCGCCGACGAGGCGCGGGCGCTGTTCGTCCTGACCGCCCAGGGCGCGCACCGGGCCCTGGGACTCGACGGGGCGCTGGACTCGGCGCTGCGCAAGGTGATGGCCGCGCTGCCGGCCCCGCACCGTCCGGCCGCCGAGACCACCAGCCGCCGCATCCTCGTGGACCCGGACCGCTGGCTCGCCGGACCGCGCCCGGCGGCCGAGGTGGACGTGCTGCACGCCGCGGTCGTCAGCGACCGGCGGCTGCGCATCCGCTACCGGCACAGCGGCGAGACCCGGCCGCGCGGCTACACCGTCGACCCGTACGGGCTGGTGGCCAAGGCCGGGACCTGGTACCTGGTGGCGGACCGGCGCGGGCGGGCCCGGCTGTTCCGGGCGGACCGGATCGCCTCGGCGACCGTCGCGGACGCCCCGGTCCGCCGCCGGCCGGGCGTGGAACTCGCCGACGCCTGGGCGGGCCTGCGCAGCCAGGTGGAGCGGCGCCCCGGCGGCCTGCGGGTGCGGCTCCGGATACGGACGGCCCGGCTGGACGTGTTCGCGCGCATCGTCGGCGGCTGGCTGACCGGCCCGCCGGCCGCGGCGGGGGAGTGGGCGACCGCGGAGCTGGCCTACCCCGAACTCGGCTGGGTCCGGCAGCTGCTGCAGTTCGGCGCGGACCTGGAGGTGCTGGACCCGCCGGAGGTCCGGCGCGAGCTGGCGCGGGTGGCGGCCGAGGTGACCGGAGTGTACGCGCGCGACGCGGGCGCCGGGCCGGAGCCGGATCCCGGGCCGGCGCCGCCCGCGGACCGCCTGCCGGCGGACGGTGGGCGGTCCGCGGGCGGGTGAGCCGGCCGGGCGGCCGCCGGCCCGTGCCCGTCCCCCGGCCGGGGCGGGGATCCGCCGGCCGGGCGCCGCCGCGGGTGACGGCTCAGTGCACGGTGAAGGTGCGTGAGGTGCCGGTGAACGGCGTCACCCCACCGGTCAGCCCCTTGGCGTCGCCGTGGTAGCGGACGCGGTAGTGCCCGGCCGGGACGCCGGGCGGGACGTCCCAGGACACGGTGACCCGGGACGCGGCGAGACCGTCCCGCTCCCAGCGGAAGGCGGTGGACCAGTCGCCGTCGTCGGCCACCGTGCGCCACTCCTCGCCCACCCGGCGCTGGATCTCCAGGTACGTGCCGCCCCGGTGCAGGTCGTTGCCGGGGTGGGCACCGGCGAACACCGCCTCCGCCCGCTCCCCGGTCCGGTAGGTCTCCCGGGGCTCCGTCAGCACGTCGCCGAACCGCCGGAACGGGGGTGGCGCGTCGAGGACCACTCCGGGCTGGAGGGCGAGCTGCCGACCCGACAGGTCCGGCGCCTTCGGTCCCGGGGGCGGCTGCCTGCCGTCGCGCATGGCTTCGGCCAGCTCCGCGACGGTCTGCTGCAGCGCGGGCAGCTGCCAGCGGCCGAACAGGGTGCTGCCGCCCTCGTACTGCTGCGCGTCGTACTCCTCGGGGGTGGTGACGTAGTGGAAGTAGGAGTTGGCGTAGCCGGCGACCAGGACGTCGTCCAGCGCGGCCCCGGTGATCGCGGCGACGGTCCGGCGCAGGCGCAGTCCGGCGGCGATGGTGACCTCGCCGGGGATGCCGATCAGATGGAGGCCGCCGATCCGGACCAGCTGGACCGGCACCCGCTCCTGCACCCACGGGTAGATCCGGTTCAGCTCGCCGATCGGCACGAACACGTCCTTCGGCGCCTGGGCTTCCCGCAGTTCCGGCGAAACGGTGTAGACCAGGGAGTCGGAGACCAGGTCCCAGAACGGGTTCTCGCCCTCCTGGAAGCCGGGGAAGGCCGGGCCGTCCTCCATGCTGCCGGCCGCCATGGAGGCCCCGATGCACGGAGTGGAGGTGGTGTGGCTGCGTCCGTCGCCGGTGAACTCCGGCCGCACCGTCACATCGGACAGATCGACGTAGACCAGCCGGGAGTCCACGCCGCCGGTCAGCCGCCGGCCGGGCTGCCCGAGCTGCCGGGCGGCGGCCTCGTACTGCTTGAGGCCGCAGGCCCGGGTGCGGGCGAAGTCCTCGGGGGTGGTCGGCGGCCGGAGGTCGAGGTTGGGGGACATGTCCCCGGCGTTGGTCTGGGCGAACGCGGAGACGAACGCGGGCGACCCGCCGGCGAGGTAGTCCACCCGCTCGACCTCGCGCTCCCAGTGGTAGGCCGCGTACCCCTTGTTGTCCGCGCTGACCAGACGGTTGTCGCCGGACATGCTGGTGCCGTGGGTGGCGAACCAGTTGACCGCGCCGACCGGCCGCCCGTCCCGCTCGACGCGCAGCACGGTGGTGTGCGGGTCGATGGCGTCCGGGAAGTGCCGCTTGATGTCGTCCGGGTTGCGGTCGAAGGCGGTGCGCGACCGGTTGACGCTGGCGTCCTTCAACTCGCCGTGGGTGAGCACCAGATCGGCCGGTGCCAGGTCCTCGTGGGCGCGCCGGGCGGCTTCCACCAGCCCGTCGGTGACCGCCTCGAAGGTCTGCCGGTGGAACCCGAAGGTGGTCGTGTTGTAGAGGAAGTGGTGCGAGTGGCCACCGGGTCCGGCGTGCGTGTGGGTGGCGGTGATCAGTACGTTCCGCTCGGTGTACAGGTCGCCGTAGTGGTCGGCGAGGCGCTGGAGGACGGCCTGGTGCACACTCTCGAAGATCATCGGGGAGTCGGCGACGATCAGCATCACCCGGTCGCCGCCGGCCCGGTCGACCACGGCGAACGCCCGCGCGCGCAGCCGGGTGTGCAGGCCCGCCGCCTGCTGGTCGAACCGGCCGTAGCCCATCAGCCCGACCTCGGCCACCTCGCCGGTGGCGTCCGCCAGGCCGCGGCCGACGAGGTATCCCCCGGTCGCCGCGGAGCCGGTAGCGGCGGTCCCGGGCTCCGCGGCGGCCGCCCGGCCCTGCCCGGTGGCGGAGTGGGCCGCGGCGGCCCCGAGACCGGCGAGCGCGGTGGTGCGCAGGACGGTGCGCCTGCTCCGGAGGGGAGGTTCCGTGGTCATGGGCGTCTCCTGGGCGGTGGGGGGAGGGGCGTCCCGGTGGTCGGCACGGGAGGGCGCCGCGACCGGAGGCACGGCGCCGCACGGAAACGTGAGTGGGATTCAGGTTCCGTATTCGTACCGTGTGGCGCAGGTCACCCGCAAGGCCCCGGTGCCGAACCGGTTCCCCCGATGCCGGGCCCCGCGCCGCCCAGGCCGCCCGGCCACCGACCGCCCGGCCACCGACCGCCCGGCCACCGACCGCTCGCGCCGGCCGGGGCAGGCGGCTACCGGCCGGAAGCGCCGCCCGGCTACCGGCCGTCCGCCGCCGCGCGCAGGATCCGGTCCGCCGCGTTCACCGAGTCCACCAGCGGATGGAGCGCCAGCGCCCGCAGCGCCGCTCCCCGCTCCCCGCTCTCCGCCGCCTCGATGGCGGCCCGCTCCACCGCCTTGAGCGAGAGCATCAGGCCCAGCTGGTCCGGCGCGACCGGACCGGTGGCCAGCGGACGGGCGCCGCCCGCGTCCACCAGGCACGGCACCTCCACCACCGCGTCGTCGTCCAGGCCCGGCACCGCCGAGCGGTTGGCCACGTTCAGGATCAGCGTCGTCCGCTCGTCGCGGGCCAGGGCACGCATCAGGGCCAGCGCCACCCGGTCGTACCCGCCGCCGTCCAGATCGCAGGAGTCCCGCTCCCAGCCCCCGGTGGCCGCCCGGCTCTCCGCCAGGTAGGTCGCCTCGCGCTCCAGCCGGGTCCGCTCCCAGGCCGCGAGGGCGTCCTCGGGCCGAGCGGCGGCCGCCGAGTAGAAACCGGCCTGCTGGTCGCGGAGGAACTCCCCCCGGGTGGTCGCCGCCGAACGGATCGACGCGACCGCCTCGCGGTGGAAGTAGTAGTAGTGCAGATACTCGTTGGGCACGGCGCCCAGGGTCCGCAGCCACTCCGCCCCGAACAGCCTGCCCTCCTCGAAGGACGTCAGCGCGCCGGGGTCGGCGAGCAGCTCCGGCAGCCGGTCGCGGCCGCCGACGGTCAGACCGCGCAGCCAGCCCAGGTGGTTGAGGCCGACGTAGTCGTAGCTCGCCCGGTCGGGGTCCGCGCCCAGCGCCCGGGCGGCCCGGCGGCACAGCCCGACCGGCGAGTCGCAGATGCCGATCACCCTGTCGCCCAGTACCCGCCGCATCGCCTCGGTGACCATCCCGGCCGGGTTGGTGAAGTTGATGACCCAGGCGTCCGGGGCCACCGCGGCGATCCGCTCCGCGGTCCGCACGGCCACCGGCAGTGTCCGCAGGCCGTACAGCACACCGCCCGCGCCGACCGTCTCCTGGCCGAGCAGGCCCTCCGCGAGCGGGACGCGCTCGTCGCGGGTGCGGCCCTCCAGCCCGCCGACCCGCATGGCGGAGAAGACGAAGTCCGCGCCCCGCAACGCCTCGTCGAGGTCGGTGGTGGCGCGTACCGCCGGGGCGCCGGCGCGGCCGGCCGCCTGCTGGGCGAGCACCGCGCCGATCGCGTCCAGGCGCCGGCGGTCGGTGTCGTACAGCACCATCTCGGTGCAGCGGCCCGCCCGGTCCCCGGGGTCGTCGAGGAGCGCCCGGTACACCAACGGCGTGCGGAACCCGCCACCGCCCAGCACGGTCAGCCTCATCCCGTCTCCCACCTCCGTGTCGGTCGCCCCGAGAGGCGCGGCGAGCGGACCGGGGGCCCGCCCGGCGCGGCCGCTCGCGGCACGTCAGCAACCTACTCCCCGCACCGCCCCGGCGGCGGCCGGGGGCACGGCCGCCGGGCGGGCGGCCGTGCCCGTCCGCGCCGCCGCCCGGTGGACGGCACCGGGCCGGGCCGGGGACGTTCCGTGGCCGGGCGCCCCCGACCGGTGAGCGGCCCGGCCGGACGGCCCTGCCCGTGCGACGGGCCGGGCCCAGCGCGGTCCGCGTCGCATCGAAAAATCGGGCAAACAGTGGCACAGTAGGGCCATGGCTGAACGGCGAGCGACGTCAGCCGCCGCGTCGGTGCCGGACGACTGGCCCGCCCGCCCGGAATTGAGCCTGGCCCTGAACGGCATCGGCTGGTTCGACTGGGATCTCGACCGCGGCCTGATGTACGTGGCCCCGTCGGGCCTCCGGGTGCTCGGCATCACCCCCGAGGAGTACGACGGGCAGCCCGGCTCGCTCGGCCGCCACCTCCCGGCCACCGAGGTCGCCCGTCTGGACGCCCGGATCTCCCAGGCCCTGAAGAACGGCAGCGGCGGGTACAGCGCGTACGTCCGGGTCCGCCGCGGCGAGGGCGCCGAGGTCTGGGCGCACACCCAGGGCAGCATCCAGCGCGACGGCCAGGGCCGGCCGCACCGCATCATCGGCATCTTCCGGGAGGCCACCCAGGAGCTGGTGGACCCGCTCCAGCGGGCCGACCTGTACGAGGAGCGGCTGCGCCAGACCAGCGTGGTGGAACGGGTCACCGCGATCCTGGCGCACGCCCGGACCGTCTCCGACGTCATCGACGTGCTGGAGGACGCCGAGGCGCTCGGCCACCTCGGGCTGGTCAGCGTCATCCTCGGACTCGTCGAGGGAGGCCGCGTCCACATCGTCGCCGAGGGGCAGATCGGCAGCAACGTTCCGGAGTTCGAGTACACCGGCGTCGACGAGCAGTTCCCGATGAGCGAGGTGGTGCGCACCCTCAAGCCGCGCTTCATCGTCACCCGCGAGGAGTTCGCGGAGTGCTACCCGCTGCTGTGGCCGCACATCGCGCCCCTCGACGTGTCCTGCGCCGCCTACCTCCCGCTCATCGCCCAGGGCCGGCCCATCGGCGCCCTCGGCCTCCTCTACACCGGGAAGGAGGGCTTCGGCGCCGAGGACCGGAACCTGATCATCACGCTCGGCACCAGCATCGCCCAGGGGCTGCAGCGGGCCATGCTCTTCGAGCAGGAGCACGACCTCGCCGAGGGGCTCCAGCAGGCGATGCTGCCGCGCCGCATCCCCGCCGTCCCCGGCGCGCACATCGCCGTCCGCTACCGGTCCGCCCGGCTGGGCCGGGACATCGGCGGGGACTGGTACGACGTGATCCCGCTGCCCGGCGGCCGGGTCGGGGTGGTGATCGGCGACGTGCAGGGCCACGACACCCATGCCGCCGCCGTCATGGGACAGCTCCGCATCGTGCTGCGCGCCTACGCCGCGGAAGGCCACACCCCGGCCACCGTGATGGCCCGGGCCTCGGTCTTCCTCCACGAACTGGACACCGACCGCTTCGCCACCTGCGCCTACGCGGAGGTCGACCTGCAAGGGGGTACCGCCCACCTGGTGCGGGCCGGGCACATCGACCCGCTGCTGCGGCACCACGACGGCAGCTGCCGCCGGCTGCCGGTCGCGGGCGGACTGCCGCTGGGGCTGTCGGCCGAGTTCCACCGCCTGGAGTACCCGGTGACCACGGTGGAACTGGGGCCGGGGGAGACCCTGCTGCTGGGCACCGACGGCCTCGTGGAGCGGCCCGGCGCGGACCTCGACGACGGCATCCAGCTGCTCACCCGCGCCATCGAGGAGGGCCCGGAGGACCCCGAGGCACTGGCCGACACGCTGTGCGCGCTCGCCGGGGAGCGCGGCGGCGAGGACGACCTCGCCCTGCTGCTGCTGCGCCGCCGCGGGGGTGAGCGGCCGCAGGCGGCCGGACGGCTGCAGCAGCACGTGACCCCGGGCGACCCGGAAGCCCTGTCCTCGGCCCGGCACATGATCCGGGCCGCGCTGCGGTCGTGGGGCATCGGCCAGCGCGCCGACGACATCGAGCTCGCCGCCGACGAGCTGATGACCAACGCGCTGCTGCACACCGACGGCGGGGCCATCGTCACCGTACGGATGCTGACCGGCGCCGAGCGGCGGCTGCGGATCGACGTCGAGGACACCTCCAGCACCCTCCCCAGGCGCCGCGAACCGGGTGAGTCGGGCGTCTCCGGCCGCGGGCTGATGCTGGTGGACCAGCTGGCCGACGTCTGGGGTGTGGAATCGCGGGGCAGCGGCAAATGCGTGTGGTGCGAGTTCGCCGTCCCGGTGCCCCCGGCCGGGGGCGAGCGCGGCGAAGCCGTGGCGGCCGGCGCGCCGCGCCGCGGTGCCGGCGGGACCGCGGGTGGCGGCGGGACCGCAGGGGACGGGCGGCAGCTCAGCCGCCGCGGTACCGGCGCGGGGAGGCCCCGAAGCGGGCCCGGAACACCCGGCTGAAGTGGAACGGGCTGGCGAACCCGGAGGCCGCGGCGACCTGGCCGACGTCCAGTGCGGTGGTCTCCAGCAGCCGGGCCGCCTGCCGCAGCCGGGCCTCCCGCAGCGCCCGCATCGGGCTGACGCCCGTCCGGGCGGTGAACAGATGGGCGAACCGGGACGGTGACAGCGCGACGGCGGCGGCGAGCGAGGCGACCGTGTGCGGCGCCGCGGGATCGGCGGCGATCAGCGCCTCGGCCCGGCGTACCCGGGCGTCCCCGCCGCCCACGGCCGCGGTGCCCGAGGTGGCGAGCAGCAGCACCCGCTCGACCCCGCCCAGGGCCAGTTCGTGGCCCCCGGGCAGTGCGGCGGCGACCGCGGGCGCCGTCCGCCGGCCCGCCGCGACCGCGGCCGGCGGCGGCCCCTCCCCGGACCACCGGGCGTCGGCATGCAGCCGCCGCAGCGCACCGTCCAGCCAGGGCCGCAGGCCCGGGGCGACCCCCGGGACCAGGTAGCACCCGCGGCCGCGCAGGTAGGGCCGCAGCCACGCCTCCCAGGCCGGGCGCGGCTGGAAGTGCACCCACCAGAAGCACCAGCGGTCCGGGCCGGGTGCCGACCGGTAGTCCTGCGCGCTCCCCGGCCCCAGCACCGCCAGGTCGCCGGGGCCCACGGTGAGGTCGGCGCCGCCCTGCCGGACCCGGCCCGCGCCGCCGTCCGTCCACAGCAGCAGCCAGCTCGGCGCCCCCGCCGGACGGCGCACCGCGTACCCGTGCCCGCGCGAGAAGCGGCCCACCACCAGCGCCTGGGCGGGCGGCGCAGCAGTCACGGGCAGGTTCTCGGACGCCATGGTCATAGCCTGGCACGACCCGCCGTCCCTACCGTCGAGTCATGGACACCTCTCCGTTCCACCGGTCCGGATACGCCCTGGCCCGCGGTCTGCTGCCGGCCGGCGAGGTCCGGGAACTGCTCGCGGAGTTCACCGCCCTGGCCGCGGCCGGACCGCTCCCGGGCCACTTCGAACCGCGGCCGCAGGACCCGGACGGGCCGCGTGACCCGCTCCGGGACCATCCGCGGGTGATGAACCCGCACCTGGTCAGCGCCCTCGCGCTGCGCCACCTGCTCGACCCGCGCCTGGGCCGGGTGGTCGCCGGGTTGCTGGGGGAGGAGCCGGTAGCAGCCCAGAGCATGTTCTACTTCAAGCCGCCCGGCGCCCGCGGCCAGGCGCTCCACCAGGACAACTTCTACCTCAGGGTGGAACCCGGCACCTGTCTGGCCGCCTGGGTCGCGCTGGACCGGGTCGACCGGGCCAACGGCGGTCTGGAGGTGGTGCCGGGCACCCACCGGATGGAGCTGTTCTGCCCCGAGGAGGCGGATCCGGCGACCTACTTCACCCGCGAGTACGTGCCGCCGCCCGCGGGGCTGCGCCGGGTACCGGTCGACATGGAGCCCGGGGACGTGCTGTTCTTCAACGGCAGCCTGGTGCACGGCTCCGAGCCCAACACCACCACCGACCGGTTCCGCCGGTCCTTCATCTGCCACTACGCGCCACGCTCCGCGCGGCGCATCTCCCGGCACTACCGCACCTTCGCCCTCGACGGCACCGAACTCCGGCTGGAGCCGAGCGCAGGCGGCGGCCCGTGCGGCACCGAGACGGACGCCGGGGCCCCGCACTGAGGGCCCACCGAGGGCCTCCCGGCCACGGCGACCAGGTGCGCCCGGCGCGCCCGGCGGCGCGGGGGCCGCTCGCCGGGCGCGCCGGGACCCGGGTGCGGGGAGACGGGCGCCCCGGTAATCCGCTGCCGCCGGCGGTGGCCGCGACCCGCCCGGGCCGTCCTGGCGCACGTCCGGCCGGACGCCGCCCCCGGCGAGCCGCGCCGCCGCGCGCCGGACGGCGCCGGAGGTACCGCCCCGGACCTGCCGCCGGGCGGCGGCCGGGGCGCCGCGCCGGCCCGGCACCGGCGGTGGCAGGCGCTGTGGGATGGTGGTCGGGTGACCCTGGAAGATCTCGTCCGGCTGCGCCGGGCCCGCGACCTGATGGACCGCGACTACGCGGAGCCGCTCGACGTTCCGGCGCTGGCGCGCGTCGCCCTCATGTCACCGGGCCACTTCTCCCGCAGTTTCCGCGCCGCCTTCGGTGAGACGCCGTACAGCTACCTGATGACCCGGCGCGTGGAGCGGGCCAAGGCGCTGCTGCGGCGGGGCGACCTCACCGTGACGGAGGTCTGCTTCGCGGTCGGCTGTACCTCGCTGGGGTCGTTCAGCTCGCGGTTCACCGAACTGGTCGGCGAGAGTCCGAGCGCGTACCGGGCCCGTTCCCACGACGAGGGCGCCGCCGTCCCGGCCTGCATCGCCAAGATCCACACGCGACCGGTCAGGAACGGAGAAGCGGGAACCGCCGGCCGTCCGTAGCGTGGCACGCATGGACATCACGCTTTCCCAGTGCTTCATCGCCGTCGACGACCACGACCAGGCCCTCGCCTTCTACCGCGACGTTCTCGGGCTGGAGGTGCGCAAGGACGTCGGATTCGAGGGAATGCGATGGGTGACTCTCGGCGCCCCGTCGCAGCCCGATGTGGACATCGTGCTCGAACCGCCCCTGGCGGACCCCAACGCCTCGTCCGCCGACCGGGAGGCCATGGCGCAACTGCTGGCGAAGGGCCTGCTGCGCGCGGTCATCTTCGGCACCGACGACTGCGACGCGACCTTCGAGCGGATCCGCGCCGCCGGCGGCGAAGTGCTGCAGGAACCGATCGACCAGCCCTACGGCGTCCGTGACTGCGCCTTCCGCGACCCCGCCGGGAACATGCTGCGCTTCTCCCAGCCGCGCGGGCGGTGAACCCCCGGTCGGGGGGGGGGGGGGGCGCGCGCCGCCCGCCCCCCCCGCCCCCCCCCCCCCCCCCCCCCCCCACCCCCCCCCCCCGCGGGCAGGGGGGCCAAACCCCCCCCCCCCCGACGGAC
>NZ_JBIRFT010000029.1:0-54831 GCF_044327625.1 Streptomyces sp. NPDC018031
TCCCGGATCAACGCACTGCGCAACGCCACCACCCGGGCACCATCGGCCAGCGACAACCCACCGGCCACACACGCCGCCGCGATCTCACCCTGCGAGTGACCCACCACCGCGGAGGGCTCCACACCGTGCGAGCGCCACAGCGCCGCCAGCGACACCATCACCGCCCACAGCGCGGGCTGCACCACATCCACCCGCTCCAGCGTCGGCGCACCCTCCACCCCCCGCAGCACGTCTTCCAGACGCCAGTCCACGAACTCCGACAGCGCCTGACCACACGCGGCGATCTGCTCGGCGAACACCGGCGAAGAGCCCAGCAGCTCCACCGCCATACCCGCCCACTGCGCCCCCTGACCGGGGAACACGAACACCGCCTTGCCGCCCACGACATCGCCCTGCAGCACGTTCGCGGCCGGGTCCCCCGCGGCCAGCGCGCCCAGACCACTGAGCAGCGCACCCCGATCGGCCGCCACCACCGCCGCACGACGCTCCAGATGCGCACGCGCCGTCGCCGTGGTGAACGCGATGTCGGGGAAGGCGACGTCCGGCTGCGCGATCATGTGCGCGCGGAGCCGGTCGGCCTGCGCGCGCAGCGCGGCCTCGCTGCGGGCCGAGAGGAGCACCGGCACCACCGGCAGCGTCCGCGGCTCGGCCGGGACCTGGTCGTCCGTCGTCTCCTGCTCGGCGGCGGGCGCCTCCTCCAGGATCACGTGCGCGTTGGTGCCGCTGACACCGAAGGACGACACGCCCGCGCGGCGCGCCCGGCCCTCGGAGACCGTCCAGTCCAGTGCCTCGGTCAGCAGCTCGACCTCGCCGGACTCCCAGTCCACGTGCGGGGACGGGGCGTCCACGTGCAGGGTGCGCGGCAGCGTCCGGTGCCGCATCGCCATCACCATCTTGATGACGCCCGCCACACCGGCGGCCGCCTGGGCGTGGCCGATGTTGGACTTGATGGATCCCAGCCGCAGCGGGCCGTCGGCCCGCTCCCGGCCGTAGGTCGCCAGCAGCGCTTCGGCCTCGATCGGGTCACCCAGGGTGGTGCCGGTGCCGTGACCCTCGACCGCGTCCACATCGGACGGCTTGAGGCCGGCGTTGGCCAGCGCGGCCCGGATCACCCGCTCCTGCGAGGGGCCGTTCGGCGCGGTCAGACCGTTGCTCGCACCGTCCTGGTTCACCGCCGTACCACGCAGCAGGCCCAGGATCCGGTGGCCGTTGCGGCGGGCGTCCGACAGCCGCTCCAGCAGCAGCAGGCCGGCGCCCTCGGCCCAGGTGACGCCGTCGGCGGCGGCCGCGTAGGACTTGCACCGGCCCTCCGGCGACAGGGCGCGCTGGCGGCTGAACTCGATGAACGGCATGGGCCTGGCCATCACCGTCACGCCGCCCGCCAGGGCCAGCGAACATTCGCGCGCGCGCAGGGACTTGGCGGCCGCGTCGAGCGCCACCAACGAGGACGAGCAGGCCGTGTCGACCGATACGGCGGGCCCCTCGAAGCCGAAGGAGTAGGAGATCCGGCCGGAGGCCACGCTCGCGGCGGAGGCGATGGACAGGTAGCCCTCGATCTCCGGGCGGTGGTCGCTCATGCCGGCGACGAACTGGTAGTCCTGGAACATGACGCCGCAGAAGACGCCGGTGTCGCTGCCGCGCAGCGAGGTCGGGTCGATGCCCGCGTCCTCGAACGCCTCCCAGGCACCCTCCAGCAGCAGCCGCTGCTGCGGGTCCATGGCCAGCGCCTCACGCGGGCTGATCCCGAAGAACTCGGCGTCGAACTCCTCCATGCGGTCCAGGAACCCGCCCTCGCGGGTGTAGGAGGTGCCCGGGTGGTCGGGGTCCGGGTCGTACAGGCGCTCCAGGTCCCAGCCGCGGTCGGTCGGGAACTCGGTGGTTCCGATGCGCCCTTCGGCCACCAGGTCCCACAACTCGTCCGGAGACGTCACGCCTCCGGGGAACCGGCAGCTCATGCCGACAATGGCCAGTGGCTCGTTCGCACGATCCAGGAGCTGCTGGTTCTGCCGCCGGAGCCGCTCGGTTTCCTTGAGCGACTTCCGGAGGGCCCCGACGATGTCGTTCTTATCGGCGGCCATGCCTACTCCTCCACGTCCGGGCGCCCCGCGGCAACCACGTTTTCGACTGCTCTCATTCCACGTTCCTCGGGCCGGCCGGGTCAGGGCCTGGCCGGTCGTGCGGCGGTCCGGGCCGCCGGTGCGCCGTCGCTCGGGCGGCTGGCGCACCGCGTCCGCCCCGGTCGGGGCGCCGTTCCGCAAGCCGTTCCGGATGAGCCGGGCCCGGTCGGGGTGCCGGGCCGGACGGCCCCTCCCGACGGGCTTTGCCGCTGACACTCCGCGACTTCAACCGGTGTACCGCTTCCGGCGTTGACGTCACGTTCAGCACTCGTTGACGGATATTCCATTGCAGGCTTGAGCGACAAAAGATTCTCCCCCGCGGCAAAAGGTGGTCAACGATGCTTCTGAGGCAAAGAGATGAGGGCACCTGACATCCGATTGGCCGGGTCCGTATTAAATGACCCGCACCCCGGAAGGCATAACTCCGGATGCTTGGATGCGCGTGCGCCACACCTTAATACGAGGCGCGGCGAGCATTGGTTCCTGCTTCTCTTGTCCACTTACGGACAGTGGAGCGCCTATCCTTTGTCCACTAACGGACACCGGTGTGCGCCCTTCTCATTGTCCACTCCGGGACGAGGGCGGACCTGCTCTCTTGTCCACTAACGGTCAGTGAGCAACGCCTCTTTGTCCTCTAACGGACAGCGGCGCGGCCTCGACTCGGCTCGATCCCGGCATACCTTCCCCCCGTTCACACGCCGGCCTGCACAACGGCACGCGACGACGCTCTGCAGGCCCCCTCCCCTGGCCCCGCCAGCTTCGCCCACGCAGAGCCCGGCTGGTATAAGTAAAAGTACGTACCGACCACGGGGGGTCACGTGTCAGGGATGCCTGTACACGATCACGAGCGCATGCTCGATCTTGCGGTAGCGGCACTTCACGAGCAAGATCCGGGGCAATTGTGGCCTCCGATCGCCACCGAGCTTCTCAGCGCCTGCGGCGGAGAGTTCCTCGTGCTGTCGGAGCAATGGACGGACCATGAACACACCGCACACCTTTGGCTCTCGGGCGGTCTGACCAAAAGCCATATCGCCGATCACACGCAGCGATTGATCCGTCACTCCCGCGCTTTGGCGGACCACTATGTCTCGTCTCGCGACCGGACACCGACGACGACCTGCCGGATCCTCGGCGAAGTTGAATGGCGAAATAGTTCGGACGCCTCCCGCATGCGCGAGTCATTGGCCGCGGATCAGGTCCTGGGCCTGCCCTTGCCCGATATCTCCGGACGCGTCAGGGGATTTCTGGTCTACCGCACCGGAAGCCCATTCACCGACGGCCAGCTGGCCTATGCGCGGCGAATACAGCCGCTGCTCGCCGGGGTCGACAAGCAGGTGGCCCTGCTGCGCAACTGGCACGCGTCGCTTCCGCAGGGGCCCGGCGCCCCGGCCGGCGGCGCCCCGGCCGCGCCGGGCGGCGAGACCCTGACGCCGCGGGAGTCCGCGGTGCTGGCCCTGCTCGCCGACGCGCTCACCGCCACCGCCATCGGCCGCCGGCTCGGCATCTCGGCGCGCACCGTGCAGAAGCACATCGAGAGCATCTACCGGAAGCTCGGCACCAAGGACCGGGTGGCCACCGTGCTGCGCGCCCAGGCGTACGGTCTCGTCCCCGCGGGGGTGTGACCGCCGGGCTCCGGCAGCGGCACGCGCCGCCGGAGGGGCTGCCGCCCAGGGCAGCCCCTTCGCCGTGTCCGGACCCGGCCACCCGCGACCGCCGGCCCCGGCCGGGCACGGGCCCCCCGGGACGCTTGATCGATCCTTGTTGCTGCAACGTTTCCGTTGTCCAACCCTCGTGAAGCCGGCCTGGGCGTCGAGTCGTCGGGCTCCGCAGCCCGCGTGACGTCGAACGCTGGAAGAACGAGAAGAGGAGAGGGCCGGTGGAGAGTCACCTGCCGGAAGCGTCCCGGCACCCCTCCGGCCCCTGACCGGCGGCCGGAGGGGTGCGCGGCCGTTGGCGCTCGCCCTGCGGTCCGAACATGATCAGGTACTCGACCGGACCGCTGGGGCTGGAGTTCGCCACCCCGTGCGGGGTGCGGGTGTCGAACTCGGCGACGTCCCCGGGGGTCAGGACGAGGTCCTGGTCGCCGAGCGCGAGCCACAGTCGTCCGTACAGGACGCACAGCCACTCGTAGCCGTCGTGGGAGGCCTGGCGGGGCCGCGCGGGCGGGTCCTCGCGAGCGGGCAGCACGTGCTTGTGGGCGTGCAGGCCGCCGACGTACCGGGTCAGCGGCAGCACCGCCTTGTCGTCGCCGAAGCTCAGCGGCGGCGTGGCGCGCGGCGTGGCCGCGGGGGCGGGTGCCGTGCCGGCCAGCTCGTCCAGGGAGACGCCGTACTCCTTCGATAGCCGCAGCAGCACCTCCAGGGTGGGCTTGCGTCGGCCGGTCTCGATCCGGGACAGCACGCTGGCCGAGATACCGGTCGCGCAGCCGACACCGGCGATCGTCGCACCGTGGTGCTCGCGCGCGGCTCGCAACCGGGGACCCATCGCAGCCAGTTTGCCGTCCACGTCGTCGGCTGTCACCGCAAGTTCCTTCCTGCCGTGCCCTCCACCGCCCTGTCCTGCAAGGTTGCCAGAATGGCAAGGCTGATCGCGTCGGCCGGGTGCCGCGCCGCATGATCGATGGGCAGCCGCGTCGCCGCGAACCGAGGAGAAGCCCATGCAGCCCGAGCCGACCGCAGGACTCCGCCATCGCACCGTCGAGGCCCCGGCCGGACGCCTCCACCTGGTCGAGCAGGGCACCGGCCCGATGGTCCTGCTCGTGCACGGCTTCCCCGAGTCCTGGTACTCCTGGCGCCGCCAGCTCCCGGCCCTCGCCGCGGCCGGCTACCGGGCGGTGGCGATCGACGTGCGTGGTTACGGCCGCTCCTGCAAGCCGGAGGCGACCGAGGCCTACCGGATGCTCGACCTGGTGGCGGACAACGTCGCCGTCGTGCGCGCCCTCGGCGAGGAGAGCGCGGTGGTCGTCGGCCATGACTGGGGCTCCGGCATCGCCGCCACCTCCGCCCTGCTCCACCCCGAGGTCTTCCGCGCCGTCGGCCTGCTGAGCGTCCCCTACGCGCCGCCCGGCGGCCCGCGCCCCACCGACGTCTTCGGCGGGATCGGCGGTCCCCGAGAGGAGTTCTACGTGTCCTACTTCCAGGAGCCGGGCCGCGCCGAGGCGGAGATCGAGCCCGACGTCCGGGGCTGGCTCGCGGGCTTCTACGCGGCCCTGTCCGCCGACACCATGCCCGCCCGTGACGAGCCCGACCCGCACTTCGTCACCCGCGGCGGCGGCCGGCTGCGTGACCGCTTCCCCACCGGGGTTCTCCCGGCCTGGCTGAGCGAGGACGACCTCGACGTCTACGCCGGGGAGTTCGAGCGCGCAGGGATCACCGGAGCACTCAACCGCTACCGGAACATGGACCGTGACTGGGAAGACCTCGCTCCGCACCGCGGAGCCCCGATCAAGCAGCCGGCACTGTTCGCCGGCGGCGCCCTGGACGCCTCCACCACCTGGATGTCCGACGCCATCGACGCCTACCCCACCACCCTTCCCGGCCTGTCGGCCTGCCACCTCCTGGACGGCTGCGGCCATTGGATCCAGCAGGAGCGCCCCGACGAGGTCAACCGCCTGCTGACCGACTGGCTCGCCACCATCCAGGGCTGAACCGGGCGATCCGGGGGTAGCGGTCCGCGCACTGGCCCGGTACCCGATGCGGCGGCGCCGGAGCCGTGACGTGGCGGGTGCGGATCGGCCGCCGGATACCCGGCCCGGTCTGCCCGTGGGAGGGCTACGGTCGCAGGCCCGCAGGGTGCTGCCCACGCCCCGGCGAGCGGCGCCGCCGGATTTCCCCGGGCAGCGCCCACGACCGTGGGCGGGCGGTTCCCCGGCCCACCGGATCGCCGGGCCGGGGGACGGGGGGAACCGGTGGCCCGGGGGCGCGGAGCCGGCCCGCCGCCTCCCGTGGCCCGGGTGGTGGGCTCAGCGGAGCAGCAGGTCGCGGATCGCCCCGGTGATCTCGTCGGGCGCCTCCTCGGCCATGAAGTGCCCCGCGCCGGTCAGCCGGTGGTCCAGGTCCGGCGCCCACGCGTGCCAGACCGCGGCGGCGTCGTAGCCCAGTCGCGCGCCCCAGTCCTGCTGGACGACCGTCACCGGCATGGCCAGCTGGGAACCGGCGTCCTGGTCCGCCTGGTCGTGTGTGACGTCGATGCCCGCCGAGGCCCGGTAGTCCGCGACGATCGACGGCACGGCCGCGACGCCGGCCCGCAGGTACGCGGACCGGACCGCTTCCGGCATGGCGGCCGGGTCACCGGCCCAGGCGTCGAGGAAGGAGCCGAAGAAGGCTTCGGCGCTGTTGGCGATCATCGTCTCCGGCAGCCCCGGCGGCTGCGCCATGAGGAACAGGTGGTAACCGACCGCCGCCGGGACACCGTGCAGGACGTTCCACATGTCCAGGGTCGGTACGACGTCGAGGATGCCCAGGTGGGTGACGGTCTCGGGGTGGTCCAGTCCCGCCCGGAAGGCGACCAGGGCGCCCCGGTCGTGGCCGACCAGGGCGAAGCGCTCATGGCCGAGCGCCGCCGCCAGGGCGACGACATCGGCGGCCATGGTGCGCTTGGAGTACACCTCGGGGCCGGTGGCCGCCGGCTTGTCACTGGCGCCGTAACCGCGCAGGTCGGGACAGATCACCGTGTGCTCGCCGGCGAGCCGCTCGGCGACGTGCCGCCACATCAGGTGGGTCTGGGGGAAGCCGTGCAGCAGCACGACCGGGCTGCCATGGCCGCCGACGGCGGCGGCCAGCTCCACTCCGTCGGCGCCGGGCAGGCGGACGTGGTCGAAACCGGGGATGGTGAGAGTCATGGGAGGCCCGTTCCTGGGGTCGGGGACCGGCGAAAGCCTTGGTCCGTGGACTGGCGGAATCAGCGTGGGCGACGGCGATCAGCAACCGATCAGCACGCTTCGACGCCGCGGACCCGCGGCACGGAAGATGGAGGGCATGCGAATCGACGTACTCGGTGCCGTGCGGGCCCTCCACGACGACGGCACCCCGCTCGACCTGGGCGGACCCCGCCACCGCGAGGTACTCGCCCGGCTCGTCGCCGCCGGGGGGCGGATGGTCCCCACCGACACCCTCGTGGACGACCTGTGGGCCGAGCCGCCGGTGCGTGCCGTGGGTGCGTTGCGTACGTTCGTCGCCGCGCTGCGCCGCGCGATCGAACCCGGCCGGCCGCCCCGCACCCCGCCGCGCGTCCTCCTCACGGAGGGACCCGGCTACGCGCTGCGTCTGCCGCGCGACACCGTGGACGTCCACCGGTTCGAGGACGCCCTGGCCCGCGCCCGGCGTACCCCCGATGTGCCGGCCGACCTCGACGCGGCCCTCGCGACCTGGCGCGGCCCGGCCTACGCCGACGTGGCCGGCTCCCCGTGGGCCCAGCGCGAACGGACCCGGCTGGAGGAGCTGAGGCTGGAGGCGGTCGAACTACGCGCCCGCCTCCTCCTCGACTCCGGTTCGGGAGCCGAGCTGGTCGCCGAACTGGGCGCCCACGTCACCGAACACCCCTGGCGTGAGCCGGCCTGGGGGTTGCTGGCCCGCGCACTGCACCAAGCCGGCCGTCAGGCGGACGCACTGGCCACCCTCCGCCGCGCCCGTACGATGCTCGTGGACCAGCTCGGGCTCGACCCCGGTGCCGACCTCCGGCGCCTGGAGACGGACATCCTCCGCGGAGCCGCGACCCTCCGGCCCGCGCGTACCGTGTGGACCGCAGGCGTACGACTCGGCCCGCGCACCACCGTCGAACTGGCCCGCACCCTGGCCCTGGCGGGTGGTGACGCCCTCATCCACTCGCGGCGCGACCGCCTCGCCGCCGTCCGGGCGGCGGAGCGCACCGGGGACACCGCCCTGACCGCCCGCGTCATCGGCGCCTACGACGTGCCCGCCCTCTGGAGCCGGGCCGACGACCCCGAGCAGTCCCGCGCGGTCGTCGCGGCGGCCGAGCGTACGCTCACCGCGCTCGGCACCGACGGCCCCGCCGAATTGCGCGCCCGTCTGCTGGCCACCGTCGCGGTCGAGAGCCGCAGCGCCGACCTGTCCGCAACCGAACGGAGACGCGCCGGACAGGCGGCGCGTGAGGCCGAGACACTGGCCCGGGAACTGGGCGATCCCGCCCTGCTGGTGTTCGCCCTCAACGGCGTGTTCCTCCAGCTCTTCACCCGGCCCGGTCTCGCGGCGGCACGGGACGTGATCGGCGCCGAGGTCCTCGACCTTGCCGCCCGGCACAGGCTGCCGGACTTCGCCGTGCTCGGCCGGCTCATCCGCCTGCAGTCCGCCTCGGCTCTCGGCGACCTCGACGCCGCGGCCGCACACGCCGAGGCCGCCGAGCAGGTCGCCGTCAGCACCGAGGCCTCTCTCGTCCCCGTCCTCACCGGCTGGTTCCGGGCCCGGGTCACGGCCGCACGCAGCACCGGACCGGGCGGACCGGCCGCCGCCACGGCCGCGGCGCACTACCGCGCAGCCGAACAGACCCTCGCCGAGACGGCGGGCATGCCGGGGTTGCACCGCGGCCTGTTCGCCCTCGCCCTCCTAGGCCTACGTCTCCTGCACGGCCGTCCCGCGCCCACCGATCCCGCTCTCGACTGGGGCCCGTACCGCCCCTGGACGCGCCCCTTGGTGCTGCTCGCCCGCGACCGTGACGAGGAGGCCCGTGCCGCCCTGACCATGACGCCCGAACCACCCCCTGATCACATGCAGGAGGCGCTCTGGTGCCTGACCGCCCACGCCGCCGCCCGCCTCGGCGAGCGCCCGGTCGCCGCCCGCGCGGCAACGGCCCTGCGCGCCGCCCGCCTCGAAGACGCAGGCGGGGCGAGCGGGATGCTGACCCTGGGGCCGGTGGCACGGTACCTGGCGGAGGCGGAGGCCTGCGCCGACAAGTGATGACCTTGCGCCGGCACGCCGCAGGCGGCGGAGCAGAGCCGGGCACGCTGGAGGCCGTGAGTGCGCTGATGCGGGAGGGCGCATGCCCGCACCGGCCGCGACGCCTGCGCCGTTCGCCCTTCGCCCTTCGCCCTTCGCTCGTCGCTCGTCGCTCGTCGCTCGTCGCATGAGACCAGCACGGGAGCCGGCACCGCATCTCCGCATCCTGCCCGACCGGTGCGTCTCGGACAGCCTTCTTGGCGGTCTCGACGAGGCCGGTGCGGAGACGCCGCCACCGCCTTCATGGTGGGCGCGCGCACTCCACCGCCGCCAGCTGTGGTGTCCCACCACATACGCCACTGACCTGCGCGTTCCTACGGTATGGCGACACACAAACGTCCCCTGAACGCGCAGGAAGTGGTACCGATGTCCTCCCCCGCGACCGCTCCGCCAACGCCGAACAGCCTCAGGCGCATCGTCGCCGCGAGCCTCATCGGCACCACCATCGAGTGGTACGACTTCTTCCTCTACGGGTCGGCCGCCGCGCTGGTGTTCAACAAGCTGTTCTTCCCCGACTCCGACCCGCTCACCGGCACCCTGCTGTCGTTCCTGACGTACGCGGTCGGCTTCGCCGCCCGGCCGATCGGGGCGCTGGTGTTCGGCCACTACGGAGACCGGCTCGGGCGCAAGAAACTCCTGGTGCTGAGTCTGCTGCTGATGGGCGGCGCGACGTTCGCGATCGGCCTGCTGCCCACCCACGCCACGATCGGCGCCGCCGCCCCGGTGCTGCTGACCGTGCTGCGTCTGGTGCAGGGCTTCGCGCTGGGCGGTGAGTGGGGCGGCGCGGTGCTGCTGGTGTCCGAGCACGGGGACGCACGGCGGCGGGGCTTCTGGGCCTCCTGGCCGCAGACCGGCGCACCGGCCGGCCAGTTGCTGGCGACCGGCGTGCTGTCCGCGCTGACGGCGCTGCTGTCCGACGCCGCGTTCGAGTCGTGGGGGTGGCGGATCCCGTTCCTGCTCTCCGGGGTGCTGGTGCTGGTGGGCATGTGGATCCGGCTGTCGGTGGACGAGTCCCCGGTCTTCAAGGAGGCGCTGGCCCGTGCCGAGGCGCGCAAGGCCGAGGCGCGCGAGGAGGAGCAGCCGCCGCTGGTGGCGGTGTTGCGGCACCACTGGCGCGATGTGCTGGTGGCCATGGGCGCGCGGATGGCGGAGAACATCAGCTACTACGTCATCACCGCGTTCATCCTGGTCTACGCGACCGACCACGTGGACATGGACAAGCAGACCGCGCTCAACGCCGTACTGATCGCCTCCGCCGTGCACTTCGCGGTGATCCCCCTGTGGGGCGCGCTGTCGGACCGCGTGGGACGGCGGCCGGTGTACCTGGTGGGCGCCCTCGGCGTGGGCGCCTGGGCGTTCCCGTTCTTCGCGCTGGTGGACACCGGCGACTTCGGTGCGCTGCTGCTCGCCGTGACGGTCGGACTGGTCTTCCACGGGGCCATGTACGCGCCGCAGGCCGCGTTCTTCTCGGAGATGTTCGCCACCCGGGTGCGGTACTCGGGGGCGTCCATCGGGGCGCAGTTCGCCTCGGTGGCGGCCGGGGCGCCGGCCCCGCTGATCGCCACGGCGCTGCTGGCCGACCACGACAGCGGATCGCCGATCGCGCTGTACGTCATCGCCGCCTCGCTGCTCACCCTGCTGGCAGTGGGGGTGGCGAAGGAGACCCGGCTGCGCGACCTCACCGAGGTCACCGGGGACGGCGGCGACCGGGAGCGGGCGGCGGTGGACGACGACCGGCCGGCGGAGCGCAGCTCCGCCTGACCGGTGCGAAGACCCGGCGGCCGGGCCCTGGTGGCCCGGCCGCCGTCATGCCCGGCCGCCGTCATCCGCCCGGGGGCCGGCGCCGGTGCGCGGGGCCCCGGCACCGGTGCGCGCGGGTCCCGGCCGGAGGAACCGGACGGGACCCGCGAGGGTTTGTCAGCGGATGACGGCGTCGGAGAGCCGGTGCAGGCGCAGCGCCAGCTGGATCTCCAGGGCGCGGGCCGCCGACTGCCAGTCCGGGCCGAGCAGCCGGCCCACCCGGTCCAGCCGCTGGGCCACCGTGTTGACGTGCACGTGGAGTTCGTCCTTGGTACGGGCCGGGCTCGCTCCGCACGCGAAGTAGGCGTCGAGGGTGCGGACCAGGTCGGTGCCGCGGCGGGCGTCGTAGTCGATGACCGGCCCGATGGTGCCGCGCACGAACCCCGCTATCCGCGCGCCGTCCCCGGTGTCGCCGAGCAGCAGGCCGAGGAACCCGAAGTCCTCCGCCGCGGCGCCCTGTCCGCTCCGGCCCAGCACCCGCAGCGCGCTGACGCAGCGGCGGGCCTCGGCGTAGGCGTGGGCGACCGCGCCCGGGCGGGCGGCCGGCGCGGTGACCGGCGAGGACGCCCCGACGGTCACCGGCACCCGGATCGCGGCCCCCAGATGGCGCGCCGTCCGGCGGGCCGTCTCGGCCGCGCTGTCCGCCGGGCCCAGCGGCAGCAGCAGCACGGTGCCGCCGTCCCTGGCGGCGGCCAGGCCGCGCCCGGTGGCGGCCAGGTGGGAGGCGGCCGACCACAGCCGCTGGCGGTCGGCCGCCGCGTCGGGCTCGCCGTCCGCGCCGCCGGGCCCGGGGTGGGCCGCCTCCGGCGGGGAGGTCCGGCCCCGGGGGGTGTCCGGGCCGCCGTGCTGCGCGCCCGGACCGGTGGCCGGGCCGGCCCGGTCGATGCGTGCGGCCAGCACCACGTGCGGGGCGTCGAGGTCGGCGCCCACCCGGGCGGCGCGTTCGCGCAGCAGCGCGGGGTCCCGGTCGGGGGCGTCGAGCAGGTCGTCGAGCAGCTCGCCGCGGACCCGCTGCTCGGCCTCGCTCGCCGAGCGGCGCGCCAGTTGGAGCAGCGAGGTGACCATCGCGGCCCGCTCCAGGGTGAGCTGGTCGACCGGGTCCAGGTGGGGGTGGCCGTGCAGGACGAGCGCTCCCAGCAGCTCCCCGCCGGCGGAGACGGCGGCCACCCAGTCCTCGCCGTGCGGCACGGCGCGCCCGTCGGCCCGGGAGCGGTTCACCGCCTCCGGTGGGCAGGCCGCGGCCTCCCGGAACTCCACCGTGCCGCTGAGCACTTCGGCGAGCGCGTCGGCGACGTCGTGCACCCCGCCGCCGCGCAGCACGAGTTCGGTGAGCCGGTCGTGGACCTCGGAGGCGCGTTCGATGACGCTGCTGCGGTCCCGGATGATCTCGTTGGCGGTCTCCAGCTCGGCGAGCGCCGACCGGGTCTCGCCGAGCAGGTTGGCGGTGTCGATGGCCACCGCCGCGTGCGCGGCGAAGGAGCCCAGCAGGGCGATCTGCTCCCGTTCGAAGACCCGGGCCCGCCGGTCGGCCGCGAAGAGCACGCCGATGACACCGCTGCCCAGCATCAGCGGGACGCCCAGGATCGCGACCAGCCCCTCGTCCCGGACGCCCGCGTCGATGGTGCCGGTGTGCTGGAACCTGGCGTCGTCGAAGTAGCTGTCGGTGACGTACGGGCGGGCGGTCTGGGCGACGAGTCCGCCGAGCCCCTCCCCCATGCCCAGGCGCAGTTGCTGGAAGCGGGCGGAGACCGAGCCGTCGGTGACCCGCATGTAGGTGTCGCCGGCGACGGGGTCGTTCAGCGTCAGGTAGGCGACCTCGGTGTTGAGCAGGGAGCGGGCGCGCTGCACGATGGCCTGGAGCACGGCGTCCAGGTCGCGGAGTCCGGCGAGGTCGTGCGCGGTCTCGAACAGGGCGGACAGTTCCGCCTCCCGTCGCCGGCGCCCTTCCAGTTCGCTCCGGACCCGCAGGGCCAGCAGCTTGGCGCGCTCCAGGGCCGCCAGCCGCTCGGGCGGCAGACCGTGGGCGCGGGCGCGCAGCACGGGGCGCTCGTACGCCTCGGCCGGGGCACCGTGTGCGAGCAGTTCCAGGTACGGGATCTGCGGCTGTTCGTCGGGCATGGGGTCAGCATGCCGCTCGGCGCCGGGACCGGCACCGGCCGGTGGCCGGCGGGACGACCCGGCCGGGACGGCGGGGGCCGGATCGTGCCGGGCGCGGTCCGGCGCGCGGTGCCCGGCGGGCTCCGGCCGGCGGGCCGCCGGGCCGTCCGGCGGGCCGCTCAGTGGGCGGTCCATCCGCCGTCCATGACCAGGGAGGTGCCGGTGACGAAGGAGGCGTGCGGTCCGCACAGGTACCGGACCGCCTCGGCCACCTCGTCCGGTTCCACGAGCCGTTTCACCGCGGTGTCGGCGAGCAGGATCTCGCCGGTCACACGGTCCTCGGTGATGCCGTGGGCGGCGGCCTGGTCGGCGATCTGCCGCTCCACCAGGGGGGTGCGGACGTAGCCGGGGCACACGCAGTTGGAGGTGACGCCGTGCGCCGCCCCCTCCAGCGCCACCACCTTGGAGAGCCCTTCGAGGCCGTGCTTGGCCGCGACGTAGGCGGACTTGTAGGCGGAGGCGCGCAGCCCGTGCACCGAGGAGATGTTGACGACGCGGCCCCAGCCCTGGCGGTACATGTGCGGCAGCGCGCCGCGGATCAGCCGGAAGGGGGCCTGGAGCATCACGGTGAGGACGGTCGCGAAGGCCTCCGGCGGGAAGTCCTCGACGGGGCGCACGAGTTGCAGTCCGGCGTTGTTGACGAGGATGTCGGTGCCGGCGGCCGCCGCTTCGGCGGCGTCCAGGTCGGTGAGGTCCAGGACGTGCGGCTCGACGGATCCGGCGAGCGCGGGGCCGGCGGTCCGGGCGAGCGCCTCGAGTCCCGCGGCGTCCCGGTCCAGGGCCCGCACCCGCGCTCCGGCGGCGGCGAGCCGCAGCGCGCAGGCGCGGCCGATGCCGCTCGCGGCGCCGGTGACCAGAGCGGTCCTGCCGTGGAGGCCGGTGTCCGCGCTTCCGCCGGGGGTACGTTCCGGGACTGGTGTGGTGGGCACGCTCATGGCGGCACCCTAGGCAGCTCCGGTGGGCGGGCCGATGTGGCCGGCCCCCATACTTCCCGGGTCGGCGCTGGGGTCGAACCACGTCGGGCCGTCCCCCGCCGCCTGCTTGATCCGGGAGATCGCGTAGTCCTCCAGGTCGGGCAGCGCGTCCACCGCGAACCAGCCGACCTCCAGCGACTCGTCGTCGTTCACCCGGGCCTCGCCGCCCACCGCGCGGCAGCGGAAGCAGACGTCCATGAACTGGCACACGTCACCGTTGGGGTAGACCACCGGTTCCAGCGCCTGGACCAGCAGCACGCGTTCCGGCACGCAGTGCACCGCGGTCTCCTCGTGCACCTCCCGCACCACGGCCGCCGCGGGCTGTTCGCCCGGCTCCGGGATACCGCCGATGATCGACCAGCGGCCGTTGTCGGCCCGGCGGACGAGGAGCACCCGTCCCTCGTCGTCGAAGACGATGGCGCTGACACCGGGGAGGTGGAGCAGCCGGTTGCCGATGTCGGCCCGGAGTTCGCGGATGAAGTCGGGGGTACCCATGGGCCCGAGCGTATCCGTCCGGGCGGCCGGTCCCGGCGCCGGTCGGGGCGGCGCCGCGGCCCGCGCCGGGACCGCGGCCGCGCGCCGGCCCGTGCCGTCGCGGCCCCGGCGGCCCGGGAGACGGGGCCGGGCGGCGCTACACCTGGGAGGCGCGGTGCGCGATGCGCCGCAGATGGCCGCGGATGACCTTCACCGCCGCCTCGGCGTCGTCCACGGTGACGGTGAACACCCGGCCGTCGCCGAGCCGCAGCACCAGGGCCTCCCCCCGGCGGACCACGACGGCGGTGCCCTTCTCGGGGCGCCAGCGGTAGCCCCAGCCGCCCCACTGGCGCGGGGTCACCCGGGGTACGAAGTCCGCGCCCTCCACCAGGTGCAGCGGGATCCGGCGGCGGGGCAGGCCGATGTGGCCGCAGCGCACTTCCAGGGCGTCCGCGTCGACGCGGACCGCCACGTGGACGAAGGCGAGCGTGCCGTAGAGCATGAGCAGGCCGACGGTGACGCAGCCGATCACCGACATCAGCAGGGGGGCCAGTCCGGAGCTCCAGGAGGAGTCGACGGCCAGTTCGACGCCCAGCGCCATGCAGGCGGCGCCCAGGGCCGCGAGCACCCACTGCACGCGGTTGGTGGCGCGGCCGGTCCATACCGGGGGCGGCGCTTCGGTCGCACCCGGAATCAGATCCTCACGGTGGTCCCTCATGCCGGGAAGATTACTCATCTTCCGTTGTGTCGGCAGAAGTGATCAAAGCCGGTCATACGCCGATTTGCCACCTCGGTGGTATGCGGGTAGCAGCGGGCCGCCCGCGCCTCCGCGGGGCCGCGGAGGCGCGGGACCACGGAGCCGAGGGCCGTGGGAGCCGTGGGGGCGTGGGGGCCGTGGGCAGCCTGCCGGACGGGCCCCGGAAGCCCCTGGCGGACGTGGTTCGTCAGCCGAGGGCGACGCCCGCCGGGGTGGTGACCAGCGCGCCGCCCTCGGGGTATGCGAGCGCCTCCGCCGGCAGGGCGGCTTCCCGGCCGCTCAACAGCACGGTGAGGGTGCCGGTCGGCGCGGCGCCGGGAGCGGGGTCGGCGCCGATCCGCCGCAGGGCCTGGGCGGCCACCGCGCCGGCCGAGCCGTACAGGGCGGGCGGCGGGGTGCCGGCGGGGCCGAGGGCCGCCCGGATGTGCTCGGAGACCAGCTCGTAGTGGGTGCAGCCGAGGACCACGGCACGCACGCCGCGCGGGGTGCGGGAGGCGGCGTCGGCCACCGCGTCGCGGACCGCCCGCAGGTCGGCCCGCTGCACCGCGTCGGCCAGCCCGGGACAGGCCACCTCGGCGACCCGGACACCGTCCGCGAAGTCGCGGATCAGCGCCCGCTGGTACGGGCTGCCGGTGGTCGCCGGGGTGGCCCAGATGGCGACCGGGCCGCCGCCCGCGGCGGCCGGCTTGATGGCCGGCACGGTACCGATCACCGGCAGCACGGGCTCCAGCTCGGCGCGGAGGGCCGGCAGCGCGTGTACGGAGGCGGTGTTGCAGGCCACGATCAGCGCGTCGGGGCGGTGGGCGGCCGCGGCCCGGGCGCAGTCCAGGGCGCGGGCGCTGAGGTCCTGCGGGGTGCGGGGCCCCCAGGGCATGCCGTCCGGGTCGGAGGAGAGGACCAGGTCGGCGTCGGGTCGCAGCCGGTGCACCGCGGCGGCCGCCGCGAGCAGGCCGAGGCCGGAATCCACCAGCGCGATCTTCACCGAGTTCCGCCTCGCCATGTCGTCCCTTCCCCGTGCGACCCCGCCGGACCTTCGTGGCCGCGGCATGGCGGGGCATGCGGCACCGGGCCACTTTAGTCGATCGGCACCTGCGGCCGGCCGGCCGCACGGGCCGCCCACTGCGGCCGGCCCGGCGGGCGCAGTGGGCGGGGCCCGGAGCGCGGGGCCCGGGGTGCCGGGCGCGCGGTGCGGGCGCGCGGTGCGGGCGCGCGGTGCCGGGCGCGGTGGGGGCCTGGTGCGGGGTGCGCTCGCGGCATGCGGGTGCGGTGCGGCGTGCGATGCGCTCCGCGCCGTCGGCACGCGCCGCTCGCGGCGGGGTGCGCGGCGCGTGACGGGGTCCGCCGCGCGCCCCGCAGCGGTGGACCGGTCCGGTCGGGCAGACTGCGGCGGATGAGCGCTTGGTCGTGGATCGCCGCGGCGGCTCTGGCCGCCTGGCTGTGGCTGCTGCTGGGACAGGGCTTCTTCTGGCGTACCGACATCAGGCTGCCCCGGCGCCGGGACCCGGCGCGGTGGCCGTCGGTCGCGGTGGTGGTACCGGCCCGGGACGAGGCCGGGGTGCTGCGCCGGAGCCTGCCGTCGCTGCTGACGCAGGACTACCCGGGCCGCGCCGAGGTCTTCCTGATCGACGACGGCAGTTCCGACGGCACCGCGGAACTGGCCCACCGGCTCGCCGCCGAGCAGGGCGGGCTGCCGCTGACCGTGGCGGCGCCGGGCGAACCGGACCACGGCTGGACCGGCAAGCTGTGGGCGGTGCGGCACGGGATGGCGCTGGCCCGGGAGCGGACCGACGCCGAGTACCTGCTGCTGACGGACGCCGACATCGCGCACGAGCCGGAGAGTCTGCGGGAGCTGGTGCGGGCCGCCACCTCCATCGACGCGGATCTGGTGTCGCAGATGGCCCGGCTCCGGGTGGCGACCTGCTGGGAGCGGCTGATCGTGCCGGCGTTCGTCTACTTCTTCGCGCAGCTCTACCCGTTCCGGTGGGTCAACCGGGCGGGCGGCCGGACCGCCGCCGCGGCGGGCGGCTGTGTGCTGCTGCGCGTGGCGGCGGCCGAGCGGGCCGGGGTCCCGGACGCCATCCGGCAGGCGGTGATCGACGACGTGGCGCTGGCCCGGGCGGTGCGGCGTACCGGGGGCCGGATCTGGCTGGGCCTGGCCGAGCGGGTGGACAGCGTCCGCCCGTACCGCCCGGCCGGGCTGTGGCGGATGGTGTCCCGCAGCGCCTACGCCCAGCTGCGGTACAGCCCGGTGCTGCTGGTGGGCACGGTGGCGGGGCTGGCGCTGGTGTACCTGGTGCCGCCGGCCGCCACCGTCGCCGGGGCGCTGACCGGGCAGCTGACGGCCGGGGTGGTGGGCGGCGCCGCGTGGCTGATCATGACCGGCAGCTACCTGCCGATGCTGCGCTACTACCGCCAGACGCCGTGGCTGGCTCCGCTGCTGCCGCTGATCGCCGCGCTGTACCTGCTGATGACGGTGGACTCGGCGGTGCAGCACCACCGCGGGCGGGGCGCGGCCTGGAAGGGGCGCACCTACGGGCGCCCGGCACCCGGGCGGTAGCCCACCCGGCACGGGGAGGCCCCGATCGGGACGCCCGGTGCCGGAACGTCCGGGCCGGGGCGCTCGGCCCCGGCCCGGACGTTCTGCGCTACTTGCGGCCCGGGGTCCAGTTCATGCCCCAGCCGTACGCGTGGTCCAGGGTGCGCTGCGGGCTGACGCCGCGGTCCGGCACCAGGTAGCGGGCCTCGCGCTGCACCACCAGGTCGCCGCCCTGGTTGGTGATGAGGGCCAGGGCGCAGACCCGGGACGGCACGGTGCACTCGTCCAGCGAGAAGTCGACCGGCGCCCCGGCCTGCGGGGTGAGGGTGACGGTGGCGCTGAGGTTGGCGAAGGAGCGCGCGCCCTCGTAGATGGTGACGAAGACCAGGATGCGCCGGAAGGCGTCCTTGTGGTCGAGGTTGACGGTGAGGTTCTCGCCCGAGGCGCGGGCCCCGGTCCGGTCGTCGGCGTCCAGGTGGATGAACGGCGGCTGGTGGAGCGCCCCGAAGGCGTTGCCCAGCGCCTGCACCACACCCTTGGTGCCGTCGGCCAGCTCGAAGAACGCGCCCAGGTCCAGGTCGAGGTCGCCGTGGAGCGCCATGACCTTGCCGAGCTTGGCCTGCCAGCCCTGGAACTGCTTGCGCACCTCCCAGTTGAGGTTGACCCGCAGGACCCCGGAGGTGCCGCCCTGCTTGGTGAGCGAGACGGTCGGCGCCTCCTTGGTCAGCGTGACCTTGGTGAGGCGCACCGGGGCGGCCGGGGCACCGGCCGGCGGTGCGGCCGGGGCGGGCACCGCGGCCGGCGCGGTCTGCGGCGGGGGCGGCAGCGGCGCGGCGGCGCCGGCCGGCGGCGGGGCGGTCACCGGTGCCGCCGCCGGGGCCGCCGCCGGGGCGGCGGGCGCCTGCTGCGGCTCTTCCACGCTGATCCCGAAGTCCGTGGCGAGTCCGGCCAGTCCGCTGCCGTAGCCCTGGCCGACGGCGCGGAACTTCCACCCGCCCTGGCGCCGGTACAGCTCGCCGAGGACGAAGGCGGTCTCGACCGTGGCGTCCTCGCTGTCGAAGCGGGCGATCTCCGCGCCGCTCGCGGCGTCCAGCACCCGGATGTGCAGCCCGGGGACCTGGCCGAAGGTACCGCCGTCGGCGGATGCGGCGAGCACCACCGTCTCGATCTCCGGCTCCACCGTGCCGAGGTCGACCAGCAGGGTGTCGGTCACCGCGTCGCCGGCGGGCCGCTTGCCGTCGTAGCGGACCGCCCCGGAGGAGTGGGTGGCCTGGTTGTAGAAGACGAAATCGTCGTC
The DNA here is from genome assembly GCF_044327625.1 of Streptomyces sp. NPDC018031. Taxonomy (NCBI): domain Bacteria; kingdom Bacillati; phylum Actinomycetota; class Actinomycetes; order Kitasatosporales; family Streptomycetaceae; genus Streptomyces; species Streptomyces sp. NPDC018031. Next base: position 19,063 of record NZ_JBIRFT010000029.1, read on the forward strand.
GGACCGCACCTTCCCCGCCGCCAGGAGCAGCGCCGAGGCGTCCACGTCGGGAACCTGCGGCCCGCCTCGCCACCCGAGTTCCACCCGGACCGCCGAAGCCGGAACCTGAACATTGGCGCCTTTGCGCATCGCCATACCTTCCCCCTGCCTTTCTCTTCCGTTTTCCTGCGTCCATCTTCGGCCGGACCGTCGGTTTCCGGCCGGTTGCCGGGCGGATCCGGCCTGTCCCAGACGGTCCGCGGGCCGCCTGCCGACCGCCGGTAACCCGCCGAGAAGGTGCTCTTTACACGATCTCAACGTACCCTGGCGACCGATTTTCCCGGGTTCGCTCGCATAACGGATCCATAGCCGCCGGGAACCCACGAAACAACCCGCTTACCGGACTCCCCAACCAGCACATCGTGGGCTTAACTTATGGACTATGACCTCCCCCCGCAGTACCTACGGCGGCGGCTACTACTCCTCGCCGTCCTTCCCGGACACTCCCATCTACGACAGCCTCGTCGCGGAGCGGGGGACACCGCAGATCGCACCCATCCGGGTGCCGTCGCCCTACGACGCCAGCGGTCACTTCCCGGCGGCGCTGCCCGCGGCGCTGCCGGCGCTGCCCGCCGCGCCCTCCCCGCAGCAGCACACCCCGCCGCACGGCTACCCGGCCCAGGGGGCGCCGCAGCCCGGCCTGCAGCACGCGCCCGCACCGTACATCCCGCAGCAGGCGTCCGCCCCGCGCGGGTACCCGGGCAGCCAGCAGCCGATGCACCAGCAGCAGCCGCGTCCGGCCGTCGGCGGCCCGACCGGGTACGAGGCGATGCGCCCGGCGATGCCCCGGCCGGCCGCGCCCCGGCCCGCCGCCCCGCGGCCGGCTCCCGCTCCCTACGAGGACCCCTACGGGCGTCCGCAGTACCCCGGCCAGGGCGGCCAGGGCTACTGACGCCGGCAGCCGCCGCGGGTTCGGTCATTCGTCAACCGGGCCCGGACCGCTCCGCGAGGAGCGGTCCGGGCCCGTTCCGTTGTCCCGGGCGGACCGCCGCCCGCGCCGTTCAGTGCGGTCCGCCGCTGTGTGGCCCGTACATGTCCAGCAGCCGGGTGCGCGCGCTCTGCAGCCGCTCCCCCATGGCCTGGGCGCAGGCGAGCACCAGCTCGTAGCCGAGCCCGGTGTCCTCCTGGCAGAGCCGGCGCACCACCGCCGCGTCGAACTCGTGGGCGCGCACCGGGCTGAGCGCCTCCGCGCCCAGGTGCCAGCCACCCGGCGGGAACAGCCACGACCAGCCCACCAGCTCCCCCGGCCCGAGGGTCTCGATCACCGCCGCCCGCCGGCCGGGGACATGCATGTCGAGGGTGACCGAACCGGTGCGCACGACCCAGAAGCGGTTCGCCCTGCCGCCTTCCTCGAAGAGCCGGGTCCCGGCGGCGAAGGACACGTCGTGGGCGGTGGAGAGCAGCCGCTCGCGATGGTCTCCGGTCAGCCCGTGGAGAAGTCCGCTCATGCACCAACTGTGCCGCTTCCCGTCCCGCCGCGCCCCTCGGCGCCCGCTGTGGCATGGTCGGAACGCGGGGGCCGGCCGACATGCGGGGCCGCATGGCGGGCAGGCGCTCTCCACGAGCGCCACTTTCCTCGGGTGACGCAGCAGGGACGCCGCAGGCGGAGGGCACACGCATGGAGACCGGAACCACCTCCCTCACCGACACCGCCACGGGGGCAGCCCCCCTCACCGACACCGCGGTGGAACAGCTGGACGCGCACTGGCGCGCGCTGAACTACCTGGCCGCGGGGCAGCTGTACCTCCGGGACAACGTGCTGCTCACCGAGCACCTGCGGCCGGAGCACATCAAGCCGCGGCTGCTCGGCCACTGGGGCACCTGTCCGGGCCTGAACCTGGTGTACACGCATCTCAACCGGGTGATCCGGGAGCGGGACCAGGACACGGTGTGCGTCTGGGGCCCGGGCCACGGCGGCCCCGCGGTACTCGCCGGCGCGTGGCTGGACGGCTCGTACGGGGAGCTGGACCCGGACGTCGGGCGGGACCTGGCGGGCATGACCCGGCTCTTCCGGCAGTTCTCCACCCCCGGCGGGGTGCCCAGCCACGCCGCGCCGCAGGTGCCCGGCTCGTTCCACGAGGGCGGTGAGCTGGGCTACTCCCTCGCGCACGCCTACGGCGCGGCACTGGACAACCCCGGTCTGCTGGTGGCCTGCGTCGTCGGGGACGGCGAGGCGGAGACCGGGCCGCTGGCCGCGTCCTGGCACGCCGACAAGTTCCTGGACCCGGTGCACGACGGCGCGGTCCTGCCGATCCTGCACCTCAACGGCTACAAGATCGCCAACCCCTCGGTGGCGGCCCGGCTGCCGGAGGGCGAACTGGACGCCCTGCTGCGCGGCTTCGGCCACGAGCCGCTGTACGTCACCGCCGGCCTGGACAGCGACCCGGCGCGGGTCCACCGGGACCTGGCCGCCGCCCTGGACATGGCGCTGGACCGGATCGCCGGGTTCCAGCGGGCGGCGCGCGAGGACGGCGACCGCGGCCGGCCGCACTGGCCGATGCTGGTGCTCCGGACGCCCAAGGGGTGGACCGGACCGGAGGAGGTGGACGGGCAGCCGGTGGCCGGCACCTGGCGGGCCCACCAGGTGCCGCTGGCCGGGGTCCGGGAGAACCCCGACCACCTGGCCCTCCTCGACCGCTGGCTGCGGTCCTACCTGCCGCAGGAGCTGTTCGACGAGCGGGGCCACCCGCGTGAGCCGGTGCTGGCGTGCGTGCCGGACGGGGACCGCCGGCTGGGTGCCAACCCGCACGCCAACGGCGGCCGCCTGCTGCGCGAGCTGCCGCTGCCGGACCTGGCCCGGTTCGCGGTACCGGTGGACCGGCCCGGCGGCGGGCGGCACGAACCCACCCGGGTGCTGGGCCGGCTGCTCCGCCAGGTGATGGCCGACACCGCCGAGCGGCGGGACTTCCGGCTGGTCGGCCCGGACGAGACCGCGTCCAACCGGCTGCAGGACGTGTACGCGGTGACCGGCAAGGCCTGGCAGGCGGCCCTGCTGGACACCGATGAGCACCTGGCACCGGACGGGCGGGTCATGGAGGTGCTCTCCGAGCACCTGTGCCAGGGCTGGCTGGAGGGCTACCTGCTCACCGGGCGGCACGGCCTGTTCTCCTGCTACGAGGCGTTCGCGCACATCGTGGCCAGCATGGCCGGGCAGCACGTGAAATGGGTCGGCACCGCCCGCGAGGTGCCCTGGCGGGCGCCGATCGCCGCCCTGAACTACCTGCTGACCTCGCACGTCTGGCGGCAGGACCACAACGGCTTCTCCCACCAGGACCCCGGCTTCGTGGACCACGTCCTCAACAAGAGCCCGGACGTGGTGCGGGTGTACCTGCCGCCGGACGCCAACACCCTGCTGTGCGTCGCCGACCATGTGCTGCGCACCCGGGACGTGGTCAACGTGGTGGTCGCGGGGAAGCAGCCGTGCTTCGACTGGCTGGGGCTGGAGGCGGCCCGGGACCACTGCGCGCGCGGTGCGGGGATCTGGGAGTGGGCGGGCACCGAGGAGCCGGGATCCGGCCCGGAGGCGGTGCTCGCCTGCGCGGGCGACGTGCCGACCCAGGAGACCCTGGCGGCGGCCTCGCTGCTCCGTGAGCACCTGCCGGAGCTGGCCGTGCGGGTGGTGAACGTGGTCGACATGACCCGGCTGATGCCGCGCGAGGAGCACCCGCACGGCATGCCGGAGAAGGAGTTCGACGCGCTGTTCACCCGGGACCGACCGGTGGTCTTCGCGTACCACGGCTACCCCTGGCTGATCCACCGGCTGACCTACCGCCGGGCGGTGCACCCCCGGATGCATGTGCGCGGCTACCGCGAGATGGGCACCACCACGACGCCGTTCGACATGGTGGTGAGCAACGACCTCGACCGCTACCGGCTGGTGATGGACGTGATCGACCGGGTGCCGGAGCTGGCGGTCCGGGCGGCCGGGGTCCGGCAGGCGATGGCCGACGTACGGCACCGGCACCACCGCTGGATCCGGCAGCACGGCACGGATCTGCCCGAGGTGTCCGGCTGGAGCTGGCCGGGCTGATCCGCGCGGCCGTGCCGGCACCGGTCCCGGCACGGCCCCGGCAGCCCGGACCACCGGTATACCGAAGCGATACGGACACCGCGGCGGTCAGTTCCGGCTTTGATCCGCCGCACAGCGCTCGCGACACGTCCACATCGCGACAGTTCCGGTCATTTCCCTTGTTGGCGGGCGACGGCTCGTACTCTCTGCTCTTTGAAATCGGACGGACACTTCAGCGGCAGGGGGCGACACGGGATGCCTGCCCGGGACACCCCGGCGGACCGGACCACGACACACCGGGCGCACACCCGCGCGATAGCGGCCGCGGACGCCCCCGGCGCCCACGCCTCCCCGCACCCCTCCCCGGCCCCGCCGAGCCGGCCCCGCCCGGTCACGAACGGAACGAAGTCTCGTGCGACGCAACCCCCTTCCCGATGTCTCCCCCGCCCGGCGCGGACGGTGGGCCGTGCCTCACCCGCACCGCGCCAAGGGCCCGGTGCCGCCGCGCGCCGCGCGCGCCCTCGCCGAGCACACCGCCGAGCGGCTGCTGAAGCGGCACTTCTGCGCCCGGCGACTGCCCGAACTGCGCGTCCAGGTGGAGAAGTACGCGGCGTGGGCGGGCCTGCCGGAGAGCCGGCGCGGCGACTTCGTGCTGGCCGTGGACGAGATCGCCACCAACGCGGTGGAGCACGCCGGCGGGACCGGGGCACTGCTGCTGCGGCACGTGGGCGACGAGCTGGAGTGCCGGATCAGCGACTCCGGTCCCGGCTTCTCCGCCGAGGTCATCCCCCGGGTGCTGCCCGGACTCGACGGCGCCACCAGCGGACGCGGACTGTGGCTGACCCAGCTGGTCACCGACCGGCTCGCGGTCACCCCCGGAAGGCCCGGAGCGGTGGTCACGCTCGCCATGCGCCTGCCGTGACCGCCCGGGCGGGCCTCCGGACGCGGCACCGTGCCGCGGCCACCCGCGCGCCGGTGCCCGGCCGTCCCGCCGGGGCGGCGCCGCGCACCGGAGCCCGCGGCGGCGCGCCCGGCCACCACCCGCCCGGCGGCCCGGGACACCGTCGGGCGCCCCGCGCGCTGCCCGGTGGGCCCTGACCCGGTGGGCGCGCGCCGTCGCCGGGCCCCGCGCGGCCCGGCACCACCGTCCCGGCCCCGGCCCCGGGCAAGACATCCGGCCGGACCGTCAGCGGCGAGGGGGCACCACCGTGCGAGCAGCCCGGGGCATGTGGCGGTGGCGGCGCAACCCGCTGCGCCGCCCGACCGACCTCGCGGAGGCGTGGGCCGCCGCCGTCGCCGCGCTGCTGATCGTCTGCGCCGCGCCGGTGGTGGGCTGGGCCACCGGCACCGCCGTCCACCAGGCGCTGCGGGAGACCGTCCGGGCGCAGCGCGCCGAGCGCCACCCGGTGACCGCGACCGTGGTGCGGGTGCCGGTCCAGCCGCCGCCGGACCCCGACGCGGAGACCGCCCCGGTGCCCGACGCCCGGCTGCGGGTGACCGCCCGGTGGACCGGACCGGACGGCCGGACGCACCGCGGCACGGTGGCCGCCCCGCTCCCGGCCGGGGCGGCCGGGGACCGCTTCGGCATCTGGACCGACGGCCGCGGGCGCCCGGTGGACCGGCCGCTGGACCCGGCGGCGGCCGCCGCCCACGCGGCGCTCGCCGGGCTGGCCGCGGGCCTGGCGGCGGCCGGCGCGGTGGAGGGGGCCAGACGGCTGGCCGTACGGGGACTGATGCGTCGGCGGTACACCCGGTGGGACGCCGCGTGGGAACGTGCCGGGCAGGACTGGGGCAGAGCGGACGCGAGCGGCTGACCCGCCAACTCCCGCTCCGCCACGCACGCTACGGTGGGGCCTTCACGCACGCGCACAGCCGCCCGGTCGGCACGTTTCAGAGGTGGGGGCACAACAGCACCATGGCACAGGGCTCGGTGGTCCAGGTGACGCACAGCGGAACGTCGCGCTGGCGGCGCCGTACAGGAGAGTACGGCTCCCTCGCCGCGGCTCTGGAGGCCGCCGGGGACGGGGACGTTCTCTCCGTCGCCCCGGGTACGTACCGGGAGAATCTGGTGATCGACCGGGCCGTGACGCTGCGCGGGCCGGAAGGGTCCCGCGGCGCGGTGCGGATCGCGCCGGCCGACGGGGTGGCGCTGACCGTCCGGGCCTCGGCGACCGTCCGGGACCTGCACATCGAGGGCCAGGACGGGGCCTCCCCGGCGCTGCTGGTCGAGGACGGCTCGCCGGAGATCTCCGACGTGCGGGTGGCGACCCGGTCGGCGGTGGGCATCGAGGTGCGCGGCGGGGCCCGCCCGACGGTGCGCCGGTGCAGCGTGGACAACCCCGGCGGGATCGGATTCAGCGTGCTGGACGGCGCCGGCGGGGTCTTCGAGGAGTGCGAGGTGGTGGCGGCGGGCCAGTCCGGCGTCGCGGTGCGCGGCGGCGCGCACCCGCGGCTGGAGCGCTGCCGGATCCACCACACCGCCGGCACCGGCCTGGTGATCACCGGCGAGGCCAGCACGGTGGAGGCCGTCGGCTGCGAGGTGTACGAGATCAGGGGCGCGGGGGTGCAGGTCTCGGCACGCGCCGCCGGGTACCTCACCGACTGCCGGGTGCACCGCACCACCGCCGACGGGGTGAACCTGGACACCGACGCGGTGCTCACCCTGGCCGACTGCGACATCCACGACATCCCGGAGAACGCGGTCGACCTGCGGTCGCGTTCGGTGCTCACGCTCACCCGGTCCACGGTGCGCCGGTTCGGCCGCAACGGGCTGTCGGTGTGGGACCCGGGCACCCGGGTGGACGCCAACCAGTGCGAGATCCACGACAGCACGGGCGACTACCCGGCGGTGTGGGTGAGCGACGGGGCCGCGGCGGTACTGGACTCCTGCCGGGTGCACGACGTGCCGGACGCCCTGTTCGTGCTGGACCGCGGCTCCCGGGCGGACGTGGTGGACAGCGACATATCGCAGGTCCGCAACACCGCGGTGTCGGTGAGCGACGGGGCCACCGCGCAGCTGGACGACTGCCGGATACGGGAGGCGTCGACCGGCGCCTGGTTCCGCGACCACGGCAGCGGCGGCACCCTGGCGGGCTGCACCATCGACGAGACCGCGACCGGCGTCATCGTCACCAAGGGCGCCGATCCGACCGTGGAGCGGACCACCGTCAGCTCCCCCACCGAGGCCGGTTTCTACGTGTCCGCCGAAGGGCGGGGCACCTTCCAGGGCTGCCGGGTGACCGGCAGCAGCGGCTACGGCTTCCACATCATCGACGGCTGCCGGACGACGCTGACCCGCTGCCGCACCGAGCGGTGCGCCCGGGGCGGCTACGAGTTCGCCGAGCCGGGCCCGGTGAGCGAGGACTGCACCAGCGACGAGAGCGCCACGCCCGCCGTCCCGGAGCCGGTGGCCCGGCCCGCGGTGGAGACGGTGAGCTCCACCACCGGGCTGCTGACCGGCGTCCCCGCCCCGCGCCCGGCGGCACCGGCCGGGCCCCCGGCCGCGGCACCTGCACCGGCCCGGGACGCCAAGGAGGTGCTCGGCGAACTGGACGCGCTGGTGGGGCTGGACAGCGTCAAGCGGGAGGTGCGGGCGCTCACCGACATGATCGAGGTGGGGCGCCGGCGGCAGGCGGCCGGGCTCAAGGCCGCCTCGGTCCGCCGCCACCTGGTGTTCACCGGCTCCCCGGGCACGGGCAAGACCACCGTCGCCCGGCTCTACGGGGAGATCCTGCACGCGCTGGGCGTGCTGGAGCACGGCCATCTGGTGGAGGTCTCCCGGGTCGACCTGGTCGGGGAGCACATCGGCTCGACGGCGATCCGCACCCAGGAGGCGTTCGACCGGGCACGCGGCGGGGTGCTCTTCATCGACGAGGCGTACGCGCTGTCGCCGGAGGACGCCGGCCGGGACTTCGGCCGCGAGGCGATCGACACGCTGGTGAAGCTGATGGAGGACCACCGGGAGGCGGTGGTCGTCATCGTCGCCGGGTACACCGCCGAGATGGAGCGGTTCCTGACCGTCAACCCCGGGGTGGCCTCCCGCTTCTCGCGCACCATCACCTTCGGCGACTACGCCCCCGAGGAGCTGCTGCGGATCGTGGAGCAGCAGGCGGAGGAGCAGGACTACCGGATCGGGGAGGGCGCGGCGGAGGCCCTGCTGAAGTACTTCACCGCGTTCCCCAAGGGCCCGGCCTTCGGCAACGGGCGCACCGCCCGGCAGACCTTCGAGGCGATGGTGGAGCGGCACGCGGGCCGGGTCGCCCAGCTGGCCGACCCGAGCACCGAGGAGCTGACCCTGCTCTATCCGGAGGACCTGCCGGAGCTGCCCTGAGCCGGCACCGGGCACTCCTGGCCCGGCAGTCGGGCCAGCAGGGTGGCCCGTTCCTCCTCGAAGGCGGGGTCGGCCTGGTAGTCACCGTGCCCCAGGATCGGGGCGGGCAACGGGTGTTCGGCGGTGCGGCCGTAGGCGAGCGGGTCCCGCAGGGCCCCGCGGTCGACCTCGGGCCCGGTGCCGTCCGGCAGCCGGACCGGGCCGCCGATCGGGTCGGTGTACCGCCACAGGTTGCGCCAGCAGCGCACCTCGCCGTGCAGGGCGCGCAGCTGCCGGGGCCCGAAGTAGGCGGGGAACCAGCGGCCGTAGAGCCGCTCCAGCGGCGAGCCGTAGGTGAGCAGGGCGACCTGCCGGCGGGTCCGGCGGTCCAGCTGCCAGACCGCGGCGGCCGCCAGCACGCTGCCCTGGGAGTGGCCGGAGATCACCAGCCGGCCGCCGGTCCGCTCGGTCCAGGTCTGCATCCGCCAGGTGAGGTCGGGAACGGCTCGCTCGGCGTAGCAGGGGGGCGCGAAGGGGTGCGCCGCGCGCGGCCAGAAGGTGCCCACGTCCCACAGGATGCCGATGGTGCGGCGGGCGGAGGGGCTGCGGTAGGCCCGGCGGGCCCAGGTGACCAGGGCGAGGAAGGCCAGTCCGGTCAGCCAGGAGCCCAGTGCCTGGGCCGTCTGGGCGGCGGCGTCGATCACCGGATGGGTGCCGTCGGCGGCGCGTCCGGGCACCTCCCCGGTGGCCCAGGCACCGGCCACCGCGCCCCCGGCGAGCAGCAGCGCGAGCAGCGCCAGCGGCCCGACGATGCCGGGTGCGTCGTCGGTGACGCCGGCCCGGGCGATGGTGCCGGCGATGCGGCGGGTGCGCACGCCGTCCGGCCGCTCCCCCGGGTATCCGTCCGGGACGGTGCGCACGAGCTTCGCCCGGACCCGCAGGACCCGGCAGACGAAGACCGCGGCGAGCACCACCAGCAGCACGATGAGCAGCGGGACGGCCGCGGCCTGCCAGGACAGCACGTCGGGCGGGCCGGGCATCGGGCCCTCGCCCATGCCGGGCGTGGCGGCCCCGTCCAGCCAGTCGGCCATCCGCTGGGCGACGCCGCCGCACAGCACGGTGCCCAGCCCGCAGGCGAGCATGGCGACGGCGGCCCCGCCGAGTCCGGACAGCGGGGTGCGCGGGGTGGGTGCCGCGCGGTGCAGCACCAGGGCGCACCCGGCGATGCCGGTCACCAGGGCGACCTGGACGAGCGTGATGACGCCGAACGTCTGGTCGCCCGGCAGTTGCCCGGCGCTGACCCAGCCGGGGCGGGACCAGGCGGCGTGCAGCGCGGACAGCGCGAGCACGCCCAGGGCGGCTCCGGGCAGGGCCGTCACGGTGATCCGGTCCAGGTTCTCGTCGAGCCGGGACTCGCTGCGGCCCCGGCGGCACACCACGTGGACCACGGCCACGCCGCCGGCCGTGATCAGTCCGCACAGCAGCCACCCGGTGGCGTCCAGCCAGCCGCTCCCGCCGGGGGCGCGGTCCTGACGGGTGGCGGCCGCGGTGAGCGCGGCGGCGACGGTGAGGAATCCCGCCGCGGTGTGGGCGGCGCGCAGCCTCGCCACCAGCCTGCGGCCGTACCAGAAGCCGGGCAGCCGCAGCGCGGGCAGGTCGCCCGCCTCCGGGTCGGTCTCGCCGGTCGTGCGGCCCACCGGCGGCTGGGACTCGTAGGCGCTCCAGGTGCGGTTGGACAGGTACCACAGCAGACCGGTGAGGGCGGCGGGCAGCAGCGCGGCGACCGCGAGCCGGCGGCCGGGCTGGCTCCACCAGCCGCCCTGCTCGGCGGACATGAAGCCGAGCCAGGCGCGGCGGTCGGCGCAGGATCCGGTGCCGGCGCACTGCCAGGCGACGAGGTCGAGGGCGACCTCGCAGGCCCCGGCGACCAGCAGCACCGTCAGGCTCAGCGCGACCAGCCGCACCAGCACCCCGTAGGTGCGCACGGTCCGGTTGCGGCGGTGGGCGGCGGGCCGCATCCAGTGCGCCAGATTGGCGATCATGAAGGGCAGCAGGAGCAGCCACAGCGCCCGGGCGCCGTTGCCGGAGGTGAGGTTGGACCAGCAGTACGCCTCGCGGACCGGTTCGCGCCGGTAGTCCGCCGGACGTTCCTCGGCGTCGGCGTCGGGCGTCCGGCGGTGCACCCCCGCGGTGTCGTCCCCGGTGACCCGGACCGTGCGCGGGTCGTCGAGCATCTGCTGCGGGCTGGCCCCGCCGACGCCGTGGACCAGCAGTTCCAGGTCCAGTTCCGGTGCCCCGCCGGCACCGGGCGGGCCGTCCTGCCCGGCGCGGGCGGCCGGCCGGTCCGGACCGCCGCCGTCCCGCTCGCCGGCCCGCCGCCGCCCGCCGTCCTGGTCCCGCCCTGGGTCCGGCTGCTGCCGGTGTGTGGTCGCTGCCACCGTGTCCCCCGATTCCGGTGTGGTCGTACGCCCGGTAAGCATTCCCGGCGGCGCGCCGGGCGTCCCCCGCGACAGGCGGGCGAGGCGAAATCGTGATGCGCCGCTCCGCCCGGGCCGGGTGTCCCGGGCGCGTGGGAGGATGATGCGCACGCGGCGGGCGGGCGGATCGGAGCCCGCGTCGTCGCACCGGATGCACGGTGGCGGCGGCCGCCGCCGGGCGAACGAGGGAGCACCGTGAGCGACAACCAGAACCTCCTCGCGGAACAGCGGCGCGCCCTGATCCTCGAGGAGGTCAGGCGGCGCGGTGGGGTGCGGGTCAACGAACTGACCCGGAAGCTGAACGTCTCGGACATGACGGTCCGTCGCGACCTGGACGCGCTGGCCCGGCTGGGCATGGTGGAGAAGGTGCACGGCGGCGCGGTCCCGGTGGCGGAGGCGAGCACCTACGAACCGGGGTTCGAGGCGAAGTCGGCGCTGGAGCTGACCGCCAAGGAGGACATCGCGCGGGCGGCCGCGCCGATGGCGGTGCCGGGGAGCGCGATCGCGCTGGCCGGCGGTACCACGGCGTTCGCGCTGGCCCAGCAGTTGGTGGAGGTGCCGGACCTGACCGTGGTGACGAACTCGGTCCGGGTCGCGGACGTGTTCTACACGGCGCAGCGCTCGGCGGCGGGCGCGGGCGGCGCGCCGCGCGCCGGAGCGGCCACCGTGGTGCTGACCGGCGGGGTGCGCACCCCGTCGGACACGCTGGTGGGACCGGTGGCGGACGCCGCGATCCGCTACCTCCACTTCGACGTGCTGTTCCTCGGGGTGCACGGGATATCGGTGGAGGCCGGGCTGTCGACGCCGAACCTGGCGGAGGCGGAGACCAACCGGCAGTTCGTGCGGTCCGCCCGCCGGGTGGTGGTGATCGCCGACCACACCAAGTGGGGCACGGTGGGGCTGAGTTCGTTCGCCTCGCTGGACCAGGTGGACGCGTTGGTCACGGACGCCGGGCTGCCGGAGCGGGCGCGGGCCGAGATCGGCGAGCACCTGCCGGAGCTGATCGTGGCGGGCGGGGCCGCCTGACCGGCGGTGTCCCCCCGCGGCGGCGGCCGGCGCGGCCACGCGCCCGCGGGTGCCGGGCCGGCCGGCGCGGGGGCGGCCCGGCCCGCCGCTCAGCCGCGGTGGGTGGCCGGCCAGTGTCCGGTGGCCAGGAAGCCCTCCAGAGCCGCCGTGTAGGGGCCGATGTCCAGCCGCTGCTCCTCCAGCCAGCTGTCGGAGTAGTACTTGTCGAGATAGCGGTCCCCGGGGTCGCACAGCAGCGTCACCACGCTGCCGGTGCGCGAGTCGGCGACCATCTCCGCCACGATGCGCAGCGCGCTCCACAGTCCGGTGCCGGTGGAGCCGCCCGCCTTGCGGCCGATGGACCGCTCCAGGGCGCGTACCGCGGCGATGCTCGCCGCGTCCGGCACCTTCATCATCCGGTCGATCGCGGCCGGCAGGAAGCTGGGCTCCATCCGCGGGCGGCCGATGCCCTCGATCCGCGAGCCGCTGTCGCTGGTGGCCGCCGGATCGTCGTCCACCCAGCCGTCGAAGAAGCAGGAGTTCTCCGGGTCGGCGACGCAGACCCGGGTGTCGTAGCCCATGTAGTGGACGTAGCGGGCGATGGTCGCGGAGGTGCCCCCGGTGCCCGCGGTGGCCACCAGCCAGGCCGGCTCGGGATACCTCTCCAGTCGCAGCTGCTGGTAGATCGACTCCGCGATGTTGTTGTTGCCGCGCCAGTCGGTGGCGCGCTCGGCGTAGGTGAACTGGTCCATGTAGTGGCCGCCGGACGCGGCCGCCAGCGCCGCCGACGCCTCGTACATGGTGCGGGGGTCGTCCACGAAGTGGCAGCGGCCGCCGTGGAACTCGATCAGCCGGCACTTCTCCCGGCTGGTGGTGCGGGGCATCACCGCGATGAACGGGACCCCGATGAGCTTGGCGAAGTACGCCTCGGAGACCGCGGTCGAGCCGCTGGAGGCCTCGATCACCGGCTTGCCGGGGCGGATCCAGCCGTTGCACAGGCCGTACAGGAACAGCGAGCGCGCCAGCCGGTGCTTGAGGCTGCCGGTGGGGTGGGTGGACTCGTCCTTGAGGTAGAGGTCGATGCCCCACCGTTCGGGGAGCGGGAAGCGGAGCAGATGGGTGTCGGCGGAGCGGTTGGCGTCCGCCTGCACCTTGCGGACGGCTTCTTTGAGCCAGTCCCGGTACGCGGCGTCGCTCCGGTCCACGTCGATGGTCCCGGCCGCCGCCGGTGGGGTGCTGTCCACGCCGTTCATGTCCGTTCCTCGTGCTCGTGCCGCGGTCGACTGAGACAGTCGGACCATTTCGATCATATGTGGGCACTGGTGCCGGGCCCGTCTCACAGGCAGACTGCGCAACAGGGACACTGTGAGAGCAAGGCGTATGCCGCTTGAGTTCACTGGGGAGGCGGTCCACATGGCCGAAACCGAATTCAATGCCCGAGGGGTGCGGATCGAGCGGTTCCTGCGCTCGGTCACGCGAGCCGGACAGGTACTGATCAAGGACGGGCGACTGGAGCTGCTGACCAGCAACGGCAGGGAGATCGACAGCGCTCCGGTGCAGTCGGTCCGGGCCGGCAGGCCGTGGTTCGCGGACGACGACCAGGCCAGCGCAACCGTCAACGGCACCCGCTACCGGCTCACCCTGGCCCAGCAGGACGCCGCCGCCCAGTCCGCCGCCGCCGAGAGCGGGGCGAGCCGCTTCCTCGACGCCATCCGCAGCGCGCGGGGGAGGACCGGGAAGGACTGACGCGCCCGAGTTGCGCATGCGCGCCGGGGGGCCGACGCTGGACGAGTATCAGTATCACTGAGGGTTAACCGGCGGTGACGCTGAGAACCGGCCCTCCGGTCGTGGGCGGCACACCCCCGCCGGCCACGTTCATCGCCCGCACCTGAATCAGGCTAGCCCTAACTCTTCTTCAGGGAGTCGCAGCCGTGATCAGTCGTCCAAGCAGGCATTGCACGGTGGAGCTGCAGGCTCTGCCCGCGCGGATCGGCCAGGTCCGCAGAATCGTATCGGCGCAGCTGCGCTACTGGCATCTCGATCCGCTCATCGAGCCGGCGGCGCTCGGCGTCACCGAGCTGCTGACCAACGTCCACCGGCACGCGGAACCGGACAAGCACTGCACGGTGGAGATCATCCTCATGCTGGACCGGCTCACGGTGTCGGTCCGGGACCGCGATCCGCGGCTGCCGCGGGTACCGGAGGCCGACCCGGTCTCCACCCACGGCCGGGGGCTGAACATGGTGGCCGCGGTCAGCGAGAGCTGGGGAATGCACGCCCGGGACGACGGCAGCGGGAAGGTCGTCTGGTTCACCCTCCCGGTGCCCCAGTCGACCGGCGGCGCCAAGTCCCCGTTCGCGGCGCACGGCGCGGGGCGGGCCGCGACGCCGGAGCGGCGCACCGGCCCGCCGGACCGGAAGGACCTCGCCCGCCCCCCGGCCGGACTCCGGGATCACGCGCCGGTACCGGCCGGGGTCCCGGACCGGCCGGGCACCTGCGCACCCTCCCCGGCCTGAGGCCCGGGGGCCGCGAACGCCCGGCCCCGCCCGCCGAGCGCCGGCCGACACCTCCACCCGGCCCCACCGGCCCGCTGCCCGCCGGACCGTTCGCCCGGTCGGACCGCTGCCCGTCGGGCCGTTCGCCCGGTCGGACCGCTGCCCGTCGGACCCTTTGCCCGGCACGGCCCGCTGCCCGGCCGGGCCCGGACGAGCGACCCGGCGCCGGCCCGCCTCCCCCTCGGCCCTGCCGCGCCGCGGGCGGGCCCGCGGCGGCCGGTGGACCCGGCACGGCACGGGCCGGGTCCACGCCGGGGTCCGGATGAGGTCCGCGCCGGGGCCGCCGTCCGAGACGTCCGGGTGGGCCGCGGCCGTACCGGACGGCCCGCCGCGGCGGGCCGCGTCCACCTGCGCCCCGGCGCCCGTCGCCGGTACCGCGCGACCGCGCCCGGTCGCCCACCCCGCCCCTGCCGCCGAGGGGCCCTCCCGGGTCGCCCGCGCGGCAGTGCGCCCGGCGGGCGGTGGCGACACGGGCCGCGGCGGCCGTCGGACGTCGGGGAGGCGCCCCGCCCGCGGAATCCCACGCCGCTGTACCTACTAGTATGTACACTGGCTTCATGAGCACCTCGGAACGCCTCATCGAAAGCACCCAGGACCTGCTCTGGGAACGGGGATACGTCGGCACCAGCCCCAAGGCCATCCAGGAGCGCGCGGGCGCCGGCCAGGGCAGCATGTACCACCACTTCAGCGGCAAGCCTGGGCTGGCCCTGGCGGCCATCCGGCGCACCGCCGAGCAGATGCGGAGGACCGCCGAGGCCTCCTTCTCCGGCCCCGGCGGCGGCTACGACCGGATCCGCGGCTATCTGCTGCGCGAGCGCGACGTCCTGCGCGGCTGCCCGATCGGCCGGCTGACCATGGACCCGGACGTGATCGCCGACCCGGAGCTGCGGCAGCCGGTGGAGGAGACCCTGAGCTGGCTGCGCGCACGACTGGCCGGGATCGTCGACGAGGGCCGCCGCGACGGCGAGTTCGCGGCGGAGCTGGACCCCGAACGGATCGCGGCGACGATCGTCGCGACCGTGCAGGGCGGCTATGTGCTGGCCCGGGCGGCCGGTTCCACCGGACCGTTCGACACCGCCGTCCAGGGTCTGCTCGCCCTGCTCGCCGCGGGCCGCGGCCGGCAGCCGGACGGCGGGCCGGGTGCGGCGGACCGCGCGCCCGTCGGCCCGGCCGCCCCCGCCGCGCCCGAGGCGGGCGGCGCACGGTGAAGGGCCCCGAGGAGCGCCCCGGCAGCGTGCCGGGCGCCGCCGACCACTTCACCGGCACCGTGTGGCTGGACGAGCTGGCGGCGCCACCGGCCCCGTCCCGGCTGCGCGTGTTCAGCGTGCACTTCGCCCCCGGGGCCCGGACCGCCTGGCACCGCCACCCGAACGGCCAGGTGCTGCACGTCACCGAGGGCGTCGGGCTGGTGCGGCGCGAAGGCCGTCCGGTGGAGGAGATCCGGGCCGGGGACACGGTCTGGATCGAGCCGGGCGAACGGCACTGGCACGGCGCCGCGCCACGGCACTTCATGACGCACCTGGCGGTGGTCGAGGCGGCCGCGGACGGCACCACCGTCGAGTGGGCCGAGCACGTCGACGACACCGGCTACCCCACGGCCTGACCCGGCACCGGCCGGCCCGCGCGCCGGGGCACCCGGCCGCCGCCGGCTCCGGGCCCACCACTGCCGCGGCACCGTTCCCGGGCCACCGGCCCGCTGACAGAAGGCACTCTCCGATGCACGCGATGCAATACCGGATCACCCTGCCCGCCGACTACGACATGCGGATCATCCGGAACCGGGTGGCCACCCGCGGCCAACTGCTGGACGACTTCCCCGGGCTGGGGCTCAAGGCCTACGGCATCCGGGAGCGAGGGGTCGACGGCTCACCGGTCAACCAGTACGCGCCGTTCTACCTGTGGGCGACGCCGGAGGCGATGAACGGCTTCCTGTGGAGCGCCGGGTTCCGGGGCGTCGTCGAGGACTTCGGCCGCCCCACCGTCGAGCACTGGCTGGGGCTCGCCTTCGAACCGGGCCCGGCCGTGGGCGAGCCGCCCCGGACCGCGGTGCGCCGGTCCGAGCCGCTGCCGCCTGGTGCCGATCCGGCCACCGCCGTCGAGCGGGCGGTGGCCGGGGTCCGGGAGCTGGCCCGCTCCCCGCGGGTGCACTCCGCGGCCCTGGCGGTGGACCCCCGGAACTGGGAGCTGCTCCATTTCACCCTGCTGCGGGACCCCGCACCCGGCGACCCCGTCGGCCCCGGGGGCGTGCCGGAGGTCGGGGACCGCTTCCAGGTGCTGCACCTGTCCGCGCCCGCGCTGTCCGACCTGAGCGTGGGGAGGCACTGGTGACGGCGGCCGTCCGGACCGTCCTCGGTGACGTCCCGGCGGCCGGGCTGGGGGTCTGCGACGCGCACGACCACCTCTTCCTGCGCAGTCCGCTGCTGCCCGGCCAGGAACTGGACGACCCGGTGGCGGCGGAGGCGGAGCTGCGCGCCTTCCACCGGCTGGGCGGCCGGGCGGTGGTGCAGTGGACGCCGCACGGGATGGGACGGGGCGCCCGGTGGCTGGCCGGACTGGCCCGGGCCACCGGCGTCCGGATCGTCGCCGCCACCGGGCTGCACCAGGCCGTGCACTATCCGCACGGACTGCCGGAGGCCGCGCGGGAGCACCCGGCCGAGCTGTTCGTCCGGGAACTCACCCGGGGCATCGGGGACACCGGCGTCCGGGCCGGGATGATCAAGGTGGCCGGCGGCTTCCACGGACTCGACGAGCACGCCCGCCGCACCATGACCGCGGCCGCCGAGGCCCATCACCGCACCGGCGCGCCGATCGGGGTGCACCTGGAAGCGGGCACCGGGGCGCAGGACGTGGTCGAGCTGCTCTGCGACCGGCTCGCGGTTCCCCCGCGGCGGGTGATCCTCGGCCATCTGAACCGGGCCCCGGACGTCCAGGCGCACCGGTCGCTCGCCCAGGCGGGCGTCCACCTCGCCTTCGACGGCCCGTCACGGGCCCACCACGCCACCGACTGGCGCCTGCCGGAGGTGCTCGCCGCGCTGGCCGAGGCCGGGTACGGGGACCGGCTGCTGCTGGGCGGCGACACCACGACCGCGGCGGCCCGCGGGGTGTCCGGCGGGCCGGGCATGCCCCATCTGCTGCGGAGGCTGCGGGAACGGCTCGTGGTGACCCTGGGCGAGGCACTGGTCGAGCGGATGCTGACGGAGAATCCGGCCCGGGCGTTCGCCGTCGAGTGGACGACGGACTGAACACCTCCCCCGCGGGGACCGGCTACGGGGGACAGCGACGCCGACAGCCGGAGCCGGGGGCCGGAGCGGGGGCCAGGGGCCGGGGCCGGCGGCCGGCGGCCGGGGACGGTTCCAGCGCCGCGGCCGCACCCGGGGGCGTCCCCCACCAGGGGCCGGACGCCGGGTCGGCGGCCGGGACGGCGCCCGGGAGCGGCGGAAGCGAGCGAGCCAAGGCGGCAGGAGCCGGGACGGCGGCCGGGAGCCGGGGCGCGGGCCGGGGCGGGAGGCCGGGGCTCGACGACAGGGGCGAGCCAGGCGGACGGCAAGGGCGCGAGCGGGGCGGGCCGGGCGGCCCGCCCCGCGGTCAGCTCGCCGCGCCGGCGCCGGCCGGCGAGGCCAGCGGATCGTCCAGCACCGGCTGCCAGGCCAACTCGGCGGCACCCACCAGGCTGTTGTGGTCCAGGGCGCAGGGCACGATCGGCACCCCTCCGCTGCGCCCCCACAGGCTGCGTTCGGCCACCCGGGCCCGCAACCGGTCCGGGTCCGCCTGGAGCAGGTCCCGGTGGAACCCGCCGAGGATGATCCGGTCCGGGTTGAGGATGTTCACCAGTCCGGCGAGCCCGAGACCGAGACGGTCGATCAGCAGGTGCGCGGCGCCGCGTACCGCGGGGTCCCGGTAGCTGTCCCGGAGCAGCTGGCGGGCCTGCTGGAGCAGCGAGACCTCGGGGCCCGGCCGGTGCCCGGCCGCGGTGAGGAAGGCGAGCGGGTCCGCCTCGATGTCCAGGCAGCCGCGGCTGCCGCAGTGGCAGGGGGTGCCGTCCGGGTTGACCGTCAGATGGCCGACTTCCAGCGCCAGACCGGAGCTGCCGGTGTGCAGCCGCCCGTCCAGCACCAGCGCGCCGCCCACCCCGCGGTGCCCGGTGGCGACGCAGAGCAGATGGCGCGCCCCGCGCCCGGCGCCGTGCCGGTGCTCGGCGAGGGCGACGAGGTTGACGTCGTTGCCGGTGAACCCGGTGTGCCCGATGCCGGCCGCGGCCAGGCTGCGGGAGAACAGCTCACGGACCGGGGCGCCGGCCGGCCAGGCGAGATGCAGCGGGTTGAGCGCGGTGCCCTCCGGCTCGGCGACCGCGGACGGCACCGCCAGACCGGCGCCCACGCAGCGGCGGCCGGTCTCCCGCAGCAGTCCGACCCCGGCCTCGACGACCGCGTCCAGGACCCCCGCCGGGTCGGCGGGCACCGTCATGCAGCCCGGCGCGGTGGCCACGATCCGGCCCCCCAGCCCGACCAGCGCGGCCCGGAAGCCGTCCGAGTGCACCTGGGCGGCGAGGACCACGGGCCCGCGCGGCGCGATGGCCAGCCGGTGGGAGGGACGCCCCTGGCCCCCGGCGGCCCCACCGGGCCGGGCGTCGACCTGGATCAGGCCCAGTGCCTCCAGTTCGGCGGCGACCGCGCCGGCGGTCGCCCGGGTCACCCCGAGTTCGGCGGTCAGGACCGCCCGGGTGGGCGCCCGGCCGGTGTGTACGAGCTCCAGCGCCGGGCCGAGGGCGCTGCGGCCCCGCTCCAGTCTTGTCCGTGTCTGGGTCACGCTCCCATTCTCACGTCGCGCCCGCCAGGAGGGAAAAACGCCGCGGCTCCGGCCGTCGGCCGGGGCTGGACCGGCGCGGTCGTCTCCGTCTCCCCCGCACGCGGCGGGAGGTCCGCCGGCGCTCCCGGGCCGCCCGGATTCCGGCCGGGCGGGAGACCGGGCGCCGGGCCACGGCGCCGTCCCGGTTCGGGATCGAAGTGGTCGTGGCCGCGGGTACATTGGTGGCACCGGTGTGCGAACGGCGGTACCTGTGCCGGAGCGGCCGGCCGGCGATCCGAGGGGCTGAGGGACATGAGGGCGGGGACCCGGGACCAGGCGGCGCGGGACGCGGTCACCGTGGAGATCGTGTTCGCCGTGGTCACCGGTGCGCTGCTGGCCGGTGTGCTGTTGGTCATCGTCGCCGCGCCCGCCCTGTTCGGGGATCCGGCCGCGGCCGAGGCCGGGACCTGGGTGAAGGCCGGTGCCACCGTCGCGGCGGCCGGGTTCGTCTGGCGCGTGGTGCGCGTCCTGCGGCGGTTCGCGGGGGCCGGGCGGGCATGACCTGGAGCTGCGCCGGACTGCGCTGGCACGCCTCCGGAGCGGTGCTGGTGTGGCACCACCCCGCGCACGGCGAGCGCACCTCGCCGCTCTCCCCCGGCCGGCCGCTGTCCTTCCGTACCGGGTCCCACCGGGGCTGCGCCGGGGTGCGCCGGGGCGCCCGGCACACCCCCTGCCCGGACGGTGCCGAGGTACCGGTGTCCGCGGTCTCGGCGCAGTGCCCGGAGTGCGCGCGGCTGGACCGGGGCTACTCGGTGGCCGCCGACACCCGCACCGACGACCCGCGTCCGTACGACGTGTACCTGGCCTGGTTCGCGCCCGGGCTGATCAAGGTGGGCATCACCGCCGCCGAGCGGGACGGGGCCCGGCTGCGGGAACAGGGCGCGCTCTCCTACGCGCCGCTCGGCCGCGGCCCGCTGATGGCCGCGCGGCGCGCGGAGGCGGTGCTGGGGGTGGCGCTCGGCGTACCGGACCGCTTCCCGTACGCGGCCAAACGCGCCGCGCGCCTGGCGCCGCCCGCCCCCGCGGAGCGCGCCGGTGAACTGCGCGCGCTGCACGAGCGGGCCTGCGCGCTGCCCGGACTGCCCGAGACGCTGACCCTGCTGCCCGGTGTTCCGGTGCACCACGACGAGGTCTTCGGCCTCGACCGGCTGCGGCGCGCGACGCCGGTGGCGGGGCTGCTGCGACTCGCGGCCGGACGCACGGTGGCCGGGGTGGTGGTGGCGGTGGCGGGACCGGATCTGTATCTCGCCGCGGCCGACGGGCGCACCCTGCTGCTGGACGTCCGGCAGCTGACCGGCTGGCCGCTGGCGGTCGCCGCCCCGGGGGCCGGGGTGACCGCCGAGGTCGTCCCGGCGGCACCGGCCGTGCCGGAGACCGACGCGCTGTTCTAGTTGTACTGCCCAGGGACGTTGGTCAACCTGGTGACGGGCGGTTTGCCGCCGGGCCGCGTCTTCCGCCGGTGGCCGCGCGCCGCCCGGGCCGGGTCAGCCGAGCCAGCCGGGGCGGACCAGTCCCGTCTCGTAGGCCAGTACGACGAGTTGGGCGCGGTCGCGGGCGCCCAGCTTGACCATGGTGCGGCTCACATGGGTCTTGGCGGTGAGCGGGCTGACCACCAGCCGCCGGGCGATCTCCTCGTTGGTCAGCCCGATGCCGACCAGGGCCATCACCTCGCGCTCCCGCTCGGTCAGCTCGGTCAGCCGGGAGTCGGCCCGCGGCTCCTTGGAGCGGGCCGCGAACTCGGCGATCAGCCGCCGGGTGACGCCCGGGGACAGCAGCGCGTCGCCGCCCACCACGGCCCTCACCGCGCGCAGCAGTTCGTCCGGCTCGGTGTCCTTGACCAGGAAGCCGGAGGCGCCCGAGCGGATCGCCTCGAAGACGTACTCGTCGAGCTCGAAGGTGGTGAGCATGACCACCTTGACCCCGGTCAGCGCCGGGTCCCCGGTGATCCGGCGGGTGGCGGCCAGCCCGTCGAGCACCGGCATCCGGATGTCCATCAGCACCACGTCCGGGCGCTCCGCCGCGACCCGGGTGACGGCGGTCTCCCCGTCGGCCGCCTCCCCCACCACCCGGATGTCGGGCTGGGCGTCCAGCAGCGCGCGGAATCCGGCGCGCACCAGGAGCTGGTCGTCGGCGAGCAGCACCCGGATGGTGCCGTCTGCGTCGTCGGTCACGGTCGGTCCCTCTTCCCCTGTCGTCGGTCGGCGGGGTCCGCGGCCGCCGGGTCCGGCGGGTCCGGCCGGTCGCCGCGGTCCGCGATCGCCGGGTCCGGCCGGTCGCCGCGGTCCGCAGCGGGGGCGGCGGCGAGCGGGAACCGGGCCCGGACCCGGAAGCCGCCGTCCGGCCGGGGGCCGGCCTCCACCGTGCCGCCCAGCGCGGCGGCCCGCTCGCGCATCCCGATCAGGCCGTTGCCGCCGCCGGTCAGTCCACCGGCGGCGGCCGGGCCGTCGTCGTCGATCGTCATCTCGAACTCCCGGGTGGTGTGGCGCAGCCGGACCCGGGCGGTGCGGGCCCCGGAGTGGCGGACGACGTTGGTGAGCGCTTCCTGGACGATACGGAAGGCGGCCAGGTCGGCGCCGGGGGGCAGGGGCCGCACGGGGCCCTCCGCGACGACCGCCACGGCCAGCCCGGCGCCCCGGGCCTGCTCGGTGAGTTCGCCCAGCCGGTCCAGGCCCGGCGCCGGGGCGCGCGGCGCGGCGCCGGGCGCGCGCAGCGTGTCGAGCACCTGCCGCACCTCGCCCAGCGCTTCCTTGCTGGCGGTCTTGATGGTGGCCAGCGCCGTCCGGGCCTGCTCCGGGTCCTGGTCCAGGAGTGCGAGCCCGACCCCCGCCTGGATGTTGATCACGGAGATGCTGTGCGCCAGCACGTCGTGGAGTTCCCGGGCGATGCGCAGCCGCTCCTCGTCCGCCCGGCGGCGCTCCGCGGCGGCCCGCTCGGCGCGTTCCCGGGCCCACTGCTCCCTGCGGGAGCGGGCGAGTTCGGCGGCGGCCAGGACGGCCACCGCCCAGGCCGCGACGACCAGTTCCTGCCCCCAGGACGCGGGCCCGTCACCGGCCGGCGGCAGCCACCGGTAGAGCAGGTGCCCGATCAGCAGGTGGCCCGCCCACACCGTGGCGACGGCAGCCCAGGCGGCGTGGCGGTGGCCGGCCACCACGGCGGCGAAACACGCGACCACGAAGGCGATGACGACCGGACCGTACGGGTAGCCCGCGCCCAGGTACAGCAGCACGCCGGCGGCGGTACCGAAGACGGTGCACACCGGGTGGCGGTGGCGCAGCAGGAGCAGCGCCGGGACGAGCACCAGCAGTACTCCGGCGAACGGATCGAGATCCTGCCGGCCGGGCTGGTTCTGGGCCGCGAACCGGCTGCCGACGACGGTGAGCACGGTCAGGGCGAGGGTGCTCGGCCAGGGCAGCCCGGCCGGGGGCCACCGCCCCTCCTGGTCGCCCCGTCCGGGCGGCGCCCACCGGCCGGGGCCGGGGAACCGCCCCCGCCGTCCCGGCCCTCCGCCGCGCCACCACGCCCGTACCCGCTCCATGGCGGCAACGCTAGACCGGGCGGGCCGGTGGCGGCGTCCGCCGGGCGCGTACTCCCCGGCTACTCCTCCGGGAGTACGGCGCCGGACGCCGGGGCGCGGCGGCCCGGGGCGGGGACCACGGGGTACGCGGCGGCCCGGGGCGGGAACAACGCACGGGGTACGCGGCGGCCCGGGGCCGGGACGAGCGCTCAGGGCCGGGAGGGCCCGGGGCCCGGCGCGGTCAGCCCGATGCCGCGCGCCAGGTCAGCCACGGCGCGGGTGAAGAACTCCTCCCGGGCCTCCACCACCCGCTGGAACTGGCCGAAGACCTCGAAGTTCACCAGCCCGAAGAGCTGGGCCCAGGCCGCGACCAGCTTGCCGAGCACCGGGGGCGGCAGCCGGACGTCGAGCCGTTCGCCGAGGCTGCGGGCGTCCGCCAGCACGGCAGCGGGCGGTTCCTCCGAGGTCTCGCGCAGTGTCCCGGCGGCGTGCGCGTCCCGGGCCACGGCGATGAGGGCGAGACCGACGCGGGCGGCGGGGCCGGTGGTGTCCTGGGGCGCGGCGTAGCCGGGCACCGGGGAGCCGTAGATGAGCGCGTACTCGTGCGGGTGGCCCAGTGCCCAGGCCCGTACGGCCCGGCAGACGGCGGTCCAGCGGCTGACCGGATCGCTGCCCTCGGTCGCGGCGAGGGCGGCCTCGGCGTCCGCGCCGAGCGCGTCGTAGGCGTCGATGATCAGCGCGGTCAGCAGGTCGTCGCGGCTGGGGAAGTAGCGGTACAGCGCCGAGGAGACCATGCCCAGTTCGCGGGCGACCGCGCGCAGCGACAGCTCTCCGGCGCCCCGGTCGGCGAGTTGCCGGCGGGCTTCCTCCTTGATGGCCGCGGTGACCTCGGTACGGGCGCGCTCCCTGGCCCCTCGAATGGCACTCATGGGGGTCAGTCTGCCATTTCCGTGAGCGCCGGTCGACGACGAGAGCACTGCTCTTGCTTCATCGGCCGAATCCATGCACACTGATCTCAAGCGAGAGCACCGCTCTCGAATTAGCGGTTCCGATCCCCGCCGGAGGCAGCCATGGCCCAGCACACCGCCCACCACATGAAGTCCAGCCGGCTGGAGAACGCCCTGGTCCACCGGCCCATCGCCTGGCTGGTCCGGCGCGGCATCACCCTCAACGGAAAGAGCGAGCTGGCCGTCCGCGGGCGGGCCAGCGGGGAGTGGCGGACCGTACCCGTCAACCCGCTCACCCTGGACGGCCGGCGCTACCTCGTCGCCCCGCGGGGCGCCACCCAGTGGGTGCGCAATCTGCGCGTGGCCGGCGGCGGCGAACTCCGGGTCGGCCGGCGCACCGAGGAGTTCACCGCCGTGGAGATCACCGACGAGGAGAAGCCCGCGGTGCTGCGCGCCTACCTCGAGCGCTGGGGGCGCGAGGTCGGCCGCTTCTTCGACGGGGTCGACGCCGCGGCGCCGCCGAGCGAGCTGCGGCGCATCGCGCCCCGGCACCCGGTCTTCCTCCTCACCTCGGCCCGGTGACGTCCGGGCGGGTGGGCCGGGACGGGCCCCGCGCCGCCGTGCCGGGCCGGCACGGCGTCAGCCCGGCCGGACCGTCCGGACGCCGGCCCGCGACCGGTGGCGCCGCACTCAGGCGCGGTCCATCGCGGTCACCGCACGCCGGGCGGTTGGGTGGGTGCGGACGATCTCGGCGAGGGTGGTGGTGCCCCGGGTGATCTTCGTGAAGGCGCGCCAGGCGGGCCGGAACCCGGTGAGCGCGGCGTGGAACACCCCGGGGCGGCGGGCGAAGGCCCCGTAGAGCCGGCGTCCGACCCCCATCTCCACCCCCAGTCCGGCCTTGATGGCGAACGCGTAGTTGAGCGCCTGCCGGCGGGCGTCGACCGCGTCGTGCGCCTCGGCGATCCGCACCGCCCACTCCCCCGCGAGCCGCCCGGAGCGCAGCGCGAAGGAGATGCCCTCCCGCGTCCACGGCTCCAGCAGACCGGCGGCGTCCCCGCACACCAGGACCCGGCCGCGGGACAGCGGGGAGTCGTCCGAGCGGCAGCGCGTCAGATGGCCCGACGAGACGCTCGGCTCGAACCCGGCCAGGCCGAGCCGGGCGATGAAGTCCTCCAGGTAGCGCTTGGTGCCCGCGCCCTCGCCGCGCGCCGAGATGACGCCGACCGTCAGGGTGTCCCCCTTGGGGAACACCCAGCCGTAACTGCCCGGGATGGGCCCCCAGTCGATGAGCACCCGGCCCGCCCAGTCCTCGGCCACCGTCGGCGGGACCGGGATCTCCGCCTCCAGGCCGAGGTCCACCTGGTCCAGCTTCACCCCGACGTGCGCCCCTATCCGGCTGGCGCTGCCGTCCGCGCCGACCACCGCGCGGGCCAGCACCGTCTCCCCGTCGGACAGCACCACCGCGACGGTCCGCCGGTCGGGCACGGAGGGGCCGTGCTGCTCCACCCGGGCCACCGCGGCGCCGGTGCGGATCCGGGCGCCGGCCTCCCGCGCCGCCTCGACCAGCGCGGCGTCGAACTCGGGCCGGTTGATCAGGCCGAACAGCGGCTGCTTGGAGCGGCGGGTGCGGGTCAGCCTGCCGTTGAGGGAGAAGGTCACGGCGTGCACCCGCTCCCGCAGCGGGAGTTCGAAGCCGGGCGGCAGCGCCTCCCGGGACGGGCCGATGATGCCGCCGCCGCAGGTCTTGTACCGGGGCAGCTCCGCCTTCTCCAGCAGCAGCACCCGGCGGCCCGAGCAGGCGGCCGCGTAGGCCGCCGAGGCGCCCGCCGGGCCCGCTCCGACCACCACGACGTCCCACACCGGCTGGTCCCCGCGGTCCGCCGGAGAGGTCTCGTTCCCGGTTGCGCTGTCGCTGCTCACGTGTGCTTCCGCTCCCACTCGACCGACCCGAACTGCCTGATCCGGCTACCGCCGCATCCTACGGCCCGCCGCTCCGCCGACCTGCTGTGGGATGATCGACGGCACACCAAGTCGTACATACGTGCCCAACGTCGTGCACCCCAGGAGCGTTCCCATGGATCTGGCCGAGTCCGTCGCCGCCCTCCTCCCCCGTGCCCGTACCGAGCTGGCCGAGTTCGTGGCCTTCCGGTCGGTCGCGGACGAGGCGCAGTTCCCCAAGAGCGAGTGCGAGGGCGCGGCCCGCTGGGCCGCCGACGCGCTGCGCGCCGAGGGCTTCACCGACGTGGCGCTGCTGGACACGCCGGACGGCACCCAGTCGGTGTACGGCCGGCTGCCCGGCCCGGCGGGCGCCCCGACGGTGCTGCTCTACGCCCACTACGACGTACAGCCGCCGCTGGACGAGTCCGCCTGGCTCTCGCCGCCCTTCGAGCTGACCGAGCGGGACGGCCGCTGGTACGGGCGCGGCGCCGCCGACTGCAAGGGCGGGCTGATCATGCACCTGATAGCGCTGCGCGCGCTGAAGGCGACCGGTGGCGTCCCGGTCGAGGTGAAGGTGATCGTGGAGGGGTCCGAGGAGCAGGGCACCGGCGGCCTGGAGCGCTACGCCGAAGCCCACCCGGACCTGCTCACCGCCGACACCATCGTCATCGGCGACTGCGGCAACTTCCGGGTGGGGCTGCCCACGGTCACCGCCACGCTGCGCGGCATGACCATGGTCCGGGTCGAGGTCGACACCCTCGCCGGCAACCTGCACTCCGGCCAGTTCGGCGGGGCGGCCCCGGACGCGCTCGCCGCGCTCATCCGCATCCTGGACTCGCTGCGCGCCGAGGACGGCTCGACCACGGTGGAGGGCCTGGCGTCGGACACCGCCTGGGACGGGCTGCAGTACCCGGAGGAGGACTTCCGCAAGGACGCCAAGGTCCTGGACGGGGTCGGGCTGATCGGCTCCGGCACGGTGGCCGACCGGATCTGGGCGCGCCCCGCGGTGACCGTGATCGGCATCGACTGCCCGCCCGTCACCGGGGCCACGCCCTCGGTCCAGGCGGGCGCCCGGGCCCTGGTCAGCCTGCGGGTGCCGCCGGGCACGGACGCCGCCGAGGCCACCAAGCTGCTCACCGCCCACCTGGAGAACGCCGCTCCGTGGGGCGCCCGGGTGAAGGTCGAGCAGGTCGGGCAGGGCCAGCCGTTCCGGGCGGACACCACCAGCCCGGCGTACACCGCGATGAGCGAGGCGATGCGGGAGGCCTACGACGGCACCGAGATGGCCGTCGCCGGGCAGGGCGGGTCGATCCCGCTGTGCAACACCCTGGCCGCGCTCTACCCGGAAGCGGAGATCCTGCTGATCGGGCTGAGCGAGCCGGAGGCGCAGATCCACGCGGTCAACGAGAGCGTCTCGCCGCAGGAGCTGGAGCGGCTGTCGCTGACCGAGGCGCTGTTCCTGCGCAAGTACGCCGCGTCGCAGGCGGGCTGAGCCGGTCCGCCGGTCGTCCGCTGGGCGGCCCCGGACCCGCCGGGCCGGGGCCGGGCAGGCTCCCGCGGGGCCGGGCGCGCCCCCGGCCCGGCGGGCGGCGCCGCCGACCTCACCGGCCGCGGACGCCCGGTGAGGGCCGGTCCGGCCGGCCCTCACCGGTCGTTGGGGGTCACTGGTCGTTGCGGGTCACCGGTCGCCGCGCCGCAGCCAGTTCCGCACCTTGCTGACCTGCAGCTGCCGCCCCGGGTCGGCGGACGGCCCGCTCCCCGCGGCCGGGGCGGACTCCGCTCCGGGGGCCGGAGTCGGCGCCGACGGCCCGCTGTGGGGTTCCAGCCCCTTCAGCCGGGCCCGCCACGGCCCCTCCGCCGAGTGGAAATGGACGATGACCGGCCCCTCGGGCAGCGGCACCGTCTCCCGCCGCCCGCCGATCTCGTTGACGACGTGCTGCCTCTTGGGCAGCACCGTGGGGTCCTGGTGCCCGGCCAGTTCGTAGAGATGGACGATGAGGTTCTCGCGGCCCCGGTACCTGATGGTGAGGTCGGCCGTGCCCCCGGTGTGCAGCAGGACGTCGGGACCGACCGACTCCAGCCATTCCTCCGTCAGCCGGCGGGCCGCCGCCAGCGGCAGCACCCGCACCTGCCAGGACCCCTCCGCCCCGAGCCGCAGACGCAGCGGGCCGGTCCCGGGGACCTGCACCAGGAGCCGCCCCCGGAAGTCCTTGGCGGTGCTGCTGACGAGCAGGTCCCGGTCCTTGTTGCGCCGGTCGAGGGTCCACAGGCTGGTGTACCCGTCGCCGCGGACGGCGAGGTCGAAGACGGCCGGCCCCGGCGGGAGACCGGTCACGGTGACCACGTCGTTGTTCCGGCCGTCGGCCAGGTACGGGGCGAAGTCCGCGCCGAAGGACCAGTCAGCGGGGACGGCCGAGGGCGGCGCCCCGAGCGGGGCCGCGACGGGCGCGGGCACCGGCGGCGGGACCATCGCCACGGGGGCCGGGGCGGAAGCCGTGGCGGCAGCCGGGGCCGAGGGCGGCGCGAAGTCCGGGGCCGGAGGCGGCGCGAAGGCCGGGGCGGGCACCGCGGCCACGGGCGCCGACGCCGGGGCCGGTTCCGGCGCGGCCTGCTCCTCCGCCACGTCCACGCCGTGGTCGACCGCCAGTCCGGCGAGACCGTCCAGGTACCCCTGGCCCACCGCGCGGAACTTCCAGCCCCCCGCCCGCCGGTACAGCTCCGCCAGCACCATGGCCGTCTCACCGCCGCCGTCGATCACGTCGTAGCGGGCCACGGACGTGCCGTCCGGTGCGAACGCCTCCACCGACAGCCCGTCCACGTCCCGCATCGCACCGGTCTCCGTCGACCCGACCACGAGGACCCGGACGATCTCCTCCTCGACCGAGGTGAGACCGGCCTCCAGCCACTCCGCGCCGTCCGCCGTGCCCCCGGCCAGCCGTACCGCACCCGACGGATGCGCCGGAGCGCCGTGGAACACGACGTCCCCGTCGCCCCGGACCCGCCCCTCGGCCGTCAGCAGCAAGGCCGTGACGTCCAGCCCCTTCCGTACGGCGATCCGCAACGTCACGGATGGAACAAAGGCGTTGGCGCCCTTGATCAATCCCCCCATGGTTCACCTGACCCTGTGCTCGTGCGCCGGAAGAACTCCGGCCTTCCCCGCAACTGCGGGCATGTGGACGGATCATGCCATCCCCGTCCGCACACGGACCGTGCCGGTGGCCGCGACCCCGGTCCGCGCACCGGTCGCCGCGCCGGGGGTGCGGCCGTGACGCCGGACGGGGCACGCCGTCGCCCGGCGCCCGCGGTGGCTCACCCCACCGGGCTGCCGGCCTCCAGGTTGATCGGGTGCCCGCGCTCCCGGGCACGCAGCGCCCAGCTGAGCCGGCGCTGCCGCTCCGGGGGCAGCAGCCCGGCCGCCTCCCGCTCGGTGACGAACCGCCAGCCGCGCAGCTCGTCGCCGGGCAGCAGCAGTTCCCGCGCGGCCCGGGCGTCCAGCCGGCCGCCGTCGAACAGCAGCCGCAGACCGCCGTGGCCGGGCGGGCGGGGCGGTTCCCAGTCGACGACCAGCAGCCGCAGGGCGGTGTCCAGGCGCAGCCCCAGCTCCTCGGCGACCTCGCGGACGCCCGTCTGGGTGGGGGGTTCACCGGTCTCCACGACCCCGCCGGGGAACTCCCAGCCCGGCTTGTAGGTGGGGTCGACCAGCAGCACCCGGTCGTGGTCGTCGAAGAACAGCACCCCGGCCGCCACGGTCTGGTCGGCCGGTTCCGGGGTCTGCACGATGTCGCAGGCGCCCGCGCCGGAGCGGACCGCGTCGGCGACCCGCTCCGCGGTCTGCAGCGGGGTCAGTCCGGCGGTGTCGACGACATGCGCCTCCCGCCCGATCCAGCCCAGCGCCTCCCGGTACGGCACCAGGTGGTCACGGAACCGGCGGCGCGCCGACTCGCCCGCCTCGGGGTCTCCGGAGACCTCCTCGCGCTCGGCCACCCGCCGGCGAAGGATCGTTTCGTCGGTCCGCAGCAGCACATGCCGGACCGGAATCCGGCGTGCCGCGAAGCCGCCGAAGATCTCATCCCGGTACTCCTGCTTCAGCAGCGTCATGGGCGCCACCAGCGGCCCGCCCCCCTCGGCGAGCAGCGCCGCGCCCACGTCCACCACCAGCCGCCGCCAGGACGGCAGGTCCTGATAGTCCGCCACCTCGGCGAGGCGCTTGCGGGGCAGCGTCACGCGGAGCAGGTCGCCGACCGTCTCCGGGTCGTAGAGGCTGCTGCCGGGGAGCAGGTCCACCAGGACGCGGGCCGTTGTGGTCTTGCCCGCACCGAACGCACCGTTCAGCCAGACGATCACGGTTCCCCCTCTTCCGTAGCCCCCAGACAATTGCCCGCATCACCCCGCCGGGGAAACGCTCGCCGCACCGGCGTCCGCCCCCGGGCATCGCGCACGCGCGCCATCGCGGGGCCGGGGCCCGGGGGAACGGCAGGTTCCGCCGTCCGGGGAGGCTTCCGCCCACCGGCACGGCACCGGCGGCGGGGTGCCGGACGAGCCGGCGGGCGGCTGACGGCGGCGGCCCGCGGGTGCCGCGGCGGCCACCGAGGGGTGCGGCCTTCCGAGGATCCGGCGACGCCGGTCAGCGGGCGGCGGCGAACCCGTCGAGCCGTGCCTGCGCGGCGGCCGCGGCGGCGGCTCCCACCAGTCCCGCGTCGGTCCCCGTGCGGGCCGGCAGCACGGTCAGCCGACGGACGAAGGACAAGGTGGCGTAGTCCCCGAGCATCCGGCGCAACGGCGCGAACAGCACCTCGCCGGCGCCCGCGACCCCGCCGCCGACCACGGCCACCTCGATCTCCACCATGGCCGCGGTGGCCGCGATCCCGGCGGCCAGCGCGCGGGCGGCGCGTTCGAAGGAGGCGCGGGCCACCGGGTCCCCGGCGCGCGCGGCGGCGGCGACGGCCGCGGCCGAGACGTCGCCGTCGGGGCCCGGGCGCCAGCCGCCGTCCCGGGCCCGCCGGGCGATGTTCGGGCCGCTGGCGATGCGTTCCACACAGCCGCGGCCGCCGCACGGGCAGGGGTCGCCGTCCAGTTCCACGCTGATGTGGCCGATGTGCCCGGCGTTGCCGGTGGGGCCGGGGTGCAGCCGGCCGTCGAGCACCAGCCCGCCCCCGACCCCGGTCGAGACGACCATGCACAGGGCGCCGCTGCGGCCGCGCGCCGCGCCCTGCCAGTGCTCGGCGGCGGTCATCGCCACCCCG
The DNA here is from genome assembly GCF_044327625.1 of Streptomyces sp. NPDC018031. Lineage (NCBI taxonomy): Bacteria > Bacillati > Actinomycetota > Actinomycetes > Kitasatosporales > Streptomycetaceae > Streptomyces > Streptomyces sp. NPDC018031. The sequence continues at coordinate 49,944 of NZ_JBIRFT010000029.1, forward strand.
TCACCGACCAGGGTGACCGGCAGCCCGCCGGTGGTCTCGCGGACCCCGGCGACGAGCGGGAACCCGCGCCAGCCGGGGATGTTCACCGGGCTGACGGTACCGACCGAGGCGTCCACCGGTCCGGCGCTGCCGATGCCGACCGCCGCGACCCGCGACCACTGCGGCGTGGCGGTCAGTTCCCGGAGGACCGCCGAGACCTCGCGCATCACCGTGGCGCCGTCCTCCTGTGCGGGGGTCGCCCGGCGGGCCCGCGCCACGAGCTTGCCGGAACCGTCCACCAGAGCGCCCGCGATCTTGGTGCCGCCGATGTCGAGCGCGGCGATGAGGTCAGCTGGCATGCGAGTCGGCTCTCCTGTAAGCGGTGCGGCGGGATGGTGCGCCCGGACAGTCTTGCGGCCGCTGACAACGTTGTCCAGAGGCTATGCTCATCACCCTGTTCCTTACCCCGGAATCCCCCTCCCGACCAGCCAGTGAAGGACCAGCACACGTGGCCGAACCCGTCAGCAGCACCACCTCGCGCCGCTACGGCACCCGGCCCACGATGAAGGACGTCGCCGCCCGCGCCGGGGTGGGTCTGAAGACCGTTTCCCGGGTGGTCAACGGCGAGCCCGGGGTCACCCCGGACACCGAGCGGCGGGTGCAGGAGGCGATCACCGCGCTGGGCTTCCGGCGCAACGACAGTGCCCGGATCCTCCGCAAGGGCCGCACCGCCAGCATCGGCCTGGTGCTGGAGGACCTGGCGGACCCCTTCTACGGACCGCTCAGCCGCGCGGTGGAAGAGGTCGCCCGCGCGCACGGCGCCCTGCTGATCAACGGGTCCAGCGCCGAGGACCCCGGCCGGGAGCAGGAACTGGTCCTGGCGCTGTGCGCGCGCCGGGTCGACGGCCTGGTGGTCATCCCTGCGGGCGAGGACCATCGCTACCTCGAACCGGAGATCGCCGCCGGCGTCGCGACCGTCTTCGTCGACCGCCCGGCGGCCCGCATCCACGCGGACGCGGTGCTCTCCGACAGCCAGGGCGGCGCCCGCACCGCGGTGGCCCACCTGATCGCGCACGGCCACCGCCGGATCGGCTTCATCGGCGACCAGCCGCGCATCCACACCGCCGCCGAACGGCTGCGCGGCTACCGGGCGGCGATGGCCGAGGCGGGACTCCCGGTGGACCCGGCATGGGTGTCACTGGGCCCCACCGACCCGGCGCGGGTACGCACCGCGGCCGATGCCATGCTCGACGCGCCCCGGCCGGTCACCGCGCTGTTCGCGGGCAACAACCGGGTGACGGTGACCGTGGTGCGGGTGCTCGCCGCCCGCCCCCGTCCGGTGGCCCTGGTCGGATTCGACGACTTCGAGCTCGCCGACCTGCTCTCCCCCGCGGTGACCGTGGTCGCCCAGGACTCCGCCCAACTCGGCCGTACCGCGGCGGACCTGCTCTTCCGCCGGCTGGACGGCGGAGCGGGCGAACCGCGCCGGGTGGTGCTGCCGACCCGGCTGATCGTCCGCGGTTCCGGCGAACTCCCGCCCGCCGGGACGGACTGACACCGCGGGAACCGGCGCCGCCGCGCGCCCTCCGTCGCCCGCCGCCTGCCGCCCCCGCCGCCCCACCGCGACGGCCGGCGGGCTAGGCGAAGTCGGGATCCAGGTCGCCCAGACCGTCCAGGTCGTCGGGGTCGGCGAGGTCGTCGGCGGCACCGGCGGCACGGCCGGCGCGCGACCGGTCCGGGTCGGGCACCCCGAGCAGCCGCCGGGTCAGCGCGTCCCGGTCCGAGAGCAGTTCGTCCAACGCTTCGGTCAGGTCCCCCGGACGGATCTCCGCCGCCTCCCGCTCCGCCGCGAACAGCACGGTCCGGCGGACGAGTTCCTTGGTGAACGACGCGGTGGTGCCCTCGGTACGGGCCACCACCTCCTCCATCGTGTCCCCGTCGAGCCCGAGGGGACCTCCGTACAGCTCCAGCAGCCGGCGCCGTCCGGGACCGTCGGGGAGCGGGATCTCCACCGCCATGTCGACCCGCCCGGGGCGCTGGGCGAGCGCGGGCTCCAGCAGGTCGGCCCGGTTGGTGGTCAGCAGGAAGGCCACGTCCGCGTCGTCGCCGAGGCCGTCCATCTCGTTGAGGACCTGGAAGAGCAGGGGCTGTTCGCCGTCGCTGTAGTCGCGCGCCTCGGCGACCAGGTCGCAGTCCTCCAGCACCACCAGGGCGGGCTGGAGCTGGCGGGCGAGTGAGCAGGCCGCGCCCACGTGCTGGATGGTGGTGCCGGCCAGCACCACCACGGTGAACTCGGGGAGCTGGGACAGCAGGTAGCGGACCGTGTGGGTCTTGCCGGTGCCGGGCGGGCCGTACAGCAGCAGACCCCGCCTGAGGTGCTGGCCGGTGGCGCGTAGCCGCTCGCGGCGCCGGGCGACGCCCACCACCTGGCGTTCCACCCGGGGCAGCAGCCCCTCGGGCAGCACGATGTCGGCGGCGTCCAGGGCCGGCCGCGGGTGGAAGCGGAACGGGCCGATGCCCTCGCTGAAATCGGACCCCTCGAAGGAGATGACCTTGCCGCGGAAGACGTTGTGGTCGCGGATGAGCCGGTCGATGCCGGACAGCAGCCGCTTGGCGGCGTCCCGGCTGGGGGCGAGCACCTCGATGGAGACGTGGTTGCCGTCGTACTCGCCGCTGGGTCCGCGGAGCAGCACCGCGTAGCGGTCGTCGCCGTCACTGCCGAGGTACAGGCCGAAGGAGACGCAGGCCAGTTCCTCGTCGGTGGAGACCGGTACGTAGGCGTAGTCCACGGCACCGATCTGGTAGCGGCCGTGCCGCTGGGCGGTGACCAGCAGTTCGGACAGGGACTCGTACCGGCGGTTCTCGCCGGTGACGCCGACGAGTTCATGGCTGCGGCCCTCGGTGGTGAACCAGCGTTCCAGGGCCAGGTGCACGTTGGCGTGGTCGTACGGCGGCCGGATCGCCTTGACCACGGGGGTCTCCTGCGGTGGCCGGCCCAGGTGGTCGGCGAGCCTGCGCAGCAGGGAGTGCGCGGCGTCGGGCTGCTCCTCCCGGTAGACGATCTGGTGCAGGAAGGCGTCGAAGAGCCGGCCGAAGGCGGCGACGTCCTTGGGGTCCTGGGTGTCCACTGCTGCTCTCCCCGTGCGAGGTGGTCGTCGCACCGCACGGTAGCCCAGCCGGTGGCGGGGCGGCCGACCTTTTCCCGCGGGGCGCCGCCGCGGCGCGGCTGACCCGCGGCGCCGCCGCCGGGCGGGCCCGCGTCCGGGGCCCGGCCCGCCCGGCCGCGGGTCGCCTTGGCGCGCCCACGGGTCCGCCGCGGGGGCGCTCCGGGGTACGGCCGCACCCCGCCGGGCTCACTCCGCCGCGAGTGCGCGGCCGCTCAGCTGCTCCAGGCCGGCCCGGGAGAGTCCGGTCAGCCGCTCGGTCTCCGCCGGGTCGACGGCGCCGCAGTCCAGTCCGCGCAGCAGGTACCCGCTGAGCGCCTTGGCGGTGGCCGGTTCGTCCATCACGTCGCCGCCGGTGCGGCCGACGTAGGCGGCGAGCCGGGCGGCGGCCTGCTCCAGGCCCTCGCGGTAGAAGGCGTAGACGGCGGCGTAGCGGGTGGGCAGATGGCCGGGGTGCATGTCCCAGCCCTGGTAGTAGGCGCGGGCCAGGGAGCGGCGGACCAGGCCGTGGTGGAGCCGCCAGGCGTCGTGGACCTTCTCGGTGGACCCCACCGGAAGCACGTTGGTGGACCCGTCGGACAGGCGTACGCCGGTGCCCGCGGCCGCGACCTGCATCACCGCCTTGGCGTGGTCGGCCGCCGGGTGGTCCATGGACTGGTAGGCGGCGCTGACGCCGCAGGAGGCGCTGTAGTCGAAGGTGCCGTAGTGCAGCGAGGTGGCGCGGCCCTCGGCGGCGTCGATCATGCGGGCGACGGTGGCGCGGCCGTCGGGCCCGAGGATGGCCTGGGTGGTCTCTACCTGGATCTCGAACCCGATCCGGCCGGTGGCCAGGCCGCGGGCCTTCTCGAACTCCTCGCAGAGCCGGACCATGGCGGTGACCTGCTCGGGGTAGGTCACCTTGGGCAGGGTGAGGACGAGCCCGCCGGGCAGGCCGCCGGCTTCCATCAGCCCGGTGAGGAAGATGTCCAGGGTGCGGATGCCCCGGTCCCGGACGGCGGCTTCCATGCACTTCATGCGGATGCCCATGTAGGGGGCCGTGCTTCCTGGCGTGCCCGTCCGGAACGCCTCGGCCACCAGGCGGGCGGCGCGGGCCGCCGCCGCGTCCTCCTCGGCGTCCGGCCGGGGACCGTAGCCGTCCTCGAAGTCGATGCGCAGGTCCTCGACGGGCTCGCGCTCCAGCTTGGCGCGGACCCGGTCGTGCACCGGGCCGGCCAGTTCGTCGGGGAGGCCGAGCACGGCGGCGAGGGCACCGGCGTCGGGGGCGTGCCGGTCCAGGGCGGCCAGGGCCTGGTCGCCCCACTCCCGGACGGTGCCGGCGGTGAAGGCGTCGGCGGGGACGTAGACGGTGTGCACGGGCTGCCGGGTGCCGGGGTCGCCGGGGTAGCGGCGGGCCAGTTCGGCGTCGACCGCGGCGAGGGAGGTCCCGATGTCCTCGGTCACGGCGCTCGCGAGGCTTGTCGTCACCGTCTCCTGCTGCCCCATACCCACACCCTTCTCTTTTCCGCTGGACGGAATCAACAATCCGTAGAGCGAAGTTATCTGGGCCAAGGACGCAGGTCAACACCCTCCTGCCCCGGGGCGTGCGGGGTGGTGTGGGTCGGGTGGCCGGGGGTGGGGGTGGGTCGGGTGGCTGGGGGTGGGGGTGGGGGTGGGTCGGGTGGCTGGGGGTGGTGGGGGTACGGGGACGGCCCCCCGGGGGTGTGGAGGGTCCGGGGGGCCGTGGGGTGGTGCTGGGTGGTGCTGGT
>NZ_JBIRFT010000030.1:0-54114 GCF_044327625.1 Streptomyces sp. NPDC018031
CGTCGTCCCGATCGACGGTCAGGTCCTCGGCGAAATGCCGGTCGCCGGTGGCGTCGGGCACGTACTTCACACAGACAACGATCCTCAAGCTCACGGGCTGTTCCCTCTCTGATGGCTCCTGGGCGCGGCGGTGACCCGGGGCGTGGGCCGGGTCGGGGACCGCGGTTCGTGATCCGGCGTTGCGGCCGCCCCGGGAGGATCACTGCCCCGGAGCGAGCTACATCCACTACATGGCACTGAGTTCCCTCAATAAAGCACACCGAGTGCCATGGTGTCACGTCTCCGTAGGGCCCTGAATCATGGGGTATGGGACTCTTCGCGGGTATTTGTGGGGGTGCGCTGTGTCGATCACCTCTCCGAGGTGGTGGCCCTTCTGGCACTGAGTTCCCTGACTTCTGGCACCCCACCGCGGCAGCGCCCGCCGCCGGGGCCGACCGGGCCGGCCGGCCCCGTCCGGGGCGTCCGGGGCGTCCGGATGTGCGGGGCGCCCGGAGGCCCCGGCCGGGAGACATACATGCTCGGCCCGCCGCCGGGTAGCCGGGCGCCGTGGACGTGCCGTCCGTCGTGAAGAGTGGAAGGAGAACGCCGTGCTGATGGCTCACCCCGCGGTGCTGCGGAAGACGATCGAGCAGTACCGGACCCTCGCCCTGCTGCACGCGGAGTCGGGGAGTGAGGAGGTGCGGCAGCGGATGGAGGACGTCGCCTACACCCTGTGCGTCGCCACCGGCACCCGCGACGTCGACGCCGCCCTGATCGCCGCCCGGCACCGGTTGCCCGGTGCCCGGGTCGCCGACGACTCGCTCCTGGCCACCGGGGAGGCGCGGGGCAGGGCCACCGCGGACCACTGACCGGACGGTCCGGACTCCGGTCGCCCGTCCGGGCCGTCGGCTCCCCGGCCGCGGTGCCGGCCTCCCCTCCCGGCCGCCGCCCGGCCCCGGCGTCCGGGGGCCCGGCGTCCGGACCGGCCGCGGTGGCCGGGGGCCCGGCGCCGGGACCGGCCGCGGTCGGCCGGGGTGCGGCGAGCGGCCGGCGGCGGGCCCGTCCGGCGGCCTTCCGGCTGCACCGGAGCGGCCGGCCGGGCAGAGTGGGCGCAACGGCCCGCGGTCCGGCGCGACAGGGGCCCGGACCCGGCGGTCCGGACGGCCGCTGCGCACCCGGCCCGGCGCGGACACCCCGGTGCCCGGCTCCTCGGGATGGCGGCTCCTCGGGATTGCGGCTCCTCGGGATGGAGGGACAGCACATGGCACGGGCTGCCGTGTTCGACGTCGACGGCACCCTGGTCGACACCAACCACCTGCATGTCACCGCCTGGTGGGAGGCGTTCCGCCAGGCCGGGCACGAGGTGCCGATGCACGCCATCCACCGCGCGGTGGGGCTCGCTTCCGCCGATCTCGTCGCCCATCTGCTGGGCGACGACCGCGACCCGGACCAGGACGGTGCCATCAGCGCCGCGCACGTCACCCTCTACGGGACCTACTTCGCCCGGCTGACCGCGCTGCCGGAGGCGGGGCGGCTGCTGCGGCGGCTCGCCGAGGACGGCTGGAGCGTGGTGCTCGCGACCTCCGCCGGGGGTCCGGAACTGGCGGCGCTGCGCCGGGCCCTCGACGCCGACGACGCGATCACCGCCACCGCGAGCTCGGACGACGTGACAGCCGGGAAGCCCGCCCCCGAGCCCGTCGCCCACGCGCTGGAACTGGCCGGGGCGCCGGCGTCGCGGGCGGTGTTCGTGGGCGACTCGGTGTGGGACATGCGGGCCGGCAGCCGGGCCGGGGTGACCTGCGTCGGGGTGCTCAGCGGCGGCATCCCGCGGGCCGACCTGGAGGAGGCCGGCGCCACCGCGGTCTACCGCGATCCGGCCCATCTGCTGCGCACCCTGGCGGACGGCCCGCTGGCCCCCGCGGGGCCGGCCGGCTGAACCTCGCCCGGCGCGGCCGCCGGCCGGGTTTCCAGGGCCCGCCCACGGGGTGACCTGGGGGAGGAACGCGGGGACCGCTTTGGGGGTGTTCCGGCTGTGCGTGTGGTCTTGCCGGGCTTGATGGCGCCTGGCTAGACTCCGCGCAGTTTCACTTGATGCGCATGTTCTTCACCAAATGCTCGCTAATGATCATTTGGTTTTCATGATCTCCGCGAGGGATGCGCTCGACAGGGGGGCCGGAGTGAAACGAAGAAGCGGTGTACACGGAAGCAGAGCCTTATTCCGGGTCTCCGGCTCGCCGTCGTTCCTGATCCCGGCGGCCCGGCCGGCCGGAGCACCGGTCCCGGCGGGCCCGCCCGCGGGCACCGCACCGCGGAGCGCCGCGGCCGGTCCACCACCACCACGACCTGAGAAGCGGGTGCCGAGCCGGAGCCGGTGATGGCGGCCGCCGCGGGGACGTCCCCGCCGCCCGCCGTCCCGCCGCCGCCCGTCCGGCCGCCCGCCACCGGCGCGCCACCGCCGCCCGCGACCGCCGGGCGGGGCCCGGCCGCCCGGGCCGCCACCCGCCGCCCGGCACCGGGCAGGTCCGGATGAGCGCCCCCGCCTCCGCCCCGGGGGCGCGCCACACCTCCGACCAGCCGCGGTTCAAGGTCTACCGGGCGGTGCTCCCGGAGGTCTGCCCCACCGACCCGGCCCGCATGGCCCTCACCGGTGACGCCGGCGGGCGGTGCGAGATCTTCACCTGGAACGCCCGTACCGGCCGGGCCCGTCAGGTCACCGACCGGCCGCACGGCACCCTGCACTGCGCCGTCGCGGCCGACGCCGCGGTCTGGTGGTTCGACGAGGACCGGGACGGACACGGGATCTGGCGCCGCCAGGACTTCCCCGGCGGCCCCGACCGCCCCGCCCTGCCCGGGGTACCCGCCGGTGCCCCGCGCGGCCTGGCCGCCGCCGGTGACACGGTCGCCGTCGGCCTGGGCGGTCCGGACGGCCTGAGCGTGTACCTCGGCGGCCCCGACCGCACCGCCCGCCTCGTCCTCCGGGTCGCCGGGGCGGCCGCGCTCGCCGGGCTCTCCGCGGACGGCGGCCTGCTCGCCGTCACCACGACCGCGGCCGGGCCGGACGCGGTCACGGTGTACCGGACCGACGGCTCCCCGGTGGCCCGGCTCTCCGGCCGCCACGGCCGGGTGTGGTCGCTCGGCTTCGCCCCCGCCGCCCCGGACCCCGCATCGGCCGCGCCCGGTCCGGATCGCCCGGTGGCCGAACTGCTGCTGGTCCGCCAACACGGCACCGGCTACGCACCGGCCACCTGGAGCCCCGGCAGCGGCCTGCACACCCACTCCTGGTGCGGATTCGACACCGAGATCACCGCCCGCTGGTACCCGGACGGCCGCCGGGTACTGGTGCGGCAGGACCGCCGGGGCCGCAGCCACCTGTTCACCGCCGACCTCGACCGCCGCACTCTGGAGCCAGTGCCGACGCCGCCCGGCACCGTGCTGGACGCCGCCCCGCGCGGCGACGGCGACGTGCACTACCTGTGGACCGACTCGGCCACCCCGCCCCGGCTGTGCTCCACCGCCGGCACCCCGCTGCCCACCGTCGGAGCCCCGGCGGGACGGGTCCCCGGCCGCCACACCGAGCTGTGGACCGACGGGCCCGACGGACCGGTGCACACCCTGCTCGGCCTGCCCGCCACCGGCGCGGACCGACCGCCCCTGGTCTTCCTGGTGCACGGCGGCCCCACCGACCACGACCGGGACGCCTACGACCCGATGGTGCACTCCCTGGTCGCCTCCGGATACGCGGTGGCCCGCGTCAACTACCGCGGCTCCACCGGCTACGGCCCCCGCTGGCGGGCCGCCTACCGCGAGGGCGTCGGGCTCACCCAGGTCGCCGACCTCGCCGCGGTCCGCGCCGACCTGATCCGCCGTGAACTGGCCCGCCCCGACGCGATCGGGCTGTGGGGCACGTCCTGGGGCGGCTACCTGGTGCTGCTCGCCCTGGGCACCCGGCCCGACCTCTGGCAGGCCGGGGTGGCGGTCAAGCCGGTGGCCGACTGCGCGCTGGCCCACCGCTCCGGCACCCCCGCGCTGCGCGCCCTGGACGAGGCCCTCTTCGGCGGCACCCCCGAGGAGGTCCCGGAACGCTACGCCCGCAGTTCACCGCTGCGCTACGCCGACCGGGTGCGGGCACCGCTGCTGGTGGTGGCCGGCACCCGGGACACCAAATGCCCGCCCGGACAGGTCCGTGCGTACCTGGCGGCGCTCACCGCCGCCGGGGTCCCGCACGAGGCGATGTGGCTGGACTCCGGCCACGACGGCTATCTCGGCGGCGACCACGTCGCCGTCCTGCGCCGGGCGATGGCCTTCCTCGGCCGGGGCCTGCACGGCCCGCGGCGGGAGGCCCACCGAACTCCCCGTACCGAAGGTCACGGGGGAGAAGACGGGAGCGGCCACGCCGCCGGCGCTCCCGGTGACCGCACCACCGACGCCGGCACCACCGGCCGGGACACGGAGAGGAGGTAGCAGCCGTGCAGAAGGACATCATCCAGAACGACCCGCTCGCGGGCGACGAGGAGAACCGCTCGCCGAGCGTCGGGATCACCGTCACCGTGCCGTTCCGCACCGCGGAGGACAGCGAGGAGGAGTGAGCCCCGGCCGGTCCGGGTCCGGCCTTCGGGCCGGCCCGGGCCGGTCGCCGGGTGCGCCGCCGCGGCACCCCGCGGGCACCGCGGCGGCGGGCCCGCCCCGCGCCCGGCGGCCGCCGCTGCCGTTCCCCCGCCCACTTGTTTCCCTTGCCTGTCCTTCGTGCCGAGGAGCCGTCATGCGCGTCCTGCTGGTCAACATGCCCTGGTCTCCGATCGATCTGCCGTCCCTCGCGCTCGGCATCCTCAAACGCAGCGTCGACGAGCGGGTGCCCGGCGCCCGTGCCGACGTGCTGCACGCCAATGTGGACTTCACCGACTGGATCACCGCCCGTACCCCCTTCACCTGCCAGGACTACGAGTACTACGCGCTGTCCTCGTACTTCCTGGGATGCGGCGACTGGGTGTTCTCCTCGGCGCTGTACGACGACCCCGAGTGGCGGGTGGAGGAGTTCACCTCGACGCTGACCGGGAAAGTGCGCGCGTCGCGGCTGGAAAAGTCTTGCCAGTTGCACCGGATCGTGCCGGAGTTCGTCCGGGAGACGGCCGAGCGGATCGTCGCCGAGAACCCGGACGTCGTCGGATTCACCTCCACCTTCCAGCAGAACACCGCCGCGCTGGCCGCGGCACGGCAGGTCAAGGCGCTGGCGCCGCACATCGTGACGGTCTTCGGCGGTGCCAACTGCGACGCCGAGCAGGGCGCCGCCACCCACCGCAACTTCCCCTTCGTGGACCACGTGGTGCGCGGTGAGGGAGAGGCGGCCTTTCCCGCCCTGCTCACCGCGCTCCGGGAGGGCACCGCGCTCGACGGCATCCCCGGGCTGTGCCACCGGGGGCCGGACGGCGCCAGTGTCGCCAACCCGATGAGCACCAGGCCGCTGCCCCCGGCCGCCATCCTGCCGCCCGACTACACCGGCTACTTCGAACGGCTCGCCACCTCCGAAGCCCGGGCCTGGGTGGAGCCCAAACTCGTGGTGGAGGGCGCCCGCGGGTGCTGGTGGGGGGAGAAGCACCACTGCACGTTCTGCGGCCTCAACGGATCGTTCATGCAGTTCCGCAGCAAGAGCCCGGACACCTTCTACGAAGAGATCACGGAACTCTCCCGGCGGCACCGGGTGCTCGACATGTACGTCGTGGACAACATCCTCGACATGGGCTACCTGACCACGGTGCTGCCCCGCATCATCGAAAGCGGCCACGACCTGCGGCTGCACATCGAGATCAAGGCGAACATGCGCCGCGCCCAGCTGCGCACCCTCGCCGACGCCGGGCTGATCTACGTCCAGCCGGGCATCGAGAGCCTCAACAGCCGGGTGCTGAACCTGATGGACAAGGGCGTCAGCGGCTGCCAGAACGTGCGGATGCTCCGCGACGGCGCCGAGACCGGACTCTCCGTCGCCTGGAACTACCTGCACGGCTTCCCGGGGGAGACGGAGGCCGACTACGACCCGGTGATCGCCCAGATCCCCGCGCTGGAGCACCTGAACCCGCCGGTGGACCTCTCCGCGCGGATCGCCATCGAGCGCTTCAGCCCCTACTTCAACCGGCCCGAGCTCGGCTTCTCCGGCCTGCGCCCGGAGGCGCACTACCGGTTCACCTACGACCTGCCCGAAGCGGAGCTGTACGACCTCGCGTACGTCTTCGAAGCCCCGGAGCGGGGCATCGGCCAGCACACCGTGGACGCCCTGAACGACGCGCTGGCGGCCTGGAAGAAGCACAACGCCGACAGCCGGCTCACCTACTCCGACCTGGGCGACCGCATCGTCCTGGTCAGCCGGCGGCGGCTGTTCGACTGGGGTGCGCGGGAGCTGACCGACCCCCTGCAGCTGGAGGTGTTCCGACTGCTGGACCAGCCGCACGCGGTCACCGCGCTGACCCGCAAACTCCGCGGCCGGCTGCCCGGCCGGGCCGTCGAGGAGGCGGAGGTCGCTGCACTGCTGGAGGAGTGGCTGGGCCTCGGGCTGGTGTTCACCGACGGCGGGCAGTACGTCCACATCGCGCCGGCCGCCGTCAACGAGGACCTGCTGCGGCTGTACTTCATGCGCCACACCCACGCCACGCCGCAGCGGACCCCGGAGCCGGCCGGTCAGGTCTGACCGCCCGCCCGGCGCCTCCCTCGCCCGGCGCCCCGCACCCGCCCCCGACCGACCACTCCGGCCGCCACCGGCCGCCGCCCGCCCGGCGCACCGCGCCGGCCCCCGACGCAGGAGGAGCGACCCCGGATGAGCACCACGACCACCCCGCCGGCCGCGGACCCCGCAGCACCGGACCATCCGCTGCCGGTGCTCGCCTGGCGCGACTACGACCCCGACGCCTGCCGCCTGCCGGGCATGGACCTGGGCGAACTTCCGCTCACCGGCCGGGCCGCCGAGGAGGCGGACCGGCTGTGGCGGCTCGGCGCCCGACGGGTGCGGCTGCCCGAATCCGTGGACCTGACCCGCGCCGCGGCGGACCCGGCCGCCGCCGCGCGGGCGGTGCGAGCCCTGTGTCTGGTCCGCGACCTGACCGCGCACGCGGTGCTGGTCGAATGGCGGTTGGCGCTGGCGGACGAGGACCCCGAGCAGTGGCGGGCGCTGAACCACCTCCAGCCGCCGCTGGACCTCACCGGACCGGCCGATCCGGCCGCCGCCCTCCAGGAGTGGCGGCACCAGCACTACCTCTGCAAGTGCCTGTGGCGCCGGGGCCCCGGCTTCGTGCAGATCCGGGACCGCCGGTGGGGAGACCTGCGCCGGTTCACGGTGGCGGAGCCCGAGTACCAGGAGGCGATCGCCCTGCTGGAGCACGGGGTGCCGGCCCGGCGGGTGGACCCGGAGATCCTCGCCGACCTGCGGACGGAACGACTGGTCGGCGAGGCCGGGGAACTGGTCTGGTGGCTGCCCTACCGGGTGCGGCGGTGGCTCCAGGAGTCCATGACGGTGTGACCCCCGCGGCGCCGCCGCCCGCCGACTCCCGGCGCCGGCCCGCCGACTCCCGGCGTCGGGCACCCCGACCCCCGGCGCCGGGCAGCCGTGTCCCGGCGCCGTGGGCCGGGCCCCGCCGCGGGCCGAGGCCCCCGCCGCCCGGCCGGACGCCGCCGCGGCCCGCGCCTTCGGCCGTCACCACCGTGGAGGGGCGGCGCGGGCCCCGCGAGGTGTCGCGGCCCCGCCTCCGGATCTCGTTGTGACGCCGTGGCGCATTGGCTACGATTCCGCGCAGCCTCAGTCCAGTTCAGATGTTCGACGGGGCCGGACACGTCAACTCCGGTGGGTGTCCCTCGACAAGAGAACACGGAGCACGGCGATCAGACGCAACACAGCGGCCGCGGCCGCGATCGGAACCCTCCTCGCACTGGGTGTGTCCGGAACGGCGACCGCCGCGCCACCGGCGCCGCGGCACGGCCCCACCGCGTCCCCGGCCGCCGAGGCCCCGCACGCGTCGCCGGCCTCCGCACCGCCGCTCGACCTGCCCCTCACCAACGCCGACGGCGAACTCACCGGCGGCGTCCACCCCGAACTCCCCGCCGACCGGGCGACCTTGGAGTCATGGCTGACCCGGGCCCGCGCCGACGGCGTCGCCCCCACCCGCTACGCCGCACTGCTGTGGCAGTACTGGCTGGTGCGGGCCGCGGACGACGCGGGAATCGACCTGACCACCTGGGACCCGGGACGGGGCGTCGACGCCAACGAGGACACCGTGGCCGCGGTGTACGGGTTCTACGGCAGACTCTTCCTGGACCACCCGCAGATGCAGTGGGCGGGCATGGCCAACATGATCGGCCCCGCCTTCACCGCGGGCTTCGAGGACCTGGACGCGATGGCCGACGTCGCGGGTCTGGTCTCCGGGAAGGTCGCGGAACTGCCGACCGAGGTGCGGGCGGCGCTGCCGTACGACGTCCGGCAGCTCACCGAGGCCCGGACCGCCCTTCCCTCGGAGCAACTCCGCTGGTACGAGGCGAAGTTCCTCGCCATGCAGAAGCACATCTTCATGGACCAGGGCGCCATGCACACCGCGTATCTGGGGGGCGGCCTGAGCGCGGTCGAGGAACTGCGGGCGGCCGGTCTCATCGACGACGACGCGGTCGCCGCGTGGCGTGACATCGCCACCGGGGAGCCCGGCGGCGTCCGGCGCGGCAACACCGCGCTGCTCGCCCGCGAGCAGAACCAGATCATCGCCGGGCAGTGGGACCAGATGTACCGGCACGACGGTCCGGTGGGCGCCGCCGTGACCTACGGGATGACCGTCGGCGGGGCCGCCTCGATACCCGGAACCAGAACCCCCGGCAAGTACGCCCCGCTGGTCCTCAGCGACGAGATCACCCTCGGCGGCAGGACGACGGCCATCCACCTGACCACCTCACTGCCGCGCTTCAACCTCGCGCGGACCGAGGAGCGGTGGGCCTACATCACCGCCGACACACTGCCCGCGTACCAGCGCCTGCTGCGGGACGAGCCGGACCGGGCACGCCGCATCGTCGCGTCCTCGTTCACCCAGCGGGTGGCCGAGCAGCGGCTGGCCCGCCGCTGGCCGGGGGTCGCCGCGGACCTGCTCACCGGCTGGCGGCTGGAGATCGGCACCGCCGTCGGCTCCGGGACGGCCCGGACCGGCCCCGCGGCCTGAGTCGCACGGAACGGCCGGCCGCCGGCGTGCCGGCGGCCGGCCCCATGGCCCTCCTGGCCGTGGAGCCGGGAGGAGACCTGGCGTTGTGCCGCAGCGCGGCCACCACCAGGAAGAAGCCGAGAACGGCCGTCCGGTTGACGTACACCGCGAGTCCCGGGCCGGGGGCCTTCTCCTCGTAGGGCAGCCGGAAGATCTCCGCCCGGCGGTGCGAGAGGCGCCCGCGGGCGGTGTGCCGCGGGTCGGCCGGCCCCGCGGCACCGGTGCGCGCTCGTGGGTCAGCGGGCCACGGTCTCGATCAGATAGAAGGGGGCCGCCTCCAGCGGCGTCACCGACACGACGGACAGTCCCGCGCGGTGGCACACCTCTTCGAAGTCCTTGCGGGTACGTTCCCTCCCGCCCAGGTTCACCAGCATGTTGAGGTCGCTGAGGTAAGTGATCCCGTCGTCTGCGGCGTGCGCGGCGCCGACGGTACCGACGACCTCGGGAAGCACCGGCTCCACGATCAGGACGCGGCCGCCGGGCGGCAGTACCTCGCGGCAGTGGCCGAGGATCGTGACCGCTTGATCGTCCGACCAGTCGTGCAGGACGCTCTTGATCAGGTACAGGTCCGAGCCGCCGGGAACGGAGCGGAAGAAGTCGCCCGCGGACAGGGAACAGCGGTCCGCCATCCCGTGCCGGTCCAGCGTCCGCGGTGCCTGGGCCAGGCCGTCCTCGGTGTCGTGGAGGACACCGGTGAGCGCCGGGTGCGCGGCGAGCACGCCGGCCAGGACGCTTCCGTCGCCGCCGCCGACGTCGGTGACCGAGGTGAAGCGGCCGAAGTCGTAGGCGTGCGGCAGCACGGCGGCCGTCTCCGCGGAGGCCTGGCTCATCGCCGCGTTGAAGTCGGCGGACAGCTCGGGGTGTCGGCCGAGGTGGCTGAAGAAGTCGGTGCCGAAGACGGCGTCGAACGCGATGCCGCCGGTTCGGACGCTGTCGTCCAGTCCATCCCAGGCCCGCACGATCGCCGGGTCGGTGAACATCCGGACGAACGAGACGAGCGAGTCGGGGCGGCCGGAACCGAGAAGGGCGCCGGCGGGAGTCACCGAGAACGCGTCGGGTTCGTGCTCCTCCATCAGGCCCAGGCCGGCGAGGGCGCGCAACAGCCTCGTCATGGGTTGGTGCTCGGCTCCCGCGGCGGCGGCCACCTCGCCGGCCGGGCGCGGGCCGTCACCGACCAGGTCGAAGACTCCGAGCCGTACCGCGGCGCGCAGGGTCTGCGCGGCCATGCTGCCGAAGGCGAGTCGGACGATCAGACCTCGGTCGGCCATGGCCTCTCGGGCAGCAGCTGTGTCCATGGTGCTCACGGATGACTTCCTTACTCGTCGTGGTGGGTGATGGTGATGTCCGGGGGTACGGGTCAGAGGCCGGCCAGAGCGGTGGGCGTGCACCCGGCGAAGGCGAGGACGTCGCGGTGGAGGTGGGACTGGTCGGCGTATCCGTGCGCCAGGGCGATGTCGGCGGTGTTCCCGCCCGCGCGCAGGGCCTGGGCGGCGTGGTCGAAGCGGACGAGCATGGCGGCGCGCTTGGGAGTGAGGCCGATCTGGGCGCTGAACCGGGACCACAGCCGCTTGCGGCTCCACCCGCAGGACGCGGCGAGTTCGGCCACCCGCACCCGGCCCCTGTGCGCCACGATCGTGTCCCACACACCGGCGACCTCGGGTGTGATCGACGGGCCCCGGGCGGCCTGGCGGGCGAGGAACTCGCCGACCAGCGCGAAGCGTTCCTGCCATGCGGTGGCGGCGGCCACCCGTTCGCGGAGCTGCCGTTCCTGCCGCCCCCACAGGTCCTCCAGGCCGACGACCGCTCCCGCCAGTTCGTGCGGCGACACACCCAGCAGCGCGTAAGCGGTGCCGGGCGACAGGCACATCTCGATGCACTCGACGTCCCGGCCGCGGATCCGCGCGGGACCGGGCGACAACGACGCGACCAGGCTCGGGTGCGGGTTCGGGCGCGTCGCGGGTCGTTGCGCGGTGCCGCCTTCGACCGTGAACGGGTCGTTTCCCAGACCGATGACGACGACCACGGCAGGCTGGGGCAGCACCCGCAGGTCCAGTGCCCGGCCGACGCGATCCCGGAAGCCGGCCATCCGGACACCGGCAACGGCAGGCGCGTCGCCGGGCCGCGCCACTTCCCAACCGCTGTCGGCTCCACGGTCACCGCCGGACCCATGGTCCGCGGCCAATGCCACGGCTCCGGCCTCGGCATCCACTTCGTCGCTGTGCATGCCCCCACCCTGACGGACCCGAGCCGCCCCGTCTTGGAAGAAAGTTCCGCGGGCCGACGCGCGGAACCCCGTGCGGCCACCGGGGAGTCGCGGCCACCAGGGAGCCCGCGTCGGGATGGTCGGTCGATGTGTGGTGCCGTCCGACGCCCGGAGTGACCGACGGGCCCTCCGGCCCTCGACGACGCGCGTCCGTCGGAGACCGCGCCGGGCGGCGCCGGGCCGGCCGGCGCGTCACCCGACGGGGCCCCGACCGGCCGCGGCCGGCGCCGCGGTCCGGCGGGTCAGCCGGCCGCGGTCCCCACGACCCGGCGGGGCTCGATCCGGATCACCACCCGCACCACCTCCGGCGGGAGCCGGCGGTACTCCTCACCCGCCCCCGCCCCCTCGTACTCCTCCGCCAGCCGGACGGCCACCCGCCGGCCGAGGTCCTCGGTCACCGTGGCCACCCCGCGCACCTCCAGGTACCGGAGGGGGTCGGCACGGTCGTAGACCGTCAGGCTCACCCGGGGGTCCCGTGCGATGTTCCGTTCCTTGCGCCGGCCCGCCTCGGTGGAGACGACCAGTTCGTCCCCTTCCCTCGCGACCCAGACGACGGACGTCTGAGGGCTCCCGTCGGGGTTGACCGTGCCCAGCACCGCGGGGTGGGGATCGTCCAGGAGCCTTCGCGCGCCATCGCTCAGTGAAACCGTCATGCGCGTGACCCTAGGTCGTCCGGGCCGCCACCGTCGACGGCTTTGCCCGCCCGGCCCGGGCCCGCGAGCCCCGCCCAGAGCCCCGGTGTGCCGCCCCACACGTCGAAATCCCGTCAGAAAAGCACCGATCGCCGTCAGTGTCACGTCATGAGGCGTCGGGAAACGCCGTTCAGCGGGCATACGTTCGGCGCACCGCCCCGGCCCGGTCCCCGGTGCCGGGACACCCACCCGCCCGACGCTCATCCGCGGATCCTCCAGGAGGCATCCCATGACCCACCACACCTGCGGTGACGATCCGGAACCCTTCGAACGGTTCCCGGCCGGACCCCTCTACGTCCCGGTCCGGCCGGGCCCCACGGCGTGCGCCGCGCGCCTGTTCCGCACCGCTCGCGGCGGCCGCACCGCGGTCGGCTTCACCAGCCGGGACCTGCTGACCGCGGCGCTCGGCCCCGGCCAGGCCTGGATCCGGCTCGCCGCCCCCGCGCTGCGCGCGCTCACCGCACCGCTCGGCGTCACCACCGTCACGGTGGACCCGCAGCTGACCGCGCCCCCCGCCGGGGGCGGGCAGTCCACGGCGCCGTACGCCGGCCCGGCGTACGGCCCCGGCCCGCGCACCGGAGCGGGGCTCCGGGCGACCGGGAGCGCCACCCGCACCGAGCGGCCGGCCCGACGGGGCGGCCGGGAAGAGATCGCCCGGTGACCACGGTGCGCGAACCCCCGGCCCTCGGCACCGGCGGCGGCCTGTCCGTATGGCCCGCCTCGGCGGCCGAGCGGTCCCGCGGGAACCTCTCGGTGGGCGGCGTGCCGCTCGCCGGGCTCGCCGACCGCTTCGGCACCCCCCTCTACGTACTCGACGAAGGCGAGGTGCGGGAGCGCTGCCGCACCTACCGGCACGCCTTCCCCGAGGCGGACGTGGTCTACGCCGCCAAGGCGTTCCTGTGCCGGGCCATGGCCCACTGGGTGGACGAGGAGGGACTGGGCCTGGAGGTCTGCTCCGCCGGCGAACTGGAACTCGCGGTCACCACCGGCTTCCCGCCGGAGCGGATCGTGCTGCACGGCAACGCCAAGTCGCCGCACGACCTGCGGACCGCGCTGCGGCTGGGCGTGGGGCGCATCGTGATCGACAGCGCCTCCGAGATCGCCCGGCTGGCCGCCGAGGTCGGCCGCGACGGCCACCAGCGGGTCCTGGTCCGGATCGTGCCCGGCATCAGCGCCGGAGGCCACGACAAGATCCGCACCGGCACGGACGGCCAGAAGTTCGGCCTGTCCGTGGCCGACGGCCACGCCCAGCACGCCATCGCCCGCATCCTGGGGCTGCCGCAGCTGGAACTGACCGGGCTCCACTGCCACCTCGGCTCGCAGATCACCCTCGTCAGGCCCTATCTCACGGCCGTCCGCCGGATGGTGGGGCTGCTGGCGCGGGTGCGGGACCAGCACGGCGTCACCCTGCCCGAGCTCGACCTGGGCGGCGGTCACGGCATCGCCTACCGGCCGCAGGACAAGGCACTGGACCTGACCCGGCTGGCCCGGAGGGTCCGCGCGGAACTCGCCGAGAGCTGCGCGGCCGCCCGGCTGCCGGTGCCCCGCCTGATCATCGAGCCGGGCCGGGCGATCGTGGGCCCGGCCGGGGTCGCCCTCTACCGCGTCCTCGCCGTCAAACGCACCGGCGAGCGCACCTTCGTGGCGGTGGACGGCGGGATGAGCGACAACCCGCGGCCCGCGCTGTACGGGGCGCGGTACGCACCCCGGCTGATCGGCCGGGCCGGTGCGGCCGGTCAGCGCCCGGTGACCGTGGTCGGCCGGCACTGCGAGGCCGGCGACGTGCTCGCCGCTGACGTGGCACTCCCCGGCGACGTGCGTCCCGGCGACCTGATCGCCGTACCGGTGGCGGGCGCCTACCACCTCTCCATGGCCTCCGGCTACAACCTCGTCGGCCGCCCGCCCGTGGTCGCCGTGGCCGGCGGCCGGGCCCGCCTGCTGGTACGGCGCGAGTCGCCGGCCGACATCCGCGACCGGGACGTGGGCCTGTGAGACCGGCCCGGGGCGGGGCGGGGCGGCCGTCGGACGGTCACCGGTCGTCCCGCCCCGGCCGGGTCGCGGCCGCCTCCGGAGCCGGGCCCGCGGCGGCGACGGGCCCGCCCGCCGACCGCCGGACCGCGACCATGGCCGCGTCGTCGTCCAGCACACCGCCGGAGTACGCCACCAGGTCCCGGCAGAGGTATCGCAGGAGGGCGTCGGGCTCCCCTCCCGGCCAGGCGGTCATCCGGTCGACCAGCGGATAGAAGGCCCCGTTCCGGTCGCGTGCCTCGATGACCCCGTCGGTGTAGAGCAGGACGAGATCACCGGTGCGGAACGGGAAGGACTCCACCACCAGCTCGGACGGGGCGAACTCGGCGAGGCCCAGCGGCAGGGCGGGGCGACTCACCTCCAGCGGCGTGACCCGGCCGTCCCGCAGCAGCAGCGGAGGGGGGTGGCCGCAGTTCACCAGGGTCAGGGTCGATCCGGTGTCCGGGACGTCCAGGACCGCCGCGGTGATGAACGTCTCCCCGGGGTCGGCGCCCTCCTGGCGGGATCCCCCGGGGTCGGTCAGGTCGGAGGAGACGGCCCCCTCCAGATGGCCGACCAGCACCGGCAGCTCCGCCTGCCGGTGGGCGGCCGCGCGGAACGCCCCGAGCACCAGAGCGGCGTCCCCGATCGCCTCCAGGCCCTTGCCCCGGACGTCACCGATGATCAGGCGGGTGCCCCGGGCGGTCCGGGCGACCGCGTACAGATCGCCGCCGATCTGCGCCTCGGCCTCGGCGGCCAGGTAGACGGATGCCACCCGCAGCGGGCCGATCCGCTGCGGCAGCGCCCGCAGCAGCACCCCCTGGGTGGCCTCGGCCACCGACCTGAGCTGGGTCAGCTGTCTCTCGTGCCGCTCCCGCAGATGGGCGAAGAAGGTCACGATCGCGGAGATCAGGATCAACGCGGTGATCTGGAGGGTGTGGTTGAGATCGACCAGGCTGGTGCGCACGATGGCCACCACCGCCTGCGCGGCGACCGCGAGCACCCCGATGAACGCCGTCATCCGCGGGCCGCAGAACGACGCCGCGATGGCGGGGGCGGCGACTAGGAAGGGCCCGAGATGGACCTCGGGCGGTGCCAGGATGTCGACGACGGTGACGAGCAGGATGAGCAGCAGCGGCACCGCGACCGAGCCGGTCAGCCACGGCCACCGGCGCGGCCCGGGGGGTCGCCGCAGCTCCATGGCGCCTCCCTGCACCGCGTGGTCCCGGTCCCCGGCCGCCCTGCCCGCCGCCGACCGGCTCCGGTCCGGTCAGTGGTGGACGAGGTACCAGGCGGCCGGCCCGGGCCCGCGCCGCCTGGTCCCGCCCTCGGCGAGCAGGGAGAGGCCGACGCCGAGCATCCACACGTCCTTGGCCAGCGGGATGCCCTGCTCGGTCGGGCGCAGGCCGCCCTCTTCGCGCATACCGGGGGTCCGCAGGTAGAGCCCGAGCGTCCCGAGGGAGAACGCGGTCAGCGCGCCTCCGGCCACGGCGGCGGGGACCACCGGCAGCAGCAGCGCCGCGGCGACGGCGAGTTCCCCGGCGGAGAGCAGACGGGCGAACCGCTGGGCGTCCATCGCGCCCAGGGCCGGATAGGTGCCCGCGGCGAACTGCTGCATCTGCTCGGCGGCGGCCTGGTCGGCGGCCCGCTTCGACAGGCCGGAGTTGAGGATGAACGCGCCCACGGTGAGCCTGAGGGGCAGTTGCCGTGCCACGGATCGCCATGCCGAACCGGATCCCATGCCGGACCTCCCGATGACAGTTGTCTCCCTACCACCGTGCCATCCGCCCGAACCATGTCAAACGCACACAGACCGGTCACCGGTGTGTGCCGCCGGCCCCTGCCCCGCGCGGGCCGGGCACACCGGCCCGCGCGGGGGAGCCCTGCCCGCTCACCCGACCGGGACCGGGGCGCGCTCCAGCAGGCCGGCGTGGTGGCGGCGGGCGACGCCGGGGTGCGCCCGCAGCCAGCCCTTGAGCTCGTTGCGGCCGTACTCGGCGAAGAGCGGATTGGCCGGGTCCCGGGTCGCCCCCGGCGCGTGCCGCGCGTGCGGGAACGGCAGCGGCTCGATCCGCGCGTCCAGCCGGGGGTTGTAGAAGAACGGCACGGAGAACCGCTCCCGCCCGCCGGGCGGGCTCACCACCCGGTGGTGGGTGGCCTTGAGGTAGCCGTCGGTGGCCACCTCGAGCAGCTCACCCAGGTTGACGACGAAGGCGCCGGGCAGCGGCGGCACGTCGTGGAACCGGCCGTCCGACCGCTCCACCTGGAGCCCCCCGATGCGGTCCTGGAGCAGCAGGGTGAGGAAGCCGTAGTCCTTGTGGGCGCCCACGCCCTGGTCGGCACCGTCCGGGGCCCGGCCCGGGTAGCGCACCAGCTTCAGATGGAGATGCGGCTCGTCGCCGAAGGCGTGGTCGTAGAAGTCCGGTGGCGCGCCGATCGCCGCCAGCAGTTCGTGCAGCAGCCGGCCGGCCACGCCGGCCAGCCGGTCGATCCAGCCCAGCGCGGTGGCGCGCAGCCCGGGCAGCGCCGCGGGCCACTGGTTGGGGCCCTCCAGCCACCAGTACGCCGGCTCCCCGGGGCCGGGCACCCGCGGCGGCCGCTCCGCACCGATGTCGAGCTGGTCACGCCAGTCCCGGCTGCCGGCGGTGTGCTCGTCCCCGGTCCGGGTGTAGCCGCGGAAGTGCGGCGAGGAGAGGTTGGATATCGCCAGCCGGTCGGCCTCCGGCAGCGCGAAGAAGTCCCGCATGGCGCGGGTCAGGGCGGCGGTCTCGGCCTCGGTCACGCCGTGGCCGGTCAGCTGGAAGAAGCCCACGTCATGGGCGGCCGAGTGGAGCCGGGAGTGCAGTTCCGCGCGTTCGCGCGGACCGCCGGAGGCAGCGGAGAGGTCGATCACGGGCAGCTGCTGGGAAGACATGGACACATCCGCGGGAGGAGGACCCGGCGGAGCCCGCCGATGGGCGGGCCCGCTGCGGCGGCAGGCCGTGGTGCGGCGAGCCGGCGGTACCGGGTACGGGCTGAGAGAGCTGAGAGAGGGGGGAAGGGGGGCCTGGCCCGGCGGCGGGCGGCCCACAGACGCACGTCAGCCGATGTGCGGACAGGACATGCTCGTGACGCGGACGAAGTCCACGTGGCGACGGCGTACGAGCGGAACCATGTCCGACAGATTACTGCCAGGTGGCCGGGACCCGCCGGTGACGCTGATCACGGACGGTGCCGCCCCTCGCGCGGTGGCCCTCCCGGCCCGCCCGCGGCCCCGGCGGTCCGCGGCGCCGCCGTTCCGGCCCGGGGAAAGTCCGGGGAAAGCCCGGGGGAAGTCAAGTCCGGGGGAAGGCCGCCGTTCCGGTCGGGGAAGGGAGCCGGGGCGGCCGTCCCCTGCGCGGCCGCCCCGGACACCCCCGAACACCTCCCGCTACACCGCGACCGTCCGCTCCCGGGCGGCCGGCAGGCGGCCGTACCAGAGCATCAGCAGCGGCGGCAGCAGCAGCTCCACCGCGATGAAGGAGGCGTACAGCGCGTGCGGCGTGCCGACCGCGACACAGGACACCCCGCGCGTCAGCCCGCCGGCGAACACCGCGCCGAAGACCGCCCGCAGCACCGGGGCGTGCTCCTCCGGCTGGCGCGCGGCCGCCAGCAGCGCGAGGCCCAGGGCGCACCAGACCCCGGCGAAGAAGCGGTAGTTGCTGTCCAGAGTGGCCCCGACGTCGTGGCTCCCGGGCACCGCCCCCGGACCGGCCACCACGTCCGGCACACCGGTGCCCACCACGATCAGCCCGAGCACCGCCAGCGTTCCCCGGAACGCGTCCCGCGACGACATCTCCGCTCCCTTCTCCGGTACCGGGTCCGGCCTCCATCCTCGGCCGCGGCGGTGGCGCACGGAAGCCGCAACCGATGCGCACCGGCGGCCGATTGATACCGTGCCGGGTATGGATCACGCGGCCCTGTCCGATCCGAGCGTGCACCGGCTGCGACTCTTCCTGGTGCTCGCCGAGGAACTGCACTTCGGCCGCGCGGCCGCGCGGCTCTACATCAGCCAGCCCGCCCTGAGCCGGCAGATCCGGCGGCTGGAGGAGCAGCTCGGGACCGCCCTGGTGGAGCGCTCCACCCGGCGCGTCCGGCTGACCGCCGCCGGGGAGGCGCTGCTGCCCCGGATGCGGGCCGTGGCGGACAGCGCCGACGCCCTGCGCCGTGCCGTCGCCGACCAGGCCCGCTCGGTCTCCGGGCGGGTGGTCCTCGGCTGCTACGTCACCGCCCTGCCCGTCATCACCGAACTGGTCACCCGGGTCCGCCGGGACCACCCCGGGCTGGACGTGGTGCCGCGCGAGGTGGACTTCGTCGAGCAGTCCGGCGCGCTGCTGGACGGCCGGGTGGACGCCGTGCTGTGCTACGCCCCCGTGCCACCGGGCGTCCAGACCCTGCGACTGGCGACCGAGCCGCGGGCGGTCTGCCTGTGGGACACCCATCCGCTGGCCGGCCGGGACGCGGTGTCCCTGGCCGAACTGGCGCACCTGCCCGTGGTCGGACTCGCGCCCGCCGTGCACCGGGACTGGCGCGACTTCTGGGCCGCCGACCCGCGCCCCGACGGGACCCCGGTGACCCACACCGCACACGCGGCGACCACCTTCGAGTCCAGCCTCTCCGCGGTCAGCCGCGGCCAGGGCATCCGTATCGTGTCGGCGGCGTGCCGCGAGCTGTTCCCGCGCCCCGGCATCGGGTACGTCGACCTGGCCGACGCGCCGCCGTGCACCGCGGTGCTCGCCTGGGCGGCCGCCCGCCGCGACGTCCCGGGCGTCGCGGCCCTCCGCCGCACCGCCGCCGGCCTGGCCCGGACCGCGGGACCCGGCCCGGACCCCCGCTGGTGGCACCCGCCGGCCCGGTGACGGCGCCGCCGCCCGGCGCCGGTGCCCGATCCCGGCGCCCGCTGGCCGGCGGCCCGGCCGGGACGCTCGCGCGACGGTCCGCCGGCCGACTCGTCGTCTACCTCCCGACCTCCCGCCGCCCGTAACGGCGCCCGGACGACGGCGGCGGCGCGGGACCTGCCGGTCCGCCGACCCGCCGCGACGCGGGATCCGCCCCGCCGCCGTTCACCGGCCTTCGGTGGCGCCGCCCGGGTGCGGCCCGGGCAGTACAGCTAGGCGTGCGGCGGGAGCTGACCGAGCTGGTGGTCGGCGACGCTCAGCGCCTCGGTGACCAGGCGTTCGAGATGGCCGTGCTTGAGCGCGTAGACCACCCGCCGGCCGTCCTTGCGGGTGGCCACCAGTCCGGCGAGGCGGAGTTTGGCCAGGTGCTGGCTGACCGACGGGCGGGCGGCGCCGCACGCGGCGGTCAGCGTGGCGACGTCCGCCTCGCCTTCGGTGAGGCGCTGGAGCAGCGCCAGCCGGGTGCGGTCGGCGAGCAGCGCGAGGACGGCCGCGGCGGTGTCCAGCCGCTCGCCGTTGTCCACGTGTTGCGAGGGATGTGCACCTGCCGAGTGCATGCGTGCGCTCATGCGCACATGGTAGGCCGCCCGCCGTGGGCGGGGCCCCACCCACGGGCCGGTGCGGGAACGGTCAGCCGGCGGGCCGCAGCGGCCACCTCCGGTGCAGGTCGTCGATGACGAAGTGGTGGGTGTGCTCCCACCCGCCGCCCACCGGGCGCGCGCCGGCCAGGTGGGGGTGCTCATGGCCCAGGACGCTGTGCACATGCGGGATGCGGGAGGGATCGCCCGTGGGCCACAGCCGCCACGCGAGCAGTGCCGCGCCGAGGCCCACCGCCGCGAGGGCGAGGGCGGTGGCGGTCAGGCCGGCGGCGGCGCCCAGCCGGCCGGCCAGCGGGTAGGTGAACAGCCAGCAGCCGTGAGACAGCGAGAACTGGGCGGCGAAGACGGCGGTGAGGTCACCGGCACCGGCCGACCGGCGGACCAGCCGGCCGGTGGGGGTCATGATGAGCGAGCCGGTGGCACCGAACCCCGCCCACAGGGCCAGCAGCGCCGGCCACGACCAGCCGGCCGGGCCGGCCCAGGTGGTGGCGGCCAGCGCGGTGAGCAGTCCGGCGGAGAGCAGTCCGGCGGTCAGCATCAGCGTGCGATCGGTGGTCCGGCGCAGCAGCCGGGGCAGCAGCAGCGCGCTGAGGACGGAACCGGCGCCGTACGCGCCGAACGCCGTGGGCACGTCGGAGGCGGCGCGGCCGAGGTGACCGCGCACGTAGACGATGGTGTTGACCAGCACCATGGCGCCGGCGGCGGCGACCGCGAGGTTCAGCGCGAGCAGCGCGCGCAGCCGTGGGGTGGCGAGGATCAGCCGCGCGCCACGGGTGGTCCGTGCCGCGAAACCGCCGCCGCCGGCCGGCCCGGGGGAGGGGGGCGGCAGCGCCGTCGCCAGGACGAGGGCCGCCGAGCCGAGGAACCCCGCCACGGTGCCCAGGAAGAGGCCGCCGTAGGTGACGTGGGCGAGCAGGGCGGCGGCCAGCACCGGACTGAGCAGGACCTCCAGGTCGTACGCCAGCCGGGACAGGGACAGCGCCCGGGTGTAGTCCTCCTCCCCGGGCAGTACGCGGGGGATCAGGGCCTGGAAGGCCGGGGTGAAGGTGGCGGAGGCGGCCTGCAGCAGGAAAATCAGCAGGTACACCTGCCAGATCTCGGTCACGAACGGCAGGGCGAGGGCCACCGCGGCCCGGATCAGGTCCGCGGCCACCAGCACGGGCCGCGGCGCCAGGCGGTGCGCGAGCGCGCTGATGACCGGAGTGAGCCCGACGTAGGCCGCCATCTTGATCGCCAGCGCGGTGCCCAGTACGGACCCGGCGTCCGGGCCGGCGATGTCGTCGGCGAGCAGACTCAGCGCCACCGTGGCCAGCCCGGTGCCCACCAGTGCGATCACCTGCGCGGTGAACAGGCGGCGGTATCGGCGATCGCGCGGCACGGCCGGCATGCGTCCTCCCGGTGCCCGGAACCCTGACCCCGCCACGATAGACAACATGTGCGCATGAATGCACCTGATGGGCATGTGGAGTGGGGCCCGCGCGCGGGCCCGGGCCGGGCCGGGTGTCCGGTGGGGCCGGGGCGTCCCCGCGGGTTCACACCCCGCGGGGGCTCGGCGGAGGCGGTGGCGCGGCGAGGCCACGGGCGCGCCGGCCCGCCCGGGAAACGGGGCCGGGGCTCAGCTCTCCGTTCGGGCGCGCACCGGGTCCGTCAGGCGCCGCAGCCCCGGTCCGTCGCCGGCGGGCAGGACGAGGTCGGGGGCCCGGCGCTCAGCCGTTCCTCCGGGCGTCGCGCCGCTGCCGTGCGCCCAGCGGTGCCTGCGACAGGTCCGCGGCCTGGGACCGGAGGTTCTTGTAGCCGTATCCGCGCTCGGTCAGCCAGGCCCGGGCGGCGGTCTCGGCGCGTTCGGTCGCGGCCAGGATGTCCTCCGCCGCCTCGCCGGAGTCCTGGAAGCGGAAGGTGAAGGCCGGTCGGGCGGCGAGGTCGTAGCAGAGGTGCCCCTCCGGGGTGAACGCCGCGTGCAGCACGTCGTGTTCCGGGGCACGGGCCAGCAGTTCGGCTCGCTGCCCGGGCTCGAGGCCGTCGAAGACGCCGCGGACGGTGATGCGGAAGGTACGGGTCGGCATGCCCGGAAGGTAGCCGCCGGGAACCCTGTGCCGCCACGCGTTTACGGCGGTGGTGCGGCGCGCGGAAGGAGCGGCGGAGCGCCGGTTCCCCGCCCGGACGGGACGGCGGCCGGCGGCGCGACCGGGCCAGGGCCCGTGCCCGCCGGGACCGCGGCCCCGCCTGCTCCGGCCGGCGCGGGCGGGCCGGGATCTGAACAGGAGAGAACGGGCCGGGCCCCCGATACTGAGGGGAGCAGGACTGCCCCGGACCAGACCCGAGGAGTCACACATGGGCAACCGCGAAGAGTACGGGCAGCCGAGACGCGGACAGCGGGCCCCGGAGATCCGCACCGGCAGCGAACAGCCGATCGATCCCGAGGACCTGGTCCTCGTCTCCGGGCGCGACCCCACTCCGGAGCGCATCGAGCGGGCCAGGCGGCTCCTGGAGGAGAAGGGAGCGGCGGCCATCGAGGTGTACCTGCCGTAGCACCCCCGGGGACGCCGGCGCCCCGCTCTCCGTCTCCGCCCACGACCCCGCCGTTCGCCCGCCGCCGGCGGGCGGGCGGCTCCGGGGCGCGCGTCGGGCACGGCCGCCGCTCGGCCCCCGCCGCCGGGCCGCGGGTGCCGAGCCGGTGACGCCGGGCCGCGCCGCGCGAGGGTTCCGCACTTCCGCCGACCGCGGGCCACCGCCCGTCGGACCCTTCTCCGCCCGGCTCCGGTAACGGCTCGGCCGGCTGGGACCGGGCACGACCGGCCGCCCCGGCCGGCCGGTCCGCCGCCGTGAGCGCGTACCGGCCCGGGGCGGAGCGTTCCCGCCGCCGATCCGTCCGGCGGGAGCGCGGCCCGCACCGAGGAACCCCGCCGGACCTCGCCCCGGTCCGGCGGCCCGTGGCGACGGGACGGGCGGGGCGCCGGCCCCTCCACGGCGGGACCCGCCGAACTCCGCGCAACCGGTGACCGGGCCCCGCCCCGCCGGCCGCCCGGGCCTGTGCCGGCCCCGCCCTGTGCCTGCCGCCCCGTCCCGCGCCTCCCGCGCGGCACTTCCGCCGTCCGGCGGCCCGCGTGCGCTGCCGCCCGCCGCACCGCGCCGCCGCCCTGCCCGCCGTCTTCGGGCGGCGGGCCGCGCATGGGGCCATCCCGCTGCCGATACAGGGACGGATACCGGGTTTTCCCTCCAGCAGGGCGTGTCACCAGGGGTCCGGCAGGATACCGGTGGGCAACCCCTGTTGCTCCGCGGAGAGATCCGGCATGTTGTCCCCGTCCCTTCCGCCGAGGGACGACTCACCTCCCACATCCGGCGGTTCTTCGGAGGACCCCTTGTCTGTCATACCCAGACGCGTGCGGCCGATGGCCGCGGCCGCGGCCGCTCTCGGCGCGGCGCTGACCCTGGCGGTGCCCGCCGGCCTCGCCAACGCCGCTTCCTCGTCCGCTCCTTCATCCGACTCCGCGTCGGTCTCCTCGTCCTCGGGCAGCTGGGCCGCGGGCACCCGCGCCTATCTGGTCATCACGGCGCCCGGCGACACCTCCGCGGTGCGCTCCGCGGTCACCGCCAACGGCGGCACCGTCTTCTCCCACTACGACGCGATCGGCGTGGTGGTGGCGCACTCGACCTCCGCCTCCTTCGCCGGCACCATGCGCGGGGTCAGCGGCGTCCAGCAGGTCGGCGCCACCCGGACCTCCGACGTACCGGCCGACGCGTACAACCCGGCCCTGCCGTCCACCCCCTCGCAGAGCCCCACCACCCTGACCGAGTCCAACCGCTGGGACATGACCCAGATCAACGCGGACAAGGCGTGGGCGGTCACCACCGGTTCCTCCACGGTCAAGGTCGGTGTCCTGGACACCGGAGTCGACGACCGCCACCAGGACCTGGCCCCCAACTTCAACGCCGCGGACTCGGCCTCCTGCGCCTACGGCAAGCCCGACACCCGCGAGGGCGCCTGGCGCGACATCGACACCCACGGCACCCACGTGGCCGGCACCATCGCCGCCGCGAAGAACGGCAAGGGCGTCATCGGCGTCGCCCCCGGGGTGAAGATCTCCTCGGTGCGCATCGCCGAGCCGGGCAGCGGCCTGTTCTTCGCCGAGAACACCATCTGCGGGTTCATGTGGGCCGGTGACCACGGCTTCAAGGTCACCAACAACAGCTACTACACCGACCCGTGGGCGTTCAACTGCCCCGACGACCTCGACCAGGCGGCCATCATCGAGGGGGTCCGGCGGGCCCAGGCGTACGCCGAGGGCAAGGGGTCGCTGCAGATCGCGGCCGCCGGCAACTCCGACTACGACCTCGCCAACAAGACCACCGACGACTCGAGCCCCAACGACTCGACACCGGTCAACCGCACCATCAGCAACGAGTGCATCGACATCCCCACCGAGCTGCCCGGCGTGGTGACCGTGTCGGCGACCGGCAAGGGCACGGTCAAGTCCTCCTACTCCAACTACGGCAACGGCGTCATCGACATCGCCGCGCCGGGCGGTAACGGGGCGGACGGCGTCTACTCGACCCTGCCGGGCGGCAAGTACGGCAGCCTCCAGGGCACCTCCATGGCCTCCCCGCACGTCGCCGGGGTGGCGGCGCTGATGGTCAGCGCCAACCCGTCGCTGACCCCGGCCGACATCCGGACCCGGCTGGGTACGCAGGCGGCGGACGTCCCCTGCCCCTCGGACCGGCGCTGCACCGGCACCACGGCGAAGAACGGCTTCTTCGGTGAGGGACAGACCGACGCCCTCAAGGCCGTCGGCGGCACCACCCAGCCGCCCGGCAGCCGGTTCGAGAACCTCGACGACGTGGCCGTCGCCGACAACGCCACCGTGGAGAGCCGGATCACCGTCAGCGGGGTGACCGGCAACGCGCCGGCGACCCTGAAGGTGGGCGTGGACATCAAGCACACCTACCGCGGCGACCTCGTGGTGTCCCTGGTGGCCCCCGACGGGACCGCCTACCTGCTGGAGGACTTCCCCAACAGCGACAGTGGCGACAACGTGGCCAAGACCTACACGGTGGACGCCTCCGCCGAGACGGCCAACGGCACCTGGAAGCTGCGGGTCCAGGACATCGCCACCCGCGACACCGGCACGATCGACGCCTGGAACCTGACCTTCTGACGCAGGTTCAGCAGGCAACCGGGCCCGGGCAGCCGCCGCGCGACATCGCGCGGCGGCTGTGGCCCCGGCCTCCGCGCCCACCGCCGTCCACGGCGGTGGGCGCCGTGCTTGCCCCGCATGCCGCAACGGGTGGACCGGTCGGTTGAGCCTGGCTCGCCACGGGACGGCTTCTCCGGCCTGCACCAGAACCGCCCGGGCCCGGAGGCGGGCGGCACCGGCACGAACCTCCAAGACCCGCTGAACCGGCCGGCCCGCGGAACGCCGTACCGGGGATCAGTCCTCCGAGTCGATCAGCCGCACGGCGTTGAGCGCCGCCGACAGGGCGCGGGTGTCGCCGCTCTCCGCCGTGGCGGCCACGTCCAGGGCGGTGTCCGCGAACTTGATCGCGTGCTCGTTGCCGTTCGCCACCGCCCGGCCGAAGACCTCCTCGGGGGTGATCGACGAGGCGTCCGGGGCGGGCAGCGGATCGTCCGCCGCGTAGACGGACGTGATCGCCGCACTCGCCGTCCACGCCGCCGCCAGGGACGGCCCCCACAACGCGTGCGGGAGCACCGGCAGCGTCCGCAGCACCGCGTTGGGCGCGGTCGCGGCGTGCACCAGCATGATGCCGTTGCCGTGTCCGAACTCCGCGTACCGCAGGGTGGCGGCGCGCACCAGGGCGGCCAGCTGATCCCGGACCGCCTCCGGCGAACCGGGGATCCGCAGCGACCGCACCGCCGGCACCCAGCCGGCGGTGCCGGGCAGCTGGGCGTACCCGTCCAGCGGGGTCACCCGCCGGTCGGCGACCCGGGGCAGCACGGCGAGCGCGGCCGCCGGCCCGGCGTCTCCGGCCGGGTGCACGGCGACGGGCAGCAGCGTGTGGCGCGCCGCCCAGTACCCCAGCGCATGGGCGAGTTCCGCGACGCGCGGTGCCCGGTCGCCCTCCGCGAGGAGGGCGCGCACCGCGTGGCCGACCCGGATCACCGGGTGCGTCGCGGCGCCGGCGATGCCGGGCAGCAGCCGTGGCCACCATTCGACCAGCACCTCCCGCCAGGGGCGTTCGGCGGTCAGCCGGGCGAAGTACCCGGTCCAGTCGGTGACCCGCGCCGGGTCGCCGAGCGCCTCGCGCCAGTCGGCGCCGATCGGGGCCCGCGGCCCGGGGACGTCCTCCAGCTTCCGCTCGTAGGTGTCCAGCCAGCGGTGGACCGTGCCCGCCCGGCCCCGGTGCGCCAGCGCCTCGACGGCCATCGGGCCGTGATTCGCCAGGAAGCCCCGGAACTCGGGGCCGGAGGAGTGCAGTCGTGCCAGTGCCTCGTCGAGTGTGCCGTCCATGGCGTCCATGGCCGGCAGGCTAGGCCGGGTGCCGTCCGGACCGTAACGGTCCACGGGCCTACAGCGGCGGCCGTAGGGCGGCCGGCGTAGGCAGCGGGTCGTAAGGCGGCCGGGCGCCCGCGGCCGGGGAACGCCCGGCCCGCAAGCGGCCCGGCACCGGACCGGCCCGGAGCGTGGAGCGGGCCCGAGGGCTTGGCCGTCCCTCGGGCCCCGTGGTGCCGCCCAGCCGCACACACGGGAGCGCCGGGGAGCGGGTCAGTCCGATGTCGTCGCTCGAGGAGGTGGTCCATACCTCCCAGTACCACCGCGTGCATCACCAGGAGCATCAGCTTCCGCAAGGTCGCCGGAGGGCGTTCCGCGCCGCCGGTGTGCCCGCGGCTCAGCCCTTGCCGCGTGCCCGCTGGAAGCGGGCGAGGCCCTCCGCGAGGTCCACCAGCGGCTCCGGGTAGTCGTAGCGGGCGCGGTCGGCGGCGCCGAGCCGCCAGGGCTGGTGCACCGCGGGGGCGCCGAGGCCGGCCAGTTCGGGGACCCACCGGCGGACGTAGGCGCCGTCCGGGTCGAACCGCTTGGCCTGGAGCACCGGGTTGAGCACCCGGTTCGGCCGGGTGTCGGTGCCCGTGCCCGCCACCCACTGCCAGTTCAGCTGGTTGTTGGCGAGGTCCCCGTCGACCAGCAGGTCGAGGAAGTGCCGGGCCCCCACCCGCCAGTCCACGTACAGGGTCTTGGTGAGGAAGCTCGCCGTCAGCAGCCGGCCGCGGTTGTGCATCCAGCCCTCGTGCAGGAGCTGCCGCATCGCCGCGTCGACGATCGGGTACCCGGTCCGGCCGGCCTTCCACGCGGCGATGTCGTCGGCCGCCTCCCGCTCGGAGCGCCAGGTGTCGTGCCGGTCGCGGTAGTCGTGCGCGGCGGCGGCCGGGCGCCCCGCGAGCACCTGGTGGTGGAAGTCCCGCCAGCACAGCTGGCGCACGAACCCCTCCGCGCCCGGGCCGCCGTGGGCCCGGGCCCGGTGCACGAGCTCGACCGGCGACACCGCCCCGAAGTGCAGGTACGGGGAGAGCCTGGAGGTGGCGTCGCCCGCCAGGTCGTCATGGCGGTCGGTGTAGCCGTCGATGCCGTTCCGCAGCCACGCCGCGAACCGCTTGCGGCCCGCCGTCTCGCCGCCCTCCGGCACACCGGGTGACACGCCCGGCACGTCCGACCGGCGGGGCAGGTCCAGGGAACCGATCGACCCGGGCACCGGGACGGTGCGCGGTGCCCCGAGCGGCACCCGCAGGTGCTCCTGCGACCAGCGGCGGAAGTACGGGGTGAAGACGGCGAAGTGCTCCCCGCCGGCGGGCCGCACCGCGCCCGGGGGCACCGCGGTGACCGAGCCGTCGTGCACCCGGAGCCGGCAGCCGGAGGGTGCCAGCGCCCGCTGCAGCCGCCGCTCCCGCCGGTGCGCGTACCCCGACACGCCGGCGGCGACGTGCACCTGCTCCGCCCCGCTCTCGGTGACCACCCCGGCCACCTGTTCGGCCACCTCGCCCGATCGGACGACCAGCCGGCCGCCGGCCTTCCGCAGCCGCGCGTCGAGGTCGGCCAGGCAGTCGGCGAGGAACGCGGTCCGGTTGGCGGAGTGGTGCGCGGCCGCCCGCACGCCGGGGTCCCGCACGAACAGCGGGACCACCGCGTCCGCGGAGTCCAGCGCGGCCCGGAGTACGGGGTTGTCGTGCAGACGGAGGTCGGAGGTGAACAGGACGACCGAGACGCTCATGGCGGACTCCAGATCGAAGGGCGGGGCCGGGCGCCGGGCGCCCCGCCGGGACGGACCGCCCGGCGGGCGCGGGACCCCGACGCGGTCGATCAACGCGCGGCGCCCGGGTGGGGTTACTCGGCGTGCCCGCCGCGGTGCCCGTGCCGGACCCTTCCGCGTCCGGACAGCCCGCGGCGCTGCTGGTCCGCGGCGCTCATGGAGCTAAGACCGCAGGCGCCGTGCTTCGTCGAGAGCACGGTCCCACGGGTACGGGCGCTTCTCCCCGGGCTGGTTCGGCACGAACCCGCCGTCGCCGTACAGCATGCGCACGCCGGCCGACCGCAGGGTCTCCACCGACCGTTCGAACTGGGGGTGCTGAGCGTAGGCCGCATTCACGCACGGCATGCCCACCGTCGGGATGCGCTTTCCGATGCCCTCGGCGACGACGCCGATGACGAACGATGACGTCAGGCCCAGCGCCCACGCATTCACGCTGTTCATCGTGAGCGGAGCGAAGACGATTGCATCTGCCTTCGGCCACACGTCTGCCGCACCCGGCCGCTTGTACTGCGACCTGACCGGGTGGCCTGTCAGCTCCTCCA
Organism: Streptomyces sp. NPDC018031; assembly: GCF_044327625.1. Taxonomy (NCBI): domain Bacteria; kingdom Bacillati; phylum Actinomycetota; class Actinomycetes; order Kitasatosporales; family Streptomycetaceae; genus Streptomyces; species Streptomyces sp. NPDC018031. The sequence continues at coordinate 28,470 of NZ_JBIRFT010000030.1, forward strand.
GCGCAGTGCACCGGTCCCGCAGCCAGTCGGCCGCGGTCGGGGTCAGGCCGACACACACATCCCACCCGTCCGACCGGGCACGGCGCACGACGTCGGGGAGGTCGAACACGGGCGGTGCCGCCGACCCGAACAGATACAGGACAGAGGTCATGGGCGCATCTCACCACACGCAACCGCCCCCGCACCGGGTGGTGTCGGGGCGGACGCCGTGCCCGCGGTCACCGCCGCGGGTACCGTTCCAAACGGCTGCAAGGAACGGAGACCAGTATGCCTCCCGTGGACGACGAAGACACCGGTGCCCGCATCGCCGCCCAGAGGAAGAAGGCCGGCCTGACGCAGCACGGCCTCGCCCAGCGGATCCCCTACTCGTACAGCCTGCTCCGCCATGTCGAGGCCGGACATCGCGCCGCCTCGCCCCAGCTTGTCGCAGCGGTCGCAAGGGCACTGCACATCGACGTCACCTCCCTCACGGGGCCGCCCGTGTCCACGCTCCGGCCCAGCCACGTCGCCACGCTCATCCGGCCCGTTCGCGAGGCGCTCGATCTCTACGACCTGCCCACCGACTCGCACCTCCCGCTGCGCCCGACACCGGACCTGATCAGCGAGGCCGACACCCTGTGCAGGCACGTGCGGGCGACGCGCCTGCACCAGGCGGCAGCTGCTCTGCCCGCTACTCTCGCCGATCTCACCGCGGTGTGCCGTGCGCGGCCGTCCACCGAGGCGTGGCGGGCCCTGGCGTCGGCGTACCGAAGCGCGCATGACGTGACGACGAAGTTGGGGTCCTACGACCTGGCCATCGTGGCGCTGGACCGGATGGGGTGGGCGGCGGAGCGGGCAGGCGACCCGCTGCTGGGCGCCATTCGCCAGTACAAGAGGGCTCTGGCGTACCGAAGCAAGGATGCCGAACACCGCATCGGTCTCAGCATGGTGTCAGTCGGGCACCGGATGCTGACGGCCGCCGAGGACAGCACGGAGACGAGGGCAGTGGCGGGACAGCTTCATCTCGGCGCGACGGTCATCGCTGCTCGGGCTCAGAACGAGGTGGCGGTGGACGATCACTTGAGCCTCGCTACCGAGATCGCCGAGCGGACCGGAGAGGTGGGGCAGATCCACTGGCTGTCGTTCGGCCCGGCCAACGTGGGCACTCACGAGACGTTCGCTCGGCTGGAACTGCGGCAGTTCGACGAGGCGCTGCGGGTCGCCCGTTCCGTGCGCCCTCCTCAGGGATGGGCGAAGTCGCGCCGTGCCGCGCACTTGGTGGACCAGGCGCGCGCGGAGATGGAGACAGGCCGTACGGACGCCGCTCTGTCCTCGCTGACGCAGGCGCGACGGATGGCGCCCCAGCAGACCCGGTTCCACCCTCGCGTCCGGGAGACGGTCCGGGGGCTGCTCCACCTGCGTCGGCAGTCGCCCGAGGCGCTGTCGCGTATGGCCGCGTGGGTGGGCGTGTGACAGTTGTGTGACACATAGGGGTTCGGCCCGGGGCCAGGGTGATCGCACGTTGACCGCCAACGCCGGAGGCTCTCATGCGGACCGACCTCGTACACCCCTGGGCGCCGCCCCTCGGCCCCGAAGTGATCGCGCTCCACGCCGGCGAGGCGTGGGACGCCGTGCGCGTGACAGAGCCGATCGGCACGGCTGTGCTCGAAGCGCTCGGCGGCGCCTCCGGCTCCGTCATCTCCGGCGGCCACGGCCGCTCGCTGTACTGGCTGGTCCCACGGGAGGAAGCCCGGGACTGGCGGTTGCCGCACGTCGAGGTGCTGCCCCGGAGCGACCGAGAGATCGCCGTCGTCGGGGTGCCGCCCGCCGCTTCGGTCAAGGGGCCCGGCGTCCACTGGTTGGTCCCGTGGCGCCCGGCCCGCTACCTCACTGACCCGGCCCTGCTCCATGCCGCCCTCACGGCTGCCGTGGCCGCGCCCGCGCCGGCCGAGGGCGCACGGTGACCGGTGCCCCGGCAGCCCCTGAGGTCGACACGGCCACGCTGACGCAGGAGCAGCTCAAGGGCTGGTACTGCGCGCTGTGCCGCGCCCGGCTCTTCGCTGACCGGTCCATCGGGACCCACACGGTTTCGTATGGGAGCACCGAGGAGCTGGTCGAGCTGTGGGCGTGCGCCCCGTCGTGCGAAGCGGCCGAGGCCGCCGACGACCCGGTGGCCCCGTAGACCGGGGCAGGTGGTCAGGCACCCGGCTCACCCCCGCGTCGGGCCCCACTGCGTGCGCGAGGCCACCCGGAAGTGAAAACTCAGGACTACGTCCACGCCCCTCGGAGAGACACGATGTCGACACCGCCACCCCGCCCCATCACGCCGAAGCCCCCCAGCAGGCCGCCAGCGATCACCCCGGGAGCCTGAAATGCCGATGGAGCGCGTCCCCTGGGGCCGGATGCCGACGGAGGTACGCTCCGCCGTGTCCCGGGAGCTGGGCGGGGAATCCACCGTCGAGGACCTCACGGCCGGGGGCAACAGCGCCATGGCGTCGCTGTTCACCCTCGTCGACGGCCGGCAGGTATTCGTCAAGGGCATGCCCGGCGACCATGAGCAGGCCGGGGAGCTGGAGCTGGAGCGGCGGATCAACCCGCATCTGCCGGAGTCCGCCCCGCGGCTGCTGTGGCAAGTCGAAGCGGCCGGGTGGACGCTGCTCGGCTTCGAGGGCGTCGCCGGTGGCGCGTATGCCGACTTCACTGTCGGCTCCGCTGATCTGGGGAGGGTTGTCGGTGCGCTCTCGGCGCTCGGCGTCCAGGGGACTCCGCCGCCGTGGCTGCCGACCGCGTGGGGCCGCTGGGGCTCCTACTGCTCCTCGGAGGACGAGCCTCTCCTGACCGGGGAGACGATCGCGCACACCGACCCGGCCGCGGTGAACTTCCTGATCGGCGACGGCCGGGCGTACCTCACCGACTGGGCGTGGCCGCTGGTGGGCCCCGCGTGGGTGGACCCCACGCTGTGGGCCATGCGGCTCATCGTGGACGGGGAGCAGACGCCGGCGGAGGCGTATGCGTGGGCGTCGAAGATCCCCTCGTTCCGCGGCGCACCGCCCCGGGCTTTGGCGGTGCTCGCGGAGGCCGAGGCGCGCAGCTGGGAGCATCACCATACCCACGGGGTCCCCGGCATCGAGAGTCACGTTGAGGGTGCGCGGGCGTGGGCGGACCACCTCGCGTAGCGGTGGCGGTGCGCGCGCCGGGCGCGGCCGGTCGGCGGCCGGGCCGGTCATCCTCGGCCGGGGGTGTGGCCGGGGGCGCCGGGCGGGAGCGGCTCGACCCCGGACAGCCGCCGTACCCGGGACGGCTCGATCAGCACCACCACCCGCCGCTCGCCGGGCACCAGCCACTCGTAGCGCTCGGTCCCCAGATAGGTGCGGGCCAGCAGGTCCATGTTCCGGTCCGCCTCCGCCCCCTCGACGAAGCGGACCACCCGGCCCTGGATCAGCACCCGGTCGTACGGGTCGGCGGGGTCGGCGTGGGACAGCGAGACCCGCGGGTCGCGGCGGAGGTTGCGCTCCTTGATCCGCCCGACGGAGGTGTTGAACAGCACCAGATCGCCGTCGGTCCCCACCCACATCGGGCTGACGTGCGGCGAGCCGTCGGGGTTGATCGTGGCGACGTGCCAGATGGTGGGCGCCTCGATGCGCGCCCGGATCTCGTTCGGCAAAGTGATCATGGTGGAGGTCTGCCCCGCCGCGGCGCCGCCGATGCCCGGCGCGGGCGACGGGGCGCTGCATGGCCGGTCCGGCGCCGTGGGGGTGTGGGCGCGGCCGGTCCGGCACCGCCGAGGGTGCCGGACCGGGACTCACGCCGCGGGGCGTCCGCCGCGCGGGGTGCCGCTGGTGACGTAGCGCCAGGCGCCGTCGTCGACCCGGTTCACCGACAGCCGCCGGTTGGTGGTGTCGCCGTACTCGTCGAAGGCGACCTCACCGGTCACTCCGGTGAAGGAGACCTTGTGCAGGGCCTTGACGACCTCGGCCCGGGCGTCGTCCGGCAGTGCGCCCCCGTGGTCGTCCGCGACCGCTTTGACGGCCTGGACGATGGCCCACGCCGCGTCGTAGGCGTAACCGCCGTACTGGCCCGGCTCCTCCGCGAAGCCGGCCCGCTGGTAGTCGGCCACGAATGCCCGGGCGGTGTCCAGTTCGGCCACGGGCACCCCCACCGTGGTGCAGAGGTCGCCGTCGGCCCGCGAGCCGCCGGCCAGGTCGGCGAAGGCCTCGCTGTACAGGCCGTCCCCGCCGGCCAGCGGCTGGTCGAACCCCGCCTCCTTGAGCTGTTTGGACAGCGGCCCCGCGTCGGGGTAGGCGCCGCCGAAGTAGACCACGTCGGCACCGGAGTCCCGCACGTCGGACACCACGCGGGCGAAGTCCTGGCTGCCGGCCGCGACGTGGTGGCGCCGGACGACCTTGCCGCCGAGCGCGGTGAACCCGTCGCCGAAGGAGTCCGCCAGCGCGGTCCCGTACGCGCTTTGGTCGTCGATGACGAACGCCTTGCGCTTCTCCGCCTCCCGGTACAGGTACTGGGCCGCGTACGTGCCCTGCTGGGCGTCGGTGGTGACGGTCCGGAAGAACGCGTCGGACGGCCGCGCGCGGGCGCCCTGGACCCACCCGGCCCCCAGCGTCAGCACCGGGTTGGTCGTCGCGGGGGAGACCTCCGCCAGGTCGGCGGCGCCGAACACCTGCTGGGTCGACTGGGCGACGCTCGCGTTCACCGGACCGACCACCCCCAGCACCTGGTCGTCGCCGACCAGCCGGGAGGCGTTCTGCACCCCCTGGGCCGGGTCGGCGCGGTCGTCCAGCGCGCTGACCTCGAAGGTGATCCCGGACACCTCCTTGCGGGAGTTGGCGTTCCGCACCGCGAGGTCGACCGCGTTCCTGATGCCCTGGCCGAACGGGGCGAGGTCCCCGGTCAGGGGCGCGCTGACCCCGATGGTGACGGTGCGGGTGCGCACCGGCCGGCGGTCCTCGGTGGGGGCGTCGGTCGGCGCGGTGGTCCGGGTGTCGCCGCGGCCCTCGGCACCGCCGCCGCCGCGGTTGCTCCAGACGATGGCGGCGGCGACGGCGGCCACCGTCACCACGGCCGTCACCGCCAGCAGGGCCCGCCGGCGGGCCGGGCGGCGGACCGGCGGCGGTTCCCCGGTGGCGCCCGCCGGTCGGGCGGCCGGAACCGTCCGGCCGACCGGACCGGTCGCGGGGCCGGGGTGGTACGGGGGCGGGGCGGGGCCGTACGCCGTGGGGCGGGCCCCGTCCTCCGCGGGCGGTGGCTCCGGCGGGGCCGGGGCCGGCGTGGGGCCGGTCTGCCCGGGGCCGGCCGCGGCGGGCGGCAGGCCCCCGGCCGGCCCCTCCGGCACCTCCGGCCCTTCGGCCCGGGCCGCCGGGACCGCGCCGCCCGGGGCGCCGGGCCGCGGCGGCGCGCCCGGCGGCTCCGCTGCCTCCGGAATCGCCGGGGTTGCCGGGGTCGCCGGAGACGCTGAGGTGTCCGGAGAGGCCGGGGTCACCGGGGACGCCGGGGTTGCCGGGGTCGCCGGGGCCACCGGTGGCACTGAGGTCTCCGTGGTGGCCGGGGTCTCCGGGACATCAGGGGGCCCCGAGGGCCGGGTCTCCCGCACGGGCCCGGTGGCGCCGGAGGTTCCCCCGGGGTTCCGGCCGCCGGGCGCCCCGGCGGCCGGCGGCACCGGAGTGCCGGCCAGGGTGTGGGCCACCGCCCGCGGCAGCCAGGCGCCGCCGGCCAGGACCTCGGCCAGCTCCTGCGGGTCGCCCAGCGCCTGCGCGAACTCGTCGGTCAGGGCCGGCACGGTGGGCCGCTCGGCGGGATCCTTCGCCAGGCACCACGTCGCCAGTTCGAGGAGCCGCCCGGGCGGCAGCGCGGCCGTGTCCGGCGGCTCGTAGACGGTGCGGAACAGCACGCCGTGGGTGGAGCCGACGCCGAACGGGCCCACCCCGGTGGCGGCGAAGACCAGCACCGCGCCGAGCGAGAAGACGTCGCCGGCCGTGTGCACCGGCCTGCCCCGCAGCTGCTCGGGGGACATGAAGCCCGGTGTCCCGATCAGGGTTCCGGCCCGGGTCAGGGCACTGGTCTCGGCGACCACGGAGATCCCGAAGTCGATCACCCGGGGCCCGTCCGCGGCCAGCAGGACGTTGGAGGGCTTCAGATCCCGGTGCACCACTCCGGCGGTGTGGATCGCCTCCAGCGCCTCGGCGAGGCCGGCGCCCAGCGCCAGTACCGCCGGCTCCGGCAGCGGCCCGTGGGCGGCCACCGCGGCGTCCAGGGACACCCCCCGCACGTACGCCGTGGCGAGCCAGGCCGGGTCGCCGTCGGGGTCGGCGTCCACGACGCCCGCCGTGTAGACGCCGTTCACCTGGCGCGCCGCGGTCACCTCACGGGCGAACCGGCGCCGGAAGTCCTCGTCCCCGGCCAGCTCCGGGCGCACGACCTTCACCGCCACCGGCCGTCCGCCCCGGGAGCGTCCGAGGTAGACCCGCCCCATGCCGCCCGCGCCCAGCCGCGCCACGATCCGGTACGGACCCACCCGTTCGGGATCCTCCGGCGTCAGCGCTCCGAACACCCCCACCACCCCTACCCCCCTGCCGCCTGTGCCCGTCCCCCGGGAACCGCCTCTCATGATTCCGCACGGGGCGCGGACGGCGCAGCGTTTGGGGCGCACGCGCCGTGCGGCGCGGGCGGGACCCGCGCCGGGCGCGTCAGCCGCCGGTGGCCAGGACCTGCGGGGCGGCCTCCTTGAGCCGGGTGCTGATCCACGCGAGCTGGGTGCGCGTCTCCCGGTGCAGCGGTGCGCACTCGGCCAGCAGCCCGGCGTCCCGCACCGCCTGGGCGGTCTGGCCCAGCAGGATCCAGTGCAGGTCCACCGCGGTGGCGGTGAGGTACAGCCGGCCGAGGTCGCGCAGCAGTCGCAGCCCCGGATGGTGCTGGTGGCGGCCGATCAGGCCGGCACCCCAGTGCCGCGCGGTCTCGACCGCACCGGTGACGCCCCGTGGTTGGTGCGGGCCCGGGATGCCGGTGGCGTGGCGACCGGCGGCCGCCCGGACGCGTGCGGCGTGGTCGTCGCACTGCCGGGCGAGGGTGTGGCAGGGATGGTGGGTGCCGGGGTCGGCGGCCTGCCGTTCGGCGACCGCGCGGAACTCGTCCGCGAGGGCGGTCTCGGCGTCGTGGAGTTCCACCAGCAGCGTTCCGATGTCGTGCATGGCCGCTCAGCGCCGTCCGGTGCGGGCGGTCCGGGCGTCGGCCAGCCGGTCCACCCGGACCGCGGTCATCTTGAAGAGCGGCTGTTTGGAGACCGGGTCCCACTCGGTCCGGGTGAGTTCGTTGGCGGCCCGGGTGTGGCGTTCGGGGCCGGCCTGGTCGAAGTAGCCGTAGTGGAACGGGATGAACACCACCCCGGGCCGGGTGCCGGTCAGCACCGCCGGTGCCTCGACCTCGCCCCGGCGGGAGCGCACCAGCACCAGGTCGCCGTCGTCGATGCCGTACCGCTCGGCGTCCACCGGATGGAGTTCGACCCACACGTCCGGTGCCGCGTCCGCCAGTTCGGGGACGCGGGCGGTCTTGCTCCGGGTGTGCCACTGGTAGACCCGCCGGCCGGTGGTGAGCCGGAGCGGGTGGTCCTCGTCCACGTCCTCGTGGGGCGGCAGGTACGGCGCGGCCTTGAGCACGGCCCGCCCGGCGGGATCGTGTGCCCGGTGCTCGTCCGCCTGGTGCTGCGCCCCCGACACCAGGTCGTGCCCGTAGTCCTCGCAGACGTCGGCCCCGGTGGGGAAGGTGTGCCCGGTGTAGAGCCGTTCGGTGCCGTGCGGCGCGTCGTCGGTGCAGGGCCACTGGACGCCGCCGCCGTCCCGCAGCCGGTCGTAGGTGAGCGCGCTCTGGTCGCAGGTCCGGCCGCGGGTGAGGGCGGTGAAGTCCGTCCCGGCCTCCTCGGGGCGGGTCCAGGGCGGCAGTGGCCGGCCGTCCCGGTCCCGCAGGTCCAACCGGCGGGCGTAGTCGATGAGGACGTCGAAGTCCGAGCGGGCCTGGCCGGGCGGGTCGACGGCCCGCTCCGACAGGTGGACGGTGCGGTCGGCGTTGGTGTAGCAGCCGGTCTTCTCGCCCCACAGCGCGGCCGGCAGCACCACGTCCGCCAGCGCGGCGGTCTCGGTGAGGAAGGCGTCGGAGACCACCAGGAACAGCCCTTCCCGGGCGCAGACGGAACGGATCCGGCGCAGTTCGGGGAGGGAGACGGCCGGGTTGGTCCCGGTCACCCAGAGGAACTTGACCGTCCCGTCCGCGCAGTGCCGGAAGATCTCCATGGCGTGGGTGGGCGGGGACCAGTGCGGGATGCGCAGCGCGTCGACGTGCCACGCCTCGGCCAGTTCGGCGATGTGCGCGTCGTTCTGCCAGTTGCGGAAGCAGGGCAGCGTGCCGTTGGCGCCGGTCTCCCGGGTGTTCTGCGCGGTGGGCTGGCCGTTCATCTGGAACACCGTGGCACCGGGCCGGCCGATCATGCCGCGGACCAGGTTGACGTTGTTGACCTGCACCGCGGCGGCGGTCGCCTGGTGGGACTGGTACACCCCCTGCAGCACGGTGGAGACCAGCCGCTCGCCGGCCCCCAGCACCCGGGCCGCGTCCCGGATGGCACCGGCCGGGACGTCGCAGATCTCCGCCGCGCGCTCCGGCGGGTACTGCCCTGCCACCTCCGCCAGTTCCTCGAACCCCGTGGTGCGGGCGGTGACGAAGTCCCGGTCCAGCCAGTCGTTGCGGATCAGTTCGTGGAGGATCGCGTTGAGCACCGCCACGTTGGTACCGGCGCGGATCGGCAGGTGGACGTCGGCCTCCCGGGCCGCCGGGGTGGTCCGCGGGTCGATGACGACCAGCCGCGGGCGGTCGGGCCCGTGCAGCCGGTCCAGCATGCGCATCCACAGCACGGTCTGGGTCTCGGCCACGTTGTGGCCCACGAGGAACAGGGTGTCGCACCGGTCGATGTCGGTGTACGAGCCGGGGTTGCCGTCGCTGCCGAAGGTCTCCACCAGCGCCCATTCGGCGGTCGCCGTGCACAGCCGGGTGTTGCCGTCCAGGTGGGGCGTGCCGAGGCCGCCGCGGGCGATGACCGTCTGCGCGTAGTACTCCTCGGCGAACAGCTGCCCGCTGGTGTAGAAGGCCATCGCCAGCGGGCCGTGCCGGTCCAGGACCGCCTGGGACCGGTCGACCACCGCCCGCATCGCGGTGTCCCAGTCGGTGGGCCGCAGCTCTCCGCCGACCCGCACCAGGGGCTCGGTGAGGCGGTCGGCGGAGTTGTTCGCCTGCCAGCCGAACAGCCCCTTGGGCCCCAGCCGTCCGTGGTTGACCCGGTCCTGGGCCCGGCCGCGTACCCCGACGATGCGTCCGTCCGCGACCGCGACGTCCATGCCGCAGCCGTTGGAGCACAGGACGCACGCCGTCGGCACCCACCGTTCGACCCGGGACTCCTCCACCACCAGGTGCCGGTCCACCCGCGCCGGCCAGCTCTGCCCGGCGCCGTACGGCTGCCGGCTGCCCCACACGTCCGTGATGCGATCGGTCATGCCACTCTCCCGTCGGCCCCGGGCCCGCCACCGCTGCGGGTTACCGGGCGTCGCGAAGTGAAACGCCGGCCGGGGGAACGGGGACGGCCCGCGCCCTCGCGCCGCGGCCCGCGTCCCCCGGCCGGGGGACGGGCGCGACGGAGCGCCGGGCGGTCGGCGGCGTACCGACCGGGCCCGGCGGAGCGGGTGTTCCATCGTTGCCCGTTGCCCGTTGCCCGTTGCCCGTTGCCCGTTGCCCGTTGCCCGATGTCCGATGTCCGGCGGTCCGCTCCGTGTCACCGTCGTTTCACGGTCCTCGGGGCCGCGGCGCCGTATCTGGGCGTGGACAACCCGCGTTCGGGTCCGGGCACCCTGACCTGACCTGACCTGACCTGACCTGACCTGACCTGACCGGGCCGGTCATCGGGGTGCGCGGTGCGCCGCCGGCCGGAGCACGGTTCTTCCCGGCAGCCAAGGCGGCCCTGCGGCCTGACGGCCCTGCGGCCTCGCGGACCGCGGCGTCCGGTGCGCCGCCGCGGGGCGCACTTCGGGGTACCGGTGCCGCGCGGGTGGACTTCGGGAGTACCGGGGCCCCGGACGGACTTCGGGTGTACCGGAGTGCACAATTCCGCATCCCTCGGTAAAGCCCGCTCGGGATCCCGGGGCGTGGGGAATGCCGCCGGAGGGCCGGATCCGCGGCGCCGTCCGGAGGGATCGGCGAACTTCCGGAGAAAGGCCGGTCCTCGGCCGTGGTCCGTACCTTATTCACTCTTGTGGGTGTTGACGGTGCGGTGGGCGAACCGGGCGGGCGGGGGCGCGTCGGTCTTTTCCGTGCAAGCGAACATGCTTCCGGGGCCGTCGCCGCCGAGGAATGTGCGCGATGTCATCCGAGGTGTGGTGTTCGGCGCGGGAAACCCGATCCGCATGACATCGCCGTGACCGGGGCGTGAAGGTTTCTTTTCCCGGCGCCGGTACTTCCCGGTGCCGGGAGCACGGCAAGCGGACTCCGCTCGCGTTCGCCCGACCGGCGCGCCGGGAGGGCGCCCGCGGGCAGGTCGTGGGGCGCCGGGGGGTGGCCGGGGGCGGTCCTGGCCACCCCGTTCCCGGGAGGCGTCCGGTGGCTGCCGCCGACCGGGGTGGATACATTCACTGCCAGGGAATTTTGGCAACAACCTGCTGCGCGGGCCGCAGCGGGCGCGGCCGCTCCGGCGGCCCGCCCCGACGCCGGTCGCGGCCGCGCCGCGGCTCCCGCGCCAGGGCGGCGCCGGGGCGCGGGAAACGGAGGCGCCGGCGGCGGCGGTGGAGGTTTGTGGAACGTCATGTACGGAAAGTGGAGCCGACCGCCGCCATACCTGGGCTTTACCTGCCGCGCCCGGCGACTTTTCGCCCGGAGAGGAGTGGTGGACCGCCGCCGATTTCTTCGCGAAGGTGATGAAACTCGACCCTTCGGAAGTCTCGGTCAGAGAGGTTTAATATCTCACTGCACTGGTCCGGTGGGTTACCATGGGTCGCGTCGGATCAGTAATGCACGATGCCGCCGTCGCCTGAGAAGGCCGTGCGGTTTTTGTGTGGGACAACGGGGGATTTGACGGGTGACTCCAGCACTGTGTGCATTATCTGTGGCTGAAGCTGATTCGCTCTGAATGTTTTTCGGGTGTCCGTCGGCGGCGTCGCGCCGGGCCGACGGCGAGCGGGTAATTGCTGAGCCTTCCTCAAGTGTCGCTGGCGAAAGAATTTTTCAGCGATATCTGAATTTGTGGAGCGGCCATATCTTCTGAAGAGTGGAGGGAGCACCGTGATGCGGCTCGAGGTCGGTCCCTTTGTCGAGCGGCACAGCCAGTTCGCGGCCATCGACGCGGCCATCGAGAACTGCCGTGCCCGGGACGGGCAGCTGCTGATCTTCGAGGGCGCCCTGGGGCTCGGCAAGACGGCCCTGCTCAACGAGGCCAAGAAGCGCGCCCAGCACGCGGGGTTCACCCTGCTGTACGCCCGCGGCAGCGAGTTCGAGGCGGGCTTCCCCTACGGCGTCGTGCGGCAGCTCTTCGAACCCTGGCTCGCGACCGCCGACGCCGCGGAGCGCAAGGCCGTCCTGTCCGGCCCGGCGAAGCTGGCCGCGCCACTGTTCGAGTACGGCACCGGGGGAGTGGCCACCGGCGCCGGCCCCGAACAGCGGCAGGCCGTGCTGCACGGCCTGTACTGGATGTGTGTCCACCTCGCCCGCCGCGCCCCGCTGTTACTCCTCCTGGACGACCTGCACTGGGCCGACGTCTCCTCGCTCCAGTTCCTCACCTACATGGAAGGCCGCCTGGAGGGGCACCCGGTGCTGGTGTGCGCGGCCACCGAGTCCGTGGACGACGGACAGCGCGCCGACATCAACCAGGCCCTGCTGTCCGCCTCGTCGGCCCGGCTGGTCGCGGTGGGCCCGCTCAGCGAGGAGGGGGTGCGCGCGTTCGCCACCGGCGCCCTGCCCGGGGTGCGGCTGGACGACACCATGGTGCGCGCCTGCTACGCCGCCACCGGCGGCAACCCGTTCTTCCTGCGCGAACTGCTGGCGGAGGTGCGGGAGGAGCAGCTCGGCGACCCCGCGTCCATCGCCCGCGTCGGCCCGCGCAACATCGCCCGCGTCGTGCTGCGCAGGCTCCAGCAGCTGCCGCAGCCACTGGCCGAGCACACCACCCGGCTCGCCCGCGCGCTGGCCGTGCTCGACGCCCCCGGCGAGCCCGCCCTGGCCAACGCCGCCCACGCCGCGCACGCCGCCCACGTCGCCGGACTGGACGCGGCGGAGGCCGCCGACGCCGTCAGCACCCTCATGGACCTGGGCATCGTGCACGCCCTGCCCCCGCTGAGGTTCGCCCAGCCGGTGGTGCGCACCGCCATCTACGAACACCTGCCGCTGCCCTCCCGGCACCGCGCGCACGCCCGCGCGGCCAAGGCACTGCACGCCGCGGGAGCCACCGGCTCTCAGGTCGTGCCGCTGCTGGTGCCGCTGCCGCCGTCCGGCGACGAGTGGACCGCGACCGTCCTCGCCGAAGCCGGCCGCGAGGCACTGGAGGCGGGCGACCCGGCCGCCGCCGTCCGGCTGCTGCGCCGGGCGCTCAACGAACCCGCGCCGGCCGCCCTGCTGCCCGCGCTGCTGGCCCGGCTCGGCGCGGCCGAGCTGCGCCTGCGCGACCCGGAGGCACCGGCCCACCTCGGCGAGGCACTGGAACTCACCGAGGACCCGCTGGACCGCGCCGCCATAGTCATCGACCTGAGCTCCGCGCTCACCGCCGCCGCCCGCTACGAGGACGCGCTGGCGCTGCTGCAACAGGCCCATGCCGCGGTGCAGGGCAGGAGCCGGGAGGTGGAACTGCGGCTGCACTCCGAGATCGTCAAGGTAGCCCAGCTCACCCCGCGCACCAGGCCGCTGGCCGTGCGGGAGCTCAGCCGCCTGGACCGCACCGTCGTCGGAGAGGCCGGGGCCACCGCCGCGCTGGTCGGCGCCCAGCAGGCGTTCGAGGCGCTGATCGGCGGGCGGCCCGCCCATGAGGTGCTGCGGACCGCCGAACGGGCCCTGCTGCACGGACCCCTGACGGCGCCGCCGGACGGCGGAGCCCAGGCGAGCTGGCTCATCGCGCTCGTCTTCGCCTGCTGCGACCGGCTGCTGGAGGCCGACCGGCTGCTGCACGAGGCGCTGCGCGAAGCCGAGGAGCGCAGCATGCTGCTGGCCACCGCCGATCTGCGCGCCCTGCACGCCTGGCTGCGGTTCCAGCGCGGCATGCTCGCCGAGGCCGAGACCGACGGCTCCCTGGCGCTCGGCTCGACCGAGGAGGCCGGGGTGCCGCCGACCGGCATGCCGTTCGCGGCCGGCGCGCTGATCGACTCGCTCGTCGCCCAGGGCCAGCTGCGCACCGCCGCCCGGGTCGTCGACCGGTGCGGCCTGGACAACGACATCTCCCGGCAACCCACCTTCCTGCCCCTGGTGATGGCACGCGGACGGCTGCGCATAGCCCAGGGCGAGCCCGAGGCGGGCGTGCACGACCTGCTGCGGTCGGCCGAGGCGCTCACCGAGTGGGGCACCGACTGCCCGGCGCTGAGTCCCACGGCCACCGCGGCGGCCACCCTGGCCAGGATGGGCCGCACCCGGGAGGCCCGGGGGCTGGCCGAGGAGACCCTGGCCTCGGCACGCCGCTTCGGCACCCCGCGCACCGTCGCCGGCGCCCTGGTGGCCACCGGACTCGCCCACGAGGGCCGGGCCGGCCTGCGGTACCTGGAGGAGGCGGTGGCGCTGCTGGAGGACAGTCCCGCGGCACTGGAACGCTGCCTGGCGCTGACCGAGTACGGGGTCGCGCTGCGCCGGGAGGACCGCGCCGACCGGGCCCGTCCGCTGCTGCGCAAGGCGGGCGAGATCGCCGACGGCATTGGGGCCGCCGCCCTCGCCAAACGGATCCGCGGCGAACTCGCCGCCATGGGGGTACGGGCCCGGGTGCCCACCCGTACCGGGGTCTCCGGGCTCACCCCCAGGGAACGGTCGGTGTCCGCCCTGGCGGCCGAGGGCAAACGCAACCAGGAGATCGCGCGCATGCTGTTCGTCACCGTCAAGACGGTGGAATGGCACCTGGGCCAGGCCTACCGGAAGCTCGGCATCGCCTCCCGGGGTGAGCTCAGGGACGCCCTGGCCAGGGTCTGAGAAGGGAAAAGGCTGGGGTTGCTGCTGGGGCGGAACCCGAGGTTTCCGACGCCTCCGGCCCCCCAGAATCGCAGCGGGCCCCCGGCGCTTCGTCGGGGGCCGCGCCGCATGCGCGACCGGTACGCGTCGCCGGCTCCCGGTCCCCCGCCGTACCGGTGGGGGACCGGGGCCGGTCCGCCGCCCGCAGCGCCCGGCACCGCGCCCGGCCCGCCACTCGTGGCGAGCGGGCGCGGATCCCGCCATCCGACCGGCCCGACCCCAGGAGGACCCATGCCCGACGAGGCCAAGCGCAAGCAGCTGGTGCTCGACTACTTCGACCGCGTCAACGCCAAGGACATCGACGCGGTCTGCCAGATGTTCACCGTCGACGCCCGGATCGAGGACCCGGTCGGCACCGGGCCCGTGGTGGGCGCGGAGGCCGTGCGCGGCTACTTCCAGCGCGTCATCGAGGAGTTCGGCACCCAGGACACCCCCGGCACGCTCACCGGCTCCCAGGACGAGGAGCACGTCGCGGCCGCCCTGAAGGCCACCATCCGCAACCCCCAGGACCCGAACGGCGGCCGGCTCGCGGTCAACGTCACCTCGGTGTTCCGGTTCACCGCGGACGGCCTGATCGCGGAGATGCGCGCCTACTGGGGCGCGACCGACGTCGCGCCCGCCGAAGGCGTCTGACACCCGGACGTCCATGACCGCACCGTGATGCTGGGGTCGATGCTGGGGGCGCGCCCCAGGGCCCGCGCCCCCACCACCCCCCAGAATCGAGGTCACGATCCGGTCGTGCGCCCACCGTGACGGGCACTCGGGTCGGCCGGCCTTCATCACGGTCGCGGTCAACGGAAGCACACACGCTCGGAGGCGGGCGCGAAAGGGCGCGTGCAGCGGTCACCGCGCCCGTCGCCGCCCAGCCAGGTCATCTTGTCATCGGGGGTTTCGCATGAGGACGTACGAGACAGCCATGCCCATCGCCGTGGTGGGCATGGCCTGCAGGCTCCCCGGCGCGACCGGGCCCGAGCGGTTCTGGACGGACGTCCTGCTCCCCGGCCGGGACGCGGTCGGCGAGGCCCCCGAGGGCCGCTGGACCCACGAGGGCGGCGACCCCCGGCCCGGGCACCCCGACCGGGCCGGCTGGCTGGACCGCGTGGACACCTTCGACGCGGAGTTCTTCGGGATCCCGCCGCGCGAGGCGACCGCCATGGACCCCCAGCAGCGCCTCATGCTCGAACTCTCCTGGGAGGCCGTCGAGCACGCCCGGATCAGCGCCGACACCCTGCGCGACGGCCGTACCGGGGTGTTCACCGCGGCGCTGTGGAACGACTACGCGGAACTCACCGCCGACCCGGCCGACGGCGGAGGGCACGCCTTCACCGCGGCCCACCGCGCGATGCTGGCCGGCCGGGTCTCGTACGCCCTGCGGCTGCGCGGCCCGAGCCTGACCGTGGACACCGGGCAGTCCTCGTCCCTGGTCGCGGTCCACCTGGCCTGCGAGAGCCTGCGGCGCGGAGAGTCCTCCAGCGCCCTGGTCGGCGGCGTCAACCTCATCGTCACCCCGGGGCCCACGGTGGCCGCCCGGGTGACGGGCGTGCTGTCCGCCGACGGCCGCTGCCGCCCCCTGGACGCCCGGGCGGACGGCTATGTGCGGGGCGAGGGCGGCGCCGTGCTGCTGCTCAAGCCGCTGGCCGCCGCGGAGGCGGACGGCGACGTGGTGCACGGGGTCATCCTCGGCAGCGCCGTCAACAACGACGGCGGCGGGGACACCCTCACCACACCGCACCGCGCCGCCCAGGAGGAGGTGCTGCGGCAGGCGCACCGCGACGCGGGCACCGACCCGGCGCAGGCTCAGTACGTGGAACTGCACGGCACCGGCACCCCCGCCGGCGACCCGGTCGAGGCCCATGCCCTCGGCGCGGTGTACGGCCCGGGGCGGGCCGCGGACCGGCCGTTGCGGGTCGGCTCGGTCAAGACCAACATCGGCCACCTGGAGGCCGCCGCCGGAGTCGTCGGCCTGCTCAAGACCGTGCTCAGCCTCCGCGACCGGGAGCTGCCGCCCAGCCTGCACTTCGAGCGGGCCCACCCGGACATCCCGCTGGAGAGCCTGGGACTGAGCGTCCAGCGGGAGCGCGGACCGTGGCCCGAGACCGGCCGGCCGCTGCTCGCCGGGGTCAGCGCGTTCGCGCTGGCGGGCACCAACTGCCATGTGGTGGTCGCCGAACCGCCGCGCGACCGGGTACCCGGCGCGCCCGCCCCCGCCCCCGCGGAGGGCGCCGGCCGCGTGTCCGTGCCCGGGGACACGCCGCAGGACGCCCCCGGGACCACCCCGGTGCCCTGGGTGCTCTCCGCCCGCTCCGCCGCGGCGCTGCGGGCCCAGGCGGAGCGGCTGCTGCGGCACACCGAGGCCCGCCCCGGGCCCACCGTCCGCGACATCGCCCACTCGCTGGCCACCACCCGCGCCACCCTGGCCCACCGCGCCGTGCTGCTCGGCTCCGACCGGGCGGAACTCCGGCGCGACCTGGCCGAACTGGCCCGCGGCGGCCGACCGGCCGGCGGCGTCCTGGGCACCGCCGGACGCACCGTGCGGCCGGTCTTCGTCTTCCCCGGCCAGGGTGCCCAGTGGGCCGGCATGGCCCGGGAGCTGATGGCGTCCGCCCCGGTCTTCGCCCGGACGATGGAGCGCTGCGGCCAGGCCCTGGCGCCGCACGTCGACTGGGACTTCGCCACCGAGCTGGACGGCCCGCTGGACCGGGTGGAGGTCATCCAGCCGATGCTCTGGGCGGTCATGGTGTCCCTCGCCGAACTGTGGCGCTCCTACGGCGTGGAGCCGGCCGCGGTGGTCGGCCACTCGATGGGGGAGGTCGCCGCGGCCGTGGTGTCCGGCGGCCTCACCACCGAGGACGGGGCCCGCGTGATGGCCCACCGCAGCCGGCTGATGGGCGCGCACCTGTCCGGCACCGGGGGCATGGCGGCCCTGGAACTGCCGCGAGCCGACGCCGAGGCCCGCGCCGCCGAACACGCCGGCCGGCTCTCCGTCGCCGTCGTCAACGGCCCGCTGTCCACGGTGGTGGGCGGCGACTCGGAAGCCCTGGACAGCATGGTCGCCCGGTGCAAGGCGGACGGCATCCGGGCCGGTCGGCTGCTGGTCGACTACGCCTCGCACAGCCCGGCGGTGGACCCCGTCCTGGACCGGTACCGGGACGGCCTGACGGACCTCACCCCGCGGCCCTCCCGAGTGCCCTACTACTCCACGATCGTGGGCGAGCCGCTGGACACCACCGGCCTGGACGCCGACTACTGGGTACGCAACGAGCGGGACGTGGTGGAGTTCGAGCGGATCACCCGCCGGCTGCTGGCGGACGGGTACACCGCCTTCGTCGAGATCAGCGTCCACCCCGTGCTGACCATGAACATCCTGGCGACGGCCGAGGAGGCGGACGCCGCGGACGGCCTGCTGACCGTCGGGACGATCCAACGGGACGAGGGCGGCCTGGACCGCTTCCTGCGCTCCGCCGCCACGGCGTTCGCCGGCGGAGTGCCGGTGGACTTCGGCCCGGCACACACCGGTGGCCGCCGCGTCGACCTGCCCACCTACCCCTTCCAGCGCACCTCCTACTGGACCGCGCGCCCGGCGCCGCGCACCGCCGGCCCGCTCCCCGGCGGCCCCGGCACGGCGGCGCGGGACCCGGAGCTCCGGCCGCGGACGGCCGACGCGGAACCGGACGCGACCGGCACCGCACCCCAGGGCGACGGCGAACCCCCGCTGGTGCGGCGGCTGGCCACCGCCTCGGCCGCCGAACGCGACCGGGCGCTGCTGGACCTGGTACGCGACCAGGCGGCCGCCGTCATCGGCCACGGCTCCGGCCGCGACATCGCCCCCGACACGTCGTTCGTCGACGCCGGGCTCAGCTCGCTGACCGCGGTGCAGTTCCGCGACGGGCTGAGCGCCGAGACCGGACTGCGACTGCCGACCACGCTGCTGTACCGGCACCCGACCCCGGCCGGTCTCGCCCGCCAACTCCACGACCGGCTCTTCCCCCGGGGCGGCGAGGCGGACGCCCCGCCGCTGTGGGACCAGTGGGAGCGCCTGGAGCACACCGTGATCAGCGCCGAACTCGCCGACCAGGACCGGACCTGGCTGGCCGAACGGCTTCGCGGCCTGCTCGGCAAGCTCGGCCCCACACCCGCCGGCACGCCGGACACCGGCGGTGCCGCGGCCGGTGACGAGGAGATCGCCGCCGCCTCCGACGACGAGATGTTCGCCCTCATCAACAAGGAACTCGGGCTCTCCTGACCAGCCGGTTCCGCCCCCTTCCCCCTCCACGTCAGCCCCACCCCTTCGCGCCGGGAGCCCAAGCCCCATGACCTCGAACGAAGACAAGCTCCGCGATTACCTCAAGCTGGTCACCACCGACCTGCGGCAGACCAAAGCGCGCCTGCAGTCCATCGAGGACCAGAGCCACGAGCCGATCGCCATCGTGGGGATGGCCTGCCGCTTCCCCGGCGGCATCGGCTCCCCCGAGGAGCTGTGGGAGCTGGTCGCCGGCGGCGGTGACGCCGTCCAGCCGCTGCCCACCGACCGCGGCTGGGACCTGGAGGCGCTGTACGACCCGGCGATGAGCGGACCCGGCACCAGCTACGTGCGGGCCGGCGGGTTCCTCTCCGGCGCCGGCGAGTTCGACGCCGAGTTCTTCGGCATCTCGCCGCGTGAGGCGCTGGCCATGGACCCGCAGCAGCGGCTGCTGCTGGAGACCTCCTGGGAGGCCGTCGAGCGGGCCGGGATCAACCCCGCCTCGCTGCGCGGCGCCGACGCCGGCGTGTTCGTCGGCGGGCTCCCGCAGGACTACGCGCCCCGCGTCGGCGACCCGGCCACCGAGGACGTCGAGGGCTACCTGATGGTCGGCACCACCACCAGCGTGATGTCGGGCCGCATCGCCTACACCCTCGGGCTGTCCGGCCCCGCCCTGTCGGTGGACACCGCCTGCTCCTCGTCCCTGGTCGCCCTGCACCTGGCCGTGCGGGCACTGCGCCGGGGCGAGTGCTCGATGGCGCTGGTCGGCGGCGTCACCGTGATGTCCAGCCCCAACTGGCTGGTCGACCTCAGCCGCCAGCGCGGCCTGGCGGCCGACGGCCGCAGCAAGGCGTTCGCCGAGGGCGCCGACGGCTTCTCCGCGGGCGAGGGCGTGGCCGTCCTGGTCGTGGAGCGGCTGTCCGAGGCGCGGCGGAACGGGCACACCGTGCTGGCCGTGGTGCGGGGCTCCGCCGTGAACCAGGACGGTGCCAGCAACGGCCTCACCGCCCCCAACGACCTCGCGCAGGAACAGGTCATCCGGCAGGCGCTCGCCGACGCGCGCATCGAGGCCCACCGGGTCGACGCGGTCGAGGCGCACGGCACCGGCACCCGGCTCGGCGACCCGATCGAGGCGCACGCCCTGCTGGCCACCTACGGGCAGCGTCCGGCCGGCACCCCCCTCTGGCTCGGCTCGCTCAAGTCCAACATCGGTCACACCCAGGCGGCGGCCGGTCTCGCGGGCGTCGTCAAGATGGTGATGTCGTTGCGGAACGGGGTGCTGCCGAAGACGCTGCACGCCGACGAGCCGTCCTCGCACATCGACTGGTCGGCGGGTGCGGTGTCGTTGCTGACCGAGGCGCGGCCGTGGCCGGAGAAGGACGAGCCGTGGCGGGCCGGTGTCTCGTCGTTCGGCATCAGCGGGACCAACGCGCACGTGATCCTGGAGCAGGCACCGGAAGAGACGCAGGAGCAGGAGCCGGTGGACGGGGTGGCCGGGCCGGCGGCGGACATCCGCCCGGCCGCCGCCACCGCGGGCGTGGTGCCGTGGGTGGTGTCCGCCCGGAGCGCCGCCGCGCTGCGCGCCCAGGCCGGGCGGCTGCGGGCCCACCTCGCCGAGCGCCCCGCGCTCGACCCCTGGGACGTCGCGGGATCGCTCACCGCCACCCGCGCCGCGCTGGAGCACCGGGCGGTCGTCCTCGGCACCGACCGGGAGACGCTGCTCGCCGGGCTCGACGCGGTGAGCGCCGGCGAGGCATCGCCGGCGGTCGCGGCCGGCACGGCCCTCAAGGGCACCCGCACCGTGTTCGTCTTCCCCGGCCAGGGCGCCCAGTGGGCGGGCATGGCCCGCGCGCTGTGGGAGTCGGCTCCGGTGTTCGCCGCGTCGATGGAGCGGTGCGCCGCGGCCCTGGCCCCGTTCACCGACTGGTCGCTCGGCGCGGTGGTGCGGGGCGAGGAAGGCGCCCCCGGCCTGGACCGGGTGGACGTGGTGCAGCCGGTCTCCTGGGCGGTGATGGTCTCGCTCGCCGAACTGTGGCGCTCCTACGGCGTGGAACCCGCCGCGGTGGCGGGCCACTCGCAGGGCGAGATAGCCGCCGCCGCGGTGGCCGGCGCGCTGTCCCTCCAGGACGCCGCCCAGGTGGTGGCACTCAGGTCACGGGTCATCGGCGCGCGGCTGGCCGGCCGGGGCGGCATGGTCTCGCTGGCCCTGCCGCGCACCGAGGCCGAGGCGCGGATCGCCGGCCACGCCGGACGCATCGCGGTCGCGGCGGTCAACGGCGCCTCCTCCACCGTCGTCGCCGGCGAGCCCGGCGCCTTGGACGAACTGGTCGCCGGCTGCGAGGCGGACGGGATCCGTGCCCGCCGCATCCCGGTCGACTACGCCTCCCACTCCCCGCAGGTGGAGTCGGTCCGCGAGGAACTGCTGCGCGTCCTGGACGGCATCACCCCCCGCTCCTGCGAGGTGCCCTTCTACTCCACGGTGGACGCCGCGCCGATCGACACCGCCGGGCTGGACGCCGCGTACTGGGTCCGCAACCTGCGCGGCACCGTCGAGTTCGAGCAGGTCACCCGGCAGCTCATCGACGACGGGCACGGCCTGTTCGTCGAGTGCAGTGCGCACCCGGTGCTCGCCCTGGCCATCGGGGAGACCGCCGACGCCGCCGGCGCCCGGACCGCCACGGTCGGCTCGCTCCGCCGCGACGAGGGCGGCCTCGACCGGTTCCTGACCTCGGTCGGCGAGGCCTACGCGGTGGGCGCCCCGGTCGCCTGGGACCGGCTGTTCGACGGCGCGGCACGGGTGGAACTGCCCACCTACGCCTTCCAGCGCCGCCACTACTGGCTGACCCCGTCCGCCGCCCGCGGCGACGCGGCCGCCATCGGACTCGGCTCGGCCGGACATCCGCTGCTCGGCGCCGCCGTCACCCTCGCCGACGGCGGCGGGGTGCTGCTCACCGGCCGGATCGGCCTGCACACCCACCCCTGGCTGGCCGACCACGCGGTCTCCGGCACCGTGCTGCTGCCCGGCACCGCCTTCGTCGAACTCGCCCTCCGGGCCGGTGAGGAGGCCGGCTGCGGCCGCCTGGAGGACCTCACCCTCCAGGCCCCGCTGACGCTGCCCGAACGCGGCGGCGTGCAGATACAGGTGCGGGTCGGCGAGGAGGACGGCGACGGGCGGCGCCCGGTGAGCGTCCACGCCCGTCCGGAGCCCGCCGGCGGCGGCTCCGCCGCCGAGGACGACGGCACCGCGGACGGCGGATGGACCCGCCACGCGTCCGGCACCCTGGCCGCCGCCACGCCCGCCGCCACCGGCGCCGACCTGGCGGTGTGGCCGCCCGCCGGAGCCGAACCGGTCACCCTGGACGACCTCTACGGCCGGCTGGCCGGGATCGGCTACGAGTACGGCCCGGTGTTCCAGGGCCTGCGGGCCGCCTGGCGGCGCGGCGCCGACCTCTACGCCGAGGTGGAGCTGGAATCGGCCGACGACGCCGACCAGTTCGGGCTGCACCCGGCGCTGCTCGACGCCGCCGTGCACCCGGCGCTGCTCGACTCCCTCGACGTCCCGGGCCACCCGGTCCGGCTGCCGTTCGCCTGGAGCGGCGTGACCTGGCACGCCACCGGGGCCGCCGTGGCCCGGGTGCGGATGGCCGCCACCGGCCCCGGCACGGTCGCGCTGGACCTCGCCGACGCCACCGGCGCCCCGGTCGCCACCGTCGAATCCCTCACCCTGCGCCCGGTACCGGCCGGAGCCCTGACCGCCGCGCGGGACGGCCGCACCGACGCCCTGTACCAGGTGTCCTGGGCGCCCCTCGCGGACCCCGGCCGCACGTCGGCGGGCGACCCGGAGCCCCTGCTGCTGCCCGGCGCGGACGCCGCCGACCTGGCCGCCCTCACCGGAACGGCGGATGCCGCCGCGCCGGCGGCCGTGGTGGCCCCGCTGCCGGCCGGCACGGACCTGCGCGCCGCGCTCGGCCAGGCCCTCGCCCTGGTCCGGGCCTGGCTGGCCGACGAGCGGTTCACCGACTCCCGGCTGGTGCTGGTGACCCGCGCCGGAGACGCCGCCCACGCCGCCGTCCAGGGCCTGGTGCGCTCGGCCCAGACGGAGAACCCCGGCCGCTTCGTGCTGGTGGAGACCGACGGCCCGGACGGCCCGGACCGCACCCGGCTGGGCGCCGCGCTCGCCACCGGGGAACCCCACCTGGCCTGGCGGGACGGGGCCTGGTCGGTCCCCAGGCTGGCCCGCGCCGACCTCGCCCCCGAGCCCGGCCGCCGGCCGCTCGACCCGGCCGGCACCGCCCTGATCACCGGCGGCACCGGCACCCTGGGCGCCCTGTTCGCCCGCCATCTGGTCACCGCGCACGGCGTCCGCCGGCTGCTGCTCACCAGCCGCCGCGGCCCGGACGCGCCGGGCGCCGCCGAACTGGTGGCCGAACTGGCCGGACTGGGCGCCACCGCCACCGTCGTGGCCTGCGACGCCGCCGACCGCGAGGCGCTCGCCGCGGTCCTCGCGGACATCCCCGCCGAACACCCGCTGACCGCCGTGCTGCACGCCGCCGGGGTGCTCGACGACGGCATCGTCCCCACGCTCACCGGCGAGCGGCTGGAGACCGTGCTGCGGCCCAAGACCGACGCGGCGGACAACCTGCACGACCTGACCCGCGACCACGACCTGGCCGCCTTCGTGCTGTTCTCCTCCGTCGCCGGTGTGCTCGGCACCGCCGGCCAGGCCAACTACGCCGCCGCCAACGCCTACCTGGACGCCCTCGCCACCCACCGCCGGGCGGCCGGGCTGCCCGCCCTCTCCCTGGCCTGGGGCTACTGGGCCGAAGCCAGCGGTATGACCGGCCACCTGGACGGCGGCGACGTGCGCCGGCTGGCCCGTACCGGGGTCGCCGCCATGCCGTCGGAGACCGGCCTCGCCCTGTTCGACGCGGCCCTCGCCGGCGCCACCGACCAGGCCGCGCTGGTCCCGGTCCGGCTGGACCCGCGCGCCCTCACCGCCGCGGCCGGCGACCAGGGCGTACCGCACCTGCTGCGCGGCCTGGTGCGAGCCCCGCGGCGCCGGGCGGCCCGCACCACCGGCGGCGGAGCGCCGGCCGCCGTCGGCTCCGCCCTCGCCGGGCGGCTGGCCGGACTGTCCGACACCGACGCGCTGCGGCTGCTCACCGACCTGGTGCGCGAACACGCCGGCGCCGTGCTCGGCCACGGCTCCGGCGGGTCGATCAGCGCCGCCCGCTCCTTCCGCGAGCACGGCTTCGACTCGCTGGCCGCCGTGGAACTGCGCAACCGGCTCACCACCGCCACCGGTGTCAAGCTGGCCGCCACCGTCGTCTTCGACCACCCCTCCGCCGCCGACCTCGCCCGCCACCTGCACGGCAAACTGGCCGGCCGGCGGTCCGGCGCGGCCGCCGACGCCGCCGTCACGCGGGCCGCCGCCTCCGACGAGCCGATCGCGATCGTCGGCATGGCCTGCCGCTACCCCGGCGACATCCGCAGTCCCGAGGACCTGTGGCGCCTGGTCACCGAAGGCGCCGACGCCATCTCCGCCTTCCCCACCGACCGCGGCTGGGACGTGGCGAGCCTGGTCGACACCGAGGGACGGCGCGCCGGCACCTCCTACGTCGGCGAGGGCGGATTCCTCTACGACGCGGCCGACTTCGACGCCGGGTTCTTCGGCATCTCGCCGCGCGAGGCGCTGGCCATGGACCCCCAGCAGCGGCTGCTGCTGGAGACCTCCTGGGAGGTCTTCGAACGCGCCGGAATCGACCCGGCCACCCTCCGCGGCAGCCGCACCGGCGTGTTCGCGGGCGTCATGTACCACGACTACGCCACCCGCGTCAGCCGCTACCCCGAGGGCGTCGAGGGCTACCTGACCATCGGCAACGCGGGCAGTGTGGTCTCCGGCCGGCTCGCCTACACCTACGGTCTCGAGGGCCCGGCGGTCACCGTCGACACCGCCTGCTCCTCCTCGCTGGTCGCGCTGCACCTGGCGGTGGAGTCGCTGCGCCGCGGTGAGTGCTCGCTGGCCCTGGCCGGTGGCGTCACGGTGCTCTCGACGCCGAGCGTGTTCACCGAGTTCAGCCGCCAGCAGGGCCTGGCCGCCGACGGCCGGTGCAAGTCCTTCGCCGCGGCGGCGGACGGCACCGGCTGGTCCGAGGGCGTCGGGCTGCTGCTGGTGGAGCGGCTGTCGGACGCGCGCCGCAACGGCCACCGGGTGCTGGCCGTGGTGCGCGGTTCGGCGGTCAACCAGGACGGTGCCAGCAACGGTCTGACCGCGCCCAACGGGCCCTCGCAGGAGCGGGTGATCCGGCAGGCGCTGGCCAACGCGGGCCTCACCGCGGCCGAGGTGGACGCGGTGGAGGCGCACGGCACCGGCACCACCCTGGGCGACCCCATCGAGGCGCAGGCGCTGCTCGCCACCTACGGGCAGGAACGCGGCGGCGACGACCCGCTGTGGCTGGGCTCCTTCAAGTCCAACATCGGCCACGCGCAGGCGGCGGCCGGGGTCGGCGGCGTCATCAAGATGGTGATGGCGCTGCGTGACGGCACGCTGCCGAAGACGCTGCACGTGGACGAGCCGTCACCGCACATCGACTGGGCGTCCGGCGCCGTGGAACTGCTCACCGAGGCCCGCGGCTGGCCGGAGACCGGCCGCCCGCGCCGCGCCGCGGTGTCCTCCTTCGGCGTCAGCGGCACCAACGCGCATGTGGTCCTGGAGCAGGTGCCGGCCGCGGCCGACGCCGAACAGCCCACCGGCAGCGCACCCGTTGACGGGCCGGTACCCGTGGCCCGCCCGCTGCCCTGGCTGATCTCCGCCCGGACCGAGGAGGCGCTGCGCGCCCAGGCGGCACGGCTCCGGCGGTTCGCCGAGGCGCACCCCTCCCTCGGCCCCGCCGACATCGGCTGGTCACTCGCCGCCACCCGCTGGGGCCTGGAGCACCGCGCCGCCGTCATCGGCGACAGCCGCGAGGCGCTGCTGGGCGGCCTCGCCGCCCTGGAGCGGGACACCGACGGCACCGCCGAGCCCGGCACCGCCGCCCTGGTACGGGGCCAGGCGGCCGAGGAGCCGCCGCACACCGTGTTCGTGTTCCCGGGTCAGGGGGCGCAGTGGGTGGGGATGGCGCGGGAGTTGATGGCTTCGGTGCCGGTGTTCGCGGAGTCGATGGAGCGGTGCGGGCGGGCGTTGGAGCCGTTCGT
>NZ_JBIRFT010000031.1:0-47406 GCF_044327625.1 Streptomyces sp. NPDC018031
TTGCCACCATGCACAACCTCGCCCTGACCGGGTGAAACAGCAGGTCAAGCACAACTCCGGCCTGCCCGAGCCCGACCTTATGCAACACCCTTTAGGCAGTGTCTTCAAATGATCAGCGTTGGTGGATCATGGTGTCGTGATACGTCGCCATGAACTGTCCGATGCAGAGTGGGGGTTCGTCCGGCCGTTGCTGCCCGTGTCGTTGCGGGGGCGGAAGCGGCTGGACGACCGTCGGGTCCTGAACGGGATCGTGTGGAAGTTCCGGACCGGGACGGCCTGGCGGGATGTGCCCGAGCGTTACGGTCCGTGGGCCACGCTGCATACGCGTTTTCGCAGGTGGGCGGCGGACGGGACGTTCTACCGGATGCTCCGGGCCGCCCGGGCGAAGGCGGACGCGGCGGGCGACATCGAGTGGCTGGTGTCCGTCGATTCCACGATCCTCCGGGCCCACCAGCATGCGGCGGGGGCCCGAAAAGGGGGCTCCGCGACCCGGCCCTCGGCCGGTCCAGAGGCGGTCTGACCAGCAAGATTCACCTGGCCTGTGACGGCCGAGGCCTTCCGCTCGCCTTCGTCATCACGGGCGGCAACACCAACGACTGCACCCGGTTCACCGCCGTGATGGAAGCGATCCGGGTGCCCCGGATCGGACCGGGACGACCCCGCACCCGGCCCGATCACGTCCTGGGCGACAAGGGCTACAGCTCGAAGGCGATCCGCGCCTGGCTCCGCCGCAAGGGCATCGCCCACACGATTCCCGAGCGGGCCGACCAGGTCAGCAACCGGGACCGGCGAGGCAGCCGCGGTGGCCGCCCGCCGGCCTTCGACCGCGAGGTCTACAAGCACCGCAACGTCGTGGAACGGTGCTTCAACCGCCTGAAGCAATGGCGGGGCATCGCCACCCGCTACGACATCGAGCGGCCGGTGTCGGTCACCGCATGCACCGCCCCAAAACAGTCGCGTGGCGTGGCGACGGGCGGCGTTGCACCTGCTGGACGGTAGGGGGGCGCGGAGCTGGAGCGGCTCCGGTCCTCGCCGGCCCGGGCAGTGCGCGTACTACTCCTTGTGTTGCGGCTCTGCCCCCGGTGGTGTGCTCCTTAGCGGGCCGTGGCGGTCAAACGGTCGGCGTCGGCTTGATGGTGAGGAATTCGCCGGCGGGCGGTGCCAGCAGTCGGACGTTCGGGTTGTGGCTGAGCTTCGCGATCTCGGTGTGCCGGGCGTCGGGCAGGACCGCGCCGGCGGCGCGGGCTGCGGTGCGGAGAAGGGCGTCACTGCGGCCGCCGCAGAGGACGAGGACGGGCACCTGCACGCTGACCCAGTCGGACGGGGCGAGCGGCTCCCCGCGCATATGCTCGGCCATGACCGCCCAGTCGTGCGGGGTGGAGTTGGCCACAGCGGTGAGCTTGGACCACATCGGGGTGATCCGCATCAGGCCGACGAACGGTGCGGGGATGCCCATGGCTTTGGTCATGAAGTAGCGGACGGTCTGGCCGCGGCGGTTGTCGGCGACCAGTTGGTGGAGTGTGGCGGTGAGGTCCGGCGGCGGCACGTGGCGGGTGCGGTCGACGACAAACGGCGGCTCGAACGCGACAACTCGGGTGATGCCAGGGATCTGTCCGGCGGCGGTCGCCCGCAGCGCGAGCACCGCGCCGGAGGACCAGCCGAACAGCGCCGCCGAGCCGCCTTCGGCGGCGACCAGTGCGGTGAGGTCGTCGATCTCTTGCGCGGCGTCGTAGCGGCCTGGGGTGTCGCTGCTGTCGCCGCGTCCGCGGCGGTCGTAGTTGACGACGGTCAGGTCGTACTCGGCAGCCAGCACCTGTGCCAGATCCACCATCTTCGGGAACATCCGGTAACTGAAGGCGCCGCCGACGAGGATGACGGTTCCTTGGCTGCGGCCCGTCGGGGTGTACCGGTCGTACGTGATGGTGGTGCCGTCGGCGGAGGTGACCTTGTGCGTGGTGCTCATCAAAGCTCCTGTATCTGTTTTCCGGTGGTTCGCGGCGCTCGCGGGCCAGCCTCGACGGCTGTACTGGGTAAGACCAGGCCCGACCGGAAAAGTCATCGCTCTGCCGGAGTTTTTTCCTTCCGAGCAGGACCATGAAGCTGCGGTCCCGGACCGCCGGTGCGTGTCGGCTGCGGCCGCGTTCGTCGACCAGGTCCGCGGGCCCGGCCCGACCGGATGCTGCACCCCAATGCCGCGCACACCAGGGCGACAACCCGGCGATCGTGCCGACGACCTCCGCAGTACTCGCTGAGGCAAGCAGCGCACATGCCGGGACGCGATACCGGCGCTCGCACATCGGGCCCGCTTCATCCGGACGTAGGTCGCCGACGCTGGATCCTCTCCGACCAGCACGGTCGCCAGGCATGGGGCCGTACCGGTGCTCTTTCGGATATCGGCCGCTGCTTGGGACACCTGCTCGACGATGCGGGGCCCGCCTCGTCGTCGCCGGCCCCGTACGCCCCGGCCGCCTACGACGCTCCCGGCCGCGACCGGCGGCCGGTACGTCACCGTCGCCTACACCGCCACCCTGCCCTCGCCCCTCCCGCTGGCAGGGGACGACGCCACCGCCGCCCGCTGGTGTCCCCTGGACGCCCTCCCCGACCTCGCGTTCGACCACGCCGAGGTCCTCGCGGACGCCGCGGCCCGCTGACATGACCGCACGCCTTCGCGCCGCCCTGCTGCTCCCGCCGTCCCGCTCGCCGCGGCGACGGCGGCCGCCATGCTCAAGGCCGCCCACCTCAAGCTCCACGCCGACCGGCACCGCATCGAGATCACCGCCCAGCCCCGGCCTAACTGCCCGCACTGCCACGGCGACGGCGGCTGGTGGACCGGCGACCCGTTCCCGGAGACGGAGGCGTGCGGCTGCTGGGCCGACCGGCGCCAGCTGGGCATCCGGCTCCTGCCGGTCCGGCACCCCTGGCCGGACGAGCCACCGTTCTGAACGGCCCGACCCCGGCCGGTCCAGTCCAGCACGAGGTTGCTTCCGCGCGCGGTGCGTTCGAGGTAAGGGGAGCCGGCCCGTAGGACCAGTTCGATGCCTTCCTGCGCCAGGGTAACCGTGGGCAGTGAAGCCTCCGGCGCGTTGCCCCGGCTGCGCGCCAGGGGCAGGAGGACCGCAGGGTTCTCGCTGCTTGCGGGCAGTTCCTCAAGGCCTGCCAGCCGGCCGGGTCGCCGACGCCGAGCAGGGCCGTCCTCCGGTTGACCGCTACAGCAGTACGGGCGGTGTCATCACCGGCCTCCGCGGCTTCCTCAGCCCGCATCGCCCGCCGGGCGGCCGGAGCCCGGAAGGAAGGCACCGCGTTCGTGATCGCCTCGACATTGCTCAGCGCCGAGCAACCGGAAGTGAACGCCTTGAGGAGCCCGAGTGACCGTCTCGATGGAGGCACATCTTCGCTCGGAGAGCATAGAAATCGTGTATCGGACTTCCATCGAGCGAGCTCGGGGGCAAGGGGCCGCAGGTTGGACGCTGCCGTCCCGACCGGCAAATCTCCAGGCTGGAGGCCGTTTCCGTAGAGATGAGGGGCGGCAGCTTCTTACGCGTCGGTTGGACAAGGCCCCGCTGGCAGTGGTGTCTCCTGGTCTGTTTCCCTGGAGGCGGGGGAGCCGGTGCGACGCTCGGGTAGCGCCCGGAGCCGGATGAGTGGGAGGACGGCGATGAGGAACGAAGAGCGCGGGGCGCAGGAGCAAACGGGGACCTCTGCCGGGACGGAGGACATCGCCGCCCGCAGTGCGGTGCGGCGGGCACAGCTGGGCATGACGGAAGAGGAGCTCGCTCGCAGGGCGGGCATGTCGGTGGCATATCTGCGTCGGCTAGGGTTGCTCGGCGGCGACTTCGACCCGCCCGCCATCCAGCGCGTTGCCGACGCCCTCCGGATGTCCTATGAAGAGCTGGTGGGCGGCCGCCTCGACGCCCCTGCAGGTCAGCGGGGTGCTGCGGCCCACCCGGCGCTCATGCGGTTGAGCGAGGCGGACTGCTGGGAACGGCTGGGTACTCACGGCGTCGGCCGCCTGGGCCTGTCGGCGGCCGACGCGCCGCTGGTGCTGCCGGTGAACTATCTGGTGGATGCCCGGACCGTGGTCTACCGCACGGAGCAGGCAAGCCCTGCGGCGGTCACCGGGGGCACACAGCTGTCCTTCGAGGCGGATCACCTGAGTGAGGGCGACAGCAGCGGCTGGAGTGTGCTCATCGTGGGGACCGCCGAACACCTCACCGATCCCGCGGAAACGGAGGCCTTCGCCGGACGATCCGGATCACAGCCGTGGGCGGGGGGCCCACGCAATCTGTGGATCCGTCTCGTTCCCGATCAGGTGAGCGGCCGGCTCATTCAGCAGCTGTAAGCGGAAGCCTGCAGGGTCGGTTCCCTGAGGCGTCCGAGTGCACGGCCGGCAGGCTCAGCCCTGGTGGGTAGGTCACAGGGCCCGCACCGATCACTGAACGAACGTCTCACTGAACGTCGAGGATCTCATCGACGGGCCGACGGGGAGTCGGGGTCCCTGGCGGGCCGAAGCCGAGGCGGAACACCATCTGCACATGCCCCATCGCCGAGACAGGCTCGCGGGCGGACCAGCGCAGGTCCGGCCATTCTAGGGCCTGGGAGGTGAGGGAGGTGGCCAGGCCGTTGAGCGTTGCCACCAGCAGGACGCGTTGCATTGCCTGGCCGGCCCGCAGCCAGTCCTCCGGCTCGTCCCCTGCCGTCCCCAGCAGTGCCAGCTGAGGTGTCGCCTCGAAGGTGGCGCTCGGTCTGTCGGCCGCGTGCCGACCGGCGGTGAAGTCGCGGACCGGAGCCCTTCCGTCCCATCTGCGCGGCCCCAGGGCATCGGCGGGGATACCGTCGGTGGGCGGCTCACCGGCGGCAGGCTCCTCCGTGCGGACCCAGCGCGCCACCTCTCCCTTCGCTGCGGGGTCGGATGCTTCCTGCCGCTCCGCGTCCTGGACGAGATCAAGGAGCGACCCGGCGTGCCATGCGGAGGGGAACACCAGCTGTGTGCCTTCTCGCCGGGCGGCGTGTGCAAGGGCGTCTCTCACCGTTTCGGGGACGGGGCGGTCCTCGAAGGGCTCCCGGCTGGTGTGCCGCCGGTGGATGCCCGGGTACAGCGATGCCAGTTCGCCCGGCGGACCGGCTGGTTCAGCGAGTCGGACGGCGGCGAGCAGGTGCCGCTGACCGGGGTCGGGCAGCAAGCGGTGTTCCGGTCCCCAGCCCGCGTGCGTCGCGGCGACACGTAGGTTGAACAGGGCAGCAGCGCAGCCGAGGTGCGTGCCCCGGCCGGTGGGATCGGTGTGTGGGAGGGTGCGCTCGGGATCGATACGCAGCTCGAATGTGGAGGTACCGCTGAGGAAGCGGAACCGCCAGGGCTGCGCGTTGTGCATCGACGGGGCGGCTGCGGCGTCGCGTACGAGAGCGGCCACGGTCTCGCGGTCCAGCGGTTCGGGCACCGGTGCCTCCCTTCGGCCGGTCGTGCGCAATGCCGCGTTTTCCACGATAGGTGGCTCCGGCGACCGTCGCCGTGCGGCTGGGGCCGGTCGCAGGGAGGCCCGCGGCGAGGTGCGGGCCGAGCGCCGTCCACCCGGCGGGGGCCGCCGTGCGTCCGGTCCGGGCGCCTTCTAGCGTGGGGATGCAGATCGGCAGCGGTCACCGGAGGCGTCGATTGGGCGGCGAGCGACCTGGTCCGCCGGCACCGGGCGGCACGGGACTGTCGGAGGAGGAGGCCGCGCGGCAGCTGGCGGCCTGGGGCCCGAACGTAGTAGTTGTAGAGCGTCGTACTCCTGTTTGGCGACGCGTGGTGCGGCAGCTGCGCGATCCGTTGATCGTCGTGTTGCTGGTGGCGGCGGTGCTCACCGTCGTCACCGGCGACCTGACCGACACGGTGGTGATCGTGCTGGTGATCACGGTGAACACCGTGGTCGGCGTCGTCCAGGAGGTGCGGGCCGAGCAGGCAGTCGCGGCCCTGTCGGCGATGAGTGCCCCGGCAGCCCGCGTCGTCCGTGGTGGTACGACGCGTTCGGTGCGGTCGGCCGACGTGGTCCCCGGTGATGTGGCGCTGCTCGGTGAGGGCGACATCGTGCCGGCCGATGGCGAGGTACTGGAAGCGGCCCAGTGGCTGCTGGACGAGTCGTCCCTGACCGGTGAGTCCGTCCCGGTGGAGAAGACGCCGTACGCCGGACCGGGGGAGGGCGTGGTGTCGGCCGGAACGGTCGTGGTGCGTGGCCGTGGTGTGGTCCGGGTCACCGCGACGGGTCCGCACAGCGCGCTGGGCAGGATCGCGGCGCTGTTGGGCGGCGAACCGGAGCTGACCCCCCTCCAGCGCCGCCTGGTGCGCTTCGGGAAGATCCTGGCTCTCGTGACGTTGGTGCTGTGCGCGGTCGTGCTGGCCCTCGGACTGGCTCGAGGCCAGCCGGCGGAGCTGATGGTGGTGGCGGCCATCAGTCTGGCGGTGGCAGCCGTGCCCGAGTCCCTGCCGGCGGTGGTGACTCTCGCCCTGGCGCTGGGCGCCCGGCGGATGGCAGAGCGACAGGCGATCGTGCCCGTCGCCTCCCAGGTGATGCGCGCACCGCCGCGGCCACCGGAGGAGAGCGTGCTGGGTGCCGGACTGTGGGTCCGCATCCTGGCCATGGGCAGCGCCGACGCCCTGATCACGCTCGCCGCCGGAGCCTGGGCCCACCTCGTCGACCGGCCGTGGCAGACGATGGTCTTCATGGTGCTGGGCGCCACCCAGCTGGGCGTGGCCCTGGGCTCCCGCGCCCGTCCCGGCAGCCTGGCCAACCCCTTCCTGCTCGTGGCGGTGGCCGGGTCCCTCGCCCTCCAGGTCACCGGCGTCTACCTGCCGCCCCTGCGCACCCCGCTCGGCACCGAGCCGCTGACCGCCCTCGAGATCGGGATCAGCTGTGCTCTGTCCGCGCTCGGCTACGCACTGATGCGTCTGCAGGCACGCGTCCGCAAGGACGAGCCCCGTGCCCCACTCCGCGCCGCCGCTTGAGGAAGTTCGCCCGCCGGAGGCGTGACGGCGAGACGCTCCCGTTCGCCCGGGACGGGATTCCCCATGGCCGTCACTTCACGGCTAGCCAGGCGCGCCTGCCCGCACCACTGGCCGGGCGGGCCCGTCGAAGGACGTGCCCGCTGGGGCTCGGCGAACCGTCGTCCGCGCCTTGGCTACTGGAACGCTTCGTGGATCTGCCGCTCGGTGGCCGCGTGTGAGACCACGAGCAGTTCGTCTCCGGGACACAGCCGCTGGCCGGGCACGGGGATGGCCCTGGTCGTCCAGCAGGTCGAGCCGGGAGCCGGTCACCACGGCGGGCCGACGGCGCACCATGCCGACCCGGCGCGCCACTGCCTCCGCGGTCAGCCGGGTTCTCTGGGGGCGACCGTGTGGCGCGAGGCGAGTGGAGACCACTTTTTGTGCAGCTCAGCGCCGGTGCGATCGACGCTATCGTGCGCAACAGGTGTGGCGCCACTGTCGGGTCGCCAGGCAGGGTTGCCGAGTCGGCAGCAGAGGTTCAGTGTCAGTCTTCGGAGTCCTCCTCGCCGGTCTCTGAGGCCAGCGGCACAGGAGTAGCGACCAGCAGCAGTACGGCAAACACCAGGGGAGCGACTATTTGGTACCCGATCCACACCTCACCCCCGGCGCTGCCGTCCTGCCATGC
The DNA here is from genome assembly GCF_044327625.1 of Streptomyces sp. NPDC018031. Taxonomy (NCBI): domain Bacteria; kingdom Bacillati; phylum Actinomycetota; class Actinomycetes; order Kitasatosporales; family Streptomycetaceae; genus Streptomyces; species Streptomyces sp. NPDC018031. The sequence continues at coordinate 7,641 of NZ_JBIRFT010000031.1, forward strand.
CATCAGTAAGCCGACAAGCGCCGTCAGCCCCCAGCCGCTGTCGTAGGCGACCATGAGCCGCATGTAGGTGGGGATCGGGCGGCTGCGCACAAACTTGATCTCGATCCCGCCACCGATCAGCAGGGCGACGCCGGAGACGACCATCAACCAGGCGGACACGCTCAGCAGATCGCCAAGCCAGGAAGCGCCAAACAAGTAGGCGGCACCGAGCAGCACCTTGAAGACACCGTCGGCGACGATCCCCGCCAAGCGGCGCGTCGCCGGCGGTGTCACAGCCTGGGCCTGCGTCATGAGCGTTCCTCTCTGATGCCTGTCCTACTCCCGTAACTTCGTTACTAGAATAATGGAATTATGAGAATGACGAGAGCGGAAACCAAGGAACGCAACCGCCGCGCCCTGCTGGACGCTGCCTTCCAAGTCGTCTCCCGGGATGGGCACCGCGCCAGGCTCGACGAGATCGCCGAGCAGGCCGGCCTGACGACCGGCGCTGTCTACTCACTGTTCGGCAGCAAGGGAGGCCTGGTGGCAGCCTTGGTCACCGACTACCTGCGGCCGCACTACCAAGAGATCGAGCAGGCGATTCCCACAGAAATGGATCTCCTGGAAGCGGTTGAAGCCTTCGCCCGGTACTACCGGCGCAGCTGCGATGCCCCGGCCGCGATCTCTGCCCTGTCGTTGCAGATCACCCTGCTGGACATGGCCCTGCACGATCCCGAACTCGGTTCCCAGCTCGCCATGTCCGTCCAGACGCAGGAGAACCACCTGATCGCGTTGTTCACCGGCAGATCGCACAAGGGGAAAGCCGTGACGCCGCATCAGGCACAACGTCTGGTTACCGCGCTCAGGGCACTGTTCGTCGGTCTCACGCAGGGAGTCATTCTGGGCCTCGCCCCCGGGGCCGACGAGCAGTACTTCGCCGACACCGCCTGCGCTCTGGTGTCCAACGCGACCCTCATCGATCAGGACGTCGACGCCCCTGCGTGATTCGGCCGCGTTGGTTCAGGGCTCTGGTCAGATCTCGGTTGGCCTCCCTCGCGGCATCGAGATCAGACCGGGCCTCCTCCAACGCGGAAGTCAGTTCGACGTTGTGCTGCTCCAGCCTCGTGATCTTCCGCTGGAGCTCGTCGATGTCCGCTGGGGCTCCGAGCCCTGACTACTGCCATGCCTGAGTTCCCAGCGCCTGCGACAGCCGCTTCTCCAATTGCTGAACGCGGGCGGTCAGGCGAGCGTTGCGAGCTTGGGTGTTCGCGAAGTCGGCCTGAAGCGAGGCCCGGCTCACCGGTGAAGTGCCTGCTGGGTCTTGAGCCGCAGGTTCGAGCTCGGCCGCGTGCACGATCTCCAAGAGGTCGCGGTGTCGGTAGAGGAAGCTGCGATCGACTCCGGCCTGCCGGGCGATGGCCGGGACGCTGATGGGCGGGCCGTTCCGCGCGGCGTTCTTCACTGCGGTGGCGACCCGCTGGCGGCGCCGCTCGGTGTCGGCCTGGCGGCCGCGCGCATGGCGGAATCACGGAAGCCTCGGGTCCTCGCCCCGAGGTGGCCAGCGCAGCGAACACCGCGTCCGGCGCGAGGCTCTGCGCAACTGGTGCCTGGTCCGCCCGCGGCTCGCCGCCCGGCGTGGAGACGTCCTGAGCGGTGCGCATCAGCCGTACGGGCGGCGGTCGCGCCCGGAGCCGGTGGTCACGGTTGCAAGGCATACGTAGGGCAAGGACAGGATCCGATCACCATCGGCTAGCTATCGTCGGTGGTGTACCGGAGGTGCTCCGCCACGGACACCACACCGTCCACACCCCGGCACAGCTGTACGACGACCGGGATCAGGCTGCGTGCCGGGACGGAACCGGTCAGAGTGACCTGGCCCTCCCTGACTTCCACGGAGACTTCCGACGGCGCCAGGCGCATGGTGCGGCGCAGCAGGTCCGTATGGATCTCCTCCCGAATGGCGTCATCGGTCCGCAGGAAGACCCGCAGCAGGTCGCCGCGGCTGACGATGCCCTGGAGACGGTCCGCCTCGTCCACCACCGGCAGGCGCTTGATGCCGTGGACAGCCATCAGCCGGGCGGCCTCCACCACCGTCCACTCCGGGCGCGCGCACACCGCCGGGGCGGACATGATCTCCTCCGCCCGGGCGCCTTCGGCCTGGATACGCTCCCACGCCTCCGGGTGTGGCAGGACGATCCGGCCCGAGGGGTCCGGCTGGTCCGCCGCCTTGCGTAGCAGGTCGGCTTCCGAGATCACCCCGATGGGACGGTCCAGGTTGTCCACGACCGGTACGGCGGTGACCTCGTTGTCCGCAAGGAGCCTGGCGACCTCCTTGAACGGCATCTGGGGCCGTGCGCGGACAACCGACCTGGTCATGAGCTCGCCGACGGTGCGGTGGTGCATGGTGCGATCCCTTCGACGTTCACGGCTGCTTCGGCCCTCCGGGCGGTGCCGCTACCCCGATGTGCGCCTCCACGTCGACAACGCCCTCCACTCCCCGCACCAGCCGTACGACGATGGGGATGAGGCCGGCTTCACGGACCTGACCTGCCAGCGTGACCACGCCGTCCGACACGCTCATTCGCAGGTCTCCGAAGGTGTGGAGGGGATCGGCGAGGAGGACACCGCGAACTTCGCCCTGAAGGTCTTCGTCGGAGCGCAGGAAGACCTGGAGCAGATCAGCCCTGCTGACGATGCCGCACAGTTTGGCCTCGCTGTCGACCACGGGCAGCCGCTTCACGCCTCGTATCGCCATGGTCCGGGCAGCCTCCGCCACGGTGGCGTCCGCATGCACCGTGACCACGGGGCTGCTCATCAGTTCCTCGGCCGTCACCGCGCGGGCCTTCGCCATCTCCGCGAGGCGCTGCCGCGCCATCTCCGGCCGCTCCAGCACCTGGTCGCGGAACTCCTCCTTGGGGAGTAGGTCCGCCTCCGATACCACACCTATGACGCGACCCTCGCCTTCCAGAACCGGAACCGCGCTGACCTTCCAGCGCCCCATGATCTCGACGATCTCCTTGAACGAGGCGTCGCGGCCCACGGCGACGACCGTCCGCGTCATCACGTCGCTGATCCTGCGCGGCGACTCGGCCATAGGGACTCCTCGCACGGAAACCGGTACCGCGGACTACCCGGAAGGGGACGGCTGATCGCGCCGCCGCCTTCGATCCCAGCTCCCCCTTTTGAAGATACGGAGTCCCCGGCGAGGCGCCACCCGAGGTTGCGCCGCCCCGCCGTCCGGGCGACGGAGGCCGGCCCGGCCCTATGGGTGGGGCGGTCTCGGTCCCGTACCGGGTTGCCCGAGCGCGTGGCGAACGTGCTCGGCGAGGGCCGACAGCCGCTCCGAGAGGACAGCGCGAGGGGCCAGTGGACCGTCGATCCTGCGAGCATCGGCGGGCAGCTCGGCGAGGTCCGCCTGGAAACGGGCACGGGCGTCGTCAAGCCTGTCCCTGGCCCCGGTACGGCGTCCGCCCCGCATCACCGTTTCCAGCAGGGGGCGGGCGTGCGCCGGTGGTGGTTCGTCCGCAAGGGCGATCACGTCGAGGTCACCAGGTCGCCGGTAGATCTGTTTCCGGCCCGGGGCGGTGATTTTCCCGGACGACAGCTTCATCAGCGGACGGCCGTCGTAGTCCACGATCTTGTAGGCGGAGTCCAGGAACGGGGCGTCGGCGGACACTCCCACCCGGGTCCCGACCGCATACACGTCGATCGGCGCACCGGAGCGGACCAGCCGGTCCACCGTGTACTCGTCCAGACCTCCACTGGCGATGATCCGGACCCCGGGCAGACCTGCGCGGTCCAGAATGCGGCGGGACCGGGCCGCCAGGTCGCCCAGGTCGCCGCTGTCGAGCCGGACGGCCGAGCCGGGGCCGCGGTCGAGATCGCGCAGCACCCGGGTGGCGACTCGCACCCCCTGTTCCGTGTCATAGGTGTCCACGAGCAGGACGAGTGGGCCGTCATGAGCCCGTGCGAAGGCGTGGAAAGCCTGCTCCTCCGATGCGAAGACCTCCACGTAGGAATGGGCCATGGTGCCAACGGCGGGCAGTCCGACACGGGCCGAGGCCGCCACGTTGCTGGTGCCCGAGAATCCGGTGAGAGATGCCGCCCGGGCGGCATGGAAGCCTGCCTGCGTGCCGTGGGTGCGGCGCAGCGAGAAGTCGACCACGGGCCTGCCCGCTGCCGCGATGACACAGCGGGCCGCCTTCGAGGCAAGGGCGGTCTGATGGCTGAGGCGGTTGAGGAGGGCCGTTTCGACCAGCTGCGCCACGGGCAGGGAAGCGGTCACCTCCAGCAGCGGTTCCCCGCCGAAGACAAGCCTGCCCTCGGGGACGGCCCGCACCTCCCCGTCGAAGGGAAGCTCCCGCAAGGCGGCCAGGTCCTGCGGCGACCTGCCGAGCGCCTCGGCGAAGGCCTCGGTGTCCTCCGGAGTCACACGGAAGCCGGAGAGCAGATCCAGGGCATCCTCCAGCCCGGCAGCGACCAGGAAGCCCCTACCGGGCGGCAGCTCACGGACGAACAGGCTGAACGTCGCCGGCCGGGTCATGCCCTCCCGCAGGTACGACATCGCCATGGTGACCTCGTACAGGTCGGTGGTCGTCACATCCGACATCCGCGCCTCACCTTTCGGAGCCCGCCGTGGCCAGGTGTCCCGGTCCGCTTCCCGGCGCCGGTGGGATTCCTGGGGAGTGGTGTCACTGGTCCGTGTGGTTCGCCGGCCCCCGCCGCTGCAGGCGTCCCCCTCCGTCGCGGTCCGCTCAGCCGCGAACGACGGTCAGGTCGAGAAAGTGTGTGGAGCACGAAATGCAGGGGTCGTGGTTGCGAATTCCCCGCTCGCACAGTGCCGTGAGCTCGGTGTCGCCAGGGTCACCGGCGGCGAGTGCGGCCTGCGTGAGGCGACGCAGGTCCTCCTCGATCGCGCGCTGGTTCTGTGCGGTGGGTGGCACCAGGCGTGCGTCGGTCACGGTGCCCTGGCCGTCGAGGACGTACCGGTGATACAGGAGTCCGCGAGGCGCCTCGGTGGCTCCGTGCCCGGTGGCGGCGCGCGGGGGCACCGGCACGTGAGGCCGGGCAGGGGACTCGTAGCCGTCGATGATGCGCAACGCCTCGTCGACCGCGTAGAGGACTTCCACTGCTCGGATCACGATGGTGCGGAAGGGGTTGCGGCAGTCCCCGTCCAGCCCGGCAAGGTGCGCCGCCTCACGGGCGAGCGGCGACAGCCGGGTGCCGCTGATGGCGTACCTGGCCAGTGAGCCGGTCAGGTAACGGCGGCCGTCCAGTCCGGCGTGCAGCGCCGTGGAGTGCGGCACCTGCTCCTCGGTCACGTGGCTGCCGAACGCCGTCACGGGGAAGGTGCGGGGCTGGGCCTCGCCGTCGCGCAGTACGGTGGGAACCCCGTCGTCGATGGCGTAGCGGTCCGGCTCGGAGAGGGCGAACAGGTCGTGGTCGGTCCGGGCTTCGGGGAAGTCGAAGCCGGCCACCCAGCGGACCGTCTCCCACGCGTCGTCCCGTGCGCGGCGTAGCCGCTCGGCGAGGGGGCGCAGCTCGGCAGGGGTGGGCGCCCGGTGGAAACCGCCGAGGCGGACATTGATCGGGTGGATGGCCCGACCACCGAGCAGTTCCATGACCGCGTTCCCAACCTGCTTCAGTCGCAGTCCGCGCTCGACGTGCTCGCGGTGGGTCTTCGCCAGGCCGACGGCCCCTTCGCAGCCGAGGAAGTCCGGCGCGTGCAGCAGGTAGATGTGGAGGCTCTGGCTTTCGATCCACTCTCCGCAGTACAGCAACCGCCGCAGCGCGGCGATCGGCGCGTCCACGGTGACCTGACAGGCGTTCTCCACCGCGCGGCAGGCGCTCATCTGATAGGCCACGGGGCAGATGCCGCAGACACGCGAGGTGATGTCAGGCGGCTCTGTGTGCCCGCGGCCACGCAGGAACGCCTCGAAGAAGCGGGGCGGTTCGTAGATCTGCAGCCTGGCTTCGGTGACCTGGCCGCCGTGGATGCGTAACCGCAGGGCCCCCTCACCTTCGACCCGGGCGAGGGAGGCCACGTGCAGCAGTCGGGAGCCCTTGTGGGTCATGGCGCCACCTCGTCCGCCCGGTCGGCTCGTTCCTGTTCCTCGGCGAAGGCCGTCGCGTTGAAGGTGTGCAGGACCCGTTCGATGTCCCGGTCGTCCATGCCGTCGCTGTGGAGCAGTGGGAGGAGGGACCGGAGATTGGGTGAGCCGGAGGGGCCGAAGCAGCCGTAGCAGCCGCGACCGTAGGCGGGGCAGATGGCTCCGCACCCGGCGTGGGTGACGGGCCCGAGGCAGGGGGTGCCGTGGGCGACGGTAACGCAGACCGTACCGCGTCGCTTGCATTCGAAGCACACGGAGTGGTCGGGGACGTCGGGCCTGCGCCGGGCGAGGAAGGCGGTGATGACCTCCAGTAGCTGTCTGCGGTCGATGGGGCAACCGCGCAGCTCGAAGTCGACGGGGACGTGGTCGCTGACCGGGGTGGAGGTGGCGAGGGTGTCGATGTACTCGGGGCGGGCGTACACGGTGCGGCGGAACTCCTCGGCGTCGGCGAAGTTCCGCAGCGCCTGGATACCGCCTGCCGTGGCGCACGCGCCGATGGTGACGAGATGGCGGGAGGCGGCGCGAATCTGCCGTACCCGCTCCGCGTCCGCGGGTGTGGAGACCGACCCTTCCACGAGGGCGAGGTCATAAGGACCGGGCTCCACCTCGCTGGACGCCTCCAGGAAATGAGCGATGCGAACCTCGCCGGCCAGGGCCAGCAGTTCGTCTTCGCAGTCCAGCAGGGTCAGCTGGCAGCCGTCGCAGGACGCCAGCTTGAACACCGCCAGGGAGGGCCGGGTGTCGGGCGACGGTCCCGTATCGGTCGGGATGGTCATGGTCACAGCTCCCTCACGGTGAGCAGGGGCGCGGCGCGGTCATAGCGGACGACGGGGCCGTCGCGGCACAGCAGCAGCGGCCCCAGCTGGCAGTGACCGCAGTGACCGGTGGCGCAGCGCATGTTGCGTTCCAGGGAGACCTGGACACGGTCGGCCGGCACACCCCGACGCAGCAGGTCCCGGGCGGTGGCCCGCATCATCACCTCGGGGCCGCAGACGAACGCGGTGGTATCCACAGGCTCGAAGACGGCCTGGTCGAGCAGTGCGGTGACGACTCCCACCGAGCCGGCCCACCCCGGACCGAACCGGTCGACGGTGGTGGCCACGTGGCCGCCGGTGACGTCCGCCCACTCCTCGGTCTCGTGGCGGTAGAGCAGGTCCTGCGGGCTGCGGGCGCCGATCAGCACGTTGAGCGTCCGGTAGTCCCCGGCATGGTCCAGCAGGTCGTGGACGAGGGGGCGCAGCGGCGCGAGTCCCAGGCCGCCGGCGATGACCAACACGTCACGGCCGGTCGCGCGGACCGGGTCCCAGCCGCGCCCGAAGGGGCCGCGCACTCCCAGTCGCGCACCCGATGAGAGGCCCCGCAGCGCCGCTGAGACGGCACCCACCGCGCGCACGGTGTGTACCAGCCGGTGCCCGGAGGGCCCGATGCCGCTGACCGAGACGGGGATCTCGCCGACGCCGAACGCATAGAGCATGGCGAACTGCCCCGGGCGGAAGGCGGGCACCGCGTGGCGTACCGGCTCCAGCTCCAGCGTGGCAGTGTCGGCCGTCTCGGCCCACACGCTGACCACACGGTAGGGGAGTGGCGGTCCGGCCGGGAGCGCGGACCCGTTGCGTGGGGCGACCGCGGAATCGGTGGAGTTCACGGCGCGCCTCCGCCACCGGGCGGTCCGTACACATCCAGCAGCCGGATTCTGGTGCCCATCAGCCGCCGCCCGATGGTGTCGGCCACCTGTGCGACGAACGCTTGGCCGAGTTCCGGGTCGGCGGCGCACATGGCGCGGACGGCGGAGGCGTCGAACTCCAGGGCATGGCCGGCGGTCACGGAGATCGCGCCGGTGCGCCAGACATGTGGTGGGAAGAGCCAGGAGAGTCCCAGCAGGTCTCCCGGGCCCACCGTCTCGATCACACGCGTGGTCCCGCGGGGGTCGCGGTGATCCAGCGCGACCGCCCCGCTGCGCATGAGCCAGAACCACTCAGCCGTTCCGCCCTGGACCATCACCCGCGCACCGGCCGGGAAGGAAACCTCCCGAGCGGTCCGCAGCAGCCGTTCCGGAAGCTCGTCCCAGAGTGCGGGGTGCCGGCCGGGCGGCGAACTGAGGCCGGCCATCAGCCGTCCCCGTCTCCGTATGGAGGCGGCGCCCCGCCCGGCTCTCGGGTCTCGGCGTAGAGTGCGGCCGCTTCCTCGGTGATGTCGATGCCGACCGGGCACCAGACGATGCAGCGTCCGCAGCCCACGCAGCCGGAGCTGCCGAACTGGTCGTACCAGGTGCCGAGTTTGTGCGTCATCCACTGCCGGTAGCGGCTGCGCCCTGTGGAGCGGACGGGTGTGCCATGCATGCCGGAGAAGGCGAGGTCGAAGCAGGAGTCCCAGCGCCGCCAGCGCTCGGCGTGGTCGCCGGTGAGGTCGGTGACGTCCTCGGTGGTGGTGCAGAAGCAGGTGGGGCAGGCCATGGTGCAGTTGCCGCACGTCAGGCAGCGCTGCGCGACATCGTTCCAGCGCTCCGCCTCCAGACTGTCGCCCATGAGCTCTCGCAGGCTGACCGGCGGCATGCTGCGTCCCATCCGGTCAGCGGCTCCGGCGACCGCGTCCCGGGCTGCGGAGACTGTGCCGGGATCGGCCGCCGAGTGGGGCAGACCGGCCAGGATGTCGGCGCCTTCCGCGCTGCCCGCCCGGGTGAGGAAACGGTGGCCGGCGTCGTCGACGACCTCGGTCATGGCCAGGTCGTAGCCGCCGTCCGCGGCCGGGCCGGACCCCATGGAGACGCAGAAGCAGGTGGCTCCTGGTTCGGTGCACTCCACGGCGATGAGGAACGCCCCGGTCCGGCGTGCCCGGTAGCCGGTGTCGGTGTGCGGGCCGCCGGTCAGGACGCGGTCCTGAATGGCGATGGCGCGAAGATCGCAGGGACGCACGCCCAGGAAGGCGTAAGAGGGCTGCGGCGCGGCGTCTTCGGCGAACGTCATGTCCCCGTCAGGGGTGCGGTCGGCGCTCCACTGCCGGACCCGCTGCGGATGCAGGTACGACTTCCATGACTGAGGGCCGGCGCTGTGCGCGAACGCCGCCCCGTCGTCCCGCTCGCGCAACCGGTAATGACCGGCTTCCAGTTCCACCCCCCAGCCGTAGGGGAGCTGTGCCGCGGAGTCGAGTTCCTGCAGCACGATGGCTCCGTCCCGGACGGTAGGGCCGATGACCGTGCGACCGCGGGCGGTGAGCGTCTGGATCAGGGCATCCAGACCGCCCCGGTCGAGGACGACCGGGGCGCCGCCCGTACCCTCTGCCGCCTTGTCCATCACACCTCCCGCGTATTCCGCATCTATTTTGTCTGATTTATCGACTAAATGCAGTTTCGTTGAGGGAGGTGTGCGGTGTGAGCGGCCGACCGGGCTCATGTGGTGAGTCTGCGGCGCAGCTCACCGGCCTTCTCTTCCACCCTGGTCGCATGACCGGCCACGGCTCGCCTATCGCACGGTGACGGACATCCCCGTAGGGCGTGCGGTGGGACGGCGGGCACCCGTCTCACCTCCCGGGCCCGGCAGCTGCCGACTCGCCGAGGTGCTCGTCGCGATGCCGGGCGATGTCATCCTCAATGCAACGGACGAGTGGTTCCACCGCCGCGGCCACCGGTGGCGACAGGCCGATGCCCATGCGCTGGTCGGCCCCTTCGACGGCGTAGACGACCAACCGGCGTGGCAGCCGGTCCAGCGCGCGGGCCAGCTCGACCGCCTCTCCCAGTCCCAGCGAGTGCGAACTCGTCGCGCCACCGGAGCCGACAGGGCGATCGGCCAGCTCGACCCGGTGGACCTTTCCGGGGCGGCCGGGGTGCGCGTGCGCGGCGTCGATCACGATCGCCAGATCGGCACCCTCCCACAGGCCGATGAGCCGGCCCGGGTCGCCGTCACACCGGGACACGACCGTCCCGGCAGGTAGCGGGCTGTGGCGTGCGCGCTCTTCCAGGCGGGTCACGGCGATGCAGCCGATGCCGTCGTCGTGGCGGAACTCGTTCCCCACGCCGACCACCGCGATATGTCCCGACCCGGCCATCCACGCTCCCGTATGCCGCTACGGAGATCCCGCCCGGATGCCGCCGGACATCGGAGGCGTGCCCCGGCGCGCGGGACCTCCTCTTCCTCGATCATCGCCCATGCCGTGGCCTACCGCTCGGACCGTGGCTCCGTGCCGCGAAGACCCCGTCTTCCTCACGCTGGCCGGCCACGGACCCCTCCGCCTCGTCAGGGACCGGACGGTGGTTTCCACTCCTGGGCGCACCATGGGAGGCACAGGCCGGTCGGTGAGGAGGAGAGCGTCATGCCCGATCAGAGCCGGTACACCGTCAGTGACGTGATGACACTGACGGTGGTCGCGGTGGGGAGGCAGGCCCCGTTCAAGGAGATCGCCCGCACCATGGCGCAGTGGGACGTGAGTGCGGTGCCGGTGCTGGAGGGGGAAGGGCGCGTGGTCGGGGTCGTCTCGGAGGCGGATCTGCTGCCCGTGGAGGCATCCCGGTACGGGGCTGCCGAGGCAGTGACGGAAGCCACCGGTCCGGCGGCGCCCGCGGGACCGGGAGTACCGACCGCCGAGGGCCTTATGACAGCCCCCGCGGTGACCGTGCCCGCCGGAGCGACACTGGCCCAGGCGGCTCGTGTCATGGCGGTGCACCGGGTCAAACGGCTGCCGGTCGTCGACGACGCGGGAATGCTGCAGGGAGTCATCAGCCGCGGTGATCTCCTCAAGGTCTTCCTGCGTCCGGACGAAGAGCTGGCGGAGGAGGTGCGGGAGGCCGTCGTGGCCCCGCTCTTCGCCGCTCTCCGTGGCCAGGTGACCGTCGCGGTCGAGGACGGTGTCGTGACCCTGGACGGCCATGCCGTCGACTCCGCACTTCTCGCCCTCGCGGTGCGTCTGGCCCGCACCGTGGAGGGCGTGGTGGATGCCCGGGCCCGCCTGGTACACGGCCCGGACCCGCGCGCCGCCAAGGGCGCGGGCGGTGCCGAGGGCACCGGCTGACGGGCGCGGGTGGCGCCTCTCAGCCGCTTCCCAGTACGACTTTCAGTTCGCCGGTGTCGGGCCCCGCCGCGAAGGCGGCGTACGCCTGTTCCATGTGATCCAGCGGCATACGGGCGGTCACCAGTCCGGAAACGTCCAGGTGCCCGTAGGACACCATGGCCATGAGCGAGGGGACCGACGAGGTGTCCACCTGGCCGGTGCTGATCGTCACGTTCTTCCGCCACAGCGATTCCAGGTGCAGCGTCGCGGGTCTGCCGTGCATACCGATATTGGCGATGTGCCCCCCGGGCCGCACGACCCGCGTGCACAGCAGGAAGCTCTCCGGCGTCCCGGCGGCCTCGATGGCCACATCCGCGCCGGGGCCTTCGGCGAGCTCCCCGAGAAGTTCTCCCGGTACCACGGCGGCATCGGCGCCGAGCCGATGCGCAGCTTCCAGCCGTGCCCTGGACAGGTCGGTCACCAGGACCTTGCGCGGTGAGTGGACCCGCGCGGTGAGCAGCGCGGCCAGGCCGACCGGTCCTGACCCCACGACCACCACCGTGTCTCCGGGCGCTACGTGCCCGTTGCGCACCCCGACCTCGAAGGCGGTCGGCAGCACCTCCGCCAGGAGGACGGCCGTGTCCTTGGTCAAGGGGCCGCGAGTGGCATGGACGGAGAGGTTGGCGAAGGGCACCCTGACGTACTCGGCCTGGGTGCCGTCGATCTCCCGGCCGAGGATCCAGCCGCCGCCACCGCGGCACTGCCCGTACACGGCGTCCAGGCAGTACGGACAACTTCCGCATGCCGAGACACAGGAGACGATGACCTGTTCGCCGGGGCGGGTGTTGTGCACCTCCGGGCCGATCTCGGTGACCGTACCCACGGCCTCGTGCCCGAGGATCGTCCCAGGTCGTACCTCGGGCAGTTCGCCTCGAACGATGTGCAGGTCGCTGCCGCAGATGGCAGTCATCTCCACTCGTACGATCGCATCGGCCGGGTCGCGGATCTCGGGTTCCGGGACGGTGTCCCAGGAGAATCGGCCCGGCCCGTGGTAGACGAGCGCTCGCATCGGGATTCTTCCGATCGTCCGGTGACGTGATGTCTCATTCGTGCGGTACGACGGCGACGGGGCAGTCGGCGTGATGCACGGCGGCGTGGGCGACAGGGCCCAGATGAGGAGCCAGCAGTGGTTTGTGGCGCCGGCCGACGACGAGCAGCGAAGCCGTCCGCCCCACCTGCGTCACTGCCCGGGCGGGGCTTTCCAGCCGTACCTCGGCGGTCACCCGCACACCCGGATACTGCCTCCGCCATCCCTCCACCAGCTCCGTGAGCTCCGTCTCCGCTTGCTGTCTGACCTGGGCCGCGACGTCCGGTTCCACGCCCCAGGGGGCGTACGCGACCACCGGCAGGGACCGGCCGTGCACCAACCTCAACCGCAGCCCCTGGTCGGCCGCCGCCTCGAAGGAGAAGTCCAGCAGACGGTCGCATGCACCGTGCAGACTCACCCCCGCGACCACCCCCACGCTCTCGACCCCTGGCTCGTCGGCGGTACCGGCTTCGGCGTGCGCCCGGACCAGGACGACAGGCCGCTCGGACCGAGCTGTGACGTACATTCCGACGTCCCCCAGGAAGAAGCTCGCCGGAGCCGACAACCCTCGCGACCCCAGCACCAGCAAGCGGGAGCGCGCTGCTGCGTCGAGCAGCGCCTCCGACGCTTCCTGAGCGGTCAAGTCCTCCACGATGGGGAGATGCGGATGGCGCCGGCTCAGCTCCTTCGCCGCGTCCCGCACCACCCGTTCGGCCCAGTAGTTCTGGCTGTCCTCCGCCGGGATACCGGCGGGCGCCGGGGTCAGCAGCACCCAGGCATGCAGCAGCCGGAGGGTGCAACGTCGGCGGTCCGCCTCCGCCGCGGCCCAGCGGGCCGCAGCGAGGCTCTCGGCCGAACCGTCCAGCCCAACGGTGACGACGTCTTCCATGGCCTGCTCCTCGTCGGTGAGTGGAGCCGCCGGCTCTCCGGGCCCTGCCCTTCCCGGGCGGCGCCGTCTGCACGCCTCCGGCAGCAGAACCGCCTCCGCCGGGACGAGCGGCTTCCTCCGCACAAGTACCCTGATATCGAGGACTGCTGCCGTGTCGCTCGCTCTTCCGTGGACGTTCCTGCTCCGTACCGGCGCGATCGGACGCGCCCGGCGAGTCCCGAGGAGGTGACAGGCGGTGGTCCTGCCCCTGGTGGTCGGCGTGGACGGATCGGCGGTCGGTCTGGAAGCCGTCGACTGGGCCGCGGAGGAAGCCGCACGGCACGGCGTCCCGCTGCAGATCGTGCACGTCTCCACCCTCGAGACGCCCGCTGCCGAAAGTGTCGTGGACGCCGCCCTGGAACGGGCTGCGCTCGGTGCTCCCGGTGCCGTCGTGTCGAGTGAAGTCGTGACCGGTGCGGACCCCGCCTCCGAGCTGACCGAACGCGGGCGCAACGCCTTCGCCATCGTCCTCGGATCCCGTGGCCTCGGCGGTCTGGCCGGCCTCCTGGTCGGGTCGGTCAGCCTTGCCACGGCCGCGCGGGCAGACTGCCCGGTGGTGGTGGTGCGCGGGGACCCGGCCCACCGGTCCGACCGCTTCCGGGCCGTGATCCTCGGCATCGACGCGGGAGAGGGCAGCGGCACCGCGGCACGGTTCGCGTACCGGGAGGCCCACGTACGGCACTGCGCCCTGGTGGCAATCCACGCCGGCGGCACTCCGGTCGCCGAGGACCCCGATCAGCCAACAGCTGTCACGGGCGAGGCGGCGACCGACCCGGTGTTCGGCGAAGGGCTGCACAGCCTGGAGGTGTCCTACCCGGAAGTCGTCGTGGATCGGCGGGTCACGCCCGAAGATGCCCGGAAGGCCCTGCTGGCCGCTGCTTCCACCGCCGACCTGCTCGTGGTGGGTGCGCGACGGCGGGTCGGACACTTCGGCCTGCAGCTCGGTCTGGTCAATCACGGCGTGCTGCACCACTCACCGTGCCCGGTTGCCATCGTCCCGCAGATATGACCGCCGACCTGCCGGGGAAGGATCTGCCGGACCGCGTAGGCCACCACGCCACGGGTACTCGTCCCGGGCGCTAGTCGGAAGGTGGTGCGTGTCGATGCGGGACAGACCCTTGATCGTGGGAGTGGACGGCTCGGACCAGAGTCTGACGGCCCTGGATTGGGCCGTCGACGAAGCGGCCCGGCACGGTGTGGAACTCCGGATTCTCCATGCCTCGGTGTGGGAGCGGTACGAGGGCATCAGACCGTCCTTCGCCACCGACCGGCCCGCGGAACAGGTCATGGCCGAGAATGTCGTCGCCTCCTGCACGGAGCGGGCGCGACTGCGCGACCCGCACGTGAAGATCTCGGCCGATGTCCTTCCCGAGGACCCGGTGACCGCGCTGGTACACGCCGGCCACGACGCTTTCGCCATCGTCACCGGCTCCCGGGGCCGCGGCGGTGTACCCGGCCTCCTGCTGGGCTCGGTGAGCCTGGCGGTGGCGGGACGGTCGATGTGCCCGGTGTTCGTGGTCCGCGGCGAGAACACCCGGGGCGGGACGGGGCGCCTGGTCCTCGGCGCGCACGATGTCGGAGAGGACACGGCAGCGGTGCGCTTCGCCTTCCGGGAGGCGGAGGTGCGCGGCTGTGTGCTCCACGCCGTGCACGCCTGGCGCTATCCACTCCACCGTGGGCCTGCTCACCCGCTCCTCACCGAGGAAGCGACCGCCGCCTACGAGGAAGGCGCCTCCCACACCCTGTCCCAGGTGCTGAGCACGGCCGAGGCCGACCACCCGGACGTCGAGGTGCGCCGACGGCTCATGGAAGGCGCTCCGCACAAGGTTCTCGTGCACGCCTCGGCCGACGCCGATCTCGTCGTGCTCGGAGCCTTGCGCAGGCACGGTCACTTCGGCCTCCAGCTGGGGCGGACCGGCCACGCACTGCTCCACCACTCCGCATGCCCGGTCGCCGTCGTCCCCCACCGGATATGAGCCGGTACGGTCGGCGCCATCGGGGCCAACGACCCTGGACCCGGCGAGGGGAGCCGCATGCCCGACTGGACGTGGCAGTATGACGGCTACGACCCCGCCGCGGAACGGCTGCGGGAGTCGCTGTGCACGCTGGCCAACGGCTACTTCGCCACGCGCGGCGCCGTACCCGAGAGCAGGGCCGGACTGATCCATTACCCGGCGACCTACGTGGCCGGATGCTACAACCGCCTCACCTCGACCCTCGCCGGCGGGCAGGTGGTCAACGAGGACATGGTCAACCTCCCGAACTGGCTCCCGCTTCGCTTCCGCACCTGCTCCGCGGAGGGGCCACCCGGCCCCTGGTTCACCCCGGACACCGCGGAGCTGCTGCACTACCGTCAGATCCTCGATCTGTACCGGGGCACACTGTCCCGCAGCTTCAGCTACCGGGACCGGGTGGCCGGGCAGGTCGACGTGGAGCAGTGCCGCCTGGTGCACATGGCGGACCCCCATCTGGCGGCGCTGCGCACGGTCATCTCACCGGTCGAGTGGTCAGGGGCGGTGGAAGTGCAGTCCGCGCTGGACGGTGAGGTGATCAACGGCAACGTGCACCGCTACCGCTCGCTGAACCGCAGTCACCTCGCGCATCGGCGCACGGGCACCGATGCCGGTGCCCTGTGGCTGTACTGCCGTACCAGCGAATCCGACACCGGGGTGGCCATGGCCGTCCGCACCACGGCCCCCGGGCGAACCCTCGTGTCGACCGCTGAACCCCACTCGACCCGGCACCGTGTGGCCGATCATCTGGTGCTCCGGGCCCACCCCGGGCGGCCGGCGGTGGTGGAGAAGACGGTGGCTCTGCACACAACCCGCGACCGTGCCATCGGCGACCCGCTGCAAGCCGCGCTGGAACGGGTGACCACCGCCGGGGACTTCGCCGGGCTGCTGGACTCCCACGCTGCCGCCTGGGCCCGGCTGTGGCGCCAGGCCGAGGTCTCGGTGCCGGGCGAGGCGGGCCGGATCCTGCGGCTCCACCTCTTCCACGTCCTGCAGACCCTCTCGCCGCACACCGCGGACCTGGACGTCGGCGTACCCGCCCGGGGCCTGCACGGAGAGGCCTACCGCGGCCACGTCTTCTGGGACGAACTGTTCGTCCTGCCGTATCTCAACCTGCACTTCCCCGACGTCTCACGAGCGCTGCTGGACTACCGGTACCGCAGGCTGCCACGGGCCTGCCGCGATGCGTCCGAGGCCGGCCGGGAAGGGGCCATGTACCCCTGGCAGAGCGGCAGCGACGGGCGTGAGGAGACCCAGGAGATGCACCTCAACCCACGGTCCGGCCGCTGGCTGCCGGACCACTCACGCCTCCAGCACCACGTGGGCTCCGCCGTCGCGTACAACGTCTGGCACTACTGCGAGGCGACCGGCGACACGGAGTTCCGCCACACCAAGGGCGCGGAGATGCTCACCCAGATCGCCCGGTTCTGGAGCGGGATGGCCGTCTTCGACACCGACCTCGACCGCTACCGCATCAAAGGGGTGGTTGGGCCGGACGAGTATCACGAGGGCTACCCGGACGCCACACGGCCGGGTCTCGATGACAACGCCTACACCAACGTCACGGCAGCCTGGGTGCTGGCCCGCGCGGCGGAGTTGCTGCGCACCCTCCCGCGGTGGCGAGCCCGGGACCTGGCCGAGCGGACCGGCCTGGAACGGGACGCCCCCCAGCACTGGGAGGACGTGTCCCGGCGACTGTACGTACCCTTCCACCAAGGCGTCGTCAGCCAGTTCGCCGACTACGAGCACCTTCTGGAGCTGGACTGGGCTCACTACCGGCGGCGGTACGGCGACATCCGGCGGCTGGACCGCATCCTGGAAGCGGAAGGCGACACCGTCAACCGCTACCGTGCGTCCAAGCAGGCCGACGTGCTCATGCTCGGCTACCTCTTCCCGCCCGCCGAACTCGCCGGCCTCTTCCACCGCCTGGGCTACGGCCTGGACGACGACACATGGCGAGCCACGGTCGACTACTACCTGCGCCGCACCAGCCACGGCTCGACGCTCAGCGGGCTGGTCCACGGCTGGGTACTGGCACGCGCCCGCCGCGAGGGGGCCTGGGACCACGTGCACGAGGCGCTGGAGAGCGATGTGGCCGACATCCAGGGCGGCACGACAGGCGAAGGCATCCACTTGGGAGCCATGGCGGGCACCCTGGACCTGGTGCAGCGCGGACTGACCGGTCTGGAAACCCGGGACGGCGCCCTGCACCTGGACCCGGCCCCGCTGCCGCAACTCTCCGAATACGGGTTCTCCCTGCGCTTCCTCGGCCACTGGGGCATCCAGGTACGGCTCCGAGGGAAGGAACTGAGCATCGGCGTCCCCGCCTCCGCGGAATCGCCGCTGCGCGTGGTACTACCCGACCGGGCCGTGACCGTCGCCCCCGGCGAGGTCTGCCCCCTGGACCTGCCGTGAGACCCTGCCCGTGAAGCGGCCCCCGCGCCACAGCGACCGCGACCGCCGTGGCGAGCGGCCTCGTTCACCCACCAGGAGGGACGAGCGTGTTCTCCGAAGTCCGCCCGGCCCCATAGTCCTCCACGTTGCGGACCGTGCCGGTGACGATCTGGCCCACCGCGTCGCGGGTGTAGTACGCCTGGTGGGAGGTGATCAGCACATTGCGGAAAGTCATCAGGCGTGCGAGCACATCGTCGGTCATCACTTCCAGGGAGTGGTCGAAGAAGAAGACGCCCGCCTCCTCCTCGTAGACGTCCAGACCCACCCCGCCGAGCTTCCCCGACTTCAGGGCCGCGACCAGAGCCGAGGTGTCGATGAGCCCGCCCCGGCCGGTGTTGACGACAATGGCCTCGGGCTTCATCGAGGCCAGCACCCCCCGGTCGACCAGGTGATACGTCTCGGGGACCAGCGGCACATGCAGGCTGATCAGGTCGGCCTCGGCGAAGAGCTGTTTCTTGTCCACGTACGCCATGCCCAGAGCATGGCAGTCGGCATTCTCCACCACGTCCCAGCCGAGCAGCCGCATCCCGAAGCCGTGCGCGATGCGGGAGAACGCCGTCCCGATCTTCCCCGTGCCCAGGACCCCGACGGTGCGTCCATGGAAATCCCGCCCCATCAGCCCGTTCAACCGGAAGTCGAACTCCCGCGTACGTCCTACCGCACGAACCGTCTTCCGGTTGACGGCGAGCGCAAGCGCCCACGCGAACTCCGCCACCGCGTACGGGGAGTAGAACGCAACCCGCGCCACGGTCATACCCAGCTCGCGCGCCCGAGCGAGGTCGATGTTGTTGTAGCCGGTGGCTCGCTGCGCGATCATCCGGGTGCCTCCGGCCCGAAGCGTCTCCAGCACCGGGGCGTCGAGCACGTCGTTCACGCTGCTGCTGACGACCTCATAGCCGCCGGCCGTCGGCGCGGTGTACCGGTTGAGGAACACCTCCACGCAGCGCACACCGTGCCGGGGTGCGCACGCCGCCTCCAGCAGGGGCCGCTCGTCGGCGAGCACTCCGAACGCGATGATCTCCACCTGGGCACCGCCTTTCATGCACATCGCCTGATGAGTCGGGGACGGAAAGATGCGGGTCGGCTGTCACTCCGCCGGAACGATGCGGCGACCCGTCAGGCGGGTGACGTCGATCCGGACCCACTGTCGGCGCGGGCCACCCGGCCATGGCTCCGTGTGAGCCCGGCTGTCCAGCATCTCCGCCTCCGCGGGGTCCGTGACCATCCGCGCAGGGCCGGTCGCCAACACGCTCCATCCTCGGCTCGTGGCGTCATCGATATGGTCCACCTCGAAGGCGACCTCGGTGCCGCGGGCGGCAGCCGCCGGCGCCGAATCGGGCGCCGTGCGGAAGCAGACCGCCTCCTGGACCACTTCGTAGTTGACCGGAACGACGGCAGGGCGTCCGGACAGCACCACCGCCACCCGGCCCACCCCGTGGGTGGACAGCAGCGCACGGCATTCCTGCGAAGAGAGGTCCCTGAGCTCCGGGCGGGCCAGCGCCCTGCCGCGCCCGGGCGGCGTGTCCGCACCCGCACCGAGAAGGTCGGCGTAGGTGGTACCGAGCACGTGTGCCAGCCTGACAAGGGCCGAAGGGCTGGCGCCGTCATGCTGTTCTTCCAGGTAACGGAGGTAGCTTGCGGCCATTCCCGCCCGCTGGGCGGCTTCCTCGCGCGTCAGCCCACGTCGCTCCCGCGCAGCGACAAGACGTCGGCCGAGATCTCCCGGCGCCGGTGCGGGGCCGGCGGGGCGCTCCTCTTCCGCCATGTTCTCCATGATGCTCCCGACCGGCGTCGTCCACGACCCGTTGTGAAGGTGCCACGGGGGAATACGCACCACACTCTCGACCACCGCGCTGACCCTTTACTGACACGGTGATCACCACACCCCCGACGTACCCATGGCGCTGCCGCGCCCGCGGATCAGCGCAATCGCCGTAGGTACGGGTCGTGCCGCCGGCGAGCAGTCAGCCGGATTCGGGCATCGAGCACGGTAACGCCGTCCGGGCGGGCCACCACGGGATTGAGATCGGCGTCAGTGAGCTGCGGCAGATCACACGCCATGGGGGAGAGCCGTGCCGGCAGCTGCTCCAGCCCTCGGACGTCGGCCGGGTCGCTGCCGCGGTAGCCGAACAGCAGCGCGGCGCAGCGGGGCGCGGTGATCAGATCATGGATATCGTGATCGGTCAGCGGCGCCAGGCGCGCCGCGTGGTCGGCGAGCCCCTCAGCCGCCGTGCCGCCGAGACCGAAGAGAACCAGCGGTCCGAACACGGCGTCCTGCACGACTCCGGCGAACAGTTCGGTGCCGCGTCGCGCCATGGGCTGGACGAGGACGCCGGTCATCAGACCGGGGAAGCGGTTCGCCAGGTCGCGATACGCCTCCCGTACCCGCCGCTCGCCACTCAGGTCGAGCAGCACGGCGCCCCGATCGTTCTGTGCACCAGACCTGGCCAGTAGCCCTTGAGCGCGACACGGTCGTCCGTCGCGCCGGTGAACCGCGTAGCCGCAGCAACCGCCTGGTCCTCCGTCCGCGCCCACACGCCGGGCAACTGCGGGATCCGGTAGCACGTCAGCAGCTCCGCGCCGCGGACCGGGTCCGGCCAGCCGCCTTCCGGCTGCGCGGTGAGGAAGGCATCAACCAGAGCCTTGGCAGCGGCGGTGTCGGCGCCCGGCACCGCGGGGACCGACCCGGCGGGCCGAGCGAGCCAGCGGCCCCGTCCCACGGCGTGTGCCAGGGCGCGCGCCGCGGACTACGGGTCGGCGTACGAGGGCACCGTGTGGCCGGAGGCCGTGAGCAGCAATGTGACCGAGGAACTCTGAGCCGGCGCCACGGCGATCACCGTCCGGGGCCCGGCGCCGGAGGCATGGAGGCATGGGTGAGGCCCCGCATCGGATCGTCCCCGGTGGCCTCGACGAGCGCTGTCGGCACCAGCACCACCAGTACCGTGTCCACGGCATCGTGCTCCGTCAACCGGTCCACGCACGCTGCCAGCGCGTCACTGGCCACCGCGGCCGTGGCGACGACAGGGTTGTCGGCGGCGGCGCCCGGTGGCAGAACGGCGCTCAGCTCTGCGGCCAGTTCCGGCGGCAGCCGTGGGACGCCGAGCCCGGCGTCCGCGCAGGCGTCGGCGGCCAGAACCGCCGCGCCGCCCGTGTTGCTGACGACGGCGACGGCGGGGCCATGAGGAAGCGGTTGGGAGCGCAGCAGGGCAGCGGTGTCCAGCATCGGGGCCGACGAGCCGTATCGTCGGTGAGGAGGGTGTACACCGGACGCGCGCGGCCCTGGTCCTCGGACAGGCTGTTCTCCTCATGTGCTCTCCGGTGGATCGGCAACCGGCGCGGGTCCCTGGGCCGACTGGTTCTGGCGCGAGGGCGGCGCGGTGGCCCGCACAGGGCCGCCCACCAGGCCCCTCTCGGCTCCGCCACCGCGGGCCGGTCAGTGACCAGGCCGCGCAGGCACAGTACAGCGGACCAGCGGAAGCGTGGATAAAGCCGGACGCGCCCGCCTGTCGAACGTCAGGCCGCCGGAGTGTTTTGACCGGTACTCGTCGGGCCGGGTCCCTGGCCCGACGGTGATTTGGCTCCATCCCGGAACGTGCTACCGGTCGTCCACTTGGCTGTGGAGGTCGCTTCGCGTTGGCTGCGCTCGTGCACCGGCCGCCTACCGGGCCTGAAGTCCCGGCCCAGGCACTGAGGTCTTTCCCGTCAGTCGTCCGGCCCGCGATCTGTCTCCACCCACTGTTGTGGCACCTGCTGTCCAACAGAATGACGATGCATGGATGGAGTACTAGGCTCAGATTGAAGGACTCGTCCGAGCGTCTTACAGAAGGCCGGCGGAGCAAGTCAGGCAGCGTGGTGCCAACTAGCGGCAATCCGCTCACCACTGGAGCGAGGACGGTGAGGGCATCGTGGTTTTGCAACAAGAAGAGGTACCGATACGCAACGGATACGACATTGGGGTTGGTGTCGCAATGGCGACCGGCAGCCCCATGGCTCTGGGTGCAGTAGGCGAGGTCACGCCACCGCAGATTGGAACGGGCGGAACCGGCTCGTTCGTCTTCCGTCGCATTGAAACGACGCAGGAACTTGAAACCGAACTCCGGGTAGGGGCCGATGTGTCGGCTGGAATCGGATTGTTCAGTGGATCCGCGTCATTCGAGTTCGCGAAAAAATGTAAAATCCAATCGAGTTCACTCACCGTGCTCGTTTCTGCCGAGCGGCGTTTCGCTTTTCAGCAGATGGACTCACCGAGCTTGTCGGAAGAGGCGGCGAATCGAGTCAGGAACGGAAAGCCGCTTGATGAGCAGTTCGGCGAATACTTCGTGCGCGGCATCAATACAGGCGGGCGCTTCTTCGGAGTTGTTCGGATCGACACGAAGAGTTTGCAGGCTAAGACTGATCTGAGTGGCGCGCTGGAGGGCTCATACGGAGTGATGACGGCCGAAGCCAAGACGCATATCTCGGAAGCCATGAAGAACGCTGAGGGGCGGGCCGAGGCATTTATCACTTACGATGGCGGTAACATCACCTCCTATCCGAGGAGTCGTGATCCGGTCGAGATAACAAATCAGATGTACGGGACGATGGATGAGTGGTCCACAAGCGTTCGGAGTGAGCCGAAACCGTACGCAGTCACGCTTGCGCCCTATGTGATCGCCTTGGGCCCTACCCCGCCAAATGCTGTCGACATCGAGAAGCAACGCAGAGTGCTTATTCGGTGTGCCAGACTCCGATCTAACGGCATGGACATGCTCAACCTTGTGGACTACATTCTCGACGGTCGGCACGCTGATGAATTCGAGATAGCAGCGCCACCCGCAGGGCCGGACTTGCCCGCCCTGCAAGCTGCACTGGTGAGTGATCTGCTTGTCATCGAGGATGCCGCCTCCTACGCCATTGAAAATCTCAAGGAGGCTCGCGATCCCGAAACGTACATGCGGGATGTCCGAAAGGTCCCCGACTTCCGACTGACTTACTTGCCCGCCAACATGCCGAAGCAGACGGGGGCACGCCCCACAGTAGTGATACCTCAGTGGGGATATCTCCGCGTGGCCCAGAATGGGGCCGAGCCTCACATTGTCTGGCCGCAGGAAAGGATTCCAAGCGCTACAGAAATTGGTTTGACCATTGACGTCGTCGAGTGGGCTCCTACGCGTTCCATTGATTTCCATGACGCCATCTTCTCAACGGATCCTCCGGCCGGGGCAAAGGTGCCCGTAGGAACCACAGTGAAAATAAAGGTTTACAGGATGGAAAGTGCATAAATAACCCGTGCAGTGGAGTCGCTCGCATGTTCCAGCATCGGGTGGCCGCCCTTGCGTGAAGTGGAGCTGGAGCTCTCGATTGGCTTCGATCGCTCGGCTGTAGGGCGGCACCGGAAAAGTCCTAGCTGATCGCCAAAGGCTTCAGGGGGCCCACGGCGAGCGTCTGGCCCCTCCTTTCAGATGCCAGTGACCAGGTTGCGCAATGTTGAGGACAGCTCGTTCAGGCAGCGGACGTAGTTTTCGCCGATCAAGTCCGATGGCTCAGCCGGCGTCTCCGCCGCGTCCAGGACCGGATGGGCCAATCCCGAGCTGAAGGGATCCAGTAGGTCGCTAGCGGCCCCGAGGATGCTGGCGCCCAGGACCGCGAGTGCAGCGCTGGGGGGGGGGTAGCTCGCCGACGGTATCGCGGTAGAACTGCTGAAGCTCTCCCAGAGATGCAGTGCTCCAGTCGAGACCGTGTTCGGCCCGCAGTGATACCCAAGCCTGGTTCACCTCCGGTGCGAGAGCGACCAGGGCATCTTGGTGGTCAGCGACGGATGCCGCGTTCCACTGAATCGCGTCAACCTGTGCGGCGACGGCCTCTGTTGCTCCTGCCGAATTGGCGCCGTCGTAGCGCTCCAGGGACCGCAGGAGTGCATACAGTCCGTCACAGACCAGCAGATGCTGGGCGTGGAACCGGTAAATGCTCCGCTCGAGGGGTTCGTCACCGGGCAGGCTGCTCTCATCCATGCTGGCAGTTGTGATCCAGACTTCATAGAAGTCATCGCGCGGAGGATCATTCGCGATCGACTGGCGGTAATTTGCGCATAGCCAGAAAAGACCCGAGCCGATGCCCAGCACGATGCCATGCGCTGGTGAGACGAAGGACGCAATACCGCCGGCTACGACCAGGGCTGCCGCGGCGTTGTTGTCCAACAAGGCAGCTCGTGTGGCTTCTTGCTTGACGCGCTGCCGTTGCTCGTCACTCACGTCAGGCATCGACACACTCCTAACGGCGCTCACTTGTAGTCAGCCTCATCAAAGCATCGCCTCAAACTGCACTGCTCGCCCTTCGTGCGGGTCATTCGGGTAGTAGCCACTCCCGCTCACTAAGGGTTGTCCCGCAAAGCCTCCGGTGCCCCCAGGTGACGCCGGCAAGGCAGCTCGGGACATGATGGCCCTCGTGACGAACTGCTCCCAGACACCGCCAGCGGGGCGGGGGCGTCGCTGTTCGCCGCCGAGAGACGTCACGGTCTCAAGCGGCGTCAGCGCGTCCTCGACTGGCTCGCGGAGACCGGACGCAGCCACATCGGCCCGGTACGGGAACCGTCCTTCGCCCCGCCCGCCGGGGAACGGCTCGCCCACCGCGACCGAGTCCTGCGCGAACGGCTGGACAACCCAGACAACTTGATTCCCGTCCATCCGGTGCACGACCAAGTCGCGTGGGCCGGAGAACCGAACTGGACCGAACTGACCCGCCTCGTCTACGGCCAGCCCAGCAACGTCTTCGGACACGGCAGCAAGGCCAGGGCCGTGGAACGCCGCCGGTGGGTCCGCGAGGCGGCCCGTGACCCGAAGCGCACCGTTGTGACGGAGCACGGCCTCAACCTCCGCATGCTGCGGGCAGCCTGCTATGTCTTCGTCGCGGCGCTGACCGCCATGCGCGACAGCGAGATTCACGAGATCGAGCGCGGGGCGCTCACCCAGTACTACGGCGCCCCCGCGCTCGCCTCCCGGAAGGTGAAAGGGGACGACTCCCGGCCCCGCGGCTACTGGTGGATCATCGAGCCGGTCGCGCGAGCCATCGCGGTCGCTGAACAGCTCACACGGCACGACACGAGGGTCTTCACCGCGGTCATTGCACAAGCCGAGGGACACGAGGGGGGCTTCGACGCCGCGAGGGACATCGACGACTTCATCGCCACCGTCAACGCCAACCGCGAGCACACCGGCCTCGAAGAGATCCCCGAAGCGCTGGTGCGGCCCCACATGTTCCGTCACACCATGTCGATCATCGCGGCCCAGGAACCCGACGGCGAGATCGCGCTCGGGCTGCAACTCAAGCACGCCGCCCGGCGGGCGATGGCGAACCGCACCACGCTCGCCTGCGGCAAGCCCGACGCGAAGTGGGTCAAGGAGTTCGACAACCAACTGCAGGTCGCCGCCGCCAAGAAGCTGGTCTCCCTGCTCCAGGCCCGCCGAGCCGGCCAGACCATCGCGGTCGGCCCCGGCGCGGCGCAATTCCACGCCGGACTCGACAAGGTCAACGACATCCTGGACCAGGCCGGGACACTTCGCGCCCAGGTCGCCGACGAACGCCTGGAGATCACCCTGCTGCGGGACGAGTTCGCCGACCTCCACCTCGGCACGGTCAACCACTGCCTGTGGAACGCCCCCACGGCCGAGTGCCAGAACCAGCTCCCACGCGATCAGCGCGGCCAGGCACCGCTGCTGGGGGCTTGCCAACCGTCCCGGTGCCGCAACTCGGTACTCACACTCGCCCATGAGCCGATCTGGCGGATGGAGGAGGCCGACCTCTTGGAGCTACTGAAGAAGAAGCTGTCCAAGCCGCGGCGCGAGCAGGCCCTGGCCCGCCTCGCCGAGGTCCGCTCGGCAACCGCTCAGTTCGACAAGATGAAGGAGAACGCCTGATGCCGGTGTCTGCCGCCACGGAGACGAAACTCCGCGAGGCCATGGCCCGTCTGCTGGCCGGTGAGCCGCTGCACACCGACGGCGCGCTGACCAAGGAGAACCTGGCGCGCGAGGCGAAGGTCAGCCACGCCACCGTCCACCGGGCCGAGGAGATCCTGGCCGAGTGGGATGCCAAGGTCGCCCGGCCTGTGCTCCGTACGCCGGGAGAGGTCCAGCGCGACGAAACCATCGCCGAACTGCGCAAACGACTCCGCGAGGCCACCGCCAGGGCGACCGAGCTGCGGGGCAAGGTCGACGCGCTCGCCACGGTCACCGCGAACCTCTACTACGAGAACCTCGAACTCAAGAAGAAGACCACCGCCCAGGGGCAACGCCGGATCGACGCACTGCCTGCTTCGGGCCCCTGGCTGGAGTAGATCTGCTGACGCCGAAGCCGAGACGCAGACGTGGAGCTGTCAGTCATCATTGATTTCTTCGGTGATCCAATCCTGGGGCACGAGAGCCTGGCCGTTGCTGCGCCTCCAACGTGCCTCGACCGAACTACGGAAGGGTTCGTCGTCCAGGTCTGCGTGCTCCATCACGATCACCTGGAAGTCGCCGTCAAGGACTTCGACCGTGCTCTGGATGGTCTTGTAGAGGTTGAGCAGGGCGGTCCTGTCGGGTCCGACCAAGGCGGTGCCGTCTGTGGCGTCTTCGGGGAAGTAGACCTGGGATGGCTGGTCTAGGACTAGGAAGCGAGGCACGGGATTGCGCTGCTCGGAAAACCACTCGTGCATGCTCAGGAGGGTGGCGACGTGGTAGCCGAGCCAGTTCTCGCCGCCGCCCATGTCGGCCAGGCGGACCGGACCGCGGGCGGTATCCGCGACCACGGTCAACCCCCTTGGATCGAGGCGGATGGGTGACTCTTTGTGCTCCAGGTCCAAGGCGACGGCCTTATCCTTGATCTTCGTATTGATCCGGGAGACGAAGCTGTTCAGCCGGTCATCTCGTGCTCCGGCTCCGATCGTCTCCTCGAGCTCTGCGATCTTCACTCCGATTTCTTCGCGCCGGTCCACGACTTGAGGTCCTTGGACATGGCGCCCGGCTGTCTCCAAGAAGAGGCTGATGCGGCCTTGGACAAGCACGGCACGTCGCGAGGCGTCCGCCTGACCTTGCGCAGCACGCTGGCCAGCGGTCAGCGTATCGAGCTGCTCCTGATTACGGCCAAGAGCACTGCGGATCTCCTGGAGAGTGTCTTCCTCCGCTGCGATGAGGGCGTTGATTTCGGGGGTGTCGCTGCCGATGACAGTCATGTCGGCATCGAGGCGGCCGAGGTCGCGGTTGATGACCTCCGCGACCTGGCTCAACTGCTGCTGGTGACTGTCGCACACCGGGCAACGCGATCGCTGGTCCGCCGTGTTGGCTGGCGCGAAGAGGTTGAGAGTGGCCAGACGGGCATGCTGTTCCGCCGCCTGATCAAGGAATTCATTGTTCTCCTGAGCAGCACGCTTAAGGTTGGCGATGCGTGCACGAGCCCGTCCATGCCGTTCACGCAACCCTCGGCGTTGCTCGACGAGAGCGGTGACTGGATCATCTCCGGCATCAGGCGTCTGCGTAGGGGCGCTCTCGCTGATGGCTTGGCGGAGATGCTCCAATGCCCTCTCTGCTGTCATCTCCCCTCGAGGCGGTTGTAGCAGGCCTGCCTCGACGGCTTCAGTGACCAGCGCCAGCGCCTGCCCGGAGGCTGGTGACAGGCTGCGGGCAGCGGCCACCACCGCCTCCATCTGGGCGAGTTCCTGACGCAGCAGACGGAGCCGGTTTTCCAGCAACGCCTGTTCAGGATCAACGGCACCCAGGAAGTACGGAATCATCGCCCGGATCGTTGCGGGCAAGAACTCCTCACCCTGTGAGTGGAACAGCAGGTCCGGGTTGGCGACCTCGTTCTGCTTCTGCAGACAGGAGAAGAGCGCATGGCGCATCGACGGCGGGATTGGGGTAGCACTGCGCACGGCCGGGATCCGTACCGTCCGGTCGATACCGGCGAACTCCGACAGGACATCCTTGGCGATGTCGAGAGGGGTGGAGAAGTTCTCGACATGGGCAACCCCCACACCGCCGTCTTCCCCGACGACCCCACCCACATCGGAGACCTGCGCACCCCACCCAGCATCACCCCGGCCGCCAGCGGCAGTGTCCTCGCGCAGCCGGATCCAATGAATGGGCTCAGTGACGTGCCATCGGTGGCTGCTTCTACTGTTGCCTCATGGGGAACTATTTTCAGACCGTCGTCGACCTCGACGCCACGCATGCGGACGCCCACACCCTGGCAGACAACGGACTCGACTGGCTGGTCAGGGAGGGGATAGTTCGGGCCGAACTCACCGACTGTGTTCTCGGGGCGCCGTCGGGGCATCCGCCCGGTCCCTCCTGGGCCAAGGCGGTCGGGCAGGAGGACTGGGAGCCCAGCGACGGACTCAGGATCGAGACCAGCCGCACCGTATTCAACTGCGGTCAGGGCGAACCCAGGTTCGCGGTGTGCCCCCATTGTGCCGGGCGGGCGGATTTCTACACCGACCGGCTGGAGGAAATCGAGGGTGCGTGGGAACCCTTCGGTGAGGCCATCAGCGCCTGGAGCGACACAGGCAGCGCGGCAGTCGCTTGCCCGCGTTGTCGACGCCCTGGCGACCTGACTGCGTGGGCCTGGTCGGATGACTACTTCGCCTTCGGGTATCTCGGTTTCGAGTTCTGGGACTGGCCCGACTTCAGCCCCGGGTTCCTCGAAGGTCTCTCTCGCGCGCTTGGAGGGCATCGCACGGTTCTCATGGAAGGCAAACTCTGAGGGAGCCGGAGTTCGTGCGTCCTCCCTCGCTCAACCCGGGGATGCTCGGAGCATGGCGAACAGGCCGCTGATGCGTTGGCGGGCAACTCCGTGCATCGCGTGGCGCGCACCGTCGCCCCTCAGGCGGCAGTCGCGCAGGATCTTCCAGGTCTTCATACGGGCGAAGGCGTGTTCCACGCGGGCGCGAACCCGTTTGTGGCTCTTGCTGTGGGCCTGCTTCCAGTCGGGTAGATCCTCGCCCTTGCGCCGGCGGTGCGGCATGATCAGCCCGGTGCCCAGGTAGCCGCCGTCCGCGATCGTCGTAGTGTTGCCGACTGCCTGCTTGGCACCGGACTCGGCCCATGCCCGGCAGTCGTTGCGGTTCCCCGGCAGAGGCCGGCCGACCACCACGACCAGGCGGGTGTCGGCGTCGATGACCACCTGGTGGTTCGTCGAGTAGCGATAGTTCTTCGACTGCTCAGCGACCTTGTGGTCGCGGGTGGGTACCAGCGTCCCGTCCACGATCAGCACCGCGTCCTTGGCCAAGCGCCTGCGCGGGGCCAGCGCGAGACTGGGGCCGAGGTGGTCGATGACGCGATCGGCGGTGGACTTCGACACTCCGAAGAGCGGCGCGAGCTGGCGCAGGGTCAAGTTGGTGTGCCAGTACGCGGTCACCAGTAGCACCCGGTCCTCCAGCGACAGCTTCCACGGCCGACCACGGCCCGACGAGTCGCCGCCCTCGCGGCGCAGCTGCCTCACCAACTTGCAGAAGGCACGCGGGCTCAGTCCGGCGAACGGGGCTATCCAGGACGGCTCAGACGCCGTGATCACACCAGCCACGGCCGAGATCATCCCACGGCAAGATCACTTACGGGACAACCCATAGTCTGGAAGACACCGCCGGGTCGACGTCAGGCATCCGGCCCCAGCTGGCGGGGCTGGTCCGGGGGCGTCAGCAACCTGAAGTGGCGGCCCTGGCCGGCAGTTGAGCACCCCAGGCATGCCGCCGTCCCGCGCCGGCATCAGGCACACCGACCCAGGGGAGTGGTTGCGCCGCTATCACCAGCCCCAGGCACACTCGACACCGCGCCGCCTGCCCGGCCCCATGGCCGCGCCCCGCGCCGCGCTTCCCACAGCCGGACCACCCCTGTGTGCGCTCGCGCCGCACATGCCCCCGGCCCCCCGCGCCGCGCCTGCGCAGCCCGCTGCCTCCACGCAGCTGCGCACCCCCGCAAGGCCCCGGCCTGCTCTGTCCACATCCCGGCGCCGGCCCTGCCTCCACCACTGAAAGGAACCCACCAGCAGTGACCACCACCAGCGCCCTTCGGAGTCACGACGGTGTCGGCGGTCGACTCCCGGGGCCGCTCAGCGGGTCGCAGTCGTGGATCGCGACCAGTTGACGGGCCAGCAGAGGAACGCGCGTCTCCACCCCCTCATCGTCGAGGACCGTCCGACCCGCCAGATGCGACATCAAGAGCGATGAATACCCGAAATGCGCGGCGGTCGGATCAACCGCGACCAGCCCAGGAGCAGGCACGCCGGTCCCCGCGAGCACGGACAGGGCGCCAGCCTCCCGGTTCAGCCAGTCCTCGGCGCGCCCCACATGGAACGGTTCGACGAAGCTCCGGAACACCAGGTCACGGCCGGCCCGGGCACCGACCACGAGCGCATGTGGCTGAAGAAGGCCGCTGGCCCCGGGCCGAAGCCGACCGTTTGGAAGACACTGACCGAGACACAGAGAAGTGAGCAAGTGACCAGCGCGGGCGACCTGCGGTGGCAGGTGGGACGCTGATCCCGTCCAGGACCGGAGCGAACACGTAGCGTCGTCGACATCGCCCAGGGTGAGTACGATCGACAGTGGCAAACCCCGCCTGTCGATGGCGAGGTGAACTTGGTGGTCATCCCTCCCCGGGACCAATCGAGGGCCTGACGCGCCGCGAGTGGCCCGGATCTTCCCATCGTCCCTGACTGCGGCCCCTTTCGCGGGCGCCGACGGCATGCTGGTGGGCTCGGTCGATCACGGTGTCGACGGAGGCGGTCAATCGGCCCCGAACCTGAACGCATATTCGCCGAGCACGCTGCTCATACGACACGGGGGCCTACCCCAACGCCGTATCCATCGCTACCGACGGCATCGTGGCCGCAGGTGTTGTGGCCGGGGACTGGAACACCTTCGTCTACCGGCCCGGTGAATCTACCCCGTTCCTGCCGCCCGACTACATGAGCTGTGCCAAGTACGTCGTCACCTACGCGGGCGATGCTACTCACGCACCCGGCAAAAGCCACCGTCACGGTGGAGATCGTCCAGTAGGCAGCTGATCCGTCTGCGGGCCGGGCGGTCGACGCCCGGCCCCACCAGCTTGCCCGGCCCACGGGCGACAGACCCGCTGGTACGTCGCGGTGACAGGTGGGGCATGCGCCGGTCCAGACCGCGAGGCAGCGGGCCGAACCTACCGCCCGGGCCCTGCGGTGCAACGGGTGAGGCAGCACCACCCGAACGACGACGCCGTTCATCCGCCCGGCGGCCTTCCCGCACGGGACGGCGCGGAAGGCTCTCCTCGTCGATCTTGTTTCCGGACACCGCCCACGTCCGGGCCAAAAAGGGGGCGAACACACAGGCCCGAGCCCCGTGGACCGAGGCAAGCCGGGTTCCAAGATGCACGTCTTGTCGGACGCAAACGGCCTGCCCCTCCTCGTCGGCGTCTCAGCCGGCAACACCCACGACAGTGAAGGGCTGAAGCCCATGGTGGAGGGTCACCAAACGAGACACGACCCCCACCGCGGGCGCTACTTCAAACCCCAGCGTCTACATGCGGACAAGGCCTATGACCGCGCTGATCTGCGCAGATGGCTCCGCGGGAAGCGGATCGGCGTGCGCATCGCCCGCAAGGGCATCGAGTCCGGTGAACGATTAGGGCGCCGCCGCTGGGCCATCGAGCGCACCATGTCGTGGCTGTCCGGCTACCACCGGCTCAGTCCTCGCTACGAACGCGATCCCCGCAACTACCTGGCCTTTCTCGGACTCGCCGCCGCCCTGTGCTGTTACAAGAGACTCCTCCGCCTCGCCACGTAGGACACGGTCTAAGTGCCGCCCGGCGTTTCCGGATCGCCCGGCCGGGCCGGACAGCCGTCCCCACGGGAGAAGGCTGATCACACCGGGTACCCCGGGACCCGCTTCGCCGCCATGCGGCAGTGCGCCGGCGGGACGCGTACATCCGGGGGACCCCGGCGACCATCCCGGCCGGTGTGTCGTTCCCCGTGCGGGGGCACTCGCCGATCGCCGGAGGCCGTGTCGTGATCTGCTGGTCGCAGCCCCGGTAGGCTGCTTGGCCTCTACTGCTTCCTCACCCCAGGGACTCGATGTGACGCAGACTCTCCCGCAGGACGGCTGGCACAAGAGCTCGCACTCCAACGAAGGAACTCGTGCGAAGCCTGCACGTCAGCCCCGCATCCATCTCCAAGGCCATCGGCTACCTGGAAAACCAGGCACTCATCAAACGTGAACGCGACCCCCACAGTCGCGCCGAACGCTACGCCGTCGAAGACGACGTGGTGTTCCAATCCGTCATGGCCAGCGCGCGCAACCAAACCGAGATCGCCGAAGCTTGCACGACCGGAGCCCAGAAACTCGGCGCCACCACCCCCGCCGGCGCTCGACTCGAGAACACGAGCCAGTTCCTCTTCCACGTCATGGAGGACCTGGTCCGCTCGGCCGAGTACTGGCACAAGATCTACTTCACCCGCCCCCAAGAGACACCCGAAACCGGCTGAGCGGGTCACGTTGGCCACAGGTCTCGACGCATCGCTTCCGTCACGATGTCCAGCGTCACGCTTGACGGTCCTGTTCTCGTATAGCTGCGGCCAGGTGGCGCCGTAGCGCTGCGTGATTCCCACGGCTGAGATCCCCCGAGGGGCTGGCATCTTGACAGTTTGCCAACCGCATTCGATCCGCAGGGGCGGGTTGCGCGTGGAATCGCACGACTGCCCCATGTCCACCTGCGCCGCCACCGCAGGGTCCCCGTGTCGGACCGGCAAGGGCAGGGTGGCGATCCCGTACCACACCGCCCGCTTCCGCCTGGTGCCCCAACTCGCCAAGGCCCTGAGCGTGCCGACCCCCGCCGTCCGCAAGCCGGGCTCGGCGTGGACCGAGCTGCCCCGGCCCGTACCCGCCGGTGCCGAACCTGTCAGGCACGTCCGCCTCGGCTATGCCCGAGCCTCGACCGCCCGGCAGTCCCTCGACGCGGAGTTCGACTCACTCGCCGAGACCGGGGTGACACGCGTCTTCTCGGAGACCACCGGTTGCCACGAAGCGGCCCGAGCTGGAGGCCGCCGTGAAGCTCGCTGGGGAGATCCGCTCCTACGGTGTCGCCGTCACCCTCGTCGTTCACGAGCACAAGCGGCCCGGTCGCGGCATCGAACTCGGCATCCTCGCCGAGGAGCTGAAGGCGAGCGACGTCGGCCTGGAGTTCCTCATCGGAGAGCTGAAGGGCTCGCACGACCCTCCGGCAATGTGTTCACCGTGCTTGCGGCCATGTCCGGCATGGAGCGCGAGTACATTGCCCAGGACGCGCAGGCGCGCACCATCGAGCGCAGCGAGCTACTCCCGCGGGCGCGGAGACGACGGCGAGCAGGGGCCGGAGGTCGTTCGGCTGCCGGAGCTACCCCCGCGGGCGCGGGGGTAGCTCAAACGGTCGGGGCCGCTCCTCGTCCCGCTTGCTTGGTCTTTGCACTGTGTGAGGGGGTTTGGGGATCGAAGAGCGGGCGTGGGGCCGGGTCCTCGGCGGAGGAGCGGCGCGCGCCCGGACGAGCATCCGCGAACGCTCCACCCGCGGCGCGCCCGTCTGCGATCATCGATCCGTCTCTGAGTGGGCGACACGAACTGAGGTAGCACCATGGCGTGGGCCTATGCGGAACTGGCCAAGGAAGCAGCCAAGCGCGGCGGTCCCGTCGCGCTGCGGTACTTCTACCGCGGCCAGGGCTTTGTCATCGGCGGCGCCCTCACCGGCGGCGTCATCGTGGCCTATGACAAGTGGAGCAAGCGCCGTGCCGCCGCCGCTGCTGAGCCGGTGGCCGAGAGCACCACAGAGGTGCCGGCCCGCGGCGACGCCCAGGAGACCAGGCACAGCTGAACCCGCCCTGGTCAGGCCATTCTTACCTGCCCGGGATCCCCGGGCCAGCATGGTGCGGCTACTACGGCCGGCCGCAGGCTGCGGGGCTGTGCGGGGCGTGCGGCTACCGGCGCCGGACCGAGTACCTGATCGTGGAGGCCGGGATGGTCGCGGCCACCTGGTCCGGGCGCTTGCGGGCGGCCTCCCCTTCTGCGTCGGGACACGATCCGGGCGGGTCGCGATCTCTTGTCCCCGTTCTTGATCTTGCTTATCCATCGACCGATACATGAGCAAGATCAAGGTGGTCGGCGCACCCGGATGCCGCCGCTTGCCCGCTCGCGTCGCCCCCTTGTCCACCCGTGTGGCCGTGCCGCAGACTGACGGCACTGCGGAAGAGACCCCGGTGGAGGGATCTATGGCCACGGAGGCTGAGCGTGCGCTGGGCGCCTTCATCCGTAACCATCCGACGGACAACGCGCGCCGCGGGCGCGTCGCGATCAGCGCGCTGCTGGTCGGCCTGGTCTTTGCGGCCGTCGCAGTCCCGGTGACCATCGCCGTCTTCTCCGAGGACGGTGATGGCGCACCATTTGCCGGGCTGCTGTGGGGCGGCGCACTCATAGGGCTCTATGGCGGCGTCTCCAGCGGCCTGCGGACCTTGCGGCGGCACGGCGAGGTCTTTGTGCTGCGTGAGGGCGGACTGGTCTACCGGCGGACCGGGGAGACCCGGGTGCTGCCCTGGACAGCGATCCGCGGTGTGGTCGAGCGTGGGCAGGGCCACGCCCTGGGCCGGCTCATGGGCTGGGACGTCCACCTGGTCATCCGGCTCCGGGAAGGCGGGCGGCTGCTGCTGACCGGCTACACCGAGGACGCGGCCCGGCTCAGCTCACAGATCCAGACCACCGTGGCAGCCACTGCGGCCCGCACCCGGTAGGGCAGCGCTCAGCCTTCGGTGAGATGCTCGAGACGCACCGTGCGGGTCCCACCGCCCGGCGCCATGGAGGGGCTGCAGCTTCCGAGTCGCCGGCCTCCCTGAGCTGAACCTCGGCGAGCGGATGAGCTTCTGGTGCTTTGACCACAAAGGGTCACCGGCATGGCGCGCCAGCGTAGCCAGGTCTGCGAACCGTTCCCGGACTGCTCGCCCGTGGACGAGTCGACGATGACGGGTCAGGGGTGCCTGACGAGACTTGTGCAGGGCCGGCGAGCGCGCGGTCAGAACCAGTGCAGGCAGTGCGGCGGGCGCTCAGCGCGGAAGAGGGCGTCAGCGAGGGTGACCGCACCCGGGCGGTGGGCTCGGATATGCCCGGCACGTACGAGCGTGCTGGGGGCGGTGCCACCGAGGTAGACCGATCCCAAATCGCTCACGTCCAGGGACAGGTCGGGCTCCCGGTCCGTCGGGACGCAGTCGGCCTTGCCGTCCCGGACGGTCAGCAGGTAGCGGCCGTGCTCGCCGAGGAACGGATCGTCGACGTCGAGGACGAGCTCGCCGTCGGTGAACCAACCGCGCGCGGTCAGCGCACGCGGGATGTCCAGCAGCCGCACCCAGAGCCAGTCATCGTCACTCACCTGGCCGGCCCGGAAGTCCGCAAGCTGCCAGCGCAGCGGGTGCTCGAGGGGAAGGTTCTTGAACACGACCTGAGTGACCAGATCGTGTCCGAGCACGAACCGGGCCAGGGCCGTGAAGACGGCGTCATCGGTGGTGATGGTCTCGTCGACCGTCAGGGTGCCGGACTCGACCGAGTAGCTGGCGTACCCGTCCGGGACGCCGTCGGAGTCCCGGTGGACGGCGACGTACCGCGGCGTTGCAGAGACCGGGGGCCGCCCCGCGCCCAAGGCCCACCAGCGGTGCGGCCGTGACAACGCGCCGGGCTGCGTGCGGCGGTACCGGTCGTAGACCCCTTCCAGGATCTCGCCGCACTCAGCACGCCGCAGCAACTCGACCGGGCCCGCGTCCGATCCGGCCGCTGGGGCGCCTGTCGTTCCACGCGACCGGGGCAGCGCGAAGGCGGCGCGGTCGCGCGGCACCGTCAGTCGCTGCGCGTAGGTCGCCGGTCCGTAGCCGAACCTGCCGTAGATCGGGAACTCGGAAGCCAGCAGTACGGAGAGGAATTCCCCTCGGGCCCGCAGCTCGGCAAGCTGATGCCGCATCATCGCGCGGAGCACGCCCTGGCGCCGGTGCGAGGGCAGGACACCGACGAAGCTCACCCCGGAGACCGGGGCAAGGATCTCACCGGGCAGGGTCAGTTCGAAGGAGTACGCACCAGCAGTGCCGACGGGCCGCCCGTCCGCCGTCATGGCGAGCAGGCTGCGGTCCAATTCGAGTGCCGACCACCACAGTCCGGCGCTCTCGGCCGAGGTTTCCGGGAAGAGCCCGAATGCGGCATGGAGTGTGTCGATGAAGACCCCGAGATCCTTGTCGGTTGTAGGCCGGACCTCCATTGTTGCCGCTACCTCCTCGGAATACCGGCACCGTGATCACGGTGCCCCGCCACAGTGCAGCGTTGACTCGGCCCGGGTCAAACGGATTACGGCCGGGTTCCCGGCCGGTCAGAGCACCGCCCGGCTCCAGCCCGGCCCCGGGGATGAGTCGCGGTGGACGGGGCCGGCGGAGGCGCTCCCCGTGCGGGGCTTGCCGTTCGACCTTGGCGCTCGATGAGACGGGCGAGCGATTCTGTGGGCCGGCAGAGCCACTGCAGGAGTGGGTCTGTGACCACGAAGTAGTGGGTGCTGACCCAACCTCGCTTCTTGTCCAGGGTCTGCGGGGCCCCATCGCGGTAGACGTAGCGGAGGTAGCGGCGGCGGATCGGTGCTCCCGCTGTCAGCAGTACTGGCGAGGCGACAAGGATGGCCAGCGGGATCAGGGCTTTCACGACCGTGAGCTTGGCTCTCTCCTCATAGCGCATGCACTCAGTGTGCTGGTGCTCTGTGTCACTCGCCATCCTGTTCTGCGGGGTTTGGTGCCGACCTTGTGGTGGGTGGGTCGGCTGTATGCCTCGCCGGTGGCGAGGACGCTTCCCACGTCATGGCGGATAGCCGGATAGCGGTTCTTCGAGCCGAGCGGTCGGCCGGGGCCGGGACGAGAGGCTTTCGGTGCACCGGTCGGCGAGCCGGTCTTTGTGTAGAGGTTGTTGAACCCTCTGCGGACGCGGCCGCGGTGTAGGCATGCTCGGCGGAGCCGGTCTCTCCCGGGGGTGTCGGAAGTCGGTGGCCAGCGGGCGGGCGAGCCGGAGCTGGGCATAGGCGGCGATCACCAGCCAGTCCACCGGTCGGCCGCTTCCGAGCTGCGAAGCCGGGGCCTGGCCCAGCCGGGGGTCTGTTTGACCAGGCGAAACGTGTGCTCGATGTCGAAGCGACGGAGGAAGGACTGCCGGCGTCGACGGCTGCCTCAACGGCGCCGTTCTTCACCGAGGAGGAGCGCGCGGCGCTGGCTCTGACCGAGGCAGCCCCCTCGGATCGCCGACCGCTCGGGCAGGGCCGTCCCCGACGAGGTGTGGAACGGGGCCACGGACCACTTCGACGAGGAGCAGCTCTCCGCGATCATCCTGATGATCGGCCTCACCAACTTCTCCAACCGCATCAACGCCACCATCGAGGAGCCCGCCGCCAGCCACAGCATGACCAGCTCGGCCTTCACGAAGCACATAGAGGCACCCCCCGCATCGTCCTTGCACCCCGTCCCCGAGCTCCCGCCTCCGCCTGCTGCAGCCCCGCCCACGATCCCTCCGCCCGCGCAGCGTCTGCCCTCCGCTACCCCGGCGCGCCCGCAACGCCGGCGGAAAGACGCCCTCCGCATGCTGCGCCGACGGCGTGACCATTAACGCTCTCCAGCAGAACCGACCCAGAGAAACGCAGTGGTCCCAGCGGCGCCGGACGTGCGCACCGGCGAGCATGCAAGGAGCGGC
Source organism: Streptomyces sp. NPDC018031 (assembly GCF_044327625.1). Classification (NCBI taxonomy): domain Bacteria; kingdom Bacillati; phylum Actinomycetota; class Actinomycetes; order Kitasatosporales; family Streptomycetaceae; genus Streptomyces; species Streptomyces sp. NPDC018031. The sequence goes on from NZ_JBIRFT010000031.1 coordinate 44,887, forward strand.
GGGCGGCCGGTCGGGAGCGAGGAAGGCCCGAACCGGGGACACCCGAGGAAATCTCCTGGTTCGGATTGTGGTTACGCTTGCGCAGCCGGCCTGGGTGCCGGCCTTCAGCCGGGCCCGGCCCGGGGACGAATCAGGGGGACGAGATGACCACCACGAAGACCTCAAGCCCGGCAGCATCAGGGGCCGGCCGGACGTCGGGCACCCTTGGCGCCCTCTTCAGCGACGAGGCGTCCGCGGTGACGAGGGCCGTGCCCGGCGCGGCCCAGAACCTGCCGCGGCCACTGGACACTTTGATCTGGCAGGAGCCCCCCGCCCTGGAGGACGCGAACGACGACGTGCGGTGACCGCATGGCAAGGGGCCCGTCGGCTCTCGCCGCTCGGCTGATCCGCCCAGGCGCCCGACGTCGGTCAGCGGTTGTGCCAAGCGGAGTGGTCCTCGTTCCACTGCTCCCGGGCCCGGGCCCGCTCCGCTTCTGCGTTCAGACGTTGGATGCGCGTTCCGCCCTCGATGTAGGCAATCGGCGTGCGACGAACCGGCGTGGTACCGATGGCGCTGGCTGACCATGGCCACGGTCCGGGCGATGGCCGCCTGGATCGCAATCGCCATCGCCGTCGACACGGAAGGCCCCGTCGGGCCCCCCGGCACTGAGATCCAGCCGTCCTCGCCGGCCTGCCAGGGGAGGAGCCGATCTCCTCGCTGCGAGCCGGTGCCGGAGGGAATGCCTGCGGGCGCCGGTTCAAGGCCGACGGTCTGCCTGGCGAGCGCCTCCAGTTCGAACACGGTCAGATGGAAGTCATCCCCGGGGCCGGCCACTCCGTGTCACGGCGGGTTCCTTCACTGCGCTGTCGGTACTTGGCCTGCAGCACGCAGCGCCCTCCCATGGTGCGTCACGGGAGGGCTCAGGGAGGCGCGCGACACCGTACCAGGACGCCGCCCTACCGCCGTCGGGACCGTCCCCCATGACCTGCAGATCCTGGCCCAACACCCTCCTGGCCACAGCCTGGGTCAACTGCTCGAAGTGCCGCGCTCCCAGGCCACTGAAGTCATAGTCCACCCGTTAAGCATGCCAACCAGCAGGCGGACGGTCAGCTCACCGAGGAGATTGTGTTCCGGCAGCCTCTGTGACTCATGAGACGCGGCCGGCTCTCGCCGCCGCGGCGGGCACGTCGCAGTATGCCCGCCCCAGCGCTTGCGTTGGGTGTTTTCTTTCCCATTCCGCGGCGCTCCGCTGCTGACGGGGACCGCTGACAACCAGGTGCGGGCTGTCAGCGGTCCCCGTAAGCGGTCGCGGGCGGGCGACGCTGGGGCCGACGTGCCGCAGGGCGTCGAGTTGCTCTTCCAGCCCCAGCAGCACCTGTGCCGTCTTCGTTTGGGCGCCGCAGCATCACGCCGTAGATCTCGATGGGATGGTCGAGGAGGGCATGGCCGACGATCTCGTCATGGACGCTTCTGTCCGGGTCAGCATGGGCTCGGCAGAGGCAGCGCGACCGGTGCGGTTGCCGGAGCGGATGTGGTGCGGAAGCGAGCCCGGTAAACCGTGGGGGAGACGCCGAAGGTCTGTTGGAACACGCGACGCATGGTCTCCGACGAGCCGAATCCGGCCTCCTGCGCAACTTCTTCGACTGAGGCGGTGCCGGAGGACAACAGAACCCGGGCCGCCTCCACACGAACGGCGTCGGCGTACCGCCCGAGCGTCGTACCGGTCTCCTGGCGGAAGAGACGTGCCAGGTGGCGGGTGCTGACGCCGAGCCTCGAGGCGAGCTCCCCGAGGCCGTGCGGGAGTGCCGGGTCCGTGGCGATCACGTCCATCGCGCGGCGTACGAGCGGGTGTCGGGGCGATTGCGGGGTCATGCGGATGCTGAACTGCGACTGGCCGCCCGGACGGGCCATGAAGACGACGAGCTGGCGGGCCACCTCCCTCGGGATATCCGCTCCGTGGTCCTCTTCGACCAGGGCGAGGGCCAAGTCGATGCCTGCGGTGACGCCGGCGGAGGTGACGACGTGACCGTCGCGTACGAACACCGGGTCTGGCTCCACGCGTACCTCCGGGTACGCGGCGGCGAGCTGTGGTGCCAGCTCCCAGTGCGTCGTGGTGCGCCGTCCGTCGAGCAATCCGGTCTGAGCCAGGAGAAACGCACCCGCGCAAACCGAGGTCACCCGCCGAGCCCGGGTGGCGAGGCCGTCGATGAGTGAGACCAGGGCGTCATCAGCGGTAGCGTTCCTCCAGTCCCTGCGGCCGGGCACCAGCAGCGTGTCGACGTGTCGGGGGAGCTGCTCGACGGGGGCGTTCACCCCGATCCGCAGCCCACAGGAGGTAAGCGCGTCGAGACCGGTGGGGGAGACGACCCGTACGTCGTACCGGGCACCATAGCGGTTGGCCGTGGTGAAGACCTCTAGGGCGTGTATCGGAAGTGGATCTTGACCGTGGGATGATCTTGGTTCGTGGCGCGTGGAGATCTGACGGACGAGCAATGGGTCGTGCTGGAGCCTGTGTTGCCGAAGGGCAATAAGCCCGGTCG
>NZ_JBIRFT010000032.1:0-40516 GCF_044327625.1 Streptomyces sp. NPDC018031
CTTCGCCATCGCGCTGCGCGGCACCGGCGGCAACGACGGCCCCTTCTACTCCGTGGACAGCAAGGGCGAGAAGCCGCAGTTCAGCTGGAACGAGGCCGACGTACTGAACTGGAACACCAAGAAGCCGTACGACTTCTGACGCCCACCTCACGTGGTCGACGACGACCCTCGGTCTCACGTCGTCCGGCAGGCCGCCGCGGAAGCATTCCGGCGGCGGCCTGTTCGTGATGCGGTCCTCCGCATCGACGCCGAAGATCACTCCCGGCGCGACCACGGTGCGGCACCGATGGGGTGCTGCGCCGTGGCGGCCGGCGCCGGCCGTCGGCCTCACGTGCTGCGAGACCTCCGACACTTACGGTGAGGGGTCGTACAGTGGGAGGACGAACCGTCCGTATCCCACGCCACCCGTACCCTTCGCACCCCCGCACCGGAGCACGTCATGCACCACCCGTCCGCCGCCTCGGACGATGGCTCGGGCGCGCTGTTCGGGCTTGACGCGATCGGTGCCGGGCCTGCGGAGGTCCGCGACGGACCGTCCTTCCGGGACTCCGCCGCGGCCCGGCGGCTGCTGCCGGTGCGGGAGATCCACGCCGAGCCCGCGGCGGCCGCCTCGCCGCGCGGCCGGCAGATCATCGCCCGGTTCCCCGAGGCGCGGGTGATCACCGTGGACTCGCACTGGCGCATCCCCGGCCTGCACGGCAACGAGGGCAACGTCGAGCGCTGGGTCCGCGTCAAGGGGGAGACCCTGGTCCTGGGCGAGAAGAAGACGCTCGCCGTCCGCCCCAACGGCCGGTCGGCGGACTGGATCGCGCCGGGTACCTCCAACGGCTGCGCCATGGCCTGCGCCTACTGCTACGTGCCCCGGCGCAAGGGGTACGCCAATCCCATCACCGTCTTCACCAACAGCGACCGGATCATCGCCCACCTCGCCCGGCACATCGCACGGCAGGGGCCCAAGACCGAGCCGAACCAGTGCGACGACGAGTCCTGGGTGTACGACATCGGAGAGAACGGCGACTGCTCGGTGGACGCCCTGATCTGCGACAACACCGCGGACCTCGTGCACGCCTTCCGGCAGTGGCGCACCGCGAAGGCATCGTTCGCCACCAAGTTCGTCAACCCCGATCTGCTCGCTCTGGACCCGCGGGGCCGGACCCGGATCCGCTTCTCCCTGATGCCGCCGGACGACTCCCGGCTGCTGGACGTGCGCACCTCGCCCGTCGCCGAGCGCATCCGCGCCGCCGCGGACTTCCTGGACGCCGGCTACGAGGTGCACTTCAATCTCTCGCCCGTGGTGATCCGCCCCGGCTGGCAGGACGCCTGGGCCGACCTGCTGAGCCATCTCGACGACGTGCTGCCGGCGCGGGTGAAGCGGCAGGCCGCCGCCGAGGTGATCATGCTCACCCACAACCGGGAGCTGCACGAGGTCAATCTCGGCTGGCACCCGCGTGCCGAGGACGTCCTCTGGCGGCCGGAACTCCAGCAGGCCAAGCGCTCCGAGAACGGCGCGGTCAACGTCCGCTACCGCAACCCGGTCAAGGCCGGGGCGGTGGACGCGCTCCGCACCCTGGTCCGCCGCCACGCCCCCTGGCTGCGCGTCCGCTACGCCTTCTGAGCGTGCCCCGCCGGGCCGAGGGGCGGGCCAAGGGCGCACCCCGGCCGGTGCGCCTTCCGCGGCTCCCGATCCGACGCGGGCCGTGGGCACGGCAGCCGTCCGAGGCCCGGGGAGCGGCCGGCCGACGCCGCAGCCGGCCCGCCCGCCGCCTCGGTCCCCGCGAGCGGTGGCCGGCGTCGCCGGCTGCCCGAAGCGTCCGCTCCGCCCCGGTCGTCCGAAGATCCGCACCGGCGGTGCACGCCGCCCGGTGGGCGCGCCGGAGGCACCCCCGGCCGGGCCCCGCGGCACCCCTGGCGGCTTAAGCGATCTTGCTTATACTGCGCCGGATGCTCCGTGAGGCGCCAGAGGTGTGACACAGGACGAGCGAAGTCAAGGGGGAAACGCCCGTGAGTGGTGCCCGAACGGCCGGTCCGCCGGTGGCCAATCCGCTGTACGCCCTGCTGGACCCCGCGGTCCGGCCCGACCCGCACCCGGTGCTGGCGGGCATCCGCGAGGCCGGCCCGCTGCGGGTGGACGACGGCCTGGTGATCGTCGGGGACTACCGCGGCTGCCTCCAGGTGATGCGCGACTCGGCCATGGGAAGTGACACCCTGGGCTCACCGCGGCTGCGCGGCGTGCTCCCGGCCGGTGGCACCCAGCAGGTCCTGGAGTCGATCTTCTTCATGGACCCGCCGGACCACGGCCGCCAACGCCGGCTGATCTCCAAGGCGTTCACACCGCGCATCACCTCCCGGTACGAACCGTGGATCGGACGGATCCTCGACGGCCTGTTCGCCGAGTTCGAGGGCCGGGACACCTTCGACGGGGTCGCCGACTTCGCCAACCGGCTCTCCCTGGGCACCATCTGCGAGCTGATGGAGATCCCGCCCGGTGACGCCGCGATGCTGAAGGAGTGGTCGGACGAGCTGGCGCTGGCCACCGAGGTGCCCACCCTGGTGGCCGCCTTCGGCAGCTCGGAGATGTTCTCCACCGAGGAACTGGCGGGCTTCGGCAGCACCTCCGTCGCGATACACGCCTACTTCGCCGACCTGATCCACAAGCGGCGCAGGAGCCCGGGCGAGGACCTGATTTCAAGCCTGATCCACACCGAGGACGAAGGGCGGACCCTGGCCCGGCACGAGGTGACCAATGTGCTCCTCAACCTCTTCGCCGCGGCCCACGAATCGGTCACCAACCTCATCACCAACGGCATTCTGGCGCTGTCCCGCAACCCCGCGCAGGCGGCCCTGCTGCGCCGCGACCCCTCGATCGCCCCGCTGCTGGTGGAGGAGGTCCTGCGGTACGACGCGCCGGTCCAGCTGACCGCTCGGGTGGCGCTGGCCCCCACCCGGGTCGGCGACCTGGACATCGAACCGGGCACCGTCGTCATCCTGCTGCTGGCCGCGGGGAACCGGGACGAGGCGGAGTTCCCCGGCGCCGACCGGTTCCTGGCGGACCGGCGGACGAAGGGCATCGGGCTCGCCTTCGGCGCCGGGCCGCACTTCTGCATCGGAGCCAGTCTGGCCAGGCTGGAGGCGGCCATGGCCTTCCGCTCCCTCACCGAGCGGTTCGACGACTTCTCGGTGGACGAGGAATCGCTGGCCTACCGTCCGCACGTGGTCGTCCGAGGGCTGCGAACCATGACGGTGCGCTTCCGCCGCTGACCGGACCCGACCGCTCGCCCGTCCCCCGACCGCCAACGTGCCGTCCGCCCCACCGCGTCTGGAGACCCCGTGCCGACCGAAGACGACAAGATCCGCCAGTATCTGAAGAAGGTGACGGCCGATCTGCTGCGCACCCGGGAGCGGTTGCAGGAGGCCGAGCGGCGCCACGACGAACCCGTGGCCGTCATCGGGATGGGATGCCGGTTCCCCGGCGGAGTGGGCTCCGCCGAGGAGTTGTGGGAGCTGGTCGCACGGGACGGCGACGCGATATCGGCGTTCCCCGAGGACCGGCACTGGGACGTCGAGCGGCTGTACGACCCCGACCCGGAGGCCGGCCGGTCGGGCCGGTCCTACGTGCGGGAAGGGGGCTTCCTGACGGGCGCGGGCGACTTCGACGCCGGGTTCTTCGGCATCTCGCCGCGCGAGGCGCTGGTGATGGACCCGCAGCAGCGGGTGCTCCTGGAGGTCGCCTGGGAGACGCTGGAGGAGGCCGGGATCGACCCGGAGTCGCTGCGGGACAGCGCCACCGGGGTCTTCGTCGGCGCGTCCGGCCACGACTACGAGACGCTGTGGAAGGCGTCCGGGGAGTACTCGCCCCACGGCATCACCGGGAACAGCGCCAGTGTCATCTCCGGCCGGCTGTCCTACTGCTTCGGTTTCGAAGGGCCCGCGGTCACCATCGACACCGCCTGCTCCTCCTCCCTGGTGGCGCTCCACCTGGCCGCCGGGGCCCTGCGCACCGGCGAGTGCTCACTGGCCCTGGCCGGCGGGGTGACGGTGATGGGCACCCCCGCCACGTTCGTGGAGTTCTGCGGTCAGGGCGTGACGTCCCCCCAGGCCCGGTCCAGGTCGTTCGCGGCCGGGGCGGACGGCGCCATCTGGGCGGAGGGCGCGGGGCTGCTGCTGCTGGAGCGACTGTCGGACGCGCACCGCAACGGGCACCGGGTCCTCGCGGTGCTCAAGGGCACGGCGGTCAACCAGGACGGCACCAGCAACGGCCTGTCGGCACCCAACGGCGCCGCGCAGCGGCGGGTGATCCGGGCCGCGCTGGCCGATGCCGGGCTCTCGCCGCGCGACGTCGACGTCGTGGAGGGGCACGGCACCGGTACGCCGCTGGGGGATCCGATCGAGGGCGACGCGCTGGTCGCGACCTACGGTCAGGACCGGCTGCCGGGGCGGCCGTTGCGGCTGGGCTCGCTGAAGTCGAACATCGGCCACACCCAGGCCGCGGCCGGAGTGGCCGGCGCCATCAAAATGATCATGGCGATGCGTCATGGCCTGCTGCCCCGGACCCTCCATGTCGACGCGCCGACCCCCAAGGTCGACTGGGGAGCCGGCGCGGTCAGCCTGCTCACCGAACCGGCGCCGTGGCCCCGGGCCGGCGGGCCCCGCCGGGCCGGGGTCTCGTCGTTCGGCATCAGCGGGACGAACGCCCACGTCATCCTGGAGGAACCGCCCGCCGGGCCGGCGCCCGCCGGGCGGTTCGAAGGCCACGGGACGGAGGCCGCGGGGGAGCCGGGACGGCCCGCCCCGGCGCTGCCCGGCACCACCGCCCCGCCGCTGCTGCCCTGGCTGGTCTCCGGCCGGACCGAGCGCGCCCTGCGGGCCCAGGCGGCACGCCTGTCGGCGCGTGTCGGCGAAGGACGGGACACGCCCGGGGAGCCGGACGCCGCGGACCTGGCCCACGCGCTGGCCACCACCCGGACCGCCTTCCGCCACCGCGCGGTGGTCCTGGGGGAGGACCGGACCGCCTTGGCGCGCGGGCTGCGCCGGCTCGCCGAGGGGGCACCGGACGCCCGGGTGGTGGAGGGCGTGGCCGGGGCGGGGTCCCTGGGCATGCTCTTCCCCGGCCAGGGCTCGCAGCGGCTGGGGATGGGCCGTCGGCTGGCCGCCGCCCACCCGGTGTTCGCGGACGCCTTCGACGAGGTCTGCCAGGAGCTCGACCGGCACCTGGAACGACCGCTGCGGGAGGTGCTGTTCGCCCCGGACGGCTCCGAGGCGGCGCGCCTGCTGGACCGTACCGACTTCACCCAGGCCGGGCTGTTCGCCCTGGAGGTCGCGCTGTTCCGCCTGTTCCGGTCATGGGGGGTGCGACCGAGGATCCTGCTGGGACACTCCATCGGCGAGATCTCCGCCGCCCACGTGGCCGGGGTGTGGACACTGCCCGAGGCCGCCCGGCTGGTGGCGGCCCGAGGGCAGCTGATGCGGGCGCTGCCCGCCACCGGAGCGATGCTGTCGGTCCGCGCCTCCGAGGCCGAGGTCGCCCCCCTGCTGGCCGGCCTCGAGGACCGGATCGCCCTGGCCGCGGTGAACTCCGCCGACTCCGTCGTGGTCTCCGGTGACGCGGCGGAAGTGGACCGGCTGGAGCGGCGGTGGGCGGAGGAGGGCCGCCGTACCAGGCGGCTGACGGTCGGCCACGCCTTCCACTCCCCGCACATGGACCCGATGCTGGCCGGTTTCGCGGAGGTCGTGCGCGGACTGGAGTTCCACGAGCCGCGGATCCCCGTGGTCTCCAACCTCACCGGCTCGGTCGCCTCGACACGCGAGTTGTGCTCCCCGCAGTACTGGGTGGACCACGTACGCCGCACCGTGCGCTTCCACGACGGCCTGCTGACCCTGCGCGGCCGGGACGTCGACGTCCTGCTGGAGCTCGGCCCGGACGGCGTGCTCACGGCGCTGGCCCAGGGCATGGCCGACGGCGGGCCGGTGGCCGTCCCCGCGGTGCGCAAGGACCGCGACGAGGCGGAGGGCGTACTGCTGGCCCTGGGCTCGCTGCACGCCCGGGGGGTGGGCGTGGACTGGGCGGCGGTGCTCCCCCGCCCGCGGCACCGGGCCGCACTGCCCGGCTACGCCTTCCAGCACGAACGCTACTGGCTCGCTCCCCCCGCCGGTGCCGCCGCCGTGGAGTCCGCCGGGCTCGCCCCGGCCGGCCACCCACTGCTCGGCGCGGCGGTGGAGCCGGCCGACGGCGACGGGGTCATCCTCACCGGCCGGCTGTCGCTGCGGGCCCAGCCCTGGCTGGCCGGGCACCAGGTACTGGACACCGTCATCCTGCCCGCCACCGCCTTCGTCGAACTGGCCCTGTGCGCGGGCGACCGGGTCGGCTGCGACCGGGTGGACGAACTCACCCTCCAGGCACCGCTGGTGCTGCCCCCCGAGGGCGGGGTCCGGGTACAGGTCCTGGTGGACGGCCCGGACCCGGCCGGGCGGCGTCCGGTACGGGTGTTCTCCCGCCCCGAGGACACCGGCCACCCGGACCCGGGGCCCTGGCGTCCGCACGCCACCGGCTTCCTGGCGGCGGGCGGACCGGCCCCCGCGCCCGAACCGGGCCCGTGGCCCCCGGCCGGCGCCGAGGAGATCGCCGGCCCCGACGTCTACGACCGGACCGGGTCGAGCTACGCCTACCACGGCGCGTTCCGGGGGCTCCGCACGGTGTGGCGCCGGGCCGCCGGCGACGGCGGCACCGAACTCCTCGCCGAGGTCGCGCTGCCCGCCGAAGCGGCCGGGGAGGCGGCCCGGTACGGCCTGCACCCTGCGCTGCTGGACGCGGCGCTGCACGCGGTGGGCCTGGGCCCCTTCCTGGCGGGCGTGGACGAAGGCGCCGGCAGCATGCCGTTCTCCTGGTCCGGAGTGTCGCTGTACGCCTCGGGCGCCTCGGCGCTGCGGGTCCGGATCGAGGGCGCCGACGGGCGGGTGCGGCTGACCCTGACCGACACCGACGGCGACCCGGTCGCCTCGGTGGAGTCCCTGGCCTGGCGGCCGGTGCCCCGGGAGCGGTCGCAGCTGACGGGGGGCGGCGCCGAGGAGTCGCTGTTCGGACTGGACTGGGTGCCGGCCCCCGCCGCGCCCGCCCCGGCCGCGGACGGCAGCTGGGCGGTGCTCGGCGCCTCCTTCCCCGGCGCGGCGTCCTTCACCGACCTGGGCGCGCTGGCCGCCGCGGTGGACTCCGGACTGCCGGCGCCCGAGGTGGTGCTCCGGCCGGCCGGCCCCGCGGCCGGCGACGATGATGAGCTGCCCGGGCGGGTGCGCGGCGCGCTCGCCGAACTGACCGCCGAGCTCGCCGCCTGGCTGGCCGACGACCGGTTCGCCGCCGCAAGCCTGGTCGTGCTGACCCGCGGCGCGGTGAGCACCTCGCCCGACGGGCCGGACGGGCCGGTCGATCCGGTCGCCGCCGCCCTGTGGGGGATGGCCCGGTCGGCGCAGGCCGAACACCCGGGCCGGGTGCTGCTCGTGGACGGCGACGCCGCCGGCGCCGAACCGGACGCCGTGCGGGCCGCCGTCACCGCCGCACTGGCGACCGGCGAGCCGCAGCTGGCGCTGCGTCCGGACGGCGCGCTGGTGCCCCGGCTGCGCCCGGTGGCGTCCGACCGGCTGCTGCCGGTGCCGGCGGGGGAGCGGGCCTGGCGGCTGGACTCCACGGAACCGGGGACGCTGGACGCGCTCGCGCTCCGGCCCTGCCCGGAGGTACTGGCCGAGCTCGGCCCGGACGAGGTGCGGGTCGAGGTGCGGGCCGCCGGTGTGAACTTCCGGGACGTGCTGATCGCCCTGGGCATGTACCCGGGGCGGGGCGTGCCGGGTGCCGAGGCCGCGGGCGTGGTCCGGGAGGTGGGCACGGCCGTGACCGGGCTGCGCCCCGGCGACCGGGTGCTGGGCGTCTTCACCGGCGCGCTCGGTCCGCTGGCCGTCACCGACGCGAAGCTGGTCGCCCCGCTGCCCGGGGACTGGTCGTTCGCGGCGGGCGCGTCGGTGCCCATCGCCTACCTGACGGCCTGTCACGGACTGCGGGACCTCGCCCGGCTGCGGGCGGGCGAATCCGTGTTGATCCACTCGGGCGCAGGCGGCGTGGGGATCGCGGCGATCCAGCTCGCCCGGCACCTGGGTGCCGAGGTGTTCGCCACCGCGAGCACCGGCAAGTGGGAGACACTGCGGGCGCTCGGGCTGGACGACGCGCACATCGCCTCCTCGCGCACCGTCGAGTTCGAGCGGCACTTCCTGGCCGCCACCGGAGGCCGGGGCGTGGACGTCGTGCTCAACTCGCTCACCGGTGAGTTCCTGGACGCCTCGCTACGCCTGCTCGCGCCGGGCGGCCGGTTCATCGAGATCGGCAAGGCCGACATCCGGGACGCGGAGGACACGGCCGCCCGCCACCGCCACCCGATCAGCTACCAGGCGTTCGACCTGGTCGAGTCGGCGGGGCCGCGGCGTGTCCAGGAGCTGCTGCACGAGCTGTTCGCGCTGTTCCACCAGGGTGCGCTGACCCTGCCCCCGCGCCGCTGCCAGGACATCCGGCGCGCCGGGGAGGCCCTGCGGTACGTCAGCCAGGCACGGCAGATCGGCAAGGTCGTCCTGACGGTACCCCGCGAGCCCGACCCGGAGGGCACGGTGCTGATCACCGGCGGCGCGGGCTGGCTGGGCGGCCTGGTCGCCCGCCACCTGGTGCGGCAGGGTGCGAAGCATCTGGTGCTGATGAGCAGGCGGGGACCGCAGACCCCGGGCGCGGCCGCACTGGCCGCCGAACTCACCGCCGCGGGGGCCCGGGTGACGATCGCGGGCGGCGATGTGGCCGACGGCTGCGACCTGCGGCGGGTGCTGGCCGGCATCCCCGCCGAGCACCCGCTGACCGCGGTGGTCCACGCCGCGGGCGTGCTCTCCGACGGTGTGGTGGGGTCGATCACGGACGAGCAGATCGACACCGTGCTGCGCCCCAAGGTCGACGGTGCCTGGCAGCTCCACCGGCAGACCCGGCACCTGGACCTGGCCGCGTTCGTGTGCTTCTCCTCGGCCGCCGGCGTCTTCGGCGCCGCCGGACAGGGCGCCTACGCCGCTGCCAACTCCTTCCTGGACGCGCTGATGACCCGGCGCCGCGCCGAGGGGCTGCCGGGCACCTCGCTCGCCTGGGGCCTGTGGGAAGCGGGCGAGGACGACACCGCCGGCGGTGGAATGGCCGGGACCCTGGCCTCCGCCGACCGGGCGCGGATGCGGCGCACCGGCGTACTCGGCCTCACCGCCGAACAGGGCCTGGCGCTCTGGGACGCCGCGCGGACCTCGGACCGCGCGCTGCTGGCACCGGTCCGCCTCGACCTGCGCACCGTCGCCGGGCTCGGGGCGGGCGTCCCCGCACTGCTCCGCGACATGGTGCGGACGGCGCCGACGCGGCGCAGCGCCGCAGGGCGGGCGGGCGCGGCACCGGCCGAGTCCCCGGACGCGCTGGCACGGCGGCTGGGCGCGCTGCCCCCGGAGCAGCGGCACCACCGGCTGCTGGATCTGGTGCGCGGACACGTGGCGGCGGTGCTGGGCTACTCCTCGGCCGATGACCTGCCGGCCGACGCCACCTTCCGCGACCTCGGATTCGACTCGCTGACCTCGGTGGAACTGCGCAACCGGATCAACGCCGCGGCGGGCCTGCAACTGTCCGCCACCCTGGTGTTCGACCATCCGACGCCGGTCGCGCTGGCCGAACACCTGGCCACCGAACTCGCCCCCGCCCTCGGAGCGCCCACCACCGAGGAGGCGCTGCCGGAACCCCCGGTATTGGAACGACTGGCCGCGCTGGAGGCCGGCGTGCGGGCGGTGCGCGACGACGCCGAGCTGCGCGGGGCGGTACGGACCAGACTGCGGGCCATGCTGTCGGTCCTCGACGAGGAGCCCGGGTCCCAGGGCACCGGAGCCGAGGGCGCCGACGCGCTGCGGTCGGCGACGGTGGACGAGTTGTACGCCTTCGTGGACCGGGAGTTCGGAAACGGCTAGGTCGGACCGCGCCCCGATCATCCCTGCCCACCCTCTCGCTGGAAACGGTGCCTCAGATGTCGGAAGACCCCAAGCTCGTCGAGTACTTCAAGCGTGTGACCGCCGAGCTCTACGAGACGCGGGAGCGGCTGCGCGCGGCCGAGCGGCGCGCCGACGACCCGGTGGTCGTGGTGGGGATGGGGTGTCGTTTTCCGGGGGGTGTGGATACTCCGGGGCGTTTGTGGGAGGTGTTCGCGGAGGGGCGGGATGTGATCTCGGGGTTTCCGGGGGATCGTGGTTGGCCGGAGGATCTGTACGACGAGGAGTGTGCGGGGCGTCGGGCGAGGCCGGGCAGGAGTGGGGTCCGGCATGGTGGTTTCGTGGAGGGTGCGGCGGAGTTCGATGCCGGGTTCTTCGGGATCAGTCCGCGTGAGGCGTTGGCGATGGATCCGCAGCATCGGGTGTTGTTGGAGGTGGCGTGGCACACGGTGGAGTCGGCGGGGATCGATCCGGTGTCGTTGCGGGGTTCGGCGACGGGTGTGTTCGCGGGGTTGATCCACGGTGACTACACGGCGCGGCCGGAGTCCGTGCCGGAGGATCTGGTGGGTCAGTTGGCGATCGCGAACACGCCGAGTGTGGCGTCCGGGCGTATCGCCTATGTGTTGGGGTTGCACGGGCCGGCGCTGACGGTGGACACGGCGTGTTCGTCGTCGTTGGTGGCGATCCATCTGGCGGTGCGGTCGCTGCGGGACGGGGAGAGCGATCTGGCGCTGGCCGGTGGGGTCACCCTGATGGCCGGACCCACCCGCTTCGTCGAGTTCTCCCAGCAGCAGGCGCTCGCGCCCGACGGCCGCTGCAAGCCCTTCTCCGCCGCCGCCGACGGCACCGCGTGGAGCGAGGGTGCCGGGCTCGTCCTGCTGGAGCGGCTCTCCGACGCCCAACGCAACGGACACCAGGTGCTGGCGGTGATCCGTGGCTCCGCGGTCAACCAGGACGGCGCCTCCAACGGGCTCACCGCCCCCAACGGCCAGGCCCAGCGGCAGCTCATCCACGACGCCCTCGCCGGTGCCGGACTGGACCCCCGGGACATCGACGCGGTGGAGGCGCACGGCACCGGCACCACCCTGGGCGACCCCATCGAAGCCCAGGCGCTGGCCGACACCTACGGGCGGCACCGGGACGCCGGCCGGCCGCTGTGGGTCGGCTCGGCCAAGTCCAACCTCGGGCACACCCAGGCCGCCGCGGGGGTCGCCGGAGTCATCAAGACCATCATGGCCATGCGCCACGGAGTGCTGCCCCCCTCGCTCCACCTCGGCACCCCCACACCGCACGTGGACTGGAACGCCTGCGGACTCGCCCCACTCACCGAGGCGACCGCCTGGCCGCGGACCGGACGGCCGCGCCGGGCCGGGGTCTCCGCGTTCGGCATCAGCGGCACCAACGCCCACCTCATCCTGGAACAGCCCGGCCCCGAGCCCGAGGCCCGCACCGGCGGCACCACCGACCGTGCGCCCCTGGCCACCGACGTCCGCGGCCTTCCCGTCGTCCCCGTCCCGCTCTCCGCTCCCACCCGCCAGGGCCTGGCCGCGCAGGCGAGCGGTCTGCTCGCCCACCTCGCCGAGCATCCCGGCACCGAGCTGCTCCACCTCGCCCACTCCCTCGCCACCACCCGTACCCACCACGCCCACCGTGCCGTCGTCCTCGCCACCGACCACGACCGGCTCACCACCGCCCTCACCCGTCTCACCGACCACACCCCCGACCCGCACACCGTCACCGGCCACACCACCCCCCACACCACCACCGCCTTCCTCTTCCCCGGACAAGGCACCCAGTGGCCGCGGATGGGGGTGCGGCTGCTGGACGGCGAGCCGGCCTTCCGCGACCGCATGGCCGCATGCGAACGCGCTCTCGCCCCGTTCACCGGCTGGTCGCCGATCGCGGTGCTGCGGCAGGAGCCCGACGCCCCGCCACTGGAACGGGTGGACGTGCTGCAGCCGGTCCTGGTGGCGGTGATGATCTCGCTCGCCGCACTGTGGGAGTCGTACGGAGTGGCCCCGGCCGCCGTCGCCGGCCACTCCCAGGGCGAGATCGCCGCCGCCTGTGTGGCCGGAGCACTGAGCCTGCCCGACGCCATGCGGGTCGCCGCGCTGCGCAGCCGCGCCCTGCTGGAGCTGTCCGGCCGGGGCCGGATGGCCTCGGTGGCGCTACCCGAGGACGAGACGCAGCGGCTGCTGGACCGCTGGCGCGGGCGGCTCACCGTCGGCGCGGTGAACGGGCCGCGCTCCACCGTGGTCTCCGGTGCTCCCGACGCGCTGGATGAACTGCTGGCGGAGTGCGCACGGCACGACGTCCAGGCCCGTTCGATCCCGGTCGACTACGCCTCGCACGGGCCGGCGGTGGAGCGGATCCGCGACCGGGTGCTGGAGGCGCTGGCCCCGATCCGGCCCCGACCGCCGGCCCTGCCGATGGTCTCCGGGGCCACCGGCCACTGGATCACACCGGAGGACGGCCTGCCGGACGCCGGGTACTGGTACCGCAGCCTGCGGGAACCGGTCCGCTTCGACCGGTCGGTCCGCGGGCTGCTGGCCGACGGACACCGGCGGCTCATCGAGGTCGGTCCGCACCCGGTGCTGCTGCCCGCGGTGCGCGAGACCATCGACGCCGCCGGGACCGCCGCGTCCGCACTGGGCACGGTGCGGCGCGACGAGGACGGACCGGACCACTTCCGGTACGCGCTGGCCGAGGCGCACGTGCACGGCGCTCCGGTGGACTGGCCCGCGGTGTTCGCGGGCACCGGGGCGCGCCGGGTACCGCTGCCCGGCTATGCCTTCCAGCGGGAGCGCTACTGGCTGGCCCCGCGGCTGCCGGTGATCGGCGACCAGCCGGCAGCCGCTGCCGACGCGGACGGGCCGGCGGCCGCTCCGGCCGGGTCCTTCGACGGAGCGGCCGGGTCGCCCGCCGAGCTGGCGGCCCGGCTGGCGCCGCTGACCGCTCCGGAGCGCCGCCAGACGCTGGTGCGGCTGCTGGCCGGACATGTCGCCGTGGTGCTCAAGTACCCTTCCGCGGACCGGGTGCCGCTCGAGGAAACGTTTCGGGACCTGGGTTTCGAGTCGCTGACCGCCGTGGAGCTGCGCAATCGCATCGTCGCCGGCACGGGCGTGGACGTGACGCTCACCGACGTCCTCAACTACCCGACGGTGACCGACCTCGCGGAGCTGATCGAGGAGCGGCTGCCCGAGGCTCCCGACCAGGCCGGACCCGGGCCCGGCCCCGCCCCGGCCACGCCCGCCGGTGCCGGGACGGCGGACCGCGAACCCGGCGACGGCATCGCGGCTCTGTACCTGCACGGAGTACGCAGCGGCCGCTCCGGGCACGCGATGGGGCTGGTCCGCATGGCCGCCCGGCTGCGCCCCTCCTTCGGCCCCGGGCCGGACGGCCCGACGGCCCCCCTCACCCGGCTGGCGACCGGCGGCCCGGCGCCGGCCCTGGTGTGCACCACCGCGCCGGTGGCACCGCTCACCGAGGCCGGGTACTCCTTCCTCGCCCCGGCGCTGCCCGAGGCCCGGGACGTGTGGGCGCTGCGGCCACCGGGGTTCGCCGCCGGCGAGCCGCTGCCGGACGGCCTGCCGGCCCTGTACGAGGCCCAGCGGCGCGCCGTCGAGGCACAGTTGGGCGCCGACCCGTTCGTCCTCGTGGGGTACTCCTCCGGCGGCTGGATCGCCCACGGCCTCGCCGCCCACCTCGACGCGGTGGGCCGGCCGCCCGCCGCGGTGGTGCTGTTCGACTACTATCCGCCGGTGTCCGACGTGGACGAGGTACGCGCGCGGTTCATGCGGGAGCAGATCCGGTGGCACGAGCGGTCGGCCCCGCTCGACGGGTCGGCCGGCCTGGGGAACCAACTGATCGCCATGGGCGGCTACATGACCCTGTTCGACGGCTGGCGGCCGGGGCCGATCAGCGCGCCGACGCTGCACCTGCGGGCCTCCGAGACGCTGGACGGACTCCCCGGGGAGGTGCCCGGCGACCAGTTCCCGGCGGCACTCGGCCACCGCTCGGTGAGCCTGCCGGGACACCACTTCACCCTGCTGTCGCAGCATGCGGCGGAGTCCGCCAAGGCGTTGCACGACTGGCTCGCCGAAGTCCTGTAGTCCCGGCCGGTCCCCGGTCTTTCCCGGTCCGCAAGTCCGGCCGGCCTCCCGGCCGGCCGCTTTCCCCACGAGGTGTGATGTTGGACGGCATGGCGGCGGTTTCCGGCACCGAGGAGCCGGCCCGGACCGGCCCGGTGGCGATCGTCGGGATCGCCTGCCGGTTCGCCGGCGCGGACGGGCCGGAGGAGTTCTGGCGGCTGCTGCGGGACGGCGTGGACGCCGTCACCGAGCTGCCCGAGGGCCGCCGGGAGCACGACGGGCCCGGCGGCGGGCGCCGGGGATCCTTCCTGGCCGACGTCGACCGGTTCGACGCGGGGTTCTTCGGCATCTCGCCGCGCGAGGCGGCCGCGACGGACCCGCAGCAGCGGCTGGTGCTGGAGCTGTGCTGGGAGGCGCTGGAAGACGCCGGGATCGTGCCCGCGACGCTGCGCGGCGGCCGGACCGGGGTGTTCGTCGGGGCGATGCGCGACGACTACGCGCGGCTGGCCGGGCGCGCGGGAGCCGCCGCCACCCACCACACCTTCACCGGTCTGCAGCGCGGCCTGATCGCCAACCGGGTGTCCTACGTCTGCGGCCTGCGCGGCCCGAGCCTGACCGTCGACACCGGCCAGTCCTCGTCGCTCACCGCCGTGCACCTGGCCTGCCGGAGCCTGCTCACCGGCGAATCCCGGATCGCGCTGGCCGGCGGGGTCGGACTGAACCTGGACGCCGCGGGCGAGCGGGAGGCGGCCGCGTTCGGCGGTCTGTCACCCGACGGGCGCTGCCACACCTTCGACGCCCGGGCGAACGGCTTCGTACGCGGCGAGGGCGGCGGCATCGTGGTCCTCAAGCCGCTGACGGCGGCCCTCGCCGCCGGGGACCGGATCCACGCCGTGATCGACGGCGGGGCGGTCAACAACGACGGCGGGGGAGCGGGTCTCACCGTGCCCGACCGGGAGGCCCAGGAGGAACTGCTGCGACTGGCGTACCGGAACGCCGGTGTCGATCCGGCCCGGGTCGGCTACGTCGAGCTGCACGGCACCGGCACACCGGTGGGCGACCCGGTCGAGGCCGCGGCCCTGGGCGCCGTCCTCGGCGCCGTCCGCGACCCGGAGCACCCGCTGCCGGTCGGTTCGGTGAAGACCAACCTCGGCCACCTGGAGGGCGCGGCCGGGATCAGCGGACTGATCAAGGCGGTGCTGGCGGTCCGGCACGGCGAACTGCCGCCCAGCCTGCACTTCCGGTCGCCCCACCCGGCGATCCCGCTGGAGGCGCTGCGGCTGCGGGTGTGCACCCGGCTCGAACCCTGGGCCGGGGCCCGGGCCGCCCGGATCGCCGGAGTCAGCTCCTTCGGCATCGGAGGCAGCAACTGCCATCTGGTGATCAGCGCACCACCCGAACCCACCGGCGTGTCCGCCCCCGCCGACGGTGACCCGGAAGCGCCGGGGGCGCCCGCACCGGTGGTCGCCTGCGTGGTGTCCGGGCGCACCGGACCGGCGCTGCTGGCCCAGGCGGACCGGTTGCGGGCCCACGTGGCAGACCATCCGGAGGCCGGTCCGGCCGACCTCGCCCACTCGCTGGCCGTCACCCGGACCGCGTTCGAGCACCGTGCGGTGCTCACGGTGTCGGACCGGGAGGACCTGCTGTCCGGGCTGCGGGCGCTGGCGGCCGGCCGTCGTGCCCCGGGAGTGGTCCGGGGCACGGTGCGGCCCCCGGGCAGGACGGCGTTCCTCTTCGCCGGGCAGGGCGGGCAGCGGCCGGGCATGGGCCGGGAGCTGTACCGGGCCTTCCCGGCGTACGCCGAGGCGTTCGACGCGGTGTGCCGCCACCTCGACCCGTGGCTGGACGTGCCGCTGCGGGAAGTGGTGTTCACCACCGGCGGGCCGGCGGCGGCCCTGCTGGACAGCACCCGGTACACCCAGGCGGCGATGTTCACCCTCGAGGTGGCGCTCCACCGGCTGCTGGAGTCTTTCGGGGTCAGGCCCGACATGGTGGCCGGTCACTCGGTCGGGGAGCTGGCGGCCGCGCACGTGGCCGACGTCCTCAGCCTGCCGGACGCGGCGAGGCTGGTGGCCGCCCGGGGGCGGCTGATGGAGTCGCTGCCGCCGGGCGGGGCGATGGTCGCGGTGCGGGCGGCCGAGGACGAGGTGCGGGAGGTGCTCGCCGCGCACGGGGACCGGGTCGCGCTGGCGGCGGTCAACGGCCCGGCGGCCACCGTCGTCTCCGGCGACGGGGACGACGTGGCCGAGGTGGTGGCGACCCTCACCGTACGCGGCCGGGAGACCCGGCGGCTGCGGATCGGCCGGGCGCTGCACTCGGCCCATCTGGACCCGGTGCTGGACGGGTTCCGGGCGGCGATGGAGGGACTGGACTTCCGCCCGGCGCGGCTGACCGTCGTCTCCACCCTCACCGGCAGGCCGGTCGCGGCCGACGAGATGAGCACCCCGGAGTACTGGATACGGCAGGCCAGGCGGCCGGTGCTGTTCCAGGACGCGGTGCGAGCCCTGCGCGACGCGGGCGCCACGGCCTTCCTCGGGCTCGGCGCGGACGGCTCGCCGGCCGCCATGGCCCACGACTGCCTGACCGGGGCGGCCACCAGCCCCGAGACGCCCGGCCCGGCCCCGGCGCCGGACGGGGCCGCCACGCCGGACGACAGGGCCGTCACGCCGGACGACAGGGCCGTCACGCCGGACGGGGCCGCCACGCCGGACGACGGGGCCGTCACGCCGGACGGGGCCCGCGTGCCGGACGGCGATGGCGCGGCGGGCGACCCCGTCGTCGTGGTCTCCGCCCTGCGCGCCCGGCAGCCCGAACCACGGGCGCTGTTCACCGCGCTGGGCACCCTGTACACCCGGGGCGTCCCGGTGGACTGGGCGGCCGCCCACGCCGGCCGCGGGGCCCGGCGGGTGCCCTTGCCCACCTACCGCTTCCAACGCGAGCGGTACTGGCTGGACACCCCGGAACGGCCCGCGACGGCGGACCGTACGTCAGCGGGGCCGTCCCCGGCCACCGGCCCGGCGGCCGGCGGCGACCGGCCCGGCGCCACCGCACCCGGCGCGCGCCCGCACCCGTCCGAAGCGCCGCTCGACCTGGTGCTGGAGCAGACGGCCGGTGTCCTGGGCCACCCCGACCCCGGCGCGGTCGACCCGCACCGCACCTTCCACGACCACGGCTTCGACTCCCTGATGGGCGTGGAGCTGTGCGAACGGCTCGGGGAGGAGCTGGCGTCGGAGCTGCCGAGCACCGTGCTCTTCGACCACCCCACCCCGGCCCGACTGGCGCGGCATTTGCAATCGGTAGCATCCGCCGCGGACCGGCCGGCGGCCCCCGGCGCACCGCCCGGCGCACCGTCGCGAAAGGCGGCCGGCACCCCCGGGGCGGCGGACGCGGCGGACCACGACCCGGTCGTCGTGGTGGGGATGGCGTGCAGCTATCCCGGCGGAGCGGCGACGCCGGAGGAGCTGTGGCGGCTGGCGGCCTCCGGCACCGACGCCATCGGCGGTTTCCCCACCGACCGGGGCTGGGACCTGGAAGCGCTGTACGACGCCGATCCCGGCCGGGCCGGGACCTCCTGCACCCGGCAGGGCGGCTTCCTGCACGACGCCGCGGAGTTCGACGCCGCGTTCTTCGGCATGTCGCCGCGCGAGGCACTGACCACCGACCCGCAGCAGCGCCTGCTGCTGGCCACCGCGTGGCAGGCGTTCGAGAGCGCCGGCATCGACCCGGCGTCCGTCCGGGACAGCCGGACGGCGGTGTTCGCGGGGGTGATGCACCACGACTACGCCCCCCGCGTGCACACCGTGCCGGACGGACTGGAAGGGCATCTGATCACCGGCAACACCTCCAGCGTGGTCTCCGGCCGGCTCTCCTACGTCTTCGGGCTGCGCGGGCCCGCCGTGACGGTGGACACCGCCTGCTCGTCCTCGCTCGTGGCCCTGCACCTGGCGGCGCAGTCCCTGCGGCGCGGCGAGTGCACCCTGGCGCTGGCCGGTGGCGTCAGCGTGATGGCGACGCCGGAGATGTTCGTGGAGTTCTCCCGGCTCCGGGCGCTCGCCCCGGACGGCCGTTGCAAGCCCTTCTCGGCCGCGGCGGACGGCACCGCCTGGGCCGAGGGCGCCGGACTGCTGGTACTCGAGCGGCTGTCCGACGCCCGCCGCAACGGGCACCGGGTCCTCGCGGTGCTCAGGGGCTCGGCGGTCAACCAGGACGGCGCGTCCAACGGTCTGTCCGCGCCCAGCGGACCGGCGCAGGAGAGGGTGATCCGGGAGGCCCTGGCGGACGCGGGCCTGACCCCCGCCGACGTGGACGCCGTCGAGGCGCACGGCACCGGCACGCCGCTGGGCGACCCCATCGAGGCGCGGGCCCTGCTCGCCGCCTACGGGCAGGACCGGCCCGCCGGCCGGCCCCTGCTCCTGGGCTCGCTGAAGTCCAACATCGGCCACGCCCAGGCCGCCGCCGGGGTCGGCGGCGTCATCAAGACGATCCTCGCCATGCGGCACGGCCTGCTGCCGAAGATCCTGCACCTGGGCGAACCGACCGCACACGTGGACTGGGACGGCGGCGGTGTGGCGCCGCTGGCCGAGCACACCCCGTGGCCGGAGACCGGGCGACCGCGCCGGGCCGCGGTCTCCTCGTTCGGCATCAGCGGCACCAACGCGCACGTCATCCTGGAACAGCCGCCGAAGCTCCCGGACCCGCCCGCCGGCGGCACGCGGCCGGACCGGCCGCCGGTGCTGCCCTGGGCGCTCTCGGCCCGATCCGAAACGGCCCTGCGCGAGCGGGCGGCCGCACTGCGGGCCCGGCTGGACGACGACACCCGGACCGCGGAGACGGCCGCGGCCCCCGCGGCCCCCGCCACCGGGCTGGCCGACACCGCGTTCACGCTGGCCGCCGGGCGGTCCGTGTTCGAGCACCGGGCGGTGATCGTGGGACGGGACCGGGAGGCGCTACTCGCCGGCCTCGACGCGGTGGCCTCCGGCACCCCCGCCCCGGGCGTCTTCCACGGCACGGCCCGCACCGGGCGCCGACCGGTGCTGGTGTTCCCCGGGCAGGGCACGCAGTGGGCCGGTATGGGCCGGGAACTCCTGGCCGCCTCACCGGTGTTCGCCGCGACGATGGCGGCCTGCGGGCGGGCGCTGGAGCACCACGTCGACTGGTCGCTGCCCGAGGTGCTCGCCGACGAGGCGGCACTGGCCCGGGTCGACGTGGTGCAGCCGGCGCTGTGGGCGGTACAGGTGTCGCTGGCCGCGCTGTGGACCTCCTTCGGCGGGGCACCCGCCGCGGTGGTCGGCCACTCCCAGGGCGAGATCGCGGCCGCGACCGTGGCGGGCGGGCTGTCGCTGGAGGACGCGGCACGTGTGGTGGCGCTGCGCAGCCGCGCCCTGCGCGAACTCTCCGGCGCGGGCGGCATGGTGTCGGTGCGGCTGTCCCGGGCCGACACCGAGCGACGCCTCCGCGACCGGGCCGGCCGGATCGCGGTCGCCGCGGTGAACGGGCCCGCCTCGACGGTGGTCTCCGGCGACCCGGACGCACTGGAGGAACTCTGCCGCGAACTGGCCGCGCAGGAGGTACGGGTCTCCCGGCTGCCGGTGGACTACGCCTCGCACTCCGCGCAGGTGGAGCGGCTGCGCGACCGGCTGCTGGCGGACCTGGCGCCGATCGCGCCGGTGACCGGCGAGGTGCCGTTCCACTCCACCCTCACCGGCGAGCCACTGGACACCGCACGTCTGGACGCCGCGTACTGGTACCGGAACCTGCGCCACCCCGTGGAGTTCGAACCGGTCGTCCGCCGGCTCGCCGCCGAGGGGCACGGGCTGTTCGTCGAGTCCAGCCCGCATCCGGTGCTCACCATGGACGTCCAGCAGGTGCTGGACGAGACCGCGCGAGGCGGTACGGCCGTGGGCAGCCTGCGCCGCGGCGAGGGCGGTCTCGACCGCTTCCTCGGCTCGGTCGCCGAAGCCCAGGTGGCCGGCGCACCGGTGCGGTGGACCGGACTGTTCCCCGCCGGATCGGCCCGGCTCACCGAGTTGCCCGGCTACCCCTTCCAGCGGGAACGGTACTGGCTGCTGCCGGCCGTCGCCGGCGGCGCCGGCGCGCTCGGGCTGCTGGACCCCGGCCACCCGCTGCTGGGCGCCGGGGTGGCCCGGGCCGACGACGACAGCATGCTGTTCACCGGGAGCCTGTCCCAGGACGCGTACCCCTGGACCGGCGACCACGCGGTGCGGGGCACCGTGCTGCTGCCCGGCACGGCCCTCCTCGACCTGGCCCTGCACGCCGGTGCCCGGGCCGGCTGCCACCGGGTGGAGGAACTCGTCCTGGAGACCCCCCTGGTACTGCCGGAACACGGCACCGTACGCCTCCAGGTCGCCGTGGGCGGCCCGGACGCGTCGGGGTGCCGCACGGTCGCGGTGCACTCCCGGACCACCGGCCCCGACGCGGAGTGGACCCGGCACGCCACCGGCCGGCTGTCCGCCGGTGCCGCGCGCCCCGACGGTTTCGCCGACCCGGCCGCGTGGCCGCCGCCCGGTGCCGAACCCTGCGACCTGAGCGGCGTCTACGAGCGGCTGGCCGACACCGGATACGAGTACGGCCCCGCCTTCCAGGGACTGCGGGCCGCCTGGCGGGACGGCGACGTGTGGTACGCGACGGTCGCACCGGACGCCGCCGCCCCCGGCGCCACGGACCCCTACGGCGTGCACCCCGCGCTGCTCGACGCCGCCCTGCACACGCTGCTGCTGGAAGGCGACGGCGGCGACGGCGGCGGGCGGGTCCGGCTGCCGTTCTCCTGGACCGGAGTCACCCTGCACGCCACGGGAGCGGCCGAACTGCGGGTACGGCTGTCCCCGGCCGCCGACGGCTCGGTGGCGCTGACCGTGGCGGACGGCGCCGGGAACCCGGTGGCGAGCATCGAGGCGCTCACGCTGCGGCCGGTCGCCGAGGAGCCGCCGGGGCACCCGGGCCGGGCACACCACCGGTCCTTGTTCCGACTGGACTGGACCGAGGTACGACCGCCCGCGGTGCCCACCGACCGCCGCTGGGCGCTGCTCGGGGCCGGCCTCCCGGAGCCGGCCGGCACCGGAGTACCGGTCTCCCACCACCGTGACATGGCCGCGCTCCGCACGGCGATCGCCGCCGGGGAGCCGGTGCCCGACGTGGTCGCCGTCCGGTGTCCGCGACCGGCGGACCCGGCGGACCTACCGGCCGGAGCGCACACGGCCGCCCGGCACGCCCTGGACCTGGTGCAGAGCTGGCTGGCCGACGCGCCGGACACCGCCCGGCTGCTGGTCCTCACCGAGGGCGCGATCGCCGCCGGCGCCGGAGAGGAGGTGCCGGACCTCGCCCACGCCACGGTGTGGGGACTGCTGCGTTCGGCGCAGTCCGAGCACCCGGGCCGCTTCGGGATCGTGGACGTCGAGGACCCGGCCGGGTCGGCGGCACTGCTGCGCGCCGCCGTCGACACCGGCGAGCCCCAACTGGCCGTGCGCGGCGGCCGGCTGCTCGCCCCCCGGCTGGTACGGGTGCCCCGGCCCGCCGGCGACCGGCCGGCGGTGCCGGGCCGCCTCGCCCCCGACGGCACCGTACTGATCACCGGTGGCACCGGCACCCTGGGCGGCCTGTTCGCCCGGCACCTGGTCGCCGAGCACGGGGTGCGGCACCTGGTACTGACCGGCCGCCGCGGCCGGGACGCCGCCGGGGCGGCCGAGCTGGCGACCGAACTCGCCGCCATGGGCGCCGAGGTGACCCTCGCCGCCTGCGACGTGTCCGATGCCACGGCGCTGGCGGGCGTGCTCGCGGACATCCCCGCCGCGCATCCGCTGACCGCCGTGGTACACGCGGCGGGCGTCCTCGACGACGGCACGGTGACCGCCCTGGACGCCGCGGGACTGCGGGCCGTGCTGCGACCCAAGGTCGACGGCGCCTGGCACCTGCACACCCTGACCCGGCATCTGGACCTGTCCGCGTTCGTCCTCTTCTCCTCGGTGGCGGGGACGCTCGGCAACCCCGGGCAGGCCAACTACGCCGCGGCGAACACCTTCCTCGACGCGCTCGCCCACCACCGCGCCGCCCAGGGGCTGCCCGCCACCTGCCTGTCCTGGGGGCTGTGGGAGCAGCCCAGCGGCATGACCGCGCACCTGGCCCATGCCGACCGGGCCCGGATGGCGCGCGGCGGCCTGCTGCCCCTGCCGCCGGCCTGGGGCACCGCGCTGTTCGACACCGCGCTCGGCGCGGACGCACCCCACCTGGTGCCGGCCCGCCTGGACCTGAGCGGACTGCGCGACCGGACCCCCGCCGAGGCGGTGCCGGCGCCGCTGCGGGATCTGGCCCGAGGCGTGCGGCGTACGCCGCCGGCACCGAACGCCACCGCGTCCGCACCGGGACCGCACGGCCCGGTACCGGGCGGCGAACGCACGCTGACGGAACTGGTGCGGACCACGGCGGCCACGGTCCTCGGACACTCCGCGGCCGACCGGATCGACGAACACCGTGCCTTCCGCGACCTCGGCTTCGACTCGCTCACCGGCCTGGAGCTGCGCAACCGCCTGACCGCGGCGACCGGGCTGCAACTGCCCGCCACGCTGGTCTTCGACCACCCCACCCCGGCCGCGCTGGCCGCCCACCTGTCCGGTCGGCTGCCGGAGGAGACGGGCCGCCCCGCACCGCGGTCCGCCGCCGCAGGGGACGGCGATCCGGTGGTCGTGGTGGGGATGGGGTGTCGTTTCCCGGGGGGTGCGGATACTCCGGGGCGTTTGTGGGAGGTGTTCGCGGAGGGTCGGGATGTGATTTCGGGGTTTCCGGGGGATCGTGGTTGGCCGGAGGATCTGTACGACGAGGGGTACGGCGGGGGTCGGGGTGTGCCGCGGCCGGGTCGGAGTGGGGTGCGGCATGGTGGTTTCGTGGAGGGTGCGGCGGAGTTCGATGCGGGGTTCTTCGGGATCAGTCCGCGTGAGGCGTTGGCGATGGATCCGCAGCATCGGGTGTTGTTGGAGGTGGCGTGGCACACGGTGGAGTCGGCGGGGATCGATCCGGTGTCGTTGCGGGGTTCGGCGACGGGTGTGTTCGCGGGGTTGATCCACGGTGACTACGCGGCGCGGCCGGAGTCCGTGCCGGAGGATCTGGTGGGTCAGTTGGCGATCGCGAACACGCCGAGTGTGGCGTCCGGGCGTATCGCTTATGTGCTGGGGTTGCACGGGCCGGCGCTGACGGTGGACACGGCGTGTTCGTCGTCGTTGGTGGCGATCCATCTGGCGGTGCGGTCGCTGCGGGACGGGGAGACGGATCTGGCGCTGGCCGGTGGGGTCACCCTGATGGCCGGACCCACGCATTTCGTCGAGTTCTCCCAGCAGCAGGCGCTCGCGCCCGACGGCCGCTGCAAGCCCTTCTCCGCCGCCGCCGACGGCACCGGGTTCTCCGAGGGGGCGGGCATGGTGCTGCTGGAGCGGCTCTCCGACGCCCGCCGCAACGGGCACCGGGTGCTGGCGGTGATCCGTGGCTCCGCGGTCAACCAGGACGGCGCCTCCAACGGGTTGACCGCCCCCAATGGCCAGGCCCAGCACAGGGTCATCGAGGCCGCTCTGGCTGACGCGCGGCTGTCCGCCGACGCGATCGACGCGGTGGAGGCGCACGGCACCGGCACCACCCTCGGCGACCCCATCGAGCTGCGGGCCCTGCTGGACACCTACGGCGAGGGGCGCCCGGCGGACCGGCCGCTGTGGCTGGGCTCGGCCAAGTCCAACCTCGGGCACACCCAGGCCGCCGCCGGGGTCGCCGGAGTCATCAAGATGGTGGAGGCGCTACGGCACGGCACGCTGCCGCGGACCCTGCACGCCGAGGTGCCCACCCCCCAGGGGGACTGGACCTCCGGCGCGGTCCGGCTGCTGACCGAGCCGCGCCCGTGGACCGACGGCGACCGGCCGCGCCGGGCCGGGGTCTCCGCGTTCGGCATCAGCGGCACCAACGCCCACCTCATCCTGGAACAGCCCGGCCCCGAGCCCGAGGCCCGCACCGGCGGCACCACCGAGGGCGTGAACACCGCGGCCGCGGTGCTGCCCGTCCCGCTCTCCGCTCCCACCCGTCAGGGCCTGGCCGCGCAGGCGAGCGGTCTGCTCGCCCATCTCGCCGAGCATCCCGGCACCGAGCTGCTCCACCTCGCCCACTCCCTCGCCACCACCCGTACCCATCACGCCCACCGTGCCGTCGTCCTCGCCACCGACCACGACCGGCTCACCACCGCCCTCACCCGTCTCACCGACCACACCCCCGACCCACACACCGTCACCGGCCACACCACCCCCCACACCACCACCGCCTTCCTCTTCCCCGGACAAGGCACCCAGTACCCGGGCATGGGGGCCGGTCTGCACCGCACCTTCCCGGCCTTCGCCGCGGCGTTCGACGCGGTCTGCGCGGAACTGGACGGACAGCTCGAACGACCGCTCCGCGAGGTGGTGTTCGCCCCTGCCGGGTCCAGCGAGGCGGACCTGCTGGCGAGGACCGACTACGCCCAGGCGGCGGTGTTCGCGGTCGAGGTGGCGCTGTTCCGGCTGCTGGAGCACTTCGGCGTGACGCCGGACTTCCTCGCCGGCCACTCGGTCGGCGAGGTCGCCGCCGCGCACGTGGCCGGGGTGCTGTCGCTCGCCGACGCCTGCACACTGGTCGCGGCACGCGGCAGGCTGATGCAGGCACTCCCCCCGGGCGGTGCCATGGTGGCGCTGGCAGTCTCCGAGGAGGAGGCGCGCTCGCTGATCGCGGGCCGGGAGCACGAGGTGGCCCTCGCCGCGGTGAACGGGCCCGAATCGGTGGTCCTGTCCGGTGATGAGCGGGCCGTCCTCGACTGCGCCGGCCGGCCGGCCGCCCGGGGACGCCGCACCACGCGCCTGGGAGCCGGCCACGCGTTCCACTCGCACCGGATGGACCCCATGCTGGCGTCGTTCCACCAGGTGCTCAGCACACTGCGGTTCCGGTCCCCGGACAGGACCGTGGTGTCCGGCGTCACCGGTGAGCCGGTGCCCGGGGAAGTGATCGGTTCCCCGGAGTACTGGACGCGGCACGCCCGCGACACCGTCCGGTTCCACGACAGCCTTCGGTGGCTGGCCGGGGCCGGGGTGCGGCACGGCGTCGAGGTGGGCCCGGGGCGCACCCTCACCGCGCTGGCCGGACCGCTGCCGGCGCCCGGCGGGGACGGCGACGCGGACGGACCGGTGGTGGCCGGTCTGCGCTCCGGCCACGACGAGGCGGAGACCCTGCTGCACGCACTGGCGAACCTGCACACCCGGGGCGTGCCGGTCGACTGGACCGCCTGGTGCGCCGGCGGCGCCACCATCGACGTGCCCCTCTACGCCTTCCAGCGGGAGCGGTACTGGCTGCCGGACGGCGAAGGCGCCGAGCCCCGGCCGCCGGCCCCCTCCGCTGCGGCGCGGGACCTCGTGGACCCGCTCTGCCATGAGACGGTCTGGCGCCGCCGGAAACCGCCGGTCCCGGCCCGCGAGGCGCTCGGCTGGCTGGTGGTCGCGCCACCGGAGGAGGCCTACGACGAGGCGGTGGCCGAGCTGCTGGAGGCCCTGGCCGGGCGCGGCGCGGTGGCCGTGCCGGTGCGTTCCGGCGAGGGCGGCCGGGACCACTGGCGGGAACTGCTCACCACCCGCCCGCTGCCCGCACCGCCGTTCGGGGTGGTCTCGTTGCTGTCGCTGGACGACCGGGCGGACCCGGAGCAACCGTCGGTGCCCCGGGCGGTGACCGCCACCCTGGCCCTCGCCCAGGCGCTGGAGGATGCCGCGCTCGACGCGCCCCTGTGGTGCGTCACCGCGGGCGCGGTCGGCACCGGGCCGGACGATCCGGTGCACCGGCCGGGTCAGGCGGGGGTGTGGGGCCTGGGGCGGGTCATCGCCCTGGAGGCCCCGCACCGCTGGGGTGGTCTGATCGACCTGCCCGCGGTGCCGGACCGGGCGTCCTGGTCGGCGCTGTGCGAGGTGCTGGCCGCACCGGACGGCGAGGACCAACTGGCCGTCCGCCCGTCCGGCGTCCACGTCCCCCGCCTCGTCCGCATCCCGGAATCCGCCTCCGCGGCCACCGGCGACCCGGGATCCGGCCCGCCGGCCGGCCGGCGGGCCCGGGGCACGGTGCTGATCACCGGCGGACTGGGCGGGCTGGGCGCACACGTCGCCCGCCGGCTCGCCCGGGAGGGTGCCGAGCACCTGCTGCTGGCGGGGCGCCGCGGCCCCCGTACCCCGGGGGCGGAAGCGCTGCGTGCCGAGCTCACCGCGCTCGGCGCCCGCGTCACCATCGCGGCGTGCGACGTCGGCGACCGGGCCGCGCTGGAGGGCCTGCTGCGTTCGGTGCCCGCCGACACCCCGCTGAGCGGGGTGGTGCACGCCGCGGGGGTCCTGGACGACGGACTCCTCCAGTCGCTGACCCCACGCCGGCTGGCCACGGTGTTCGCCGTGAAGGCGGGTGCCGCCTGGCATCTGCACGAGTTGACCCGGGATCTGCCACTGGAGCGGTTCGTCCTCTTCTCCTCCCTCGCGGGTACGGCAGGCTCGGCGGGCCAGGGCAACTACGCGGCGGCCAACGCGGTACTCGACGCCCTGGCCCACCACCGGCGGGGCCTCGGCCTGCCGGCGGCGGCGCTCGCCTGGGGCCCGTGGGAAGGGGCCGGGATGTTCGGCTCGGTGGCCGCCCGCCCGGGGACGCACGACGGTCTCACCCCGATGCCGGCGCCCGCCGCCGTGGACGCCTTCGAACGCGCCGTCGCCTCCTCCCGGCCCTGCACGGTGATCGCCGACGCCGACTGGACGCGCTTCTCGCGTGGCACCGGACGGACCGGCGCGCTGCTCGCCGACGTCACGGGCGACCCCGGCGCCGCCGTGCCCGACGGGGCGGCCGCGGGCAACCCGATGGCCGAGCACCTGGCCGGGCTGTCGGCCGAGGAACTCCGGGAGACCCTGCTGCGGCGGGTGGTCGTGCACACGGCGGCGGTGTCCGGGCACGCGGTCGAAGCCGTTTCGGTGGACCAGCCCTTCCGCGAGCTGGGCATGGACTCGCTCGCCACCATCCAGCTCCGCAACCGCCTGGGCGCCGAGACGGGGCTCGTGCTGCCCACCACCATCGCCTACGAGCATCCGACCCCGGCGGCGCTGGCCGGACACCTCACCGCCGAGCTGGGCGGACGGAGCGCGGATGCCGTCCGGCCCGCGGTGGCCCGGCTGCGGGAGCTGGAGACCGTACTCGCCTCGGTACCGGCGGACGACGAACGCCGAAGCGAGATCACCGCACTGCTGGACGCACTCCTGTCCGCCTGGCGGCACGCCGGGGCCCCCCGGGACCCGGCGCCGGATCCGCACGACCTCGACATCGCCTCCGACGACGAGATGTTCGACCTCATCGACAACGTCCTCGGCCTCACCGAGGGGCCCGACCCCGTCACGGACCCCTGATACCGCCCCGCTCCCGGCACCCGACCGACCAGGCCGCCCGCGCGGGCCCGGACGCGGCCGGCGAACCGGTGCCCGGGTGCTCGGGTTTCCGCTGACACCACCGGTGATGACGGCGGACCGGGCGGACGCAGTCGTCCCCGAGCCGAAGCCGGCGGCGATGTCGAGCCTGGGCCCGAAGGGAGCTCAGCCGCCGGAGCCGATGTACAGCAGCCTGTTGGGCGAGCCCTTCGTGTCGGTGACGGCGTCGGCGGTGGCGTTGTCGAGCAGCGCCTGGTGGACCTGGGCCGGGGTCGCGGAGGGGTTCGCGGACCGGTACAGCGCGGCGGCGCCGGCCACGTGGGGCGCTGCCATGGACGTACCGCTCATGGTGGCGGTGGCGCTGTCGCTCCCGGTGGAGGCCGAGACGATCTTGTCTCCGGGGGCGAACAGGTCGGTGCACGTGCCGTAGTTGGAGTCAGAGCGTCGAGCATCGGCTGCGGTGGCGTTGTTCACCACGATGGCTTCCTTGATGTTGCCCGGAGAGTTCCTGCACGCGTCACTGTTGGCGTTGCCGGAGGACACCACCCAGGTCACGCCGGCCGCGACGGACTTCCTGATCGCGTCGTCCTCGGCGGTCACGATGTTGCCGGTGCCGCTGTTGATGCTCATGTTGACCACAGCGGGCCGGCCGGGGTCCTTGGCGGCCTGCTCGGTGATCCAGTTGACCGCCCGCACGATGTCCGAGTCGTAGGCCTGGTCCCGGCAGTTCAGGACACGCACTGAGACGATCTCGGCTTTCTTCGCGATCCCGTAGTCCTTGCCGGCCAACGTACCCGCCACGTGCGTGCCGTGGTTCATACAGGTCTGGCTGTAGCTGTCGGTGGCGAAGTTGGCGCCGATCGACGCACGGCCTTCGAACTGCTGGTGGCCGATCCGGATGCCGGTGTCCAGGACATACGCGGTGACGTCGGACGCCGTGTTGGGATAGGTGTAACTCCTGTCCAGGGTCCTGCCGCGCTGGTCGACCCGGTCCAGCCCCCACGAGGGCGGATTCGGCTGGGTACCCGAACTGCGGGAGATGCCGTCCTGCTGGACGTAGGCGACGCGGGGGTCCGCGGCCGTCTCGCGCGCCTGCTCGGCGGTCATCTCCGCCGCGTATCCCTTGAGCGCGGTCCCGTAGGTGTAGCGCACCTTGCCGCCGTGTTCGCGGGTCAGCGCCTTGGAGCGGTCTCCGACGGCGGACTTCGCCAGCTTCTCGTCCTCGAAGACGACGATGTAACGGTTCGCGACCGGGTCGGCCGCGGATATGACGCGGCCGGCCGGGGCGCCGGGCTCGCCGGGCGGGGCGGCAAGGGCACTGGACGAGGCCAGCAGCGCGCCGACGGCCGTAGCCACCGTGCCGACGGCTATCGGCATTCTCTTACGCATGGGAGCTCCACATCATGAAATGGGGGGAAGTGCTGCGGCCGGTCACGAGGGACGGACGAGCGGTACGCGCCACCGTGGTTCCGACGTGGCCGCAACGGTAGGTCCGGCCTGTCGGCCGGTACATAAGGGCTGCGGCATTACGGATACGCAGATAACCGCGGAGGCCCGACAGCGGGCGCAGTAGCGATGGCCGCCGCCAACCTGCTCGGCTCGGTCACCGCGGCCGGGGTCGGAGCCCCGAAAGCCGAGGTTGCGGCCCGGCGCCGCCTCCTCGGGCACCGGAGAAGGCGGGCGGTGGGTTGTCCCGGTGTGGACCGGCAAGGGCCCTGTGACGTGTGCTCCCGGCCGGCCCCACGGGTGAAGAGGCGCCGGCCCGGACCGTCGCCCAGCCCTGCCATTGGTGGCGGAGAACCATCGCAGGGTCCTGCCGTCTGGGTATCAGCCGGCCGGGGGCTTCGGCTCGGGTGCCGGCGAGGCCGGGCGGAAGCTGTTCGATGCGGTGGGAGTGGGGGATTCAGACGCCGGTTGCGGGCCGCACGGTGATTCCGTTCCGTTCCAGCAGTGCCGCCGTCACCCCGTCTCCCGGCGTCAGTTCCCCGGTGAACGACCCGTCGTGCACCACACCCCGTCCGCATGACGGGCTACGCGGCATCAACAGCGCCTCTGTGCAGCCTCTGTGCCGCGCCGCCGCGAGTGCTCGCCGTGCCCCGTCCACGAACTCCGCTGTGACATCACGTCCAGTGTCCTCGACGACCCGAGCTGTTCCGTCGAGTACGTCGTGTCCGTCGCCGCCCACCAACTCCGCAGGCCGGCGCGGTGTGGTGAGCCCGCCTGCCACCTCCGGGCAGAACGAGACGACCTCGCGCCCGGCCACTGCCTCCTCGACCTCCGGTGATGCCTTGTGACGCCCGTCGAACCGGCAGGACACCCCGCGCAGACACGCGCTGACCATGATCGCTTCCATGCCGCCAGGCTACTCGTCGCAGCCGACCGGCCCCGGTCTCGCGGCCGCGCGGTCATGCACGGGCGCCACGACCGGAGCCGCCTCGCTGTCGGCGCACCCCGGCGTCGAGCACCCGGCGGAGGGGTGCCGAGTGTGAAGGAGCGGCTCTACTCCTCTGGAGGCCGGCCGGGGCCGGCATGGGGCGGCGGCAGCCGGGACGGGCGTCGCAGGCGAACCGCCTTGGGCCGCCAGCGGGCTCGTCCCCTCCGTCCGACGACGGTGGCTCCACGTGCGGATTCCACCCGGGGACCCTTGCCTGGCAAACATTTTTGTTCATTCTGCAAGACGAGAGTTGCAGATCACAGTTCAGGGACGGCTCCTGCGTAGTAGTTTCGGTGTGATTGATCTTTCGTTCGGTCGTAGCGGTTGTTCACGGGGGATGTCATGCGGGGATCCAGAGGGTTTCGACATAGCTCAAGATCTTCTTTTGTGATGGCAAAGGAAAGGTCAACTCTCCTCCCTGCCCGGCATCTTCCGGTGCGGACCGTGTGAGTCCAACGGGCCGGGCGGGCCGCTGCCCGAGGCGCAGGGCTTCCAGGGGCACAGGACACCGCCCTCGCCGGTGACTGCCGGGCCGGAAGCCGGTGTTGGGTTTTCGTTTCCGTTCCTGCGGTACGGGCCCGACGGCCGGCTGCCCCTGCCGTGCCGCTGACTCCGGCACGCGGCCAAGCCGGCGTGGACGGCCGCAACCTGGCCCTCGACCGGTTTTTCGCGGTACCAGCCGGCCTGCCGTGGTAAGCCGCCGGTTTCTCTGTGCTGCCCTTTCACCCTCCACAAGCAAGGAAGTCAGCTTCGCCATGCCAGAGCAAAGAAAACCAGTACCGCCGGTTCCGATCGCGGTCGTGGGAATGGCCTGCCGGGTTCCGGGAGCCGATGACCTGTCCTCCTTCTGGAAGCTCCTGATGGACGGGGCCTGCACGGTGGGCGAAGCACCGCGGACCCGCTTCGGCCGCCCCTACGGTGTACCGGGGCGGACGGTCCGCGCGGGGCTTCTGAGCGATGTCGACCGCTTCGACGCGGAGTTCTTCGGCATCGCCCCGCGCGAGGCCATGGGCATGGACCCGCAGCAGCGGCTGTTCCTGGAGACCGCCTGGGAGGCCCTGGAGGACGGCGGCCAGGATGCCGCGAAGCTTGCCGGTACCCGCACCGGCGTGTACGTGGGCACCTGCAACGTCCACTACTGGGACCTGGTCATCGGTGCCGGCGAACCGGACATGCACACCATGCTCGGTGCCGGGTCGCGCGCGACCATCACCGGTCGTCTCTCCTTCGCTCTGGACCTCAACGGTCCCGGCCTGTCGGTGGACACCGCCTGCTCCTCCTCGCTCGCCGCCATCGCGCTCGCCTGTCAGAGCCTGCAGGCCGGTGAGTCCACCATGGCCATCGCCGGCGGCTCGCAGTTGCTGCTGACTTCCACGGAGACGCCCGGCTATCTGGAAGCCGGTGTCTTCTCGGCCGAGAACTGCAAGTTCGGGGACGCGTCCGCCGACGGGTTCGTCTTCAGCGAGGGCGTCGGCGCCGTCTTCCTCAAACCTCTGGAACAGGCTCTCGCCGACGGCGACCCGGTCCGCGCCGTCATCCGGGGTTGGGGGATGAACAACGACGGGGCGGGCAGCGGCACCATGATCAATCCCGCGCTCAGCGGTCAGCGGCAGATGCTGCGCCGGGCCTACGAACACGCGGGCGTTCCCGCCTCGGAGGTGGACTACGTCGAAGCGCACGGTACCGGTACGCCCGCCGGCGACCCGGTCGAACTCGGTGCGCTCGGCGCCGTGCTGGGTGAGCCGGGCGGTCGGCCCGCCGGCGCCCCCCTGCTGGTCGGGTCGGTGAAGTCCAACGTCGGGCACACCGGAGCGGCGGCCGGCGTGATCGGACTGATCAAGAGTGCGCTCATCCTCCGGCACCGCACCGTTCCCCCGAGTCTCCACCTGACCCGGCGCACCCCGGCGGTCGACTGGGACAGGCTCTCCCTCGACGTCCCCGGCTCCCCGCGTCCCCTGACGGCAGATCGGCCGCTGACCGTGGGGGTGAGCGGTTTCGGGATCTCCGGCACCAATGTGCACATGGTCCTCACCGAGGCCGATGCGGCCGTGACCGGTGTCCGCCGGTCCGCCGACCCGGCCGCGGCCGAGACCGGCCCCGACCACCTGCTGCCGCTGTCGGCGGCGTCCCCGGAGGCGCTGCGTGCCCGTGCCCGGGACCTGGCGGACCTGCTGGGTTCGGACGGCATGGGCCGCTCGGCGGACCTGGCCGACATCTGCCACACCGCCGCTGTCCGGAGCACCCACCACGCCTACCGGCTCGCGGTCGTCGGCGACAGCCACGACGCGCTGTCGGACCGGCTGCGTGAGGTTCTCGCCGAAGGGGTGTCCCCGGCCTACACCGACCGTCCCCGGGTGGCGTTCGTCTTCTCCGGTCACGGCTCCCAGTGGATCGGCATGGGCCGCGGGCTGATGGAGAGTTCGCCCGCCTTCCGGGACACCCTGCTGCGCTGCGACGAAGCGGTCCGGGCGGAGACCGGCTGGTCGGTCGTGGACCGGCTGACCGACGGCACCGATCTGGTGGCCGAGTCGGTGGAGGTCGTGCATCCGGTGCTGTGGGCGGTCCAGGTTTCCCTCGCCGCGACCTGGCAGGCCTGGGGCGTCGAACCGGACGTGGTGATCGGTCACAGCATGGGCGAGGCCGCGGCGGCCTGCGTCTCCGGCGCGCTCAGCCTCCAAGACGGTGCGGCGGTGGTGAGCCGCCGCGCCCGGCTGATCCGCGAACTCGTCGCGGGCCGGGGCACCATGTCGGTCGCCGGCGTCCCGGCCGACGACGCCGAGAAGCTCATCGGGGAGCTCGGTGTGAACGTCTCGGTGGCCGCGAGCAACGGCCCCCGGACCACCGTGCTCGCCGGTGAGATCGACGGCATCGAGAGGATCAAGGCCGAGCTCGACGCCCGCGACGTCTTCTGCCGGGTGATGAAGGCGGAGGCGGCTTCGCACTGCTCCCAGATGGACCCGGTGCTCGATGTGCTCTTCGCCGAGTTGCAGGGCCTCAAGCCGCGTGCCGGACGTGTCCCCATGCGCTCCACGGTCACCGGCGAGCTGATGGACGGAAGCGAACTGGACGCCTCCTACTGGGTGCGCAACCTGCGCGGCCGGGTGTACTTCCGGGAGGCCGCGCTCAGCACCGCGGAGCAGGGCGAGACCGTCTTCATCGAGGTCAGTCCGCACCCGGTGCTGCTCGGCGCGCTGGGGGAATCCCTGCAGGACGCGTCGCTGCCCGGCTCCGCCACCGGTTCCCTGGTCCGTGACGAGCCCGAGCGGCAGAGCCTGCTCACCGCGTTGGGCGAGGCGTACGAGGCGGGGGTCGCCGTCGACTGGACGGGCCTGTACGGCAGTGGCCGGTGCGTGGCGCTGCCCAGCTATCCATGGCAGCGGGAGAGCCACTGGTACGAGCCGTTGGAGGACCGGGCCGGGGCGGGCGCACCTCCGGTGGCGTCCGGTCGGCAGCTCCATGAGTTCCCTCTCGTCGCGGGGTCGCCGCTGCTGGCCGATGCCCCCGCTCAGGGGCCGCTGGTCCTGCACGGTCCGGTGTTCACCGAGGCCGCCCGGGTCGCTGCCGCACGGGCGGCCGGTGTGGGGGTGGTGCGGCTCACCGGTGTGGAGATGCCGGGCGCGCTGGTGGTGCCCGAGGGGGAGTCCACGGTGCTGCGGGTCTCCCTCACGCCGGAAGCGGCCGACGGCGCCTGGGGCTTCGAGGTGGCCACCCGCCCGGACGGCCAGGGCGGCGCTACCGCGGTGCTCGCCCGGGGCACCGCACTGGCCCCGGCCGACCTGCCGTCCCCGGCCCGTGAGCCGTTGCGGGCCACCTTGGAGCGCTGCCCGGAGCGCCAGGACGCCGGCGCCTTCTACCGGCGGCTGCCCGCGGCCAAGCATGTGCTCCGGGCCGTGGAGGAGGTGTGGCTCGGGCAGGGTGAGGTCGTCGCCCGGCTGCGCCGTCCGGCCGGCCTGGTGTCCCACCCCGATCACCCGGTCCACCCGGCTCTGCTGGCTGCGGCGTCCCAGCCCGTGCTGGCGCTCCTTCCCGATCTGGACTACCTGGCCGACCACATCGCCGGTGTCACCGTGTGCGGTCCCGATCCGGAGGTGGCGTGGAGCCGCTGCCGGATCACCGAGGTCACGCCGGAGGCGCTGCTGGTGGACATCGACCTGCTGGACGAGGCGGGCCGGGTGCTCGTGGACGTCACCGGCATGCGCATGCGCCGGCTCCCGGCCGGCACCGCTCCGACTTCCGCCGACGACGCCGAAGCCGGCGTGTGGGCCCCGACCGGCAAGGAGAACCAGAGCATGACGGCCGATCAGCCCAGTGGTGCGTCCGGCGCGGCCCGGCAGGGTACCGACTCCGGCATCGAACTGACCGGTGAACTCCGGCTGACCGATCCGGCCAGCGGCCTGGTCGTGGAACTGCGCGGCAGTCTGCGCATCGGCCGGGACCCCGCCCCCGCCCTGCCCGTGGCGCCCGTCCCGGCGGCCCCCCGGGCCACCCCCGTCCCGGCCCCGGCGGTCGCCGCGCCCTCCACCCCGGTACCGGCTCCGGCCCTGGTGCCGGCCCCGGTCCCGGAGGCTCCCGTGCCCGCCGCCGATGACCGTCCGGTCCTGGAGCGGGTGGCCGAGACCGTGGCGGCCGTGCTGCGCACCGAGGTCGCCAGGCTCGATGCCAACAAGCCGCTCAACCGGCTCGGTATGGACTCGCTGATGGCGGCCGAACTCCGCAAGCGTCTGGAACGGGACCTGGGAGCCGTCCTGCCGCCGGCCAAGCTGGGCCGCGGTACGACCATCGCCGACCTGGCACGGGCGATCGAATCATGAGTGCCTTCCCGCGATCCACTGAGACCGACCGCTTACACGAGGTGAGGACCGACCGTATGGCCGACGATCTGAAGGACTTGTACCCGGTGGGCGAGATGCCCCCGCTGGGCCACGTCCCCGCGCGCATGCACGCCGCCGTCATCCGTCCCGAACGGTACGGTGAGCCCGACCAGGGCTTTGCCATGGAAGTGGTGGACGTGCCCCGGGCGGCCCGAGGCCAGGTGCTCGTCTATGTGATGGCCGCCGGCATCAACTACAACAACGTGTGGGCCTCACTCGGCTACCCCCTGGACGTGATCGCCGCCCGCCGGCGCAAGGGCGCGGCCGAGGACTTCCACATCGGCGGGTCCGAGGGCTCCGGGATCGTCTGGGCGGTGGGTGAAGGCGTCACCTCGGTGTCGGTGGGGGACGAGGTGATCCTCTCCGGTTGCGTCTGGGACGAGACCGCTCCCGACATCCGGCTGGGTGCGGACCCCATGACCTCCAGCACCCAGGCCGCCTGGGGATACGAGGCGAACTACGGCTCCTTCGCCCAGTTCGCGCTGGTGGGGGACTACCAGTGCCATCCCAAGCCGGCCGGCCTC
Source organism: Streptomyces sp. NPDC018031 (assembly GCF_044327625.1). Lineage (NCBI taxonomy): Bacteria > Bacillati > Actinomycetota > Actinomycetes > Kitasatosporales > Streptomycetaceae > Streptomyces > Streptomyces sp. NPDC018031. The sequence goes on from NZ_JBIRFT010000032.1 coordinate 35,392, forward strand.
TCCTGGGAGGAAGCCGCCTGCTTCCTGCTGACCGGCGCCACCGCCTACCGTCAGCTGACCGGCTGGGCCCCGCACACGGTCGAGCCGGGGGATCCCGTCCTGATCTGGGGCGGTGCCGGCGGCCTGGGTTCGATGGCGATCCAGATCACCCGGCAGCGCGGCGGTATCCCCGTCGCGGTGGTCTCCAGCGACGACCGCGGCAAGTTCTGCCTGGACCTGGGGGCCAAGGGCTACATCAACCGCAACGAGTTCGACCACTGGGGCCGGCTGCCCGACACCTCGGACGACAAGGCCATGGCGCAGTGGCTGAAGGGTGTCCGGGCTTTCGGCAGCAAGTTCTGGGAGGTCCTCGGGGAGCGCAGGGCCCCGAAGATCGTGCTGGAGCACAGCGGTCAGAGCACCATCCCCACCTCGATGTACCTGTGTGACACCGCGGGCATGGTCGTCATCTGCGGGGGCACCACCGGTTACAACGCCGACGTCGACCTGCGCTTCCTGTGGATGCGCCAGAAGCGGCTCCAGGGGTCGCACTTCGCCAACCTCAGGCAGTGCCGCCAGGTGATCGAGCTGGCCGCGAGCAACCAGCTCGACCCCTGCCTGTCCTGGGTCGGGGAGTTCCACGAGACGGGCCACGCGCACCAGCTGATGTACGAGAACAAGCACCCCTCGGGGAACATGGCGGTCCGCGTCAACGCCCGCGGCTGAGACGGCGGCCCGGGGCGTCCCCCGGGCCGCGGCCCCGGGGCGGGGGGGGCCCCCCCCCGGGGGGGGGGGGGCCGCGGGGGGGCGCCCCCCCCCCCCCCGCGGCCGGGTCCGGCGCGGTCCGGGGCCCGCACGGGTTCGTCGTGGTCCTCCAGGGCCAGGCGGCCGACCGGGTGTGGGGCTTCCCGCCGCCGGCGAGGCTGTGCTGGACACCACCGCACCCCGGTTCCCCGATGAGTCCTGGACGCCGTCCCGCCCGGGCTGAGGGCCGGCCCGCAGCATCTCGATCACGGCTCTGCGGCGGCCGGGGCATCGCGGTCTCACGGCGGGGTAGTCGCGAGAGAGTCGACCGAGGAGACTCCGATGCCGCCGACCGACGTTGTACCCCTCGCCTACAAGGGCCTGGACACGATGCCCACCTGGTTCGTGATCGCCGCTGTCGTACTCGCCGCCCTCGGTATCGGCCTGGCGGTGAGCCGAGGGCGGCGCTGAGATCTTCGGGGCACGCCGAAGCCTTTCCCGGCGGGTTGCCCGGACGCGGCACGTACAGCCGGCGGATGACCGAAAGGACCATCCCGGCAGAGACTTTGCCCCCACACCCGACTGACACCCACCCGGCTCAGACCACGCGCTGGTCACTGCGGGGGCGCGCCGCGCCTCGGGTCGTGCGGGCGTTTTCCTGCTGAACGCCTGGCCGCTGTGCCCCTCCGCTCAGTGTGCGTGAAGTACCGCGCGTACGTGGTGGCTGTAGGCGTTTTCGCTCAGGTGCGGTTGAGTATCCACGCCATGTTGCGTGTTCGAGTGAGTCCGAACACTGGTGCCATGCGTGAATGGCTGCGAAGTCCGGTTCCCCGGCGATGGGTGACTGTGGTGCCGGCGGGGGTGGTGATGGTGGCGTGGGCTGTCTGGCTGGGCTGGGACCAGCACCGGGATGTGCGGCCTGATGGTTCGACGACCGGCCCCTACCAGGCGTGGCAGGTGATCGGGCTGGGGCTGACCGTGCTGGCTGTGGTGTACTGGGCCGCTTCCCGGGAGTGCGGGTCTGCCGCGGTGTTCGGCACCACCACCGGGCTGACCGCTGCCGCCTACTGGGACTGGTCGGACGACTCCAGTGGGCTCTTCGCGATCGGCGTGGGCATGGTCATGGTCGGAAGCCTGGCTGTGACCGGCATCGTCTCGTCCTTGATCGCCTCCCGCGGAGGAAGGCCGGGAGCCGGCCGGTCCCGGCATTGATCCGCTCACATCCCAAGGGGCGTGAGAAGCGCAGGCGGTTCGCCGGACCGCCTGCGGATGCGCGCCACCCGGCGCCGCTCCCCGGGACAGGCTGCCTCCAGCCCCCGAGGGTTGCGCAGCGGCCCCCGTGGTGGTGTGGCGCGCCGACCGGGGCCCCTTTTTTTGGTCGGGGCCCGGGCCGTGTGCCGGTGGGGGTTGGACGATGGTGGAGTCGACCGCGACGTCCCGGTCGGGGTTGCCCGCGGTGTCGGTCTGGGCGAGCGGGGCGGTGAGGACCGGTTCCCGGGTGTCGTCGTCGGCCCGTTTCCGCAGGCGGCCGTGGGCGCCTTGCCGCGACCCGCGGTGCTCGGGCGGGCAGCAGGCCCATCCACCGTCTCCCGGTGCGGTAGTGAACGCGACCGCGGCGGTCGTCTGCCGGTGATCGGGCCACCGACCTGCCCGCTGGGGAGTCCGGTCCGGTAGCAGCCGCTCGATGCGTGCCCACCGGACGTCAGCCGACGGCACACCTGGCCGACGGTCCGATGTTCCGAAGGGGGGTCGGCCCACCGGGTGTCGGCCGGTGGGCCGTATACCGGCCGCATGGTGCGGTGTCTGTTACAGCGGCAGGTCCGGTGCTGTGAGGTAGCCGTCGGGGCGTACCAGGAGGCTGTCGGTGCGGGGTGAGGTGGGGCGCCAGTGGACGGGGACCGCGTCGGGGACGGCGGGGGTGTCGTGGGAGCCGATCGGGCTGATGTGGACGAACCGGCCGGCCCGGAGTTCCTCGTAGAGGCGACCGCCGCCGTCGAGCGCGATGTCGGGGACGCGCCGGGCGTTTGGCCCGTAGGAGATGTCGATGCCGGAGATCTGTCCGGCGGTGCGGCGGCGGAGCGGGGCGAGCACGTCGAGTGTGACCCCGGCGAGTGCGCGCACGGCGCGCATCGCGGGGTGGTGGGCCATGGCGAGGCGGACGAGGGCGCCGCTGGTGCGGAGCACCCGGGCGCCGATGGGGTGGCGTTCGGCCTGGTAGGTGTCGAGGAGGGCGTCGGGGGACGCGCCGTGCAGGACGCGGGAGAGTTTCCAGGAGAGGTTGGCGGCGTCCTGCAGGCCGGTGTTCATGCCCTGGCCGCCGGCGGGGGAGTGAACGTGGGCGGCGTCGCCTGCCAGGAAGCAGCGGCCCTTGCGGTAAGTGGGGGCCTGGCGTTCGTCGCTGTGGAAGCGGGAGAGCCAGCGCGGGTCGTGAGCGCCGAGGTCGTGGCCGGTGGTGCGGATCAGGAGGCCTTTGATCTCGTCGAGGTCGACGGGGGCGTCTTCTGGGGCGGTGTGGTGGCGGTCCCAGCCTATGACCCGGTAGTAGCCGTCGCCGAAGGGGGCGATGAAGGCGAAGCAGGCGGAGTCGGGAGCGACGCGCAGGGCCGGGAGGTCCCGGGGCGGGCGGGCCAGCTTCACGTCCGCGAGGGTGATCGACTTCAGTACGGACTCACCGGGAAAGGGGATGGAGAGCGCCTGGCGGACGCCGCTGCGGTGGCCGTCGGCGCCCACGAGGTACCGGGCGGAGCAAGCGACGGTGCGGCCGTCCCCGGTGCGCAAGGTGGCGGTCACGGAGCCCGGCGCCTCGGGGGAGTCCTGGTCGATGCCGGTCAGTTCGTGCTCGTAGCGGAAGTCCACGCCCGCTTGGACGGCACGCCGCTCCAAAAGCCGTTCGATCTCGTACTGGGGGGTGGCGAGAAGGAACGGGAAGCGGGTCGGCAGGTCGGCGAGGCTTAACTCGCCGCGGCCGAAGACGCGCAGGCTGGTGGTGGTGTGCCCGGTCTTGAGAAGGTCATCCGCCAGGCCCCGGGCATCGAGGAGCTCCAGGGTGCGGGCGTGGGTGGAGAAGGCACGGGTGAGGTTGGAGATCTTGTGCGGGCGGCGCTCGGCGAGGGTGACCCGGTGGCCGGCGGCGGCCAGGTCCCCGGCCAGGAGCAGGCCGGTGGGGCCCGCGCCCACGACGATCACATCGGCGGCTGTCGGCGGGGTGGTGTCGGCGGGGGCGGGGGCAGTGCGGTCCGTGCTTCCCATGGCGGCCTCCATTGTGTCGGCGTGTTCCCACGGTCGACGACTGTCGGTCAACAACTGTTGGTCAACGCTTGTTGGCCAACGCTGGTTTGACGATAGGCCGCCCACCACTGGCCGGTCAACGCCCGTTGGCCTACAGTTGTTGACGTGACCCAGGCTCCCTCCGCACCCCGCCGCTCCGACGCCACCCGCGCCGCGATCCTGCAAGCCGCACGCGAGAGCTTCGCCGCCGAAGGGTACGAACGCGCCACCATCCGCACCATCGCCCGCGCCGTGGGCATCGACCCCTCCATGGTCATGCGGTACTACGGCAGCAAGGAACGCCTGTTCATCGCCGCCTCCGACACGGATCTGCATCTCCCGGACCTCGGTGCGATCCCCGCCCAAGAAGTCGGTGAGGTTCTGGTCGCCCACTTCCTCGACCGCTGGGAAGGTGATGACGTACTGACCGCACTGCTCCGGGTCGGCGTCACCCACCAGGCCGGCGCCGAGCGGATGCACGAGATCGTCCGGCGGCAGCTTGTCCCGGTGGTCACCGCTGTGTGCCCCGATCCGGCTGACGTGCCGCGTCGAGCCGCTCTGGTGACCTCGCAGATCCTCGGCTTGGCTCTGGCGCGCTTCGTGCTGCGCTTCCCGCCGGCGGTTGAGATGACTCGTGAGGAGCTCATCGCCTGGGTCGCACCGACGGTGCAGCGCTACCTCACCGCCGCGGCTCCCTGAGCCCCGGCACACCTACCCGGCGCGGTGGGGATAGGTGTCTTCCCCGCCGCGGCCGGCGGGAAAACCAACAGGCCCCTGAACGGCCACCCCGGCCGGGCTGATTTGGCGTGCGGTGCCTGCCTGCGCGGGGGCGGAGGAGGCGCCCGCTCGGGTCGAGTGGACTCGCCAGCCGACCCCCGTCCGTCCGCCCTCATCGGTTCATCCGGCGGCTCCCGCTTCCCCCATTCGGACACTCTCCGGAAGCCGGGACAGTTCGACACACGGGGCCGGAGCCTGCCGCCGGTGCTGTGCAAGGCCCGGATGTGCCGGATGTGGTCATCCGCGGCGTCGAACGCCATCACGCCTAAAGGGTGTTGCATAAGGTCGGGCTCGGGCAGGCCGGAGTTGTGCTTGACCTGCTGTTTCACCCGGTCAGGGCGAGGTTGTGCATGGTGGC
>NZ_JBIRFT010000033.1:0-24916 GCF_044327625.1 Streptomyces sp. NPDC018031
TCGGCAGAGTTCTGAAAGCCACACCCGGGCCCCCTGGGTGGGCCAACCATACGAAGGGCTCGCCCAGTCCCGAGGAAAAACGTAGGGAGTTCTGAGTCCCGCCCGCCCGTCCGAGCCCGCCCGGCGCGGCCCGCCCGTCCGAGCCCGCCCCGCCCGGCCTGCCCGCCCGAGCCCGCCCGCCCCAGCCGGTGCGTCCGCCCGTTCTCCGGCAGGGTGGGCGGCCACGGGTGACACCTGTGCGCATACGGCCGGAAATGGGCTCCCGCTCGGGGGTCCGCAGCCGATTGAGTGAGGCGCTTCCTTCACACGACATCCATCTCTTCTGACGACGGGAGACACATCCGTGAGACGCAAGCGTGCGGCAGGGCTCGTCCTCATCGGCCCGGCGGTATGGCTGGGCATGTCCGCCCCCGCGGCCATGGCGGCGCCGGGTGACGTCCAGACGGTCTGCGCCAGTTCGCTGACCCCTGACGGCTGGGTGGACATCAGCTGGGGTACGAGCCTGTCGTGCGGCTCCGGCACCGCTCCCAACATCAAGCAGATCAAACAGCTGACCGGGCTGCCGGTGGGCACCACGGTGAACGCCTGCGCCTCCACCTATCAGCCCGCGGGCTGGGTGCAGACCAGCACGTACTACACCAGCAGCTGCCGTTACTCGGTGGTGCCGAGCTTCAACCCCAACGCGTGGACGCTCAAGCGGGTCTCCTGACCGGGGGCGCCGGCGGCCGGGCCGCGGGTCCGCCGCCGGACGGCGCGGCCCGGTGAAACACGCAGGGTCCCTCCCCGGCCGGGGAGGGACCCTGCACAAGAGCGCCAGGCAGGCCTTGCACCTGCATCTCTCGTTTGGAGACGAGCATCTTTCCTTGGACGACCGACGCATCGCCGCCTGCCGTTCCCGGCCCGGCGTCGCAAGATCCACTCTACCCGGTGCCGGGAGGTGCGGCGAACCGGCCGGGGGCACCCGCCGTACCCGGCCCGCTGCCGGACACCCCGCCGGCGCCCCGCTGAGCGCCCTGCCGGACTCCGGCACCCGCCGTGCCCCGCCGAGCCCCGCCGTGAACCCGGCCGAGTGACCGGGTGACGCCGGGTGCGCCCGACAGGCGACAGGTCGTGTTTGTCTGGAATGGTACGTCTGAGGATCACCACTCGGAGCCCGGCCGGCCCGGCCGGGGCAGGAAGGACGTACCCATGGACACCGACCCCGTCACGCGGTTCCTCGCGGCTCTCGCACCGGCCACCCGGGAGGCCGTGCGGGAACTCGCCCGCGAGCAGCAGGAGACCATGGCCGACGAGTGGGAACGGCGCCTCCGTGACGAGTCGTCACTGATGACGCTGAGCGAGCTCGACCCGCCCAGCGCGGAGCACCAGGCAGCGGAGGAAGTCGCCAAGGAGTTCTTCTGAGCCGGAGGGGCTCCGCCGGCCTCTTCGGCTTCTTCGGCCGCGCCGGCTCTCCCGGACCGTCCCGATCCGGGCCGGTCGGCCGGTCGGCCGGTCGGCCGGTCGGGCGGGGCGGCCTCAGGCGCCGCCCGGCCGTTCCAGCGGGGGCCGGGCGCGGTTCCCGCGGGGGCCGGGCGCGCCGACGCGCCGGCCCGGGGTGCTTCCGGAGCCGGCGCGTCGGCGGACGGTGCGGGCGACACGGGGGGACCCTCACCGCCCGTCGGGGAGACGGGTCAGACGGCCTGCCACAGGGCCGGCGCGTTCGGCGGCTCCCAGCCCTGCTGTGCCTGGTGCGGCTGGAGGCAGCGGTAGGTGGCGCCGCCGTAGGTGACCTCGGCGCCCGCCTGGTACACGGTGCCAGGGGCCCAGCTGCCGCCGGGCGGGTCACCGGGGTCCCCGTCGCCGGTGGTGGTCTTCAGGGTGAGCCCGTACGCCTGCAGCAGCGGATTGATCGGCTGGTGGTACGTGGTCCCGCCGGACCGGCAGTTGCCCGAGCCGCCGGAGGTGACGCCCTGTGCCTGGTCCCCGGAGATGTAGGAACCCCCGGAGTCGCCCGGCTCGGCGCACACCGAGGTGCGGGTCACCCCGCTGATGGTGCCCTCGGGGTAGGTGACGCTGGTGTTGTGCTGCTGGATGGTGCCGCAGTGCCAGCCGGTGGTCGAGCCGGAGCGGCAGACCGAGGCGCCCACCGGAGCCTGGGTGGACCCGGCGACCGGGATGTTCCGCCCGCTCTGGCTCACGTACGGGGTGGACGTCCAGTTGCTGTTGGCCGCCACCCAGGCGATGTCCCGGCCGGGGAACGTCGAGCCCTGGAAGGTGCCCTGCGCCACCTGGTTGTACCCGCTGGTGGTGGTGCCGACCCGGCCGCAGTGGCCGGCGGTGGCGAAGCCCTGCTGGCTGCCCTTGGTGACGGCGAAGCCGACCGAGCAGCGTCCGCCGCTGCCCATGTAGTACGCGTCCCCGCCCCGGATGTCGTACAGCGGACGCGGCCGCTCGGTGGAGGGCACCACCCGCACGGCCGCCCGGTCGGCGCCGCTGGCGGCGATCAGCGACTCCGCCGCGGCCCGCTTCCCGGCCTGGACCACCACGGTGTTGGAGCGGACGTCGACGTACCAGACGGGCACCTCCGGGGTGCCCCTGCGCTCGGCCGCGCGGTCCAGCGCCGCCTTGGCCGCGTCGAGTTCGGCCAGTGAGTGGGCGACGACCTCGGCCCGCGCACCGCCGGCGGTGATCCGGCGGGCCTCCGCCGGATCGGTGGTGGCCACCGTCAGGGTGGCCGAGTCCGCTCCCCGCACCCAGGAACCGGCGTACGAGTCGCCCAGGTCGAGGCCGAGCCGACCCGCGGTGGCGCCCGCCCGGGCCTCGTTGGCCAGGCGCTGCCGCGCCTGGTCCGGGCTGAGACCCAGGTCGCGCTGCATCGCGGAGAGAAGCTCGGGGGCTGCCTGGACGGCGGTGGGCGCCCCGGCGGCGGAGCGCTCGGCGGGGGCGGCGGCAGCGGAGCCCGGCAGGGCCGTCAGGGCGAGCGCGCCGGCCGCGGCCATCGCGGCACAGGCGACCGCGGCTCTGGAACGGAGGTGACGCATGGGGGCTGCTCCTCGGTATCGGTGGGGGAGGTGCCGAAACCGTATGCGGTACGAACGACCGTGCTGCAGCAGTCAGTTGACCCCCTGCCCGGCGTTATGGAAGCCCCGGCTCCGGGGCGCCGGGCGAGGCACCGCGGTGGCCGGGGCGCCGGCCTGCGGCGCCCGGTCGGTGCCGAGCCACCGGGCGTAGCTGTCGCTGCGCGCGGCCGCCTCGGTGTGCGCGGCACGCACGTGCCCCACCACGGCGGTGGCCGTGTCGGCGGCGAGCGCGCCCGGATGCCAGCCCACCAGGTGCCGCCAGGTCAGCGGCGTACCGGCCAGCGGTCTGGTGACCATGCCCGGGGTGGGCGGGAACGTCGCGCGGCAGAGCCCGACCGCCCGCCCGACCTGCACCAGATGGACACAGGAGGCGGTGTCGGTCTCGTACACCCGGGACGGGGCGAACCCGGCCCGGGCGCACGCGGCGGCGAAGCAGTCCGCGAAGCAGCCGTCACCGGGCACATCCGTCCAGGACGCGCCGGCCAGCTCCGCCAGCTCGATCTCCGGGGCCCCGGCGAGCGGGTGGTCGTGGGCGAGCATGACGAAGATCGGGTCCCGCGCCACCTCCCGCCACGTCAGCCGGTCCGGTTCGGGTGGTGGGCTCTCCCCGCAGGTGCCGATCAGCGCGTAGTCCAGGCGCCCGTCGGCCACCGACGCGGCGATCTGCCGTTCCGACCAGGACATCCGGGTGGTGACCGGCGCCCCTGGGTACGCGGCGGCCAGCCGGTCGACCAGCCCGCCGAGCAGCGGGCCGTGGGTGGCGCCGACCCGGAAGCCCGGCAGCTGCTCCTGGCATCGGGCGAACCGCAGCGCCTCCTCCTGGAGCTGGTGCACGGCCGGGAGGACGACGCGGGCCCGGCCGAGGACCAGTTGGCCCAGCGGGGTGGTCCGCACCCCGTACCGCCCGCGTTCGAAAAGCTGTCCGCCAAGGGTGCGTTCGATGCGCTTCAACTGTGCGCTGAGCGCGGGCTGGGCCAGGCCGAGCAGCGAGGCCGCCTTCGTCAGGCTGCCGGCATCGGCTATCGCCCGGATCGTCTTCAGGTGCCGCAACTCCAAATCCATGCTGTGAGCTTGCGGGCCGGGACCCCCGGCGGCAATACACCGGTCCAGACCAACACCGTGATCCTTGCCGGGTCATGCCGGACGGTGCTCCCGGCCGCGGGCGGGCCGGGCCGTCTCACGGAATCCGCGCCGCGTCAGCCTCGCCGGCTCCGCCGTCTGCCCGGGCGCGGCGCGGGCCGCCGGTCATGGCGCTCCCGGCCCACGTCGCCGACCAGCCGGTCGACGCGGCCGAGGTGGCCGCCCGCCCGGCCGGCCGGGCTCGCCGCCGGGGAGCCCGCGGGACGGGTGCCCGGCGTGGGCGGCCCCGAGGTCCGCACGCTTCCGGAGCCGGCGCGCGCCTGTCTGCGCGCGACCGGGCGACGCCGAGCGCTGCTCAGCGTGCGCCTGGCGGGCAGGGCCTACCAGGGCTTCCGGGCGGGCACCTGACGCCGGAGCGGGCCGTGGGCGAGGTTCCCTTCGGGCAGTTCCTGACCGGGCGTTCGGCGGCGCTGGGCTGACGCCCGGACCGCGGCGCGGCCCCGGGGGAGCGGGGCCGCGCCCGGGCCTCCCCGGGACCGCCCCGCTCCGGTCCGGCCGCGATCGTGTGCGGGCGGCCGGGGCGCGGTCGCAGGACCGCGCCGCGCCGCCCTGGCGGAGTCCCGCGGGCGGGGTGTTCAGTGCAGGATCTCGGCCCGCATCCGCTCGTCCGGCGTCGCGATGTCCCAGTAGCGTGCCGTGCCCCGGGCGTCACGGAAGTCGCCGGTACCGCCGGTGATGGCCATGTCGAGCGAACCCGTTCCACCCGCCCAGAGCGACTGCATGGTCAGGGAACCACGCTCGAGTTCCATGGTGATCAGGCACTGTGTGGTGCGTTTCCCGTCCTCGATGTGGATGACCCGGCACGTTCCACCCCCGCGTCCGACGTTGCGGCCGTCCGCGATGGCGGTGCCGGAGTAGACGTCCATATCGCCCAGGCTCGGCCCTGCCGGGCCGAGGTCGACGGCGGTGTGCTGATCGTTCCGGACCTTGAGTTCGAGGACCTCGACCTGCCCCCTTGCCGGGGCGCCGGCGTCCGCGCTGTCCACGACCAGCACGCCGATCGCCGCGGCGGCCAGTGCCGCGGCGACGCATTTCACGAGCGTCGCCCGGGTGGTGCGGCTTCCCCGCGGGCCCATCCGCTCCGCCGGACGCGCGGCAGCGGATGCCGGACTGCTGGTGACCATGGTGGTTCCCCCTCGCTGTGATCTCCCGGTGCCAACACCGTCGACGCTATGACGTGGGGGGTATCTTGACTAAGATCAATATTGCTATGGCGTTATGCCCTCGGAGGCATGATGGAGCTGAACCCGCTCCGGCAGTTCCTGGTGGTGGCGCGGCTGGAGCACCTCAGCCGGGCAGCCGACGAGCTGCGCGTCGCTCAGCCGTCGCTGAGCCGCACCATCGCCCGGCTGGAGACCGAACTGGGCACACCCCTGTTCGACCGGGGCGGCCGGCTCCGGCTCAACGACGCGGGCAGGCTCTTCCGCGATCACGTCGAACGGGCCCTCGGTGAACTCCAGGCCGGACGACGCGCCGTAGCCGAGGCCACCGGCGAGGGCCTGGGCACCGTGCGACTGGCCTCGGAGACCTTCCTCACGCTCACCGGCCCACTGGCGGCCTACAAGCGCGCCCACCCCTCGGCCGAGCTCGAGCTCCACTGGTCGCCGGCCGAGGACATGGCCCGCCGCCTGCGGGCCCAGGAGGTCGACCTGTGCGTCGCTTCGCAGCCGATCCACGCCGACGGCCTGGAGGTGGTGCGGCTGTTCGACGAGGCGGTTGCGGTGGTCACACCACTCGATCACCCGCTCGCGGGTCGTACCTCCGTGAGCATCCGTGAACTCGCCGACCAGCCCTTCGTCACCGCCCGCGAAGGACACTGGCTGCGCCGACTGCTCGACCGGCTCTTCGCCGCCCGGGGCCTCACCCCGAGAACGGTCTGCGAAAGCGACGAGCACAGCGCCATCGCGGACCTGATCAGCGCGGGGCTCGGCATCGGTCTCGTCCCGTCCTTCGCCCGGCGCAAGGCCGCGCACGCCCCCGTCGCCTGGATCGCCGTCGACAGCCCCGACTGCCGGCGCACGGTGACCCTGTGCTGGGGCTCCGGCAGCCACCTGTCGCCCGCCGCCCGGCTGATGCGCACCACGCTCACCCACTGGGACTGGAGCGCCGGCGACCCCGGGGCGGAACACTGACGACCCGTTCCCGCACCGGCGGCTCGCGGCGTGCCCCGCTTCACCCCCGGCCACGCCCCGGGATCGCGCACCCGGTCCGGGCCGGCGACCCGCTGATCCCTCCGCGCCACCGGTCGGGCGCAGCCGACCGGGACTACGCCGGCGTCGCCCGGCCCCGGTTCACCGCACGGCCTAGGACCGGCGGCGCGGCTTGCCGCGCCGGCCGCCGCCCTTGGTCCCGCCGGAAGCCCCGCGCTGGGCCCGGCCGGCCGACTGGGCCCGGCCCGCCGAGCGGCCCGTCCGGGACTGCCGTTGCCGGCCGCCGGCACCGGCGCGGTCCTCCTTCGGCTGCGCCGGCTCCGCGGGGCGCCGCCCCCGGCTGCTGTTGACCGTCCGCCCGCGGACGATCCCGATGAAGTCCTCCACCAGGTCCGTGGTGGCGTCCTCGGGCCAGGACAACGCGACCCGGGACTGCGGCACACCGGTGACCGGACGGTAGGTGAGGTCCCTGCGGTGATGCAGCCGGGCCAGCGACTGCGGTACCAGGAGCAGCCCCACCCCCGCCGCCACCAGGGCGATGGCGTCCGCGGTGGTGGCCGGCCGCTCGATCGCCGGCCGCCCCGGTGGGCGCTCCCAGTCGAAGGGGTCGTCGAGCGGGTGGAACACGATCTCGTCGGCCAGGTCGTCGGCGGACACCTCGTCGACCGCCGCCACCACGTGGTCCTTCGGGACCACGACCACCGTGGTCTCGGTGTAGAGCGGGATCGCGCTGAGGTCCGCCCGGTCGACCGGCAGCCGCAGGAAGCCCGCGTCGGCGCCGCCGTCGCGCAGCAGACCGGATGCCTCGGCGGCGGACACCGCCACCAGGGTCAGCGGGACGTCGGGCAGCCGCTCGCCCCAGATGCGCACCCACTTGGCCGGCGTCACGCCCGGGACGTAGGCGAGACGGAAGGAACGGGGTGCTGGCGAGCCTGTCACCCGCCCAGCGTATCCGGGATGCCGGTGAGCGTGCGCCGGACCTGGTCGGAAGCCCTCCGCACGGTCGATATCCTGGACCCATGACGTCCCACCGCAGCACCCAGACCATGAAGCCCGCGACCGCGGCGAAGAAGCTGGGTGTGTACCTCGAGGCCACCCCCGCAGAGTTCCAGGAGGGTGTCGTCTCCCGCGGCGAACTGGACGCCCTCCAGACCGACCCGCCCGAGTGGCTGCGCGAGCTGCGGCGCGACGGTCCGCACCCGCGGCCCGTGGTCGCGGCGAAGCTGGGTGTCTCCATCTCGGGTCTCGCCCGCGGCGGGGTCACCGAACCGCTCACCACGGCGCAGATCGACGCGCTGAAGCAGGAGTCCCCCGAGTGGCTCCAGAAGGAGCGCGCCACCCAGGCCGAGGTGCGCAAGGAAGCCGAGCGGATCAAGGCCAAGCGGGCCGAGCAGGCCGGCCGCTGAAACCGGCCCCCGGCGCCGGCGGCGCGGCATCCCCGGCCCGCTGAGCCGGGCCGGACGCCCGCCGGAGGCCGGACGGCCCAGCCGCGCGGGAGCAGATCGTCCGCAGCCGGCCGTGATGCAGCCACCGCCGCACCGGCCCTCAGCCGCGCGGGAGCAGATGGAGGTCCGGCCCGCTCGTCCCCGGCGCCTCCACACCCGGCAGCAACCGCATGTCGTGGTCGTAGTCGCCGCCGGTCAGCGACCGGAACGGGACCGGCTCGTCGGTGAAGAGTCCGTCGAGCCGCCGTGCGTACTCCCGCCGGGCCGCCTCGAACCGCTCCACCGGTACGGCGTTCGAGCCGTACACCGCGAACGGCTCGAGCGGGGCCATGCCGGTGAACCAGAACAGGCCGTGCTGCACCGGATGCAGGACGTCCGCCAGCCGCCCGTGCACGCCCCGGTCGGAGAACGACGTCTCCCGGGCGCCGACCGTCACCGACAGCAGGGCCCGCCGCCCCGCCAGCGGGCCCTGCCCATAGGGCGGCGGGACCGCCGGGCCGTAGCCGAACCCGCAGGTGAACACCCGGTCGATCCAGCCCTTCAGGATCGCCGGAGCCGAGAACCACCACATCGGGAACTGCAGGATCACCGCGTCCGACCAGCGCACCTTCTCCTGCTCCGCCGCGACGTCCGGCGACAGCCGCCCGGCCAGGGTGGCCCGTTCCGAGGCGGCCATCACCTCCAGCCGCCCGTCCACCACGTCGTCCGGGAAGTCGTCGGCGTCCGCCGTCGCCTTCCACTTCATCGCGTAGAGGTCGGACACCCGCACCTCGTGGCCCGCTGTTCGCAGGTGCTCGACCGCGAAGGCGGTCAGTGAGGCGTTGAGCGAACGGGGTTCCGGGTGGGCGCTGACAACGAGGATCTTCTTCCGCTGCTGCGGTGTGGATGCGGTCATGGCGCAACGTTCTCTCGTCCACGGCCGGTCAGCCATCACCCTGTTCGACCGGCGGAACCGGAATCCTGGTACTGCCAGGGCCACGCATACTTGGGCGCATGGACAGGGTGGACCACCTCCAGCGCACCGACGACGTGGACGACCGCACCGGGAACGGCGGCGGGACCGCCCGCGACCGCACCGACCGTATCGACGGGGCTGACCGCACCGCCGGCACCGACCGTACCGACGGGACCGACCGTGCCGACGGAATCGGTGGGAGCGACGGGATCGACGGGATCGGCGACCCCCGGCGGGCGCTCGGTGGTTTCCTGCGCGCCCGGCGGGGGCGCGTCGCGCCCGAGCAGGTGGGCATCGCGGGCGGCCGCCGACGGCGGGTCCGCGGACTGCGCCGCGAGGAGCTGGCCCAACTCGCCGGAATCAGCGTGGACTACTACGTCCGGCTCGAACAGGGCCGGGCCACCCAGCCGTCCCCCGAGGTGCTCGACGCGCTCGCCGGGGCCCTCGGCCTCGACACGGCGGAGCGCCGGCACCTGGGCACCCTGGCCGAGGCCCGTCGCGACCCCGCGCCCCGCCCCCGGGTCAGCCCCCTGCTGCGGCGGATCCTGGACGCCCTGGAGCAGTTCCCGGCCTTCGCCACGAACCACCGCCTCGACGTGGTGGCCTGGAACGGCCTGGGTGCCGAACTGATCGGCGGCCTGGCCGACCCGGGCCGCCGCGACCCCAACAACGCCCGGTACCTCTTCCTCGACCCGGCCGCCCGGAAGGTGCACCCCGACTGGGCCGACAGAGCGGCGGAGGCGGTGGGGCAGCTCCGGGTCGCGGCGGGGCGCTACCCCGACGACGCGGAGCTCGCCGCCCTCGTCGCCGGACTGTCCGCGCACAGCGCCGAGTTCCGGCGGATCTGGGCCAGCGGCGAGGTCGTGATGTGCGCGGCCGGGCGCAAGCGCCTGTGGCACGCGGCCACCGGGCCGCTCACCCTGGACTTCGAGGCCCTGCAGGTGCCCGCCGCACCCGGTGAACAGGGCCTGGTGGTCCATGTGTTCAGCGCCGAGGAGGGGAGCGAGGAGGCCGCCGCCCTCGCCCGGCTGGCCACCGCGGTCGCGGCGGGGACCGCCGTGGTCTGACCCGGCGCGCCGGACGGGCCGGGCCTTGACCACGGCAGGAAGGCCGGGCCGGGCCCCTGACCGCCGCAGGAGGGGCGGACCCCTGACCACGGAAGGACGGTCGCGCACCTGACCGCCGCAGGGAGGGGCCGCGTACCTGACCGCCGCAGGGCAGGGGAGCGGCCGCCCGCCGGAGAGCGGGGGTGCGGGTCGGCCCTGGCCGCCTCCCCATACCTGCCGGGCGGCAGCCAGCCGCACGGCAGGCGCGTGGCCACCGGTAGCCACCGGTAGCCACCGGTAGCCACCGGTAGCCACCGGTGGCCACCGGGCCGCCGGAGGGCTCAGCGAGCTGCCGCGTCGGCCAGGTGGGGGAGCTCCCGGTACGAGCGCAGCGCGACCGTGGCGTCCAGGTCGATCGCGTTGCTCCCGGACGGGGACGGCAGGCCGAGCACCTTGTCCAGGGCCGGCCCCAGTCGCCCGCACCCCGAGGTCCTGGGCGCCGTGAACGCGATGTCCCGTGCGCCGAAGGTGACGATCAGCGGCTTCTCGGATATGACCTTGGTGGGCTCGGTGTCCTTCAGTACGAGATGCACCGGGTCCGCGTCACTGCCTATGGCGCAGCCGGGCGGCAGTGCCGGTCCGGAGAGCTTGAAGCCGAGATCCAGCTCGCCGCGCCGCTCATCGGTGCTGAGGAAGTCCGAGTAGCCCGCGTAGACCGGGGTGAGGGTCAGCGGAGTGCGGCCGGCCCGTATCGGAGAAGCGGTCAGCTCGCCGAAGACCTGGTGGAATTCGCCGTTCATCCTGCCCTCCGCGAAGGTGACGGTGATCGGGACGGCTATCGGCTCGTCGAACCGGCCGATGCTCAGATGCCCGGTCGCCGACATCACCTCACACCGCCAGGCCGCCGGATCGGCGCCGGCCGGAAGCCGCGGACACGCCTCGAAGCCGGACTCCGGCTCGGCGGCGCCGGCCTGACCGCTGACCGCGCCCAGGCCGGCGGCGAGTGCGCACACCGCCACGACCGCACGGAGTGAACGGAACAGGCGGGACGAGCGGTTCATGGGTGTCTCCCTCGGACGGTACGGCCCTGACCCCTCCATGGTTGCAGAGCTTTCTCTGCAAGGGAAGCTATGCAGAGAAGTCTCTGCATATGATTCTCGGCGCCGGCTGGGTACGCTCGGGTCATGGTCGAGTCACAGGAACCGGCGGCGAAGCCGGGCGCGCCCGCGGGGGAAGTGCCGACGGGGCAAGCGCCGGCGGGGGAGGCGCACGGCGCGGACTCCGGAAGCACCGGATCCGCGGCCGAGCCCGGGGAGCGGCGCACGATCAGCGACCCCGCGGCACTCAAGGCGCTGGCGCACCCCCTGCGCCTGAAGATCCTGCGCCATCTGGGCACGTCGGGCCCGGCGACCTCGACCACGCTCGCCGCCGCCTTCGGCGAGAACACCGGCACCCTCAGCTACCACCTCCGCCAGTTGGAGCGCGGCGGCTTCATCGAGGACGTCCCGGAGCGGGCGTCCGGCCGGGAGCGCTGGTGGCGCAAGGTGCGCGGGATCGACGTCCGCAGGCCGCCGCAGGAGGAGATGACCGACGGCGAGCGGGCGGTCGCGGCGGCGCTGGACCGCATGCGGCTGGACGAGGACGTGCGCCTCGCCCAGCGGTTCGCCGAGCAGCAGGCCGACTCGCAGGGGTGGATGCGCGGTTCACGCGGCCTGAGCCACCTCACCAGGGAGGAGCTGGATGCCTTCCACGACGCCTAC
This sequence comes from Streptomyces sp. NPDC018031, assembly GCF_044327625.1. Classification (NCBI taxonomy): domain Bacteria; kingdom Bacillati; phylum Actinomycetota; class Actinomycetes; order Kitasatosporales; family Streptomycetaceae; genus Streptomyces; species Streptomyces sp. NPDC018031. The sequence continues at coordinate 11,556 of NZ_JBIRFT010000033.1, forward strand.
CTGGAGCTGCTGGCCCGCTTCTCCCGCGGGCCGGAGGACGCCCCGCCGGACGCCCGGCCGGTGCTGCTGCGCTGGTTCGGCCTGCCCGCGGACGGCTGACCCGCGCCGGCCCCGGGGCGGCGGCCACGGGGACCGATCCCGGCGGGCCGGCCTGAACCGGTCATCCCTCAGCGGCGCAGCCGGTCGGTGAACAGCGGGATTTGTGGTCGGTCACCGGGATTGAGCAGGATGTCCACGCCTGCGGGTGCTATCTCCGGCAGAGTGTTTCCCAGTGTCTATCCCAGTACGCGCTCCCGGTGAGCGGGTGGCAGGGGCCGTGTGCGGAGGGCCGCGGTGACGACCGGCAGACACGGCGTCCCGTCCGGGGCGGATACCAGAAGTGGTTGGCCTTGGTCGTCGCAGGCGACCTCGACACTTACTGGCCTGCCCCGGCAGAACGTGCCATCCACCGTGGACAGCAGATGGGCTACCGCGTTCGGGCAGTGGCTGCCGCGGCACCGCCATGGCCATCCGCGGATCACCTGCCCAGGGGGCCGGGGCACGCTTCTTCCTGGCCCTTCGGCCCTTCGGAGCCTCTCGTGCGTCGCGGAACCGTGGCCTGGATCGTGAAGCGGGAGAGCATGGTGCTCGGCGGGCATGCGCTAGGTTGCCCGCCATGACCGCGCTTGGACCCGCCGCCTGGCCACCTGCCCCGATCAGGACCGAGCGGCTCCTGCTCCGCGAACCCGAGGCCCGGGACCGTACGGCGTTCGTCGAGTTGTTCGCCTCGCCAGAGGTGGGCACCTACATCGGCGGCCCGCGACCGCGTGCTGAGCTCGAGCGCGCGGTGCCCGAGGTGCCCGGGCAGCGTCCTGGCCTTTTCGTGATCGATCTCGACGGCGCGATGATCGGCATGGTCACGCTCGATCGACGCGACGCAGAGCGCCCGGGGGACGTCCGTCCGGATGTCGGGGAGGCGGAGCTCGGCTACCTGTTCCTGCCGGCGGCGTGGGGACGCGGGTACGCCGCCGAGGCGTGCGCGGCGGCACTCGACTGGTTCGCCGACGCGTTTCCCGGCGAGCGGGTGGTGCTCTGTACCCAGACGGCCAACGACCGAGCGATGCGCCTCGCGGCGAAGCTGGGGTTCACCGAGGTGGAGCAGTTCGAGGAGTACGGCGCCGAGCAGTGGTTCGGTGTGTGGTCCTCTGCCACGCCGACCGGTTGAACGGGTGCTCGGCGGTCAGGTCGACGAGGCCGCCGATCGGTCGTCGACTCGGCCCACCGCTTGACCTCGTACGACCCCGGTCCGCTCACGGGCGGGTCTGCGCCGTAACGCCGGAAGTCCGCGCTTGCGAAAGACATGTTCCGTCCGGACGCCCGGCCGGTCTGCCGCGCTGGTTCCGCCTGCCCGCGGACGGCTCACCCTCGCGCCGACGGCCACGAGGTGCCCGGGGCGACGGTCCCGGAGGCGCCCGCGGCCGCGGGGCCAGACCGCGGGTGGTGCCCGCCCGGCCGCCGCCCGCCGGCCCCGGCCTGGCGGCACCGGCGGCGCCCGGCGCCCGCGACGAGCCGGTTCAGCGCTCCCTGCCCCGCGGCTTCAGCGGCCCGGCGGGCAGCGGCGGGGCGGGTAGCGGGGTGCCGTCACAGCCCTCGACCTCGCCGAACCGCGAGGTTTCGTCGGCGATGTCGTCGGGTCCGTAGTGGTCGACGAAGCACCACGCGCCGACCATCCGCCGGCCCAGGCTCGGCAGCAGGCGGCGCACCACCGTGGACTCGCCCCACGGCACGTCCTTGCCGGTCAGCAGTTGCCGCACCGGCCGTGTGGTGACGTGCGCCCGGCCGCCGCGGACCGTCGCCGCGGGGCGCAGGTCGACGCCGCTCACCGGGGCACGTCCCCCTCGTCGCCGTGGCGCTCCGGGGCCGGTGCACCGGGCGCCGGGCACCACGCGGCCACGGCGGCGACCAGCGCGCCGCCCAGCAGCCAGCCGCCCAGGACGTCGCTGAACCAGTGCACTCCGAGATACACCCGGGTGAACCCCACCCCCAGCACCGACACGGCGGCGACGGCCACCGCGGCACGGCGCCATGGCGCGGCGGCGCCGTGCCGCGCCACGAGCCAGCACAGCAGCCCGCAGCCGACCGTCGCGGTGAGCGCGTGGCCGGACGGGAAGGCGGCGTAGTGGGCCGTGTCCACCGGGTCCGGCCAGTGCGGGCGGGCCCGGTCGACCGCTGCCTTGATCCCCTGTTGCAGCGCCGTGCCCAGCAACGCGGCAGCGCCCACCCACAACGCGGCGGCCCGGTCCCCGCGCCACATCAGCCACCCCACGGCGGCGGCCAGCAGGGCCCGCATGGTCCACGGGTCCCACACCCAGTCGCTGAGCACCCGGTTGACCTGGGTCCAGCCGTCGTGCGCCACCGCCCGGCGGTGCAGCTCCGCGGCGCACTCCCGGTCCCAGGACAGCAGCGGAGCCCACTCGCTCTCCACCAGCACCAGCAGCAGGGCGAACAGGGTCGTGAGCACCGTGGCGAGACCGGCGGCGGCACCGGAGTGTCCGCGGGCGCGGGGCCCGGTGGGGGTGGGGGGCGGCTGCATGCGTCGATGATCGCTGCCGGGGCGGTGCGGCGCCAAACCCCCACCTCGGGGCCGGGTCTTGTGCCGTGCCGGGCCTCCACTGCCAGGCGGCGGCGCTCTCCCGCCAGGGCTCCCGCGTCCAGGCGAGCCCTGCCCGGAGCCGGTTCTTCGCCTCGGGGCGGCGGCCCGTCCATGCGGGTTCCCGCCCGGGACCAACCCCTGTCCCGGCGCCCGTTCGTCACCTCGGGCCGTATCCCTCCCGCCGGTTCCGCCGCTCGCACCCCGGCGACGGCGTGCGTCGCGGCCGCGGCTCGCTCCGCGGCGAGTGACCCGGAGGAGGCGAACCTAGCCGAGCGCGCGGAGCGCGGGCACCATGGCCACCAGTACCGGTACCACCGGGACCAGGGCGGCCGCGGCGGTCAGCCGGCGCCGCCGCCACACCGGCAGCCGGGACGCCGGGGCGAGCAACCGGTCGACGCGCCGCGGGACTTCGGCGAGCTGTGCCGGGCAGGGGCCGAACACCCCGCGGTCCTCGTTGAGTTCGACCAGGGCCAGGGCGGTGGTGAGCCGTCCGAAGCGGCGCGACGCCATGTCGTCCGCGGCGAGTTCGACCAGCCGGTGCACCTGGTCACGGAAGGCCGCGAACACCGGCACCTGGGGAAAGCCGGTGGCCAGCGCGGAGGAGCAGTGCAGCAGCCAGTGGTGCCTGGCCCGGGCGTGTCCCTGCTCGTGGGCGAGCACGGCGTCCAGCTGGCGGCCCTTGAGACGGCGCAGGGCGGCGGTGGTGATGACCAGACGGGGGGTGGACCCGGCCAGCCACCAGGCGCCCGGCCGGTCGCCCTCCAGCACGACCAGGCGGTCCCCGCTGGGCTCCTCGCCCGGCAGCAGCGGGGACCGGACCAGGAGTTCGGCGCGCCGCAGCCGGCGGCGGGCGCGCGCCCGGAGGACCTCCCGGCCCAGCATCACCGCGGTCCAGGCCGCACCGCAGGCGAGCGCCACCGCCACCGGCCCGGCCCAGCGGTCGTAGGCGCTCAGCGCGTACGCCTCCGCGACACCCGCCGGGGCGGGGGCGAAGACGTTGCCGCGCACCGCCTCGGACGCCGCGGCCGCGCTCAGCGCCATGGCCAGTCCGCAGCACATCAGTACGCCGACGACCACGCACTGCCACAGCCACAGGGCGAGCACGGGTTCGCGGTCGAGCCAGTCGGAGCGGGCCAGCAGACGCGGCGCCACCGCCGCGGTCAGGGCGGCCAGGACCAGCAGCGCGAGCGGGACCATCATGCCGACCAGCCTATGAGCGTGGCCGTACGCGCGGGTACGGTCGGGTCGGCGAAGTGACGCACACCACGGAATCCGCAGCCGCGCGGCCGGGCACGGCGGTGCGCGCCGTCCGGATACCGTGCACCGGGCCGGTGTTCACAGCGTCAGCAGCATCGCGCACATACCGATGGCCATGGCCAGCCGGCAGGCCGTGGCGATCTCCGGCCGCCGGGACCAGGTCACGGTGTCCGGCGCGGGGCCGCCGCCGGGCGCCGGCACCAGCCGTAACCCGGTCCGCAGCACGTAGCCGGTGAAGTAGGCGAGCAGCGCGGCGGTCAGCGGCTCGGTGGTGCCGGGCGGCCCGGTGCCGTGGTGGCCGTCCCGGCTCCAGACGACCATGACCAGGCAGACGTACACCATGGCGACCGCCTCCACGGTGTGGTGGAACCGCCGGCCGTCCCCGCCGGCGCACCGCCGCGGCAGCAGTGCGGGGACGGCCGCCACCCCGGCCACCGCGGCGGGCAGCGAGGGCCCCCAGGAACCGCCGGGGTGCGCCACGGCGGGCAGCGTCATCACCGCCATGCCCCACCCCAGCAGCGCCTCGGAGCCGGGTGCCCAGCGCAGACCCGGCGGCGCGGCACGCGCCCGGGCGGTGCAGTACGCCCCGCTGGCGGTGCCCAGCACCAGCAGCAGCCAGCCGATGAGCGGTGGTCCGTGCACGGTGCCGCACCTCCCCGGGCGCACCCCGGCCGGGAGACCCGCGGCGGGTGCCGCCGGGAGCATGCCCGGTGCGGCGGGCCGCTACGTCGCCCGGGCGCGGGCGGCCGGCGGTGGCCGGAGCGTGCGGCCCGGGCCGGTGACCCAGGCGGCGGGGCGGCGGCGTACCGCGGGAGCCGCGGGCCCGGGGGCAGCGCCGGTGCTCAGTCCACGGCCGGCGGCGGCTGCTCGCCGAAGACCCAGGGGGCGAGGACGACCATCCAGCCGTCGGGGTCGGCGAACACCACCGCGCCCCGGTCCGGCCAGTACCGGTTGGCCGCGGGCACCGGCTGGTGACCGTGCCGGGCGAGGGCGCGCACCGCCTCGGCGACGGCCTCGGGGCCGCGCAGATAGAGCACCAGCTGGTTCTCCGGGTGGGGCTCGGGAATGCGCGGCGGCTCGCCGTGCTGGGTGATCTCCATGTGCACCGGGGTGCCGGGGAGCCCGAACAGCAGCCCGTCGTACCCCGAGTGACCGCGCCACTGGCCGAGGACCGGCAGGCCGAGGACGTCGCGGTAGAAGACGAGGACTTCGTCGTAGCGGGCGGTCGGCCGGGCGAACCGCACCGCGCCGACGTCGAGATGAGCGGGCCAGGATGTCGTCATGCGGTGATGCTGGCAGTCGGGGACGGCCGCCGGCATCGGGCTGTGGACGCAGCCGGCCCCGGCGCCGGGCCTACGTCCGGCGGCCCAGCCGGCTCAGATGCCGGGACGGTGGCGCATCGGATGCCCCTCGGGCACCTCCACCAGGCAGACGCGGACGCCGTCCGGATCCTCGATCCACATCTCCAGCAGCCCCCAGGGCTCCCGCTGCGGCTCCCGCAGCACCGGTACCCCGCGGTCGGCCAGCTCCCGGTGCGCCGCGGCCAGGTCGGCGACCTGGAGCCAGAGCCGGAGACCGGGCGCCGGCGGGGTGGCGGACCGGCCGGACACCTCAAGGAACCCGCCGCCGAGGAAGTACACGGTGCCGCGGTCCGGCCCCGTCCCGAACTCCCGGTAGACCGCGAGCCCCAGCGCCTCCCCGTAGAAGGTCCGGGACCGGTCCGGGTCGGTGGGGCGCAACAGCACCCGGCTGCTCAGTACATGCACCATGCCCGCGACCCTAGCGAGCCGGGTCGCGTTAGGGTCGGATGCCGCGGTACGACGTGGCGGGCCCTCGGGGGGACGCCGCCCCGTACGACGCGGCGGTTCCGCCCGCCGCGGGGCCGCCGGTCCGCCGCGGGAACGTTTGCCGACCGCAGGGAAGGACGCCGTACGCGATGGAGACCGCCAGCACCACCCGATCCGCTCCCGAGCTGAACTTCCGGGCGGCCACCCCCACCGACGTGCCGGACCTCGTGGGGCTGATCGAATCGGCGTACCGGGGGGACGCCAGCCGGGTGGGCTGGACCACCGAGGCGGATCTGCTGGACGGGCAGCGCACCGACGCCGACGGTGTGGCGGCGGTGGTGAACGACGCGGAGAGCCGGCTGATGGCGGCCGAGCGGGACGGCGAGCTGGTCGCCTGCTGCCAGTTGCAGCGCCGGCGCACCGGGGCCGGGGAGACCGTGGCGTACTTCGGGATGTTCGCGGTGCGGCCCGCGCTCCAGGCGGCGGGGCTGGGCAGGGCGATCCTCGCCGAGGCCGAGCGGTTCGCGGCCGAGTCCTGGGGGGCCCGCGAGATGCACATGACGGTGATCTCGGTGCGGGAGGAGCTGATCGCCTGGTACGAGCGGCGCGGGTACCGGCGCACCGGCGAGATGACCCCGTTCCCGTACGACGACGACCGCGGCGGCGTGCCGCGTCAGCCGGGTCTGGAGTTCGAGCTGCTGGTCAAGCCGCTGGGCTGAGGCCGGCCCGCGCGCCGGGGCGGGCCGCCCCGGCGCGCGGGCCGGCGCGGTGGTCCCGGCGCCCGTGCCGGAGCACCTCGGGGCACGGCCGTCCACCGGCCCGCGCCCGGCCACCGCGGTTCCGGGCCGCCCGGCGGGCGCGCCCGGGCGCCGCGGGCGGACGCCGGGGCCGCCCGGGTGCCGGTCGGCCGGCCCGGCTCAGGCCGTGTACCGGGTGGCGCGCCGGATCCCGGGGAAGTCGGTGGTCCCGCCGTCCAGCCCCAGGCCGCGGGCGAGCCGCAGGTGGTCGGGGGTGTTCACGGTCCATCCGATGACCCTCAGGCCGGCCGCGTGCGCCCGTTCCACCAGCTCCAGGGTGAGCCGCCGGATGTTGAGCACGAGCGTTCCGGCGCCCACCGCCTGCGCCCGGTCGATCACGTCCGCGCCGTACCTGCTGGCGACCAGTGCGCTGCGTACCGCCGGCAGCAGGCCGCGGATCTCGGCGAGCGCCTCGTCGTGGAAGGACAGCACCTCCACGCGGCTCAGCAGATCGCGGCCGCGGATGACCTCGGCGAGCGCCCGGGCCGCCGCCCGGTCCTTGATCTCCGCCTGCAGCGGCGACCGCACCGCGTCCAGCACCTCCTCGAAGACCGGGATCCGCTCCCCGCGGCCGGCGTCGAGTTCCCGCAGCTCGTCGAGGGTGTGGTCGCGGATGGCCCCGGATCCGTCGGTCGTCCGGTCCAGCTCGGCGTCGTGCATCACCACCAGGGCGCCGTCCTTGCTCAGATGCAGGTCCAGCTCGATGACGTCCATGCCCTCGCGCTCGGCGCGGACGAACGACCGCAGGGTGTTCTCCGGCTCGACACCCATCACTCCGCGGTGTCCGATGGTGAGGAAGGTCAACGCTGTCTCGCCTTCTCGTCGGCGGTGGCTCCACTGGGAGTCGGCCAGCCTAGCGGCCCGCTCTTCCCCCGCTGGTGAACGGCGCGGGGCCTGGGTGTGACGGGAAAAACAGCGGTGCGGGACCGGCTGTGCAGAATAATTTCCGGTGACCCCACTTGAGTAGAAGAAGCGCAGATGGATACGGTGTCTTTACGCGAGTTTCTCCTGTGGAGGTTCAGTCATGACGGAAATTCTTGCGCCCGAGGTGGCAGGCGCTGACGTTCTGCCCGCCGAGCGCGTGGTCGAGCAGCCTGCCTGGCGGGTGCTCAAGGCTGCCGTGGAGGAGATCCGGCCGTGGCAGTCGAAGGACGGTTCGATCGACTTCGACGCGGAGGGCGCCCCCGGGCGGGACACCGCACGCGCCGCCGTCGAGCGCGCGACCGCCGCGATCGAGGAGCTGGCCCCGCTCCTGCCGCACGACGCCGCCTACCACGCCGCGCTCGTGACCGACCTGCGCCGCTGGGCCGACACCGGCTTCGGCGTCCCGGACTTCCTCGACTCGCTGCTCGCCTTCCAGCCCGCCCAGCAGCGGGTGGACGGCCGCCAGCACCTCGTGGTGTTCCCCATGTACACGCAGAACGGGAACCCCGACCGCAACTTCGAGGCCGTCGTGCTGCGCATGGTGTGGCCGGAGTGGCTCGCCGAGCTGGAGCGCACCCGCTACGACAACCCGCTCTTCCTCGGCATCACCTTCGAGGACTTCACCGCCGGGTACGACACCAACTCCGCCGTGCTCTTCCCCGAGACCATCGCGGTCCGCGAGGCCCCCGAGCGCTTCTCCTGGGGCGGCATATTCTGCGACCGCGAGGCCGCCCGCTTCCGGCGGGTCAGCGAGGCCGCCGTGGCGGTGCTCGGTATCGAGCTGCCCGCGGACATCGAGGAACTGCTCGCCGACCAGGAGCGCTGCCAGCAGGCGTTCGTGCTGTGGGACATGGTCCACGACCGCACCCACAGCCACGGTGACCTGCCGTTCGACCCGTTCATGATCAAGCAGCGCCAGCCGTTCTGGATGTACGGCCTGGAGGAGCTGCGCTGCGACCTCACCGCCTTCAAGGAGGCCGTGAAGCTGGAGTCCGAGGGCTTCGCCCAGGCCCGCGACGTCCAGTACGCGGTGATCTTCGACCGGATGTTCCGCTTCCCGGTCACCGGGGACCGCAACCGGAACTACGACGGACTCGGCGGCCAGCTGCTCTTCGCGTACCTGCACAAGCACGACGTGGTGCGCTGGACGGACAACACCCTGCACATCGACTGGGACCGCGCCCCGCAGGTCACCAACGAGCTGTGCGCGGAGATCGAGAAGCTGTACCGCGACGGGATCGACCGGCCCAAGCTGGTCCACTGGCTCAAGGCGTACGAGCTGGTGTCCACCTACCTCGCCCCGCACCCCGGATCGGTGTGGGCGAAGGGCCCGGAGGCCCTGGACACCTCGCTGCCCCCGCGGAAGCTGGTCGACGATGTGCTTCCGGACGAGTTTCCGCTCAGCATGTTCTATGAGGCCCTCGCCAAGAAGCTGCGCGATGTGATCGCGTCCACCAAGGGGATCACGGCCGACAGCGACGTCCGAGCCGCCGCGTGAGCGCGGGGCACGAGGAGGCGACCACGATGACCACTCCCACGTCGAGCCCGAGCCCGAACGAGCCCGGTAACGCCCGCAACCCCCTGGACGGTGCCGTGGTGGCGGTGGCCGGGGCCGCCGGTCCGGCCGGTCGCGCCGCCCTGCTGCGGCTGGCCGAGGCCGGGGCCACGGTGGTCGCCGCCGACGCCGACCCCGCGCGGCTGGCCGAGGCGGTGGACGCCGCCCGGTACGCGCACGGCGGCGCCACCGTGACCGGCGAGACCGTCGACCTGCTCGACCTCGACGCCACCCGCGCCTGGGCCGACCGCACCGAGAAGGAGTTCGGCCGCATCGACGGGCTGGTCCACCTGGTCGGCGGCTGGCGCGGTTCCAAGACCTTCGCCGACGCCCCGCTGGCGGACTGGGACCACCTGCACAACCTGCTGATCAAGACCGTGCAGCACACCTCGCTCGCCTTCCACGACGGGCTCCAGCGCGGCGGGAGGGGCCGGTACGTCCTGATCAGCGCGGCCGGCGCGTCCCAGCCCACCGCCGGGAACGCGGCCTACGCCGCCGCCAAGGCCGCCGCCGAGGCGTGGACCCTGGCGCTCGGCGACTCCTTCCGGAAGCTGGGCGGCGAGAGCGGCCCGTCCGCCGCGGCTACCATCCTTGTGATCAAGGCGCTGGTGCACGATGCCATGCGCGCGGAGCGCCCGAATGCCAAGTTCGCGGGCTTCACGGACGTCAAGGAGCTGGCCGAGGCCATCGCCGGTGTCTGGGACCGGCCCGCCCAGGAAGTGAACGGAACCCGTCTGTGGCTGACTCCAAAGCCGTGAAGGCCGGGCACACCGATGCCCGCCGCCGCCACGACCCCGAACTGCGCGGCTTCGCCAGTGACAACTACGCCGGTGCCCATCCGGAGGTCCTCGCCGCGCTCGCCCTCGCCAACGACGGGCACCAGATCGCCTACGGCGAGGACGACTACACCGCGCATCTGCAGGATGTGATGCGCAGTCACTTCGGCCCGTACGCCCAGGCGTTCCCGGTCTTCAACGGCACCGGTGCGAACGTGGTCGCGCTCCAGGCGCTCACCGACCGCTGGGGCGCGGTGATATGCGCGTCCACCGCGCACATCAACGTCGACGAGGGCGGCGCCCCCGAACGCGTCGGCGGACTGAAGCTGCTCACCATCCCCACCGAGGACGGCAAGCTCACCCCGGAACTCATCGACCGGGAGGCCTGGGGCTGGGACGACGAGCACCGGGCCATGCCGCAGGTCGTCTCGATCGCCCAGACCACCGAACTGGGCACCTGCTACACCGTCGAGGAGATCCGCGCGATCTGCGAGCACGCGCACGAGCGCGGCATGAAGGTCCACCTGGACGGCGCCCGGATCGCCAACGCGGCGGCCACCCTGGACGTCCCGATGCGCACCTTCACCAACGTCGCCGGCGTGGACGTGCTGTCCTACGGCGGCACGAAGAACGGCATGCTCTTCGGCGAGGCCGTCGTGGTGCTCAACCCCGACGCGGTGCGGGCGATGAAGCACCTGCGCAAGCTGTCGATGCAGCTGGCGTCCAAGATGCGGTTCGTCTCCGTACAGCTGGAGGCGCTGCTCGCCAAGGACCTGTGGCTGCGCAACGCCCGGCACGCCAACACCATGGCCAAGCGCCTGGCGGCCGGGGTGCGGGCGATCGACGGCGTCGAGGTGAAGTACCCGGTCGAGTCCAACGCGGTCTTCGCCACCCTCCCGCACGACGTCGCCGAGCGGCTCCAGAAGAGGTACCGCTTCTACTTCTGGGACGAGCGGGCCGGCCTGGTGCGCTGGATGTGCGCCTTCGACACCACCCCGGACGACGTGGACTCCTTCACCGAGGCGATCGCCGAGGAGATGGGCAAGGGCTGACAGCGGTACCCCCGGGACAGCCGGAACAGCAGGGACGCCCGGCCGCGACGATCCGTCGCGGCCGGGCGTCCCGTCGTTCCGCTCCCGTTGAGCAAGCCCGGCCGGCGGGTCCCGCGGCCGGCCGCCGGCCGGGCCGGACAGCGGACGGGCCGTCCCTCCCGGCGGGAGCGGACGGCCCGAAGCGCGGGCGGTGCCGGATCAGCCGCGGCGGTCCCGCACCGCCGCCTCCTGCGGGGTCGGGGCCGTGCCGCCGAGGTGGGCCGGGACCCACCAGGTGTCCTCCGGGCCCTTGGGGCGCACCGGGTAGGCGCGCTGCGCCGCCTCCAGCAGCTCCTGCACCCGGGTCCGCAGCCGGTCGGTGATCTTGTCCGGGTGCTCGGCCGGGTCGGCCTCCACCGGCTCGCCCACCCGTATCGTGATCGGGTAGTGGTTCCGGCCCATGTCCCGCTTGTGGCCCTTGGTCCAGATCCGCTGGGTGCCCCACAGCGCCATCGGCAGCAGCGGCACCCCCGACTCCTGCGCCAGCCTGGCGGCACCGGACTTGAACGACTTGAGCGTGAACGACTGCGAGATCGTCGCCTCCGGGAAGACCCCGATGATCTCCCCCGAGCGCAGCGACTTCAGCGCGTGCCGGTAGGCGTCCATGCCCGCGGCCCGGTCCACCGGGATGTGCTTCATCGCCCGCATCAGCGGCCCGGAGACCCGGTGCCGGAACACCGACTCCTTCGCCATGAACCGCACCAGGCGCTTGGCGGGCCGTGCGGTCAGACCGCAGAAGACGAAGTCCAGGTAGCCGATGTGGTTGCTCGCCAGGACCGCCCCGCCGCGCCGCGGTATGTTCTCGGTGCCCTTGATGTCGAAGCGCAGATCCAGCGCCTTGAACATGGTGCGGGCGACGCCGATCACCGGTGGGTAGACGAGTTCAGCCATGGTGGGGGACCCTTCATCGTTTCCATGGGAGGGTTCTCCCGGCGGAAGTTACGCGGCCGTAGGTTAGGGCTTTCGGCAGATCGTGCCTGATGTCGCGGCTGTCTGCTACCGCCTGGCCCCGCGTGGCCAGGAGATTCTCATCACGTCGGTGCGGGCCGGGCCGCCGCCGGGAATCCGGCCGCCTCCGCCGAACGCTACAGGGAGCGGTGGCACGCGGTGGCCACCGGGCGGGCGGCGCCGCGACGGAGCGTGCCGCGCGCCGGGCCGGGCGACCGGGCCGGCGCGGGACCGGCGGGAAGGAGAGGGTACGGGTGGCCGGAAGCAGGGCCCGGGACGGCGGGGTGCGGCTGAGCGCCGCGCGGATCGGGGCGGAACTGGGGCGCCGGGCGACCCTGGTGCAGTTCTCCAGCGCCTTCTGCAGACCGTGCACGGCGACCCGCCGGGTCCTCGCGGAGGTCGCCGGGATGGTGGACGGGGTGGCGCACGTGGAGATCGACGCCGAGGCGCGGCTGGAACTTGTCCGCGAGCTGGACGTGGTGCGCACCCCCACGGTGCTGGTCCTGGACGCCGGCGGCCGGGAGGTGCGCCGGGCCGAGGGGCAGCCGCGGAAGGTGGATGTGATCGCCGCGCTGGGGGCGGCCGTGCCGCCGGGGACGGGCCCGTGACGGATCTCGCATCGCACCGGCGCGCCTTGACGCTCCGTCCCCCGCATCGTCAGTCTGACGTGATGTCGCGTGACCTTCCCTTCCTCCACCGGCGCGGGCGCCGGGCCGCGGCCCCGTGCCGTCCGGCCGGGCGGCGCCCCGCGCCGGCTCGTCCGTCCGTCCCGCGGACTCCGCGATGAAGGCCACGCCGGGCCTCGACGCCCCGGACCTCTCCGCCCCCGGCCCCCGGCCCCCGGGCGCCGCCGAACTGCTGCGCGCCGTCTTCCGCCGGCACGCCGCCGGCGTCGCGGTGGTCACCGCGGCCGGCACCCGGCCGGTGGGCTTCACCGCCACCTCACTCGCCTCGGTGTCGATGGAACCGCCGCTGCTCTCCTTCGGCGTGGGCACCGGGTCCTCCAGCTGGCCGGTGCTCTCCGAGGCCCGGCACATCGGGGTGCACCTGCTGGGGGAGGACCAGCGGGAGCTGGCCGAGACCTTCGCGCGCAGCGGTGCCGACCGCTTCGCCCCGCCCACCCGCTGGCGCACCGGCCCGTACGGGGTGCCCGTGCTGGACGGGGTCCCGGCCTGGCTGGTGTGTGCCGTGGTGGCCCGGATACCGGCCGGCGACCACCGGGTGGTGATCGCCCGGCCGGAGGCCGGGGACCCCTCCGGGGCGGGCCGTCCGCTCCTCTACCACCAGGGGCGCTTCAACGCGCTGCGGGACTGAGACGTCCCGGCCGGCGCCGTTGGGAAGGTCACAGTGAACCGCCCTTGCCTCATGCCGGGGCGGTCGGTGTACTGGCGAGTAATATTTCGTTCGGTGAGTGGGTCGTCCCGATCGGGATCCGGCCCGCGAGGCGCCTATGCTGCCACCACAAGGCAGCTCAAGAGACGATGCAGTAGGAGAGCCGGCGTGAGCTTGAGGATCGTTGTCTGTGTGAAGTACGTGCCCGACGCCACCGGCGACCGGCATTTCGCCGAGGACCTGACCGTCGATCGGGACGACG
>NZ_JBIRFT010000034.1:0-21933 GCF_044327625.1 Streptomyces sp. NPDC018031
CGGTGACCGGGCCGGGGTGGTGGTGGCGGCGGTGAACGGGCCGGGGTCCACGGTGGTGTCCGGGCCGCCGGAGGCGGTGGCGGAGGTGGTCGCGGCGGTGGAGGCCGGCGGTGGCCGGGCCCGGCTGGTCGAGGTGGACTACGCCTCGCACCATCCGCAGGTGGACGACATCGCCGAGGACCTGGCGGCGTTGCTGGGAGAGGTCACGCCGGTGGCCACGGACATCGCGTTCTACTCGGCGGTGGCCGGTGGCCGGGTGGAGTCCACCGGGTTGGACGCGGCGTACTGGGTGGAGAACCTGCGGCGTCAGGTGAGGTTCGCCGCGGCGGTGGAGGCGGTACTGGCCGATGGCTACCGGGTCCTGGTGGAGACCGGTCCGCATCCGGTGCTGAGCCTGGCGGTGCAGGAGACCGCGCAGCGGCTGGAGGTGCCGGTTGCCACCGTGCCCACCCTCCAGCGCGACCAGGGCGGCCCCGCCCAGCTGGCCAGGGCGCTGGCCCAGGCGTTCACCGCCGGCCTGCCGGTGGACTGGAAACCCTGGTACGGCATCGAACCCGGCACCGCCCCCACCCCACCCGTCCTCGACCTGCCCACCTACCCCTTCCAACACCAGCACTACTGGATCGACCCCGCCACCATCGGCGGCTCCACCGACGCCCGCGGTCTGGGACTCGCCGCCACCGACCATCCGCTGCTCGGCGCCGCGGTCCGGCTCGCGGTGAGCGAGGAGACCGTGCTGACCGGGCGGATCTCCCTCGCCGGCCACTCCTGGCTGGCCGACCACTCGGTCGCCGGTTCGGTGGTCCTGCCGGGCACCGCCTTCGTCGACCTGGCCGTCCGGGCGGGGGACGAGGTGGGCTGCGACCGCGTCGAGGAACTCCTGCTGGAAACCCCCTTGGTGCTCCCCGACGACGGCGCGCTCCTGCTCCAGCTCGTCGTCTCCGCGCCGGGCCAGGACGGCAGCCGCACGTTCACCGTGCACACGCGCCCCGAGCACGAGGACACCGCCGGCCGGCCGTGGACCCGGCACGCCAGCGGCACCCTCACCACCGGCGCCCGGCCGGACGACTTCGACTTCACCCAGTGGCCACCGGCCGGCGCCGAACCGGTGCCCCTGCACGGCCTGTACACCGGCCTGGCCGAGGCCGGCTACGGCTACGGCCCCGCGTTCCGCGGGCTGCGGGCCGCCTGGCGCCGCGGCGACGAGGTGTTCGCCGAGGCCGCGCTCGCCGAGGAACTGCACGACCGGACGGCGGGATTCGGCCTGCACCCCGCCCTGCTGGACGCCGCGCTGCAGGCCGCCGGCGTCGGCCGGGGCGACGCGCTCGACGGGCCGATGCTGCTGCCGTTCGCCTGGAACGGCGTGTCGCTGTACGCCACCGGTGCCCGCGCGCTGCGCGTCCGGCTGGTGCCGCACGGCGACGCGGTGTCGCTGAGTGTCGCGGACCCCACGGGCCGTCAGGTCGCGTCCGCCGAGGCGGTGACCTCCCGCCCGGTCTCCCCGGAGCAGCTGAGGCGGGTCGACCCGGGGATCGACTCCCTCTACCGGGTCCACTGGACCGCCGCCGGGCCCGGGCCCGAGGCGCCCGCCGATGCCCGCTGGGACGTCGTCGGCCCCGACGGGCTCGGCGTCACCGACCTGCTGGAACGCGCCGGACACCTCGGCCGCACGTTCCCCGGCCTGGCCGAGCTGGCGCGGTCCGGCGACGACGGCCCCCGGCCGGCCGACGTGGTGGTGCTGCCCTGCGCGCCGGTCGGCGCGGACCCGACCGAGGCCACCCCGGAACTCGCCGCCGTGGTCCACGAGGAGACGGCGCGGCTGCTCGCCGTCGTCCAGCACTGGCTCGCGGACGAGCGGTTCGCCGACTCCAGGCTGGCGCTGGTCACCCGCGGCGCCCAGTCGACCGGTGGCGACGAGCGCGTCGCCGACCTGGTGCACGCGCCCCTGTGGGGCCTGGTGCGCTCCGCTCAGATCGAGAACTACGACCGGCTGGTGCTGGTCGACCTGGACCACACCGACCGGGACGCGGCCGCGCTGCTGCCGCGGGCCCTCGCCGTCGCGCTCGGAACCGGTGAGCCGCAGGTCGCGGTACGCCGTGGCGAAGTGGTCGTCCCGCGCCTGGCCCGGCTCGACCGGGAGAGCGCCCTCACCCCGCCGGACCTGCCCGCCTGGTGCCTGGACGGCACCGGCCCCGGCGGCCCGGACGGCCTCGCCCTGGTACCCCGCCCCGAGGCGGCCGCCCCGCTGGAGGAGGGGCAGATCCGCATCGCGGTACGGGCCGCGGGCCTGCACCTCGACCACGTCCCGGCCGGCCCCGGCCTGCCGGGCGACCTGGAGACGATTGGCCGCGAAGGGGCCGGGGTGGTCACCGAGACCGGGCCGGGGGTCACCGGGCTCGCCCCCGGCACCCGGGTGATGGGAGTCTTCCGGTACGCGCTCGGCCCGCTCGCGGTCGCCGACCACCGGAGCGTGGTGCCCGTCCCCGCCGACTGGTCCCATGCCCGTGCCGCCGCCGTGCCGCTGGCGTTCACCACCGCCTACCACTGCCTCGCGGACCTGGCGGAGGTACGGGCGGGCGACGTGGTGGTCGTCCACGCGGCGGACTCCGCCGTCGGCAGCGCCGCCGTGCAACTGGCCCGGCACTGGGGAGCGGAGGTCCATGCCATCGCCGCCGAGGGCGACCGGGACGCCCCGCGCGCCCTCGGCCCGGACGACGACCCGTCGGCCGGCTCCCCGGCCCGCGACCTCGCGGACCGGGTGCGCGCGGCCACCGGGGGCCGGGGCGCGGACGTGGTGCTGGCCGCGGCCGACGGGCGGTCCGCGGACGCCGGGCGCCTGCTGCGCCCCGGCGGCCGGCTGGTGGCCCCGCCCGGCACCGGCCGCGAACCCGGGGCGGCCACCGGGCCCGGCCCGGCGCGGACCGGCGAGATCCTCGCCGAGGTCGTGGACCTGATGGAACGGGGCGTGCTGACCCCCCTCCCCGCGCGGTGCCGGGACCTGCGCCTGGCCGCCGACGTCTTCCGGGACCGGGAGCGGACCGGATCCCCCGGCACGACCGTGCTGACCCTCCCGGCGCCCCTGGACCCCGAGGGCACCGTCCTGATCACCGGCGGCACCGGCACCATCGGCGGCATGCTCGCCCGCCACCTGGTCACCGCGCACGGCGCCCGGCACCTGCTGCTGCTCAGCCGGCAGGGCGCCGCCGCGCCCGGCGCGGACGCGCTGCGCGCCGAACTGGCCACCGCCGGCGCGCGGGTGACCATCGCGGCCTGCGACGCCGCCGACCGCGAGGCGCTGGCCGCGGCCCTCGCGGGCATCCCCGCCGAGCATCCGCTGACCGGCGTGGTGCACGCCGCGGGCGTGGTGGACGACGGCACCGTCCCGTCCCTGACGGCGGAGCGGCTGCACACGGTGCTGCGGCCCAAGGTGGACGCGGCGGTCAACCTGCACCAGCTGATCCGCGCGGACGACCTCGCGATGTTCGTGATGTTCTCCTCGACCGGCGGCCCGGCCGGAGCGGCAGGCCAGGGCAACTACGCGGCGTCGAACGCCTTCCTGGACGCCCTCGCCCAGGACCGCCGGGCCGCCGGACTGCCGGGGCAGTCGCTCGCCTGGGGCCACTGGGAGCAGACCAGCGGCACCACCGGCGGCCTGGGCGCACGCGACATCGCCCGGATGGAGCGTTCCGGCGTCCGGGCGCTGACCTCGGAACAGGGCCTCGCACTGTTCGACGCGGCCGGGCGCCGCCCCGAGAGCCTGCTGATGCCCGCCCGGCTGGACACCGAGGTGCTGCGGGGCCTGGCCGGTGCCGGGGTCCTGCCGCGCATCCTCAGCGGCCTGGTCGCGGCGGCCCCGGTGCGGCGCGCGAGCGCGGCGGAGCGGCACCCGGCCGGGGACGGCCCGTCGGCGGCGGAACACCTGGCGGGCCTGCCGGCGGCCGAGCAGAGCCGCACCCTGCTGGAGCTGGTGCGCCGCAACGTGGCGGCCGTGGTGGGGCTCGGCGACGCCCGCGCGGTGGACCCGGCCCGTTCCTTCAAGGAGATCGGCTTCGACTCGCTGACCGCGGTGGAACTGCGCAACCGGCTCAGCCAGGCCACCGGCGCCAAACTGCCCCCCACCCTCGTCTTCGACATCCCCACCCCGGCGGCGCTCGCCGAGCACCTGCGGGAGCAACTGGTCTCCCGCGGACCCAGCGGGTCCGAAGTCCTCATCGACGAACTCGACCGGCTGGAGGACCACGTCGACCTGCTCGTCGACGACGCCGGACGGGACGCGGTGACGGCCCGGCTCGAAGCACTGCTGGCGCGGTGCCGCCGGAAACCCGCCGCGCAGCAGGACGAGGGCGTCGCGGAGCGACTCCAGGACGCCTCCGCCGACGACGTGCTGCGGTTCATCGACTCCCACCTCGGAAGGGCCTGAAAGAGGACTGCCATGGCGAACCAGGAACAACTGGTCGAGTACCTCAAACGGGTCGCGGCCGACCTGCACGAAACCCAGCAGCGCCTCCGGGAGGCGGAGGCCCGGGACCGGGAGCCGATCGCGATCGTCGGCATGGCCTGCCGGTTTCCCGGCGGGGCGGACAGCCCGGAGGCCCTGTGGGACCTGGTGTCCGCGGGCCGTGACGTGATCTCCCGGATACCCGACGACCGGGGCTGGGACCCCGGCATGTTCAACGACTCCGGCGACACCGGCACCAGCCATGTGCACGAGGGCGGGTTCGTCGACGACCTGGCCGCCTTCGACGCCGACTTCTTCGACATCTCGCCGCGCGAGGCCCTGGCGATGGACCCCCAGCAGCGCCTGCTGCTGGAGACCGCCTGGGAGGCCGTCGAACGCGCCCGCATCGACGTGACGTCCCTGCGCGGCAGCGAGACCGGTGTCTTCGTCGGCGGCAGCACCGTCTACTACGCCGGCACCGGCGCCGGCGCGCCGGAGGACGTCGCCGGATACATGGCCACCGGGCTCGCCGCCAGCTCCATGTCCGGACGCATCTCCTACGCGTTCGGGCTCGAAGGCCCCTCCTTCACGGTGGACACCGCCTGCTCCTCGTCCCTGGTCGCCCTGCACCTGGCGGTGCGCGCGCTGCGCAAGGGCGAGTGCTCGCTGGCCCTGGCCGGCGGGGCGTGCGCGATGCCCACCCCCGGCACGTTCCTGGAGTTCAGCAAGTTGAACGGGCTGGCCACCGACGGCCGGTGCAAGGCGTACGCGGCGGCCGCGGACGGTTTCGGCCCCGCCGAGGGCGTGGGCGTGCTGCTGGTGGAACGGCTGGCCGACGCCGAACGCCTCGGCCATCCGGTACTCGCCGTGATCCGCGGCTCCGCCATCAACCAGGACGGCGCCTCCAACGGCCTCACCGCGCCGCACGGCCCGGCCCAGGAACGCGTCGTCCGCCAGGCCCTGGCCGACGCCCGGTTGTCCGCCCGGGACATCGACGCGGTGGAGGGCCACGGCACCGGCACCTCACTGGGCGACCCCATCGAGGCCCAGGCGCTGATAGCCGCCTACGGCCGGCGGCGCGCCGGCGGCAGCCCGCTGTGGCTCGGCTCGGTGAAGTCCAACATCGGGCACACCCAGGCCGCGGCCGGCATGGCCGGCGTCATCAAGATGGTGCACGCGCTGCGGCACGGCGTCCTGCCGCGCACCCTGCACGTGGACGAACCCACCCCCCAAGTCGACTGGTCCGAGGGCACCGTGCGGGTGCTGACCGAGGAACGGCCGTGGCCCGAGACCGGCAGCCCCCGCCGGGCCGGCGTCTCCTCCTTCGGCATGAGCGGAACCAACGCCCACGTCATCCTCGAACAGGCCCCGCCGGTCGGCGAGCCCGCACCCACCGCCGAGCTTCCGGTGGTCCCGTGGCTGTTGTCCGGGCGGGGCGAGGCGGCGCTGCGGGCCCAGGCGGCCCGGCTGCGGGACCACCTCGCCGAGCGGCCGGACACCTCCCCCACCCGGGTCGGGGCCACCCTGGCCGGCGCGCGGGCCGCGCAGTCGCACCGCGCCGCGGTGGTCGCCGCGGACCGCCGGACGCTGCTGGCCGGGCTGGCCGCACTGGCCGACGGAACCCCCTCGGCGCACCTCGTCACCGGCGTCGCGTCCCCCGGCACCACGGCGTTCGTCTTCCCCGGCCAGGGCTCGCAGTGGACCGGCATGGCGCTCGCCCTGATCGACGACTCCCCGGTGTTCGCCGAGCACTTCCGCGCCTGCGCCGAGGCGGTGGAGCGGTACACCGACTACAGCGTGGAGGCGGTGCTGCGCGCCGAGCCGGGCAGCCCCGGCCTGGAGCGGGTGGACGTGGTCCAGCCCGTGCTGTGGGTGGTGATGGTGGCCCTGGCCGAGCTGTGGCGCTCGCACGGCGTGGAACCCGCCGCCGTCGTCGGCCACTCCCAGGGCGAGATCGCGGCGGCCTGCGTCGCGGGCGTGCTGTCCGTGCGGGACGCGGCCCGGGTGGTGGCACTGCGCTCCCAGGCCCTGCGCGAGCTGTCCGGCCGGGGCGGCATGGCCTCCGTGCCGCAGCCCGCCGAACAGGTCGCCGCGCACCTCGAACGCTGGGCGGGCCGGCTGGGCGTCGCCGCCGTCAACGGGCCCTCCGCCACCGTGGTCTCCGGCGACGCCGACGCCCTGGCGGAACTGCTGGACGGCTACCAGGCCGCGGGGGTGCGCGCCAAACGGGTGCCGGTGGACTACGCCTCGCACTGCGCCCACGTCGACGCGCTGCGCGACCGGCTGCTGGCGGCGCTCGCGGACGTCGAACCGCGGCCCGGCACCGTCCCGCTGTTCTCCACCGTCACCGGCCGGCGCATCGACGGCACCGAGATGGACGCCGACTACTGGTACGCCAACCTCCGCCGCCAGGTGCGCCTGGACCAGGCGCTGCAGGCGCTGCTGGACGACGGGCACAGCGTGTTCGTCGAGTGCAGCCCGCACCCCGTCCTCACCGTCGGGGTGCAGGAGACCCTGGACCTGGCGAGCGCCAACGCCACGGCCGTCGGCACCCTGCGCCGGGACGAAGGCGGCTGGGACCGCTTCCTCACCGCGCTGGCGCAGGCCCATGCGCACGGCGCGACGGTGGACTGGGGCCGGGTGTTCCCCGCGGACACCCGCCCCGTGGACCTGCCGACCTACGCCTTCCAGCGCCGGCGGTTCTGGCTGGACGCCATGGCCGACGGCAACGGCGACCCGGCCCGGCTCGGCCTCGACCCGGCCGCCCACCCGCTGCTCGGGGCCGTGACCGTGCTCGCCGACGGCGGGGAGGCCGTGTTGACCGGCCGGATCGGGCTGGACACCCACCCGTGGCTGGCCGACCACGCGGTGGCCGGGGCGGTGCTGGTGCCCGGCGCGGTGTTCGTGGAACTGGCCGTCCGGGCCGGTGACGAGGTGGGCTGCGACCGCATCGAGGAACTGGTGCTGGCGAGTCCGCTGGTGCTCCCCGAGCACGGCGGCGTCCAGGTGCAGCTCGTGGTGGACCGCCCCGGCGGGGACGGCAGCCGCGCCCTGAACCTGTACGCCCGCCCGGCGGGGACCGACGACGCCTGGGTGCGGCACGTCACCGGCACGCTGGCGGCCGGCCCGCCCGCCGAGCCGTTCGACCTCACCCGGTGGCCGCCCGACGGCGCCGAACCGGTGCCCGTGGACGGCTGCTACGACCGGCTCGCCGAGAGCGGCTACGACTACGGTCCCGCCTTCCGCGGCCTGCGCGCCGTCCACCGCCGCGAGAACGAGATCTACGCGGAGGTCGTCCTGCCGGAGGGGCAGCGCGGGCAGGCCGCCGCCTACGGCCTCCACCCCGCTCTGCTGGACGCCGCGCTGCACGCCGGCGGGCTGCCCGAGGTACGCGGCGGACAGGGCCGGATGGCGCTGCCGTTCGCCTGGAACGGCGTGTCGCTGGTCGCCTCCGGCGCCGAACTGCTGCGGGTGCGGCTGGCGCCGGCCGGCGACGACGGCTTCTCCGTCCGGGCCACCGACGCCTCGGGGCACCCGGTGTTCTCCATCGACTCGCTGGTGGCCCGGCCGTTCACCGCCGCGCAGCTCCCGGCGGACGCCGGACAGGGCACCGGCGACGCGCTCTTCCGCGTCGGCTACCCACCGTTCACGCCTTCCGGCACCGGCACCGAAGCCGGCACCGAGGACTGGGCCGCGGTCGCCGCCGGCACCGCGGCCACCTGCCACGGAGTGCGCGCCTACCCCGGCCTGGACGAGCTGGCCGCCGCGGTGGACGCCGGGCTGCCCGCCCCGCCGGTGGTCCTGCTGCCCCGCCATCCGGTGCCGCACGAGGGGGACCTGCCCGGCGCGGTGCGCCGGGCACTGGACGAGACGCTGCACACCGTGCAGCGGTGGCTGGCCGACGAGCGGTTCGCCGCCTCCCGGCTGGCGGTGGTCACCCGCGGCGCGGTGGCCGCCGCCGAGGGCGAGGACGTCACCGACCTGGTCCACGCCCCGGTGTGGGGTCTGATCCGCTCCGCGCAGTCCGAACACCCGGACCGGCTGGTCCTGGTGGACCTGGCGGGCCTGGGGGACGAGCGGGAGCTGCCGGCGGGGGTGGCCGCCGCGGTGGCCGAGGGCGAGCGGCAGATCGTCGTCCGGGACGGGACGGTGCGGATCTCCCGGCTGGCGCCCGCGGCCTCCGACGGCGCCCTCGCCCTGCCGGACGCCGCCCACTGGCGGCTGGGCATCGACGGCCCCGGCACGCTGGACGGCCTGGCGCTGACGGCGGCGGCGGAACCCCCGCCGCCGGCCCCCGGACAGGTCCTCATCCAGGTCCGCGCCGCGGGCGTCAACTTCCGCGACGTGCTGATCGCGCTCGGCATGTACCCGGGCGACGGGACGTTCCGGGGCAGCGAGGGCACCGGGGTGGTCCTGGCGGTCGGCCCGGACGTGACCTCGGTGGCCGCCGGCGACCGGGTGACCGGCCTGTTCCAGGGGGCCTTCGGCGCGACCGCCGTGGCGGACGCCCGCACCGTCGTGCCGGTGCCGCCGGGCTGGACCGACCAGCAGGCGGCGGCCGTACCCATCGCGTACGTGACCGCCTGGCACGGGCTCGTCGGCCTCGCCGGCCTCCGGGCCGGCGAGTCGGTCCTCATCCACGCCGCGGCCGGCGGCGTGGGGATGGCCGCCGTGCAGATCGCCCGCCACCTGGGCGCCGAGGTCTACGCCACCGCGAGCCCCGGCAAGCACGCCGCGCTGGAGGCGATGGGCGTCGACGCCGCGCACCGCGCCTCCTCCCGCGACCCGGACTTCGAGAACGCCTTCCGCGCCGCCACCGGCGGCCGCGGCGTCGACGTCGTCCTCAACAGCCTCACCGGCGAGCACATCGACGCCTCGCTGCGGCTGCTGGGCGATGGCGGCCGGTTCGTCGAGCTGGGCATGACCGACCTCCGCGACCCCGCGCGCCTCGCCGCGGACTCCGGAATCCGCTACCACGTCCTCGACCTCGGAGAACCGGGGGAGGACGGCATCGGCCGGATGCTGACCGAGATCCTCGACCGGTTCGGACGCGGCGAGCTGACCCACCCTCCGGTCCGCGCCTTCGACACCCGGCGGGCCCGGGACGCGTTCCGCCTCATGAGCCGGGCCGCCCACGTGGGGAAGATCGTGCTGACCCACCCGAGGACGCCGGACCCGGACGGCACGGTCCTGATCACCGGCGGCACCGGCACCCTGGGCGGCCTGGTCGCCCGCCACCTGGTGGCCCGGCACGGCGTCCGGCACCTGCTGCTGGCCGGCCGCCGGGGCGCTGCGGCGCCCGGCGCCACCGCCCTGCGGGACGAACTCGCCGGGCTGGGCGCCACCGTGACCGTCGCCGCCTGCGACGTCGGGGACCGCGGACGGCTCGCCGAACTGCTGGCCGGCATCCCCGCCGCACACCCGCTGACCGGCGTGGTGCACTGCGCCGGCGTCCTCGACGACGGCATGGTCGGCTCACTGACCACCGAGCAACTGGCCCGGGTGCTGCGGCCGAAGGCCGACGCCGCGCTGCACCTGCACGACCTCACCAGCGACGCCGACCTGGCGATGTTCGTGCTGTTCTCCTCCGTCGTCGGGGTCAACGGCAACCCCGCGCAGGCCAACTACGCCGCCGCCAGCACCCTGCTGGACGCCCTGGCCCAGCACCGCCGGGCGTCCGGGCTGCCCGGCCAGTCGCTGGCCTGGGGAATGTGGGAGGAGACCAGCCGGCTCACCGGCGCCATCGACGGCGGCGGCCTGGAACGCATCCGCAAGGCCGGCATGCTCCCGCTGCCCACCGGGCAGGCGCTGGCACTGTTCGACCGGGCGCACGCCCTGGGCGACGCGCTGCTGATCCCGTTCCGGCAGGCCGCGCCGGCCCCCGGCGGCGGTCCGGCCGCCGGCCGGGCCCGGACCCGCCGGGTGGCCGACAGCGGCGCGGCGGGCACCGCCGGCCCGTCGCTGGCGGACCGGGTCACCGCACTGCCGGAAGCGGAACGCGACGGCTGCGTGCTGGACGCGGTGTGCGCGCACATGGCGGCCGTCCTCGGCCACGACTCCGCCGACGAGATCGCCCCCGACCGGACGTTCAAGGAGCTGGGCTTCGACTCGCTGACCGCCGTGGAGCTGCGCAACCGGCTGGCCGCCGTGACCGGTCTGCGGCTGCCCGCCACGCTCGTCTTCGACTTCCCCCATCCGCAGGCGCTCGCCCAGCACCTGCGGGCGCAGATCGTCCCGCCCGTCGACCCGCTGGAGAGCAGGGTCCGGCAGTTGCTGGCCGCCGTCCCGCTGCGGCGCCTGGAACAGGCCGGTCTGCTGGAGGCCCTGCTGGCGCTGGGCGAGCAACCGGACCCGGACGCGGACGCCGACGCCGACGACGGGGCGCCCGAGCCGGTCGGCGCGGCCCCGGAGCGGACGACGGACCGGAGCGCCGCCGACATCGCCGCCATGGACCTGGAGGAACTGGTCGACGCGGCCCTGCGCAACGGGGGGTCCTGAGGTGTGCCGTCGCTTCGGAGGAAGGTCGTGACCGTGGCCGACAACAGGATCGTCGAGGCGCTGCGCACCTCGCTGCTGGAGATCGAGCGGCTCCGCAAGGAGAACGAGGAGCTGCGCGCGGCGTCCCGTGAGCCCGTCGCGATCGTCGCGATGGCCTGCCGCTACCCCGGGGGTGTCGAGTCGCCGGAGGACCTGTGGACGCTGCTGACCGAGGAGCGGGACGCCATCGGCGGCTTCCCCGACGACCGGGGCTGGGACCTGGCGGGCCTGTGCGGGCCGGACGCCGACCCGGCGGTCCGCAGCGGGGTCACGGAAGGCGGTTTCCTCCGCGACGCGGGCGCGTTCGACCCGGCGCCCTTCGGGATCACCCCCGGCCAGGCGTCGGTGATCGACCCCCAGCAGCGGCTGCTGCTGGAGACCTCGTGGGAGGTGTTCGAACGGGCCGGGATCGATCCGCTGTCCGTCCGCGGCCGCCGCTACGGCGTCTTCATGGGCACCACCGGCCAGGACTACACGCCGAACCTCTCCGGTGTCCCCGACGAACTGCTGGAGGACATGGGCGCGGGCAGCACGGCCGCCGTGCTCTCCGGCCGCATCGCCGGAACCTTCGGCCTCGAAGGGCCCACGGCCACCATCGACACCGCCTGTTCCAGTTCCACCGTCGCCCTGCACCTGGCCTGCCAGGCACTGCGCAACGGCGAGTGCGCCATGGCGCTGGCCGGCGGCGTCGCCGTGATGTCCAGCCCGAACCGGTTCCTCGGGTCCGGCCGCGGGATAGGGCTGGCCGTCGCCGCCCGCTGCCGCTCGTACGCGGACGGAGCCGACGGCATGGCCTTCGCCGAAGGCGCCGGCGTGGTGCTGCTGGAACGGCTGTCCGCCGCCCGCGCGCACGGGCATCCGGTGCTCGCCGTGGTCCGGGGCGGCGCGATCGGCCAGGAAGGCGGCGCCAGCGGCCCCAACACCCCGAACGGACCGGCCCAGCAACGGCTGATCAGACGGGCGCTGGCCGCCTCCGGGCTCGAGCCGCACGAGGTCGACGTGGTCGAGGGCCAGGGCACCGGCGGCCTGCTCAGCGACGCCATCGAGGCGCAGGCGCTGGCGTCCGTCTACCGCCAGGGCCGGCCCGCCGACCGGCCGCTGCTGCTGGGGTCGGTGAAGTCCAACCTCGGCCACACCCAGGCCGCCAGCGGCATGGCCGCACTGATCAAGCTGGTCCAGGCGATGCACCACGGCATCGTGCCGCGCTCCCTGCACTCCGAGGCGCCGTCACCGCACATCCGCTGGGAGAGCGGCCGGATCCGGCTGGCCGGGGAGACCGTCCGCTGGCCCGGGACGGACCGGCCGCGGCGGGCCGGGGTGTCCTCGTTCGGGTTCGGCGGCACGACCTCGCACCTGATCCTGGAGCAGGCCCCACCCGGAGCGCCGGTGCCCGCGCCCCCGCCGCCGGACGAGGGGCGGGGACCGGCCGCCGCCGGTGTGCTGCTGTGGCCGGTCTCCGGCTGCGGCCCCGACGCGCTGCGCGGACAGGCGGCCCGGCTGCTGGACCACCTCGACCGGCGGCCCGGACTCCGGCCGGCGGACGTCGGCCTGTCGCTGGGCACCTCCCGGGCCGCGCTGCGCCACCGCGGCGTGGTCGTCGGCACGAGCCACCGGGAACTGCTGGACGGGCTGCGGGCGCTGGCCGAGGGAAGGCCCTCGCCGCGGGTGGCCGAGGGAGCGGTCGGACGCCGGCACCGACTCGTCGTCCTGCTCACCGGTGACACCCTCGCCCCCGGCACCGGCAAGGAGCTGTACGACGCCTTCCCGGCGTTCGCCGGCGCGTTCGACGAGGTCTGCGCCGGGCTCGACGCCCACCTGGGGACGCCCGTCCGGGACGCGATGTTCACGGCCGGCCCGGCCCCCGCGACCGGTCCCGGCCCGGCCGGGGCCTTCGCGCTCCAGGTGGCCCTGTTCCGCCTGATCGAGTCGTGGGGGGTGCGCCCCGGCGCCGTCCGCGGGCACGGGGCCGGCCGGCACGCCGCCGACCACCTCGGCGGGCGGCTGGCGCTGCCCGCCGCGTGCGCGGCGCTGACCGGCCCGCAGGACCCGGCGGACGCACCGCGGGACTTCGCCGCCGAGGCCCGCGCGCTGGCCCGGGACGGCACGGTCTACCTCGAACTCGGCGGCCACCGGCTGGCCGGGCTGCTGGCCGGCGAGGGGCTGCCCGCGGTGGCCGTGCTGCGGCCCGGTACCGGGGAGGTGGCCGCCGCGACCGCCGCGCTCGCCCGGGCGCACGCCCACGGCACCGCGGTGGACTGGCAGGCGGTGTTCGCCGGCACCGACGCCCGGCGGGTCGAACTGCCCACCTACGCCTTCCAGCGCGCCCGCTACTGGCGCGCGGCGTTCGACCTGGGCGGGACGCACCGGATACGGGCCGGCGAGCGGCCGTGACGGCCGGCCGGCGGCCCGGCGGTCACGGCCCTCCCGGCCGGGGCCGCACCGCCCCCTCGGTCGCGGCGGAGGCGGTGGGACCCGGGCCGGCACGCGGCGCTCCGGCACCGGCGGCCGTGGTGCCGCGCGCGTACCCGGCGCCGCCGCGGGCGGTCAGGCGGCTCCGGCCGCCGGGGCGCCCAGCCGCACGGGCAGCCGGGTGAGCTGCCGGACGCCCGGAACCGGACGCCAGGTCAGCTCCCGCTCCGGCACCGCCAGCTCCATCTCGGGGAAGCGGCCGAACAGCGCCCGCAGCGCGATCTCCACCTCCTGGTCGGCCAGCCGGGCCCCGAGGCAGTAGTGCGGCCCCCGCGAGTAGGCGACATGCTGCGTGTCGCCGGTCCCGGGCGGGCGGGTGACGTCCAACCGCTCGGGGTCCGGGAAGTGCCGCGGATCGTGGTTGGCGGCCCCCTGCACCGGCAGCACGGTGTCGCCCCTGCGGATCAGCGTCCCCGCGATCCGGACGTCCTCCGTGGCGTACCGGGGCTTGGCGAAGACCATCGAACCGCACCAGCGCAGCAGTTCCTGGACGGCTCCCGCCATCAGCTCCGGCTCGCTCCGCAGGAGCGCGAGCTGGTCGGGGTGGGTGAGCAGGGCGAGCACGCTGTTGCCGATGACACCGGAGGTCGTCTCGTGCCCGGCGACCATCAGATGGAACACCATGGTGACGAGCTCCCGGTCCGACAGCAGCCCGCTCTCCCCGCTCCGCGCCCGCACGAGCGCGGTGATCAGGTCGTCGGTCGGCTCGGCCCCGCGCCGCTCGGCGAGTTCCCGGATGTAGGCGGTGGACTCGGTGAGCACACGCTGCAGCCGCAGGGCGTCGGTGTAACCCTCGCTCCAGGCCCGCCACATCTCCCGGTCCTCGGCCGGTACGCCCATCAGTTCGCAGATGACCGCTATCGGCAGCCGGTGGGCGAAGTACTCGACGAGGTCGACGGTACCGCCCGCGGCGTGCCCGGGCAGCGCGTCGACCAGTTCGTCCGTCAGGGCCCGCACCCGCGGCCGCAGGGCGGAGATCCGCCGGCCCGAGAACGCCCGTGCCACGAGTCTGCGCAGCCGGGTGTGGTCCGGGGGGTCGAGCTGGGTGATGGCCTCGGAGAGGTGGGGGACCAGGTCCTCGGCCAGCCCCAGCCAGCGCAGTGACCGGGCGTGGTGGTCGGTGGTACTGCCCGGGACCGACCGGGAGTTGTTGACGAAGCGCCCGTCGGTGAGCACGAAGCTCACATCGCGGTAGCGGGTGACGATCCAGACGTTCCGCCCGTCCGCCACCCGCCCCAGCGCGACGGGCGTCTCCTCCCTGATGCGCCCGAAGCCGCGGTACGGATCGGCGGTCAGTTCCGGGGCGTTGACGGTGATCGGGCACCGGCCCGGCTGCCCGGGGCGCGCGCAGCCGGTCACCACGCCGCACCCGGCCGCTGCGCCACGGCGGCGCGCCGCCTCCGCGGGCCCGGACGGCCGCGGCGGGGGCTCGGCGGCGGGGGAGCTGTCGGTGTCATCTTCGGGCCTTCCCTCGTCGGCCATCGGGACGTGAGCGGCGCCGGGCGGGTCTGCCGGGGAAGGCCGTGCCGGCGGGTGCCCGCGGTACGCCCCCTGCCGCCCAGGCCGGTCCGTGCGGAGATGATCGGCCCCGCGGCTAAAGCGGGCCTGTCACCCGGGCCGGCCCCCGGCGCGGCCGGCCGGCGGGCGAACGGTCGGGCGGGCCGGCTCCCGGAGCCACCGGCGCGCGGACGGACGGGGCGGCCGAGCCGACGGGCCGGCGGACGGACGGGCGGGCGAGCGGGCCGCCGGAGCCGGCGGAAAGGTCCGCCTAAGCGGCCCCGGCGAGGATGGACCCCCGCTGCGGGGTCGTCTCATCCTGCGTTTCCCGTTCCGGTGCCGCTGCTGCCCCGCCGGCCGACGTGGAGGCCGGCGGCCCGGCGATGTGGAGAGGCAGGGAGGACACGTTGATCAACGAGCGGACCCGCAAGAAGATCGCCCGTGAACACAGCCGGCGCCTGAACGCGGGCGACGTCGACGCGCTCCTGGAACTGTACGCGCCGGACGCCGCGTTCGAGGACCCCGTCGGCGCCGGCCGGCGGACCGGCCACCGGGCGCTGCGCGAGCACTTCGGGACCGCGGTGGCCGGGCACCTCCGGGAGACGGTCGAGGACACCGTCGTCGGGCAGGACGGCGCACACGTGCTGTCCCGGATCACCGCGGTCATGGACTACCACCCCCGCGGCCCGGTGTACGCCGAGCGCGGCTGGCTGCCCGCACCCGGGGCCGCGGAGCCGTCCGCGCTGCGCTGTCACCACGCCCTGCTGCTCCGCGTCGGGGAGTCCGGGCTCATCGAGGACATGCGGGCGTACTGGGGCCGGCCCGACCTGGAGGTGTCGGCCGGCGGCCCGGCGGGACCGTTCCGCGGTCCGGCGGACATCCCGCCCGCCGAGGCGGCCCTCCGGCAGCTCCCCTACACCTACGCCCGGCGGCTGGAGGCGGGCGACGTGGCGGGGACCGTCGCCCTGTTCTCCGACGACGTCGTCTTCGAGGACCCGGTGGGCCGGATGAAGCTGCGCGGCAAGGAGGCCCTGAGCAGCCATGTGGCGCACGGCTCGGCGGGCAAGGTGAACGAGATCCTGGGCCGGCCGGTCTCCTCGATGGACGGCCGGTTCGTGGTGATCCGCGGGGACGCGCGGATCTTCGTGCCGGAGAAGATGCGCATGCGCATGATCACCATCTGCGAGCTGGACGAGGAGGGCCTGGGCGTCCACATCCAGGGCTTCTGGGGGATCACGGACACCACCTTCGGGGACGCCGTGCCCGACCCGGGCCGCTGACCCCCGGCCCGGCGCCGGGCCGGCGGCCGGAACGGAAAGACGCACTTAAGTCGTCCGGGACACCCTCGTGACGGGTGTCCGCGGCGAACGCCGCACGCCGCGACCGGCGAGCCCGCTCCGAAGGGACTTCGTGCCATGACCACACCGACACGTGCCGTCGTGCTGGGCGGCGGCTGGGCCGGCATGCTGACCGCCCATGTGCTCGCCCGTCACCTGGAATCGGTGACCGTGGTGGAGCGTGACGTCCTGCCCGACGGGCCCCACCACCGCAAGGGACAGCCCCAGGCACGCCACGTCCACATCCTCTGGTCCAGCGGCGCGGGCATCGTGGAGAAGCTTCTGCCGGGCACCGCCGACCGGCTGGTGGCGGCCGGTGCCCGCCGCATCGGCTGGCACCGTGACCTGGTGACCCTGACCGCCTCCGGCTGGCAGTACCGGTTCCCGGCCACCACGTACACCATGATGTGCACCCGTCCGCTGCTGGACTGGGTGGTCCGGGACGCGATCCTGGCCGGCGGCCGCATCGAGGTACGGCAGGGCACCGAGGTCGTCGACCTGGTCGGCGACCGCACCCGGGTCACCGGGGTGCGGGTGCGCGACGCGGACGGCGGCGACCCCGGCGTTCTGGAGGCCGATCTGGTGGTGGACGCCACCGGCCGGGCCTCGCGGCTGGGACGGTGGCTGGCGGACCTCGGCATGCCGGCCGTCGAACAGGACCTGGTCGACGCCGGCGTCGGATACGCGACGCGGATGTTCAAGGCGCCCGAGGGCGCGACCGGCGCCTTCCCCGCCGTGATGGTCGCCGCCGACCACCGCACCCGGCACCCCGGCCGCTTCGGGGTGGTCTACCCCCAGGAGGGCGGGCGCTGGCTGGTCACCCTCACCAGCACCCGCGGCGCCGCGCTGCCCACCCAGGAGGACGAGTTCACCGGCTTCGCCAAGATGCTGCGGCACTCGATCATCAGCGACCTCATCGGCGCGGCCGAGCCGATCAGCCCGATCTTCTCCTCGCACTCGGGAACCAACCAGCGCCTGTACCCCGAGCGCATGCCGCACTGGCCGGAGGGGCTGCTGGTCATCGGCGACTCGCTGGCGGCGTTCAACCCCGTCTACGGCCACGGGATGAGCGCGGCCGCGCGCGCCGCCGAGGCCCTGGACGCCAAGCTGGCCGCGGACGCCCTCGGCAGCGGTGGTACCCGGGAGGTCCAGCGGGCCTTGGGCGAGGTGGTCGACGACCCGTGGATCATGGCCGGGCTCAAGGACATCCAGTACGTCAACTGCCGCATCCGGACCGGTGACCCGCGGCTGACCGACCCGGACACCCCGGAGCGGCTGCGGTTCGCCGACTTCGTCGCCGACCTGTCGATCCGCTCCCCGAAGGTCAGCGAGGTCGCCACCAACGTGCTCAGCCTGAACACGCCGCAACAGGCCCTGGGCGACTCCCGCTTCCTGTCCCTGCTGCGGACCGACACCCGGTACCCGGAACTCACCGAGCCGCCGTTCCGCCCGGGCGAGCTGGAGATGGTGGGGCTCAAGCCGTCCGGCATCGCCGCGCACGGCGTGCTCGACGGACCCGACTGACCGACCCCGCACGAGCAGGCACTCCCGCCTGCGACACCACACCGAGAGAGGTACTGCTGTGGAACCCGTCGAAGAGCCCACCCCCGACCCCCGGCTGGCCGAACCGCTCGCGTCCGCGACGCCGGAGGAACGCGAAGCGCTGCTGCGGGAGCTGGTGCTCCAACTGGCCGCCGAGATCCTCGAAGCTCCCGACCTGGACGACGAGAGCAACTTCGTGGAGACCGGACTCACCTCGCTGCGGGCCCTGCAACTGTCCAAGGGGCTGATGAACGACACCGGGATCGAGGCCCCGCTCGTCGCGATCGTCGAGCACCCCACCCCCAGCCTGCTCGGCAAGTACCTCGCGGAGGCCTACGAGGCGGACGCGGACTGACCCCGCCGGGGCGCTCGGCGCCGTCCGGCCGGACACCCAACTCGTCCTGTCTCCGGGAGGCAAGGGATTTCCGCCATGAAGCTGTCCGTTTCCGTGGACCACGGGGTGACGCTGCGGCTGCGGCACCGGCCGGGCCGCGACGGCCGGCCGTTCCTGCTGCTCCACGGACTGCGGTCGAACGCCCGGATGTGGGACGACGTCGCCGGCCGGCTCGCGGCCGCCGGCCACCCCGTCTACGCGCTCGACATGCGCGGGCACGGCGACTCCGACCTGCCGGAACACGGCTACGACAACGCGACCGCCGTCGCGGACCTCGTCACCGTCTGCCGCGAACTGCCTCTCGCCGGCGCCCTGGTCGCCGGCCACTCCTGGGGCGGGAACCTCGCGGTCCGGCTCGCGGCCGAACACCCCGGAACGGTGGCCGGGCTGGCACTGGTGGACGGCGGCTGGATCACCCATGTCGACCCCTCGGACACCATCCCGGCCTGGGAGAAGGTCGCCGAGATGCTCACCCGGGCGCACTCCCAGGCCTCCGGCGTGACCGCGGAATCCGTCCGGGAATCCCTGCGCGGCCTGCACCCCACCTGGTCCGAGGCCGCCGTCGAGGCAGGTCTCGCCGACCTGGTGGCGGGCCCGGACGGGCTGCTCGTCCCCCGGCTGCCGCTGGAGCACCAGCTGTCGATCGTGGCGAGCATGTGGGAGGACCCGCCGGCCCGCTGGTACCCCGGCGTCACGGTGCCCGTCACGCTGTTCATCTCGCTGCCCTCGCACGCGCCCGCGCTGGCCGGCCTGGTGCGCGGCTGGGTGACGGACATCCAGGCGGCGATACCGCACGCGGACTCCCGCTGGTACCCCGGAGCCGACCACAACCTGCACGCGGACCACCCCGCCCGGGTGGCCGACGACCTGCTCGACCTGGCGAGCACCGTGGACAAGCCGGCCCCGGAGAGGTCCTGACATGGCGAACGACGAGGGCAAGCTCCTCGACTACCTCAAGCGCGTGACGGCCGACCTGCGCGAGGCGCAGCGCCGGCTCAAGGACGCCGAGTACGCCCGCCACGAGCCCGTCGCGATCATCGGCATCGGCTGCCGGTTCCCCGGCGGCGTCGGCTCCCCCGACGACCTGTGGGACCTGGTGGCCGCCGGCCGCGAGGGCATCGGCGGACTGCCCACCGACCGGGGCTGGGACCTCGACGCGCTCTACGACCCCGAACCCGGGCACTCGGGCACCAGCTACGCGCGCGGCGGCGGCTTCCTCTACGACGCCGGCCTGTTCGACGCCGGATTCTTCGGGATCGGCCCGCGCGAGGCGCTCACCATGGCCCCGCAGCAGCGGCTGGCGCTGGAGGTGACCTGGGAGGCGATCGAGCACGCCCGTATCGACCCGCACAGCCTGCGGGGCAGCGCCACCGCCACCTACCTCGGCTGCGACGGCCTCGACTACTTCCTCAACTCCCTCCAGGTACCCGAGGGCACGGCGGCCCATCTGACCACCGGCAACTCGCCGAGTGTGGTCGCCGGGCGGGTCGCCTACACCCTCGGACTGGAAGGCGCCGCGGTCACCCTGGACACCGCGTGCTCCTCCTCGCTGGTCGCCATCCACCTGGCGTGCCAGGCGCTGCGGCGGGGAGAGGTCACCCTGGCCCTGGCCGGCGGGGTCTGCGTGATGTCCTCGCCCGCGCCGCTGGTCGGCTTCAGCGAGATGCGGGCACTGGCCCCGGACGGGCGCTCCAAACCCTTCTCGGCGGACGCCGACGGCATGACCCTCGCCGAGGGGGCCGGGGTGGTGCTGCTGGAGCGGCTGTCGGACGCCCGCCGCCACGGGCACCGGGTGCTGGGCGTGATCCGCGGCTCCGCCATCAACGAGGACGGCGCCAGCAACGGGTTGACGGCCCCCAACGGCCCCTCGCAGCAGCGCGTCATCGAGCAGGCGCTGGCTGACGCCCGGCTGACACCCGCGGACGTGGCGGCGGTCGAGGCGCACGGCACGGGCACCAGCCTCGGCGACCCGATCGAGGCCCGGGCGCTGCTGGCCGCCTACGGCCGGGACCGGCCGGAGGGGCGACCGGTGTGGCTGGGGTCGGTGAAGTCCAACATCGGCCACACCCAGATGGCCGCCGGCGCCGCGGGCGTGATCAAGATGGTCATGGCGCTGCGCCACGAGACCCTGCCGCGCTCGCTGCACATCGCCGAGCCCAATCCCCACGTGGACTGGAGCGGCGGGGTGCTGCGGCTGCTGCGCGAGCCGGTCCCGTGGCCGCGCGCCGCGCAGCCCCGGCGGGCCGGTGTGTCCTCCTTCGGTTTCTCCGGCACCAACGCGCACCTGATCATCGAGGAGGCACCCGGCCCCGAAGCCGCCCCCGGGGCGGCCGGCGAGCGGCCGCCGGACCGGGTCACGCCGTGGGTGGTGTCGGCCCGCGACGCCAAGGCGCTGCGCGACCAGGCCCGGCTGCTGCTGCGGGCGACGACCTCCGCCGACGACCGGGAGACGCTCGGCTGGACGCTGGCGACCACCCGGGCCACCTTCGCGGACCGGGCGGTGGTCACCGGCCGGGACACCGGCACGCTGCGGGCCGGCCTGGCCGCCCTGGCGGCCGGGGAGGACCATCCGGCGCTGGTCCGGTCCGGCGCCGGGGGGTTGTCGTCGGGTGGTGTGGTGTGGCTGTTCTCCGGACAGGGCAGCCAGCGGACGGGGATGGGCGCCGGACTGTACGAGCGGTTCCCGGTCTTCGCCGAGGCCTTCGACGAGGTGTGCGCGCTGCTGGACGGGCAGCTGGAACACCCGCTGCGCGAGGTGGTGTTCCGCCCCGGCCCCGGACAGGCCGGGCTGCTGGACCACACCACCTACACCCAGGCCGGGCTGTTCGCCCTCCAGGTGGCCTTGTCCAGGCTGCTGACCGCCTGCGGCGTGCGGCCGGACGCGGTGATCGGCCACTCCGTCGGCGAGATCGCCGCCGCGCACGTGGCCGGAGTGCTGTCCCTGCACGACGCCTGCCGGCTGGTGGCCGCCCGCGCCACCGCGCTGGGCGCGCTGCCGCCCGGCGGTGCCATGGCAGCCCTGGAGGCCACCGAGGAGGAAGCCGGACACCTCCTCGCCCCCCACGGCGGCCGGCTGGCCATCGCCGCCCTCAACGCCCCCGGCAGCACCGTGGTCTCCGGACCCGCCGACCTCGTCACCCAGGTCATCGAGGCATGGAAGGAACGCGGCCGCAAGGCCAAGGCCCTCCCGGTCAGCCACGCCTTCCACTCACCCCTGATGGACCCCGCCCTGGACGGCTTCGCCGCACACCTGCGCGACCTCGACCTGCGACCGCCACGGATCCCACTGATCAGCAACCTCACCGGGAACCCGGCCGGAGCGGAGATCACCAGCACCGACTACTGGGTGGCCCACGTCCGCCGGCCCGTCCGGTTCCACCCCGCCATCACCCACACCGCCCCCCACACCGCCGTCTACCTCGAAATCGGCCCCGACCCCGTCCTCATCCCCGCCACCCAAGCCACCCTCGACACCCACCCGCACACCCACCCACACGCCCACCCGCACGCCCACCCGCACGCCCACCCGCACGCCCACTCTCCCGCCCACCCGCCTCAGCTCATCCCCACCCTCACCCACACCCGACCCGACACCCACGCCCTCGCCCACGCCCTCGCCCGACTCCACACCCACACCCCCACCCCCCTCGACTGGCGCCCCTGGTACACCCACCCCACCCCACCCCCCACCACCGACCTCCCCACCTACCCCTTCCAGC
>NZ_JBIRFT010000035.1:0-20774 GCF_044327625.1 Streptomyces sp. NPDC018031
GCCCGTGAACGTCTCCACCCACACCGGCTCAGCCCGCAACACCCCA
Source organism: Streptomyces sp. NPDC018031 (assembly GCF_044327625.1). Classification (NCBI taxonomy): domain Bacteria; kingdom Bacillati; phylum Actinomycetota; class Actinomycetes; order Kitasatosporales; family Streptomycetaceae; genus Streptomyces; species Streptomyces sp. NPDC018031. The sequence goes on from NZ_JBIRFT010000035.1 coordinate 47, forward strand.
CCCATACAAGCAAAATGCCCACCACCAAGCCTTATGCAACACCCTTTAGGAGGAGAACGCCCTGATCGGCGTGGTGTAAGGCGAGCGGGCACAGCAGTGCCAGGCGCAGCGCCGCGAGCGGAGAGCGCCGGCCTTTCTCCACCGCGCGCAGCTGCCCCCAGTCGACCTCGGGGTGGGCGGGGACCGACGGAGGCCGTGGTGCAGAGCACGACGTCGACGGCCCCAGCCCGGCCGGTGCCGAATCGGACCTCGATCGACTGCGGAGAGTGGAGCCGGCCGAGCCGGACCGTGTGGTCGAAGTCGGCACGTCGCAAAAGAGCCGATGGGCTCGCAGATTCGCGGAGGGGAAATCCACGGAACCGAAGGATGGGTGTGCATCTGAAGGCAGAGTAGTTCGTGGGTTCCGGGACGCCGGTTGGCTTCGTCCGTGAGATTCGACAGCATCACTCAGGGGGCGGCCGGGGCGCGCGCTGCGCCCCGACGTACGTTTCGGGCCTATGACGCGCCCTGAAACCCCGGCTGGTGGCCGCATGAGCGGCTGGTGGGCCTATCTGGACGAACGGACCTGCCGAGCGGTCGATGCCGATGTACAGCGCGATCGTCGACTGTCGGCGGTCAGGTCCGTCTGGGAGGCGCTGCGCCCTCTGGGGGTAGGGTTGCACGAGGCCGAGCGGGTGGTCCACGCGCGGTATGGGGCTCTTGGTGACCGAGTGCAGCACACACTTCCGGAACCGCTCGACCTCCCCTCACTTGCGGCTCGCGCTGCGGCTCTCCCAGGTCGCGTGGTGGCGGTGGAGGCGCTGTGGGACGGCGATACCGTGCACGACTGGTTCGTTGTCCTGGTCGCGGTCTTGGATGCTCCAGAGGGGGAGGGTCACCTGGCGACCGTCTACCGACGCCCGGGCGGTGCTCCCCTTGGCGACGCCGCCGCCAAGGCCGGTCGGACGCTGGCCGGCCACCTCGGCGTGCCGTTCCACTTCGCTTCTCCAGACATCCCTGACGATGACGCCCCGCGCTGGCGGGCGGTCCAGCGCCCGACGGAAGGGCCGTGAGCCGGGGGTGGGTGGATCGAGGCGACCTCAAGAGACCGGGCCGTCCGGTGTCTCCCGTTCTCGTGAACATCGCCCCAGGACGATCCGGCTGCTTCCCAAGGCAGTGAATGACTGCTCTCCGAAACTCGTGAGCAGAGCCAACCGCTCATGCCCGAGTCGGGTCCTTGTCGAGTACGTCCGGACCTGGCTGACAGGCTTCCTCACGTCGGCTTCACGCGGTCGGCGGTCTGGGTGCGGCACGGATGGAGGAGGCAGCGGCTGCAGCCCCGTCCTGCCGGTTCGGGGCCGCCAAGGCCTTCTTCCGCCTGGCGTTCGGTAGTGGGTGGAGGTGCCGCCGGGCCGGCCGCCCGGACGCCGGGCAGGGAGTCTCGGTGGTCCGTTAGTGGAGCGTTAACGGGGCGGCAGCGGTTCGGAAGCGGGCTGCGGAAAGCTCATGGTCATACCGAGACCACCGATCGCCCCGGGGGAGACCCAGCATGAACAGCATCGTCAGCCGCCGCTCTCAGGTTCTGCGCACCACCGCCGCCGCGCTGACCGCCGTTGCCGCACTGGCGCTCACCGCCTGCACCGAGGACGGCGGTGGTACCAAGTCCGAGGGCAAGGCCACCAGCTCGGCTTCCGCAACGGACACCCAGGAGGCCACTGGCGGATCGGGCGGCACCGGGAGCGGGGACGAGAACGGGAACACCCAGCGGCCCGCCGGCGGCGAGCAGACCTCCGGCGCCCAGGCGTCCGAAGCCGCGAAGGACACCACGGAGACGAGTACGCCGGAGAAGGGCAAGGAGCAGAGGACGGAGAACTCCACCAGCGGCCACAACGGCAAGGCATCCGAGCCTTCCGAGGCCGACGCGTCGATCCCCGACTGCTCGGCCCTGTCGATGAACATGGCCGTGCAGTCCGTGCAGCGCCCGGTCAACCACCTGCTGCTCCAGGCCACCAATGAGTCCGACGCGCCGTGCGCGATCTACGGCTACCCCTACCTGGGGTTCGGCGAGGAAGCCCAGTCGACCGTGGTGCCGCTGGAGTCCTCCAAGCCGCAGTCCGTCCTCGTGCTCAAGCCGGGCGAGACCGCCTACGCCGGCATCATGACTTCCTTGGCCGACGGATCCGGGGACGAGGGCCTCGACGCGGACAGCGTCACGGTGTACCTCTCCAACTCCCAGCAGGACGGCAGCCTTGACGAGGAAACGACGCTGAAGCTGCCGCACTCCACCTACGTGGACAGCAGCGCGTGGGTCAGCTACTGGCAGAGCAACGTCGACGACGCCATCTCGTAGTGAGCCGGTGAGCGACGCGCGCTCCGCCGGGATCCCCGCCGGGCCGGCCGTCTCGTCCCGCCCCGTTGCCCCCCGGACCCCGTCCGGGGGCAACGTCCTTTCCCGTGCGGCTCCGTTCCCCGGACCGGCGGGTCCAGGCCATCGGGACCGCCTGGCTCCAGGGCCGGTCGCCTCCAGCCGGCAGGCCCGGACCATCCATGGACCGGCGCCCGCTTCTCCTCCACCTGGGGTAGCCACGAACTTTTGGACGTCACCCTGGCCGTCCCCGAGGTGGCTGCGGAAGTCGACGCCGACACCGCCATCGACCGCGGGGCTGGCGCCGCCCCATGCGATTCGTCCGGCCGCGCCTGGACGTTACGGTGGCCGACGTGCCCCCATGTGGCGCGGGCACCGCCGCTGCGGCCGGGGGCCGGCCGGCTGCTGTGTCGCTCGTCCAGGGCGGAGCTTGCGAACAGGCCCCGGCCTTGGACCCTGGTGTACTGGCTGCCCGGGAGTGGACGAGGCGTGAGGGAGCCGAAGTGGCCCTGGGAAGCGTGCAGGCGAAGGAATGGGAGGACTTCGACTGGGCCGTGTGGCAGGTCACCGTCGACGACCCGGAAAACCGCCTCGTGTCCTCACGGGAACAGCACGATCAGCGGCCGGACCTGGCTGAAGGCACCCGGCAACCGATGACCGAGCTCACCGCCTCGCTCGGCTGCGTCTACGAGGACTGCTGCGACCACGACACCTACGGCACCGACGACGACCCGTACTACGCCTGGTGGATCCGCGTACCCCAGACCGAGCACAACCGGCGCGGCAAGGACGGCATCCCCCTGGTCATTCACATCCTGCGCCAGTACCTGGCCACGCTCCTGCCCGACCAACTGGCCCGCACATCTCTCCCGACCGGGAGCGAACCGTCGATCACGCCGCCAGCATGGCCATGCGAACTGCCTGCGCCGACGTGATCACCCCTTTCGAGCAGGCGCTGACGCCGCTGCGCACTGACGGCGCCACCCACCTCGAGCCGCGGGCCAAGGGGTACGGTCGACGCCGGGCACCCTAGGGTGTCGTAGACGCGGTGCCCACAACGAACCGTCCGACGTCGTGCGACGAACCGGCGGGGCCGCGGCCTCACGGGTTCCGCTCAGCTCTCCGGGCACGCCTTCGGATCCAGGTCGGGGACGCCCGGTGTGGGCTTCTTCAGCAGGGGGGCCAGATTCTTCTGGTACATGGAAACCCACCCCGGGGTGTCTTCTAGAATCGCCGCCACCGCCGAGCACACCCTCTTCTTCAGGGCCGGAGTTCCGGAACGCATGGCCACACCGTATTTCTCCGTGCCCCCGATGGTGTCCAGCATCCTGACCGTGTCCGACTGGGCGTAACCCGCGAGAACGGCGTCGTCCGAGGCCACTGCGTAGACGTTCGTCTCCTTGCTCAGCAGCTGCTCCAGGCAGTACTGGTAGGTGGCAGGCAGCGACTTCATCAGGGTGAAGCCGATGAGGGGAAGCTCCTTCGCGTAAGTCGAGCCCTTGGCGGTGCACACCTCCACCTTCTCGGACATCAGATAGCTGTCGTCCTTGATCTCCCCGTGCCTCACCGAGTTCTTGCGCACCAGGAACCCCCGGCCGGCCTCGTAGTACGGGCCGACGAAATCGGTCTCGGCGCTTTCCTTCATGGTGTACGAGGCGATGACGAGATCCACCGCCTTCCTCTTCAGATGGCTCTCCCGGTTCCCGGACGTGACCTCGACGAACTGGACATCCTTGTCCTCGTATCCCAGGTCCCGGGCGACCTTGTAGGCCATGTCGATGTCTAGGCCCGCGTACGTGTGATGCCCTTCGCTGTCCTTTTCCTTTCTCAGGCTCAGCCCTGGCTGATCGGCCTTGACGCCGATCTTCAGCTGGGGATGGGCCTTCTTCCACTCCGTCCAAGTCTGCGTCTCGGCGTCGCCACCCCGGCCGTCCTGGCTGGCGCCACCGCTGACCTTGTCCTTCCCGCCCGAGTCGGGGCCGGAGCCGGCTCCGTTCGCCACGAGCCAGCCGGCGGTACTCAGCAACGTCACGGCAAGAGCCACCGCCACGGCCCTCTTGGCGCCCTTCCGGGAGCCGGACCGCGGGTCCTTCTCCGGGGCGGCCCTCGGGGGAGCCGGGGCGGACGCGGGCTCCGGCGCAGGTGCGGGCGCGGGCTCCGGCGGCTGCGTCGCGGCCCCGGCGGGGGCGGCGTTCGACAAAGCGCCCAGCACCTCGCGCAGCATACTGTCCGCCGTGGACGTGTCCAGACGCTCGTCGGGATTCGTGCGCAGCAGCCCCTGGATCACCGGGGCGAGGGGACCCGCGTACCGTAGGACCGGGTGCGGCGACTGCTGGATGCTCGCCTGGACCTCCCAGCGCTCCCTGCCGCCGAAGGGAAGGCTGCCCTCGACCATCTCGTACAGCGTGACCCCCAGCGCCCATAAGTCCGAGGCGGGGCTGGGCCCGCTGGAGAAGAGTTCAGGCGCCTGGTACGGGGGCGTGCCGATGGCGCTGCCGGACCGGGTCAGCGGGGTGGCTCCCTCGAACGTCGCGATCCCGAAGTCCACCAGGATCACGTGCCCGTCGTCCCGGACCAGTACATTGCCCGGTTTCACGTCGCGGTGGAGGACTGATGCCGCGTGCACCGCCCGCAACCCCTGGAGGATCTGGTGGCCGACGTCCGCTGCCTTCGGCACGGTGAGCACCCTCTGCTTGTGCAGCAGATCCGCCAACGACCCGGCGTCGTGCAGCTTCATCACGATCCAGACCTGGTTGTCGGTCTCGACCTGGTCGTGGACCGTCACCACGTTCGGGTGCTCGATCTTGGCTATGGCCTCCGCTTCTCGGCGTGCCCGCTGCATCGCCGCGGCCTGGGAACCAGCGGCCACCGCGTTCCGGTCGAGCAGACCCTTTATGGCGACGAACCGGCGCAGCCGCCGGTCGTGGGCCTTCCACACCTCGCCCATGCCGCCGCTACCGATCGGTTCCAGCAGCTCGTAGCGGCCCTCGATCACCACATGCGGGTGGTCGGGCGTGGACGAGGCTCCGGAGGACGGTGCCGTCGGCCAATGCTGAGTCGCCCCGGAGCCCGCCTGCTGAGGCGTGCTGCCCGCCCACGGTCCGGCGGAGCCACCACCGGCTCCGGCGCTGTCTTCGCCTTGCATGCGCCCCCTCGAAACCTGATTCAGACCACAGTAGATGCTCGGTTCGAAGCGCGCGTGAAGAGCGATGAGATGTGGCGGTGTCACGCCACTGGCGGAGGCTGGAGGCCGCGGTCAGGAAGCAGCCCAAGGTGGTCCTGGACGCCTCCGGTGTTACCTTCGCGGACTCGACCTTCCTGAATCTGCTGCTCGTCACCCGCCACGCGGGTACCTTGCACGGTCGCGTGTCTACCCGGCTTCAGCGGCTCGGCGAGATCACCGGAGTCGACGACTTGCTGGAGATCCGGGGCACGATCGATGACGCCGCCGTCTCCTGAATCGAGCCGTTAGAGTTCTTCGCGGCGATAGCCGAGACCGAGTGCCGCTCACGAAGCGCTCGGTGGTGAAGCTCTTGGAGCTCCAGAGAGGCCCGGGCCGCGGCGATTTTCGATCGGAGCTCCTCGGCCTCGGGACGCAGGATCTCGTGCCGGGTGGCGCGGTCGGCGGTGGCGGACAGGCTCCTCGTGGTGTCCAGGCCGATGCCGGCCTTCTTGAATACGAGGATCGTCGCCACGCGGATGAGGTCGTCCGCACCGTAGCGGCGGCGTCCGCCCATGTCCCGTACGGGGCGCAGCAGGCCCATCGACTCCCAATGCCGCAGGACGTGCGCGGCCAGTCCGAACCGCGCTGCGAGGGCACCGATGCTCATCGCGCTTGGGCCGCTGTCTCCGCTTGACTTCACGCCGACATTAAGTCGCACGCGGTCGACCGCGTGCCGGAAGACGGCAGATCCGTCCATGTGGAGGGCGCCGGGGAGGGAGGCCCGGATCAGGTCGGCGCCGGTGCCGTCGCTGCCCAGTACTACCGGTCGAGAGCGAGTCGATGGTGAGGCACGCACGAGCGCGGTCGTGTCCGGGTGAAGACCGGCTCGGCACCTCAGCACTCCATCAAGCACAAACCGAGATAAATGGCCATCTTCGGCGTCTCCGCACATGCCGCGCGATCGCTCGTTAGGCTACTCCAAGTCCTGCACACCTGTTCGGCAGGTCTGTGGAAGGAGCCCGCGACGTGTTAGCTCTGCTTGCCATCGCGGCCCTGCTCGCTGCCCCCACATGGGTCATCGTCGTGGTGGTCAAACTGCTGACCGTCGCCTTGCCGGGCCGACGACCCGACTGGGGCATCCAACTTCTTCGCTGGGGCGCCGGCATGCTGGCGGTGGCTGCTGTCCTGCTCCTCGCTATGGCACTGGGCGCTGTCGAAATGGCTGAGCATGAGTCCGAGTCCGGTTCGGGCTCCTCACCCGCGCCCGCCTGCCGTGACGCCGCGCCCCATCTTGTGGGGGACCTCGTCGGCCACCGCGCCTCGTATCTGCCGCCCGCCTTCGACTGCGTACTGGACGACGGGACGACCTACCCCAGCTCCGAAAGCTACGCCTGGCTCAATGGCCTCGTCGTCACCTGCGCGGCGACCTCCGCGCTGCTGGCAGTGGGGGGCCGGCTGCACCACCTCTCGGTAGGCCGCGCGGCACGGTCCGCAAAAATGCCTGCCACACGAATGAGGGGGACGCAGTGACGGAAGAGAGTTGGCAGCTCAGACAGCAAGACCGCCTGATAGGAACGTTGACCCTTGAAGGAGTCGACATGTTCTGGACCGACTGCCGCTTTGAACCTGCTCCCGCTTGGGAAGGACTGCGGCCACTGTTCGCCGCGTTGCGCGATGCCTGGAGTCAAGGTGATCGGGCAGCCGCTCTGGCCGCAGACGAGGCAATCCATGCCGAGGGACTCAGCCTCGTCCCCTCCACCGACGAAGCCCCCATCACCGACTTCCTAATTCGCATCGAGGGGAACAAAGCCCGCTTCCGGCGTTGACTGCCAGGCTGGCGCCCTCAGCCATGGCCCACGGTAAGTCCCCGAGGCGCCTGATTACACGACGCCGGGGGCGCGATCGACGGCGGCCAGCCGACGCACTCACCCCCGGCCGCTCCCCGAGTTGCGAAGACCAGCACACCCACGGATGAGCCACCGTGGCATCGGACCCCTGCCCTTGCCGCCACACGCTCCCGCAGCAGCCCGGGGCCGTCTCCCCGCACACACCGCCCGCACCGCCGAGCTACCCGATGGCTCCCGCGTCCCGTGGCCTTTCCAGCCGGCAGCCACTTCAAAACAAGAAGCGATCCAAGCGGCAGAGACCGTCCTGGGGCAGTCCTTTCCGAGGGAACTGACAGAATCACTTCTCCGGCACGACGGCAGCGGATACTTCGACGTTATCGGAGTGTTTCAGTTCCTAAGACCGTGTCCTACATGGTTCAAGGGTTGACGGCCCGCGCATGAAGTCCGTCAGGTCGTAAAATCACCGCCCGCACTAGCGATGGTCATTGCTGATGGTGGTATGGGGCTGTCGAATCCGATTGCCGCGACGCAAAGAAAAGAAATTCCTATCCCGACAGCCACTGTGTGCGGCGTGGCCATACTGAATGTATTTTGCCCATCTAGGGCCCCGCGATGGTCACCTTGCAGCGAAAGGCCATCAAATTTCTGAACAACAGAGGCTCCATCATAAACGTGAACGCTCCTGATGGTTCCGAATCCCTGATTTGTCAGGAACAGAAGAAAGACCCTCTGCAGCTTCGTGCGACCTTCGAGGGTGATCACTGGAGTTGGGATCGGGATGTGAAACCAGCTTGACTTGCCGGGGCGGATGAGCATGTCGCCACCCCAGCCGAAGTACCCTACGCGGGCCAGGTTTTCTGGGGATTCTACGGTAACCGCATTTCCGTGAGTCCAACTTGCGTACAGCCCCATGATTCCTCCGTGTACGGTCAAATACAAGGTGATGCGCTGAAAGTGCACTGAAGTGCACGCAATCCTGACTTGCGCTTCCCTTCTCGTAGTCAGTCCAGTGCCGAGCTTCCCTCCACTTGCTTCATGCGAACGGTTTGGTGTGTGACCGCACTTGCCAGGCGCTTCCGGTCGGCTTATCCAGCCTCCTATATCCAGTTTCATACTCATGGTTCGGTGTCGCCACTGGGCGGCCCAGGGTCGAAGTTTCCAGCGCATGCCGACCGGGGGAAGGGGGCCTTAGACAGATCAATATCACCGGCCGTCATTGGCGGCTCACCCACAGGGCCCGATTTGTCATAATCACTCATGGCGCGTTTCCTGGTAGAGGAGCCGCACACAGTCGGGCGGTAGGCGGGTAAGCGGTGGAGGAGTTGATCATTATGCCGGAGATTCGAACCCCCAACGCACCGGTAGAGATCGTGGAACCACCTGTGGTGCCCAGCGTCGATGGCGGAGGAGTGCTTCACGTACGCGGTGGAGCGACAGTGGGAGGGGTCACCGTCCCCCACGGTCCCCTGGATGGTTCGGTTGGCGATGCCCTGCGGCGGGTTTCCGCGGGCAAAGAAATCGACAAGAAGGCGACACGACTCGGCTGGGCTGGAAGCATCACCGGACCGGTCAAGGAGGTAGGGCCTGGGGTGTACCTCAGGCCGTATGAGCATTGCGACATCTACTACAGCGCAGGTACGGGCGCACACGAGGTTCACGGCGACATTCGCGCGAAGTACGTAGCCCTCAATGGTGTCCACCTCTTCGGCCCCCCGGTGACCGATGAATCCGGTACACCAGACGGTATTGGCCGCTTCAACCATTTTCAGCACAGTGCTTCTATCTACTGGACGATGCGTACCGGTCCGATGTCGGTCGGCGGATCCGTACGCGACCGGTGGCAGAACGACGGTTGGGAAGCAGGTGCACTCGGTTATCCGGTCGTGGACACCCAGCGGTTGGCGGGCCTGTCACCCGCTGACAGCCCCAACATCGCCTGGTGCGTCTTCGAGAACGGAGCTATTGTCACAACTGGCGACGGCTCGGACAAGGCCGTCTTTGCCGAACTCACTTCAGAGCAGATGCGTACCTTCGTGCGCACTCGGTTCGACGCCGAACTGCACAGACAGTCTGAAAATCTTGGACTCCAGCCCCAGGTAGAGATGCTCGACGTGTCCCAGTGGGGATACGGCTTCTGGGCCTCCGTCCCTCGGCAGGCTACCTACCGCCTGCACGGGTTCCACAAGAACCCGGGGGTGGCTGACACCGACTTCGTACTGGACGTGCGCCTCAGGTTCAGCACTGCGTGGCCAAGTTTGTTCACCGCACCGACTTTCAAGACTCTCATCGCAGCGCTCGATTCAGTCCGCGTCTCAGCGGATGGGTGGGGCCACGAGGAGCTGGCGCGTCGACTGGCGAACGGTGTCCACCGGGTGTTCTTCCGCGGGAGCCCGGATCCCGACCGTCCGCATATTCCGGACGGCGCCATATTCATTGCAGATTTTCCCACCGGGGTAAGCCAGACCGGGCAAGGAAACATCGACGTGATCGACGTCCTCACCACGGCTCAAGGTGGCCTGCAAGTGCTACTCAACCCGATGCCGCCCATAATCGGAGGGATACGCAGAATGGTGGCCCAACAGCGCATCGACATCTTTCTGCAGGGCTAACTACTGGTCCTAACATAGCCTTTGGACGTGTCGGTGGGTGATCAGGCAGACGGCGAGGCCGAGGAAGGCCTCGTGGATGTCGTCGCGTCGTTCCCAGCGGATGCGTAGGCGGCGGAAGCCGTACAGCCAGGAGATCGTCCGCTCGACTACCCAGCGGAAGGTGCCCAGGCCGGTGCCGTGGGGCTGGCCGCGTTCGGCGATCACCGAGCGTATGCCTCGCTCACGAAGGAGCTGGCGGTACTTGTCGTGGTCGTAGCCGCGGTCGGCGAAGAGCATGTCTGGACGGCGTCGGGGCCGACCGGCGACTCCCGCGACCGCTGGGATCTTGTCGAGCAGGGGCAGGAGCTGGGTGACGTCGTTGCGGTTGCCGCCGGTCAGCGACACCGCGAGCGGGACGCCCTGGCCGTCGGTGATGATGTGATGCTTGCTGCCCGGTCGTGCGCGGTCGACCGGGCTGGGTCCGCTTTTGGGCCCCTGCGTGCGGCCCGGACGTGGGAGGAGTCGATCACCGCCCGCGACCAGTCCAGCTGGTTCTTCGACCGCAGCTTGTTCAGCAGCAGCTGGTGGAGCTGGTCCCACACGCCGGCCTCGTCCCAGGCCGCCAGGCGGCGCCAGCCGGTCATACCCGAACCGAAGCCCAGCTCCTGGGGCAGGTACTCCCACTGGATGCCGGTGTGCAGGACGAACAGGATGCCGCACAGGGCCTGCCGGTCGGGCACCCGAGGCCGTCCCTCCACCTGCTTCGGCGGCGGCTCGGGCAGCAACGGCTTGATCAGCGACCACAGTTCGTCCGACACGATCCACGGCCGCGACTGACGCTTCCCCATGCCACATCAACGAACGATCAAGCCGACAGTCACATGATCAAACCGCTTTTGTTAGAGCCAGTAAGTGAACAGGCACCGTGCTTCTGAACGGCTGACGCACTTCGCAAGTGACGTGCCGAGTGAGGATCCGGCTCCTGGTCGACCGGGCGCGCCGGGCCTGCACGAGAGCCTGCGCGAGCACGACGTCGGCAGAAGGCCCGCTCGTGCTAGTGGCTCTTAGAGGTCGTTTTCTCCCGTTGTTTCATCCTGGAATGTGGACTTCGTTGGGTGATGCCGGGTCGCGCCAGGAGATGGTGGTCTCGCCGGTGAGGCGGCGGGCCATGAGGTTGGCCATGGCGAGGTGGATCATGGCTTCGGAGCGGGCGGGCAGGGTTTCGTAGTCGCGGGCCAGGCGGCGGTGGAGCATCAGCCAGCCGTACGTCCGCTCCACCGTCCACCGCTTCGGTATCGGGGTGAATCCCCTGGTCCCGGGGGCGCGGGCGGCGATTTCCATGTCGATGCCGAGGGTGGCGGCGTGCTCGACGAAGTGCTTGCGGTAGCCGCCGTCGACCCAGACCTTGCGGAGGCCGGGGTGGGCGGCGGCCACCTGGTCGAGCAGGTGGGTGCCGGCTACCGAGTCCTGGACGCTGGCCGCGGTAACCAGCACCGCGAGCAGCAGGCCGAGCGTGGCCGTGACGATGCTCCGCTTGCGGCCCACGATCTTCTTGCCCGCGTCCGTGCCCTGACTTGTGGCGGGCACGCTGGTGGAGGTCTTGACGCTCTGCGCGTCGATCACGCAGGCCGACGGGCTCGCGTTTCGGCCTTCCTGCTGGCGTACCAGCTCTCGCAGCAGGCCGCTGAGCTGGGCGAAGACGCCGTCCTTCTGCCACTTGGCGAAGTAGCCGTAGACCGTGTTCCAGTGCGGGAAGTCGTGCGGCAGGTAGCGCCACTGCACGCCGGTGCGGTCGACGTACAGGATCGCGTTTATGATCTCGCGCAGGTCGTGTTCGGGGGGTCGGCCGATGTCCAGAGCCCGGCGGCGGCGCTCGAAGCGCCAGGCCGCCAGGACCGGCTCGATCAACTCCCAGCGGGCGTCGGACAGGTCACTCGGATACGGGCGTCGTGCGCTCATGACCTGGAGGTACCGCCCGTGCCGACGCGCGCCCAGGCGTGCATCCGTACCCGTGGAGGCACGACCGTGAAACGGGCGTCCTGGGATGAGACAGGCGCGAGCCACCTCCCACACCCGGCGTCACACCAACCGGCCCCTACAGCTCAACCGCATCAGACGCCGCATCAGCACCGCACCTCGGCAACCATCAAACCTGGAGAAACCAGTACCTCACCGATGAAAACGACCTCTTAGAGGTCGTTTTCTCCCGTTGTTTCATCCTGGAATGTGGACTTCGTTGGGTGATGCCGGGTCGCGCAGAGCGGTACCACGGCGGTGGCCGGTACCCCGTGATGGGCGCCCAGGCGACGCTCCATCTCGTGCGGCCGGAAGGCGAACTCGCCCCACTATGGTCACGCCGGTTCGCCAAGGCCGGGAGCACCTTCGGACCGGCGGCGTGCAGGCAGTACCGCAAGCATCTGACCGCGCACCCGCCGGTGCAGACGCTGACCTTACGGGAGACGGCGGCCGGCCCGGGAAGGCCGAATCTGAAGCGTGGGCCCTGCCGCTGGTGCGCCGGAGACGTGGTCGAGGGGGCCGGTGTGCTGTGCGGTCGAGGCAAGGAGGCGGCCGTCGAGCACCGGCCGGGAGGCTGTCCGAAGCCGCGACCAGTCGAGCCCGGCGAGAGGTGCGCGCGGTGCCGGGCACCTGTCGCCCCGGGGACCGCCGAGCTCGTCCAGGTCCGGGAAGGCGCGGGCCGGTGGGAGGCTCAGCATCTGGGCCGGTGTGAGGCCCACCCGTCGCTGGAACAGCATGGGCAGCGGCAGCAGGAACTGCGCCGCGCCCGTGAAGCCGAGCTGCAGGCCTCTGCGCGCAGGGAGGCGGTGGCGAGGCAGCGGCGGGAGAAGGCAGCGGCGAATCGCGCGGAGTAGGAAGCCTCGGAGCGAGCCGCAGCCCTGGAGGCTGAGCAGCGTGTCGAGGTACACGGCGTAACCGGCGCCGTGGACGTCGATGAGCTGTTCGACAAGGGGCTCGGGCCGGCGGAGCGCATGCGGCTGATCGAGCGTCGGCTGACGCTCGGCGACGGCAGCACAGTGACCGTCTGGGATGTGCAGGCGTACCCGACCGGGACAGGCGGCTGGCACGAGGACGCCGACGGGTACGAGGACGACCGCGGGGGCCGCTTCTACCGGCTTCCGGAGGCCCGGGCAGAGTACCAACGGCATCGGTGGGCCCCTGAACCGTACGTTCCGCCGAGGAGCCGTCTTGAACCGTCGCCCTGTCCGGCAGAGCCGGGCGCGCGGCACTGCGGGAACTGCGGGGCGGCGACGGCGGAGCCCGGCGGCTGGATGGTCGCCTCGCTCGGGCTGGCGTGCGGGGTCGACTGCTACTCCGTCCTGTCCGACGGACGGGGCGCGCACGACCTGAGATTCCACTGATCGCCGCCACACGAGGGCGGTGAGGCGGCGGAATGAGTGTCGGGGTGGAACCCCGGGGCCGGTTCCGCCCCCCGTGCCGCAGTGCCTTTCGAACAGGGCAGGTAAGAGAGAGGGGGTCCGCTGAGGCTGCCGTTTCTCCGGCTGCCGCCCCGGCTGGCCAGGACGCAGGCTCCGGGCCGTGGGGGAGCTGCTACGAGTGCGCCCTCTGGGAGCCTTGGACGAGACCCTCACAGCCGAGTGCCTCCCCGCGCCGGACGAGTACACCGAACCGGGACATACGGACTGCGACGCCAGGATCGGGCGCCTGACCGCGGAGGTCAACCGTCTCCGCGCCGCTGTCACCGGAGACACCGCACGGCGGCTAATCCGTCAAGTTGAGAACCGGAGGCGCCTGTGTAGTCTGACGACCTGTTCGATTGATGAGAGGCTGAAAGTGGAGGCTGGAGGACGGCATGCTGGGATCCAGCTTCCTGCAGGGTCCTGGTGGGACTGGGACGTAGTCGCCTGGAGCGCCTCGCAGCTCCGCCTTGCTGCAGGTCATGACGTGACTTACCACCATGGCCTGGAGCTCGTATTCGACGACCCGATCTTCGTCAGCTGCCCGACGAGCTTCCACGATCCGATATTCCGTGCTCCCTCGTCCGACGAAATTCTCAAGGTCACTCGTCACTTCGGAGGAGACCCACTCGTCGTGATCGCCTTCGAGGCCGACGCTGGCGGGCAGGAGCCTGTCTCATGCCTCATCGCTGCCGAGGGACTCGTGATCGTCCAAGAGACAGTCTTGAGGTACTGGCGCGAGGACGCGGCCCCGGGTCAACGCTTCGCCGCCTGGGTGCAGGCGTCAGGCCAGTAGATGTGCCGCCTATGCCGCTGCCATGCACTTCTCGACGTGGCGGGGCAGGAAAGGCGACTCCCTCGTCGTATCGCTGGCTCTGTGAAGACTGGGACGATCGGCTTGTCGAAGCGATGGCGCTGGGCGGCGGCATTCCAGCCCCTGTAATCGCGGCGGTGACGGTAGGGAGCTGCCTTCGCGTCTCATTGCAAACGATCAGTCACTGGAGTGGGTACACGCAGATCCTGCAATAGCGGCGCGTCATGGCCTGCGGGGAAGTCAAGGCACTGATCCACAGGGTCGCCCGTCACTCCATCGACTGGTCCCGTAGTGGGAGACGTGAAGGTGGGACTCGCCGGTCACGAGGAGGCGTCTCACGTGTCGACGGGGGGCCGGCCGCCGGTTTGGTATCCCGGGGGCATCTGCGGCCGGGTGTGGTTGTTGCGCGGATAGATGTCCCAGCTGGCATGCTCAATCCTGCAGCCCGCCTACGTCGCAGCCGCAACGCCGTGGGACACAGGAGGCACTCCCCGCGGGAGCCTGTACTCGCTGCCCCTCGGCGGACCCATCCCCGGGGAATGGGGGCGCCCGGCGCCTCCGGTTTCAACAAGCCCGGCCCAGGCCAGGAGATCCGGGGACGCCGGGCCCGTTCGGCAACTCGCGGACGTCCCGGCCCACCCAAGGGCTCGTTTCACAGCTCTGCCTCGCCTGCGACCGTCACCCCTGCGGCAACCACGCACCTTGGGCGAAGCGGTGCACAGTGCCGGGCCGCCACTTCGCTGCGCAACAGTCAGTCCTCCCACGGCCCGAATGCACCGGCACTGTCCGCACCACAGCCGCCACCAGCCACGCATCAACGGAAAGATGAACAATGCTGCCGAATATTGCACAGACGAGGCATGACCTTCCGGACCACATCACCCTCCACCGGCTCGATGCACGAACCACCAACTCTGACTGGTGGGGCGTGCGATGCCACCGCCACGGTTGAGCGCCCATCGACGTCGGGGACAGGCAGGAGTCCGAGTGGGACGCGGCGGAGACCGCCCGCATGCACAATGCCCAGTTCCATCGCGTGGCCCGCCTCGAGGACCTCCTGTCGCCCGAACAGATCGACCAAGTCGCCTCATCACCCCTGTCCGAAGCCCAGGGCACCGTCCTGTGGTGGGCGCAGCAAGGCAAACTCGCCGAGTACGAGGACGGATTCTTCGGGCTGGACGTCTCGCCCGACAAGTGGGACGTCAACAAGAAGATCGCAAGGAAGCGCGTCATCGCCCTGTGGGCAGCCGGCCTCCTGCGCGTCGAAAGCGTCGGGGACCCAGTCGGCCACCGCGACCTGTACCTGTCCCGCAAAGGCCACGCCTTCTACGGCCTGTGGTCCAAAGCCCGCCGCCAAAGCCTGGTCGACTACGCACCCAAGGACAACACGTTCGACCTCACTTCTAAACACCTCGCCCGCTACCCACTCCTGTCCAAAGGACAGCTGTTCACCCACGAGCAAACCCAGCCGGCGACGCCAAGCCCCACCGCGGCCGAACCACAGACCGACCCCCCACCGGGCCACACCGTCCTCCTCGAGCAGGACAGCGAAGGACAATGCATGGTCGCTTGCGCCTGCGGAAGCTTCTTCGAACCCCAGCCAGACACCGAATCAGCTCAACTAGCCCGCCACCAGGACCACCTTGAGGAAGTCGAAGCCAGGTCCCGCGGCTAGAAGCTATGGCGCGCCGACGACCGATGGGACGCCGGCGCGCCCGCGCGGCGTTGCGGGTTGCAGCGACCTTCCCCCAGACATGACGAAGTACGACCGGCTGGCGCCGGTAAAGCGCACCCACACCACCTGGAGGAAGGACGCGAGCGCATGAGTGCGACGTAGCTCGATGAGCCGGTCACGAGCAGTCCCTGCAAGGGTGCGGGTGCGACTTACCAGCATGCCTCGTCGGCCATGCGTCCTTTGGACACCCGGGCACCGGAGTCGGCACCGCGATCGCCGAGGCGGGGCGCCGGCTCTGGTCCGCCACCGACCGCTACAGCAAGGTCGACCTCTTCTGCCTGGACGGGTTCGGCTACCTGAACCTGCACAACAAGGGAGCCAACTGCTGTTCCAGATCTTCGCCGAGCGTGAGAAGTGCAAGGCCACGGGGGCGCGACGAACCCCCGTTCGCGGAGTGGGACAAGACCTTCGACGGTCCCCGGCTCTGCGCAGCCATCGCCGACCAGATCACTTTCCGCTGCACCCTCATCCAAACCGGCACCAAGTGCTACCGCTTCCCCATCACCGAAGCCGAACGAGGCACTCTCTGGAGGGTCCGATGTCCGGGCTGGTCAGTCCCGGCTGGAGAGAGGAGTTCGAAGCTCCACCCGGAGCCGGATCAAGGTGTGGATGGGCAGCCCCGTGCTCGAGTAGCGAAGGTCCTTCGCGTAGTTCGCGATGAGGTCGAGATCCCCCAGTTGGCGCTGAAGCTCAGCCAAGAGTGCCGCATCGGGTTCGGGCAGGTCCTCGTCCTGCTCGGTGAGATACTCCAGGTGCTGGTCCATCGCGTCCACGGCCCGTCGGCTGGCCCAGACCGCGAAGTCATTGCAGCCGAACAAATACGCGTGCGCCGCATACAACGTTGCTGCCGCGGCATGCTCGTCCGCATCGTCGGGACCATCCTGGTCGTCGTTATGGCAGTAGTCGCTGAGCATGTATTCGGCGACACCACGTTTCACCGCCGTGAAGGCAGCGGTGTCACCGAGTACGCCTTCCCATACGGAGTTCAGCAGGGGCCGCAGGCTCATCGTGAACGGCGCATGTTCCTCTGCGGGCAGTGCTTCATGCCAGCTCATGAGCCGTTCCGCGATGCCGGCAGCGAACACCTTGCGTTCACTGGACGACGCGGCTGCCAGGCGCCTCTCCACCGACGCCGAAACTTCCTGCCACGTGTCCATTCAAGCCGTCCCTGGGTTGCGAGACCGGCGCCCTCGCGCCGGTGATGGCGATCATCGCACCTAGCAGTGACAGGGCTGCGGGTCGATTCGGCACACGCACAAGACCGAGGCCTTCCGCCGCGCCTGTCCAGGAAACGGACCGGCAGAGCCCGGGAACACCACGCTAGAGCCTGCCCGGTGGGGGCGTGACTGTTTCACCGCCGCCAGCGTCCACGACTCCACCGCCGGCACCCAACTCCTCACCCAAGTCCGCGAGTACCACCCCACCGTCACCAAAGCCTGGGCCGACAACGGCTACAAGACCAAAACCGTGGAGCAGGCCGCCCACCTCGGCATCGACCTCGAAATCGTCCAACGCGACCCCACCACCCGCGGCTTCCACGTCCAGCCCCGCCGCTGGGTCATCGAACGCACCCTCGGCTGGCTCATGCACCACCGCCGCCTGGCCCGCGACTACGAAACCCACCCCCACCGATCAGCCGCCATGATCCAACTGGCCGCCATCAACCTCATGACCCGCCGCCTCACCCACGAAACCACCACCAACTGGCGCGACAGCTAAATCAAATGAAACAGACAAGCAAGAATCAAACGCTCACTAAAGGTTACGACTACGACAATTTGCACGGATGGCTCCGCCAGTGGGGGATCCGTCACCGCATCGCTCGCAAGGGCATCGAGTCCTCCACGCGGCTCGGCCGGCACCGCTGGGTGGTCGAGAGAACTGTGTCCTGGCTGGCCGGCTGCCGAAGGCTCCACCGGCGCTATGAACGCAAGGCCGAACACTTCCTCGCCTTTGTCGGTCATAGCCGCGACTCTGATCGGCTACCGCCGCCTGAACACCTCGCTCACGGCCTGAGCCGGTCCTGCTGCACGTCGAAGCAGACCAGCCCCATGGTCTCCGCCACGGCCGCCGCATAGGCCGACGCCTCCTCAGCCAATGCTGAATCGCATGGGGAAGTAGATCAGTGGCCCGCTGGTCGCACCACCGTCCTTCAGGCCTCTAACGCGCCGACCACTAACAGTGAGCGTAAGCTGGATTGAGAGATCCATCGCAGTAGGTGATTCTCTTGGCCGACGGCGACTTTGACTGGCCCGATGAGCCACCCGTTTCACCTGCGGGCGGCTTCTTCATCCAACATCGATGGGGGGATGAATTCAGGCCCTTTGAGGTAATAATCTCGTGGCCGGATAGCGGGCTGGCGAACTTTTGGCGTGACAATACGTTCGAGATGACGGGCGAATCGATTGCCATAGCTTCCCACAACGGAAGCATCTTTGTCGCATGGGTGGGCTTGAGCAACGAAGCCATCAATATTGCCAGGTTGGTACTTTCGGGTGACTCCACCCACGGGTACAGTGTATCCGGTATGGAGGGGAAGGTGATCCTTGATGAGACCAGCGATAGGGTTCCAGCTCTAGCCTCAAGTCATGGAAGGCTGTTCCTGGCTTGGAAGGGCTCGGGTAACGAAGAGCTCAATCTAATGTTCTCCAGTGACAACGGAAGGTCCTTCCAGGACAAGAGACTTCTCCGCGAGAAAAGCGACACCGCGCCGACTCTCACGTCCCATGCAAACAGCCTATTCGTGGCATGGAAGGGCTTTAAAGAAGAAATTCACGTGGCGAAGGTGACGCTTTTCGGCAACACTGCGGGAGGTTTTGGCATAGAGGGCCTGCAGGACAAGGTCCCGCTGGGGGAAACAACCAGTCATGCCCCAGCCCTCGCGTCCCATGACGGGAGACTCTTTGTAGCTTGGAAGGGATCAGGGAACAATGATCTAAATGTCATGTTTTCTGGCGACGGCACCATTTTTCAGGGAAGGCGAACGTTCCAAGAAAACGTTGGTCGCTCCGTAGCCCTCACGTCAAGTACCCACGGCCTTTTCGCGGCGTGGAAGAGAGCCGGGGGTGCGGGCGACAGGGGACCTCTACGCGTAGCCCGAGTCGTACTGTTCGGCACCACGACCGGAGGGCTCGGCATCGAAGGACTACAAACGGAATATCCGGGAGAGACCAGTGATCAGGCCCCTGCCTTGGCTTCCATAGGAGCTAGCATAGTCCTCGCATGGAAAGGTGGAGACGAGCAGCTGAACTTCGTGGTCTCAAACGATGACGGGACAACTTTCAGAGGGAAGAGGGCGTTCGGTCACACATTTCAGTGGCATGGTCCCATCCTGTTCGGATCCGGCCAGTACGCGGGCGCCACGGTGCTCGAATCAGACTTCCGAGCGGACTCTGAAACCCGTACGGGAAACCTGGAAGTTCTCGCTACTCGAACGGATGGCGTCACGGAGCATTATTGGCGTGACAACAACCGGCAGACCTGGCACGGTCCGTTTGAAGTGCCGGTCATCTCAAAGGGTAATGGTGCATGCGGGCCGAGTATGTACTACAGCGGAGCGTACTTCCTTGAGAACCCCGAATTCGGCTTTGACTTCAATGAGCACGGGCGCAGTATATTCGCCGCAGTGGTGTCGGGCTGGAGGTCGGGTTTTGATCTCTACTTCAGGATAAACCCTGCCAATGACGAAGGCGGCAGTGCGCATTGGAAGGCAATCGAATCGCGCAACTCGGAAAGGATCGTCGGCCTGGCCATCGCCAAACTGGTGCGCCAATGGGCGGCAGGATCAAACGGAGAACCCTTGTATGCAGATGAGGGATGGCTATCAGATGGAATTTCCAGCGCAATAGTAGCCGTTACATACAATGGCCGCCTGCAACTCCACGCCTTCGAGGCAAAAGACCCCAACGTCACTTACCCAAAGGGTGTTCTTGGGGCGCCAGGGAATCCCTTCTCCGTCCTTGACGGGGAATTCACAGGCCGCCCCGGTCTCCTGCAAGGAGACTACGGATATAGGGCGGGGATACCATTTACTGGTTATTGGGGACATTATGGGGGTTTGGAGCTTATTGTCCCCAGCAAATTGGGGGGTGCAATCCACTTCCATCAGGACGGCGGAAGCGTCGGAGAGTGGGTACCGGTGGGAGAGCGCTGGGGTGGCGGGACCCGGATTCCGGGTCCACTCGTGTACGACGAACTGTCGTTCCTGGAGAGTACGTTCAAGTCGAACGACACATACCACCTCGAGTTGATCGCTCGCGTCAGGAATCAGCGAGGCTTCGATTTCTACACCCGCGACGGCAACATGCGATGGCATGGACCCCAGCGCGTGCCGGCGGGGCCCGAGGTTCCAGCGGGAGTCTGGCTTCGTGGCCTGCCCGGCGCTGGTCAGCCCAGAGTCGCTGCGGGTACGAGTCCGACGAGCTGGTACACCACACCGGAGAACGTTCAGCATGTCGCGTACGTCGGTGACGACCAGCTCATCCACGAACTGTTCCACCGAATCGGGGGCAGTGCGGGTTGGGAACACACGGTGCCCGGCGCTGGTCAACCCAGAGTCGCTGCGGGTACGAGTCCGACGAGCTGGTACACCACACCGGAGAACGTTCAGCATGTCGCGTACGTCGGTGACGACCAGCTCATCCACGAACTGTTCCACCGAATCGGGGGCAGTGCGGGTTGGGAACACACGGTGCCCGGCGCTGGTCGGCCCAGAGTCGCTGCGGGTACGAGTCCGACGAGCTGGTACACCACACCGGAGAACGTTCAGCATGTCGCGTACGTCGGTGACGACCAGCTCATCCA
>NZ_JBIRFT010000036.1:0-19165 GCF_044327625.1 Streptomyces sp. NPDC018031
CCCGCGGAGCGGGTACCCCATCGCTGCGCGATGGGCAAGCGAACCACCGCGCTGCGCGCGGTGGTTGCGCTCCCGCTCCGCGGGAGCGCTGGCGGGACGCTGCGCGTCCCTGCACCCCCCGTGCTGCGCACGGGGGGTGACGCTCCGTGCGCTGCGCTCCCGGAGCGGCGGGGCGTTGCCCCGCTATCCCCGACTTCCGCTTCGCTCCAGTCGGGGGTGGGCGAGTCCGCTGCGCTCCCTCGCCCTGAACGGTCCTTCCGGCTGCGCCTCTAGGACCTTCAGGCCCGCTGACGCGGGCCCAGCTGGCTGCGAGGGGTGGGGGTCGCTCGTTCGTGTCGGGTTCCAGTGTAGCGCTGCATCAGGTTGATGCAGCATGTACCGTTGGCGGAAACACGGGACACCCCAGCAGCCCGGGAGTTTCCCTCAATTTCGAGAGGAATGGCCGCCGATGACTGGTCACCGCCAATCTACCGGACCAGGTCCTGTGCTGAGCAGCGAATCTGTATGCCGGGTGACGCGGTACCAGACGGCGGGCAGCAAAGCCCGGTTGAGGGTGTTCGCGCTCCTGCCCGTCCAGGGCGTGCCCGTGGCTGAGGCGGACAACCTGGTGGCCGCGCTGGAGGCCGGGGCGGTCGCCGGGTCGCAGAGCGAGGTGGTCGAGCTGGACGGCATGGCGCCGGCCTCTCGGGGCGCGCTGTTCGCGGAGGGCTGGGATGAGGGCGTGACGGCGGTGAGCGAGGCTCTGGTGGGCATCGCTCACCGTGACTGGGCTCGGCTCGGTGGCCCGTCGTCGGGGGCTGCTGAGCCGGCCGTGCATATCGCGGACGTGCGGCAGCGTGAACGGGCGGACCTGGTACGGCTGGAGGCGTTCACCCGGGAGACCGTGCTGCCGCGCACCCGCCCGAACACCACGGAGCGGCGCAGAGTGCTGGAGGCGCAGGGCAAGGCCGGCGGTCTGTGCACGGCGCGGGCAGTGGAGCCCTCCAGCGGAGACGTCATCTCCTGCACGCGCGAGGTCAGGCACTACGACCTGGAGGACAAGCCGTCCTTCCGGGAGGGAAAACCCGGCGGGTGGCATCTCGCGGGCGCGGCGATCCAGAGCGACGACGGTGCGGCCTGCTACCCGCACGCGGCCGTCTGAGAAACCTCGAGAAGTAGACTCAGGGAGGGTGCGAAAATGTCTTTGATTCCGCTCAAGGAACACCAGATCGACCAGAAATCAGCGTTTCGTAAGTGGGTGGGATTCCCCGCAAGATCGCCTGTGCCTCCGAAGGGGGCGCGTGCCACGGGGGTGTCCGCGACCGGGTCCGGAAAGACGATCACGGCCGCCGCGTCCGCTCTGGAGTGCTTCCCGGACGGGCGGATCCTCGTCATGGTGCCCACCTTGGATCTGATCGTGCAGAGCGCGCAGTCCTGGCGCCGGGTCGGACACCACGCGCCCATGGTCGCGGTCTGCTCGGTGGACAAGGACGAGGTCCTGGAGCAGCTCGGCGTGCGTACCACCACCAACCCGATCCGGCTCGCGCTGTGGGCGGGGTCCGGGCCGGTGATCGTGTTCGCCACGTACGCCTCTCTGGTGGACCGCGAGGACCCGGAGGACCCGTCGGGTCAGCGGACGGTGCGCGGGCCGCTGGAGGCCGCGCTGGCGGGTGGGGAGCGACTGTACGGACAGCGGATGGCCCCGTTCGACCTCGCGATTTTGGATGAGGCGCACATGACCGCCGGGGACATGGGCCGGCCCTGGGCGGCGATCCACGACCAGTCCCGGATTCCGGTCGACTTCCGTCTCTACCTGACCGCCACCCCGCGCATCCTGGCTGCGCCCAGGCCACAGCGGGGACGGGACGGCCAAGAACTGGTGATCGCATCCATGGAAGACGACAGCACCACCTACGGCACCAGG
The DNA here is from genome assembly GCF_044327625.1 of Streptomyces sp. NPDC018031. Lineage (NCBI taxonomy): Bacteria > Bacillati > Actinomycetota > Actinomycetes > Kitasatosporales > Streptomycetaceae > Streptomyces > Streptomyces sp. NPDC018031. The sequence goes on from NZ_JBIRFT010000036.1 coordinate 1,904, forward strand.
ATCTTCGACCTCGGGCTCGCGGAGGCAGTGGAACGCTCGATCCTCGCGGGATTCGAGATCGACGTACTGGAGATCCGCGACCCCGACCCGATCCTGGGCCTGTCCGAAGACGCGCTGCGCGGCCGGCGCATGGCCCTGCTCCAGGCCGCACTCCTTGAGCACGCGGCGCAGCAGAATCTGCACACCACCATGGTGTTCCACCAGCGGGTGGAGGAAGCTGCGGCGTTCGCCGAGCAGATGCCGCGCACGGCCGCCGAGCTGTACACCACCGAGGCCTCCGCGGCGGCGCTGGCCGGGGCGGAGGACCTGCCCGCGTCATCGATCGACGCCGAGCTGTACGAGCTGGAGGAAGACCGTCACGTGCCCCCGGACCGGGTATGGGCGGACTGGCTGTGCGGGGACCATCCCATCGCGCACCGGCGTGAGGTCATCCACCGGTTCGCAGGCGGCATCAACGCCCAGAACCGGCGGGTGCACCGGGCGTTCCTGTCCTCCGTACGCGCCCTCGGGGTCGGGGTCGACATCACCGGCCTGCGCGGGGTCGAGGCGGTGTGCATCGTCGGCTCACGCACCTCCCAGGTCGACGTCGTCCAGAACATCGGACGCGCCCTGCGCCCCAACCCCGACGGCACGACCAAGACCGCCCGGATCATCATCCCCGTCTTCCTCCAGCCCGGCGAGGACCCGAAGGACATGATCGCCTCCGCCAGCTACCACCCCCTCGTCGACATCCTCCAAGCCCTGCGCTCGCACTCCGAACGCATGGTCGACCAACTCGCCTCCCGCGCCCTCACCCGCGGCACCGAACGCCGACGCCACCACGTCCACCCTGACCGCGCAGCTGGAGCCGACGGCGGTGAGGAGACCAGCGAGGCGCAGCAGGAAGTCGACCGGGTCACCTCCGTCGTGATCAATTTCGCCTCTCCGCGAGACGCCGCCGACATCGCCGCCCTGATCCGCTACCGCGTCATCCGCCCCCAGTCCCTCGTCTGGCTCGAGGGCTACCAAGCCCTCCTACGCTGGCGGAAGGAGAACGAGATCACCGGCCTGCACGCCGTCCCCTACGACACCGAGGTCGAGGTCGGCGTCACCAAGGACTTCCCCCTGGGGCGGTGGGTGCACCAGCAGCGCAAGGCACTGCGCGCCGGAGAACTCGACTCCCACCGCAAAGATCTCCTCGACGAGTCCGGGATGGTCTGGGAGCCCGGCGAAGAGGCATGGGAGAACAAGCTCGCCGCACTCCGCTCCTACCGGCGCGCGCACGGGCACCTCGCACCCCGGCAGGACGCCGTCTGGACCGACCACGCCGGCGGCGTAGAGGTCCCGATCGGGCAGCATATGGCCAACCTCCGGCGGAAGGGTGTGAAGAACGGCCTGGGCAAGGACCCGGAGCGAGCCGCCGTACGCGCCGCGCAGCTCACCGCGATCGATCCAGACTGGGACTGCCCGTGGCCGCTGGACTGGCAGCGCCACTACCGCGTCCTCGCCGACCTCGCCGACACCGAGGCCGGCGGCGTGCTGCCCGACATCGCCCCCGGCGTGCTGTTCGACGGCGATGACCTAGGCAAATGGCTCCAGCGGCAGAAGAACCCAGGCAACTGGGCGCAGCTTCTCCCCGAGCAGCAGGAACGGCTGAGCAAGCTGGGCGTACAGCCCGATCAGGCCCCGTCTCCCACCCCGGCGGCCCCAGCTCCGGCGAAAGGCCCGGGGAAGGCCGGGAGCAAGGCACAACACGCATTCCAACGCGGCCTCACGGCCCTCACACACTGGATCGAACGAGAAGGTCAGGGGACGGTGCCCCGGAAGGCGGTGGAGACCTTGCCCGACGGGACCGAGACCAAGCTCGGCATCTGGTACAGCAACATCAAGGCCAGGCGCGACAAGCTCACGCAGGAGCAGCTGGACGCGCTGCGGAAGCTCGGCATCGACTGGGCGTGACGCGGTCCGGCAGTCGAGCCGGAGTATGAGAGGCCCAGGGCTGACATGGCCGCGCCCAGGGCCCCGATCTGTTGGGTTGGGCAGAGATGTTCTCGGTCCGCATGCGCGGGGCAGATGTCCGTGAGCTGCGACTTTACCCCGCCACCACGCCGATACCCATCACTTCCACCGACTGCGGCATACCGGACCAAGCTCGCGAGGGGCCATCTGGCTCCCACCGACGACAGCCTCCTGCAGAACCCCGAAACCCGCGGACGGCCGGCACCGCCGGAGTGTGGCCGCACGACGCCAGCAACACCACCGGACCCGCAGGGAAGACGCAACCACGGCCCGCGGAGGCGCGGCGGCGCAACTGCGCGGCCGCTGCGAGGCACAACGCACCGAACCCCGGCCGGGGACGCCAACTGCCCAGGCAGCCCGTCGGCCCCACGAGGCACTGCAGCACGCCAAAGCAGCCACCGACACCGCACCTCGACCTCCCCGAGAACGGCGACCGCGAACGAACAGGCGATCTCGGTCAGCGGGCCGGGATGGGCGTGGCGTTCGCGCGGGGTGGCGGGTGAGCTGGCCCATCCGGGCAAGGGTCAGGCCGTTGCGCATGCCGTCGAGGTCGTAGGTGTAGGCGACGGGGGCGCCTTCGAGGCTGATCTGGTCGCCCAGGACGTGCGAGCGCAGCTGGGCGCGCAGAAGGGGCCGGCTTCGCCGTCGGTGAGGACTTCCTCGCCGAGCCGGTGGAGGGTGCCGTTGTAGTCCTTCACGCCGCGGTGTCCTCACTGGTCTCGGTACGGCGGGGGCCGGCGCCGGTTTCGGCGGCTTCGAAGTCTCGGGCAACGAACGCTTGCAGGCCGCGGATCTTGACGACCGTCAGTTCGGTGGGCTGGGTCACCACGCGGGCGAGGATGTCGACGACGTCGTCCCTCCAGGCCTGGGCGTCGTGGACGAATACCATGTGCCGCTCCACCACTCGTTCCTTGGGCGGCGCAGCAGGCCGGCGAGATGGCGCACGAGGAACTGGTGATCGCGCTCGGCGCAGCGAACCATCGCGAAGTGAATGCTCTCGTCCAGGCGGACGAGGACCTTCTCCGGGCTGTCGTACGCCTCCTGCCCCAGGTCCCGTTTGTGTGTGGCGCGGGTCTTCACCTCTGGCACGGCGATCACCGGCGGCGTCTGGCGGAAGCGGAAGGCGAGTACATCCGTGCCCTGTACGGCCTGATTCGGAGTCTGCTTATAGCGGAGCTTGAGAATCGGTACGCACAAGCGGCGCACCCTGCGGTAGAGGGCGGCGGTTACGATCTCTCCGAAGTCACCATGCCGAACCGCAACCCGGGTGGGGAACTTGTTGACGCGCAGGTAGTCGGCGACCTCCGGGGCCCCCAGGTCGTCGAACACGAGCGTGAGCTCACTTGGGATGAGATAGTTGCGGGCCACATTGTGGCCGAGCTGGTCCATCAGCTCCTCGTCATCGAGCTCTCCGGACTCGGTCCTCCCCCGTCCTCATTGTCACGTATGCCACCCGAAGACGAGACCCGCTTACGCGCAGCCCGCGTGCCTGGTCTTCGGTCGGTGTGCGGGTCAGATCATGGGCGGTGGCCGAACCACCGCCTCCGTCGTCGTGGCCCCGGTGAAGGCGCCACTGGCGGGCCCGGGGGCGGTGGGGGGAGGGGCGGGCGGCTGCCTGCGCCCGAGGTCAGCCCACTGCCCGGTAGGCCGTGAGGCCGTCGCCGTCCTCGGTTTCGGAGATGCCCACGTATCCGTCGGCGACGTATGGGGCGATCCCCGGCCGGGTCTCCTTGTCCTTCCCGCTCGCGGCGTCCAGGACGACGGGCTTGCCGTTGGCCATGCCGTAGATCAGCCCCGCGCGGACCAGCGTCACCTTCGGTGCGATCCGATTGCCGGCCGCGTCAGGCAGCCGCCAGATCTCCTTGCCGTTCTTGGGGTCGTACGCAGCCACCGCATCATCGACCCCAGCTCGGCCGGTGCACACGGTGACGGCGGCGCCGTCGTACGCGCAGTCCGGGCTCGGCGCGCCTTCCGGGAGCGCCCGGCGGGTGCGGCCGGTGGCGGCGTCCAGCAGATAGGGCCGCCGGTCGCGGATGTCATCGGTCGGGTACTCATACGTCATCACGGCGTCCGGACCGGCGGTGGAGAGTCCGAGCCCCGAGCGGGGCGAGGTCCATACGTCCTTGCCGTCGGCCGCGCCCAGCCCCACGACCTGGCTGTCGCCCGCCGGGTTGCCGCGCAGCGCGACGAGGCGATCGCCGACGACGGCCGCGCCCTTCTTGTACGTCCCCTCGGCCGTCCACACCCGCTGGTGGCTCTTGAGGTCCACGCCGAAGAGCCGGCCGCGTCCGAAGACGACGACGAGGTGCCCAGCCCGGCCGACCACGTTGGCCTCGGCCCGGTCGCTGGAGTGCTCACCGCCCGCCGGCAGCGGGCTCTCCGTGAACCATGTCTTGGTGGCGGTCGCGGTATCCGTTGCCATGAGCTCCACCACGTCGTGGGACCTGGTCGTCCCGGCGCCGGTCACCTTTGTCACCAGCGCGCTGAGAGCCAGGGTCTTGCCACCGGCGGAGGTGATCAGCGGCGCCTCGGCGGGGTTGTCGCCCATCAGGTTGTCCAGTTTCAGCAGGGGCCTGTGCTCCGGGGTGATGGTGACCGGCTTGCTGGCTGGCTGATAGCCGTTGACCGCGTCGAGTCCATCCGGCCGCGCGATGAAGGCCACCCCCTTGTGCAGGGCCACCGCCAGCGGATGCGGTAGCCCGCCGATCAGGCGGAGCTTGCCCAGGAAGGCGGATTCAGGGAGCGGGACGCCCTGCTTCACCGAGAACCTTCGTCGGCGCGGTGAAGCTCCGCGGGACGGGGTCGCCGTCCCCGCCCCCGCACGCGGTCAGCATGGCGAGCGTCGCGGCCACGGCGGTGCTGGTGATCCCCCGATGTTTCATGGGCGCCCTTTTGGTCCGTCAACCGGCGAAAGGAGCGTAGATCAGCCGCTGTTGGGCCGTACCGGCGGGGCGGGGGTCAGCCGGTCGCGGAGCCAGCTCCTCCGCGTCGGCGTCGAAGGCTGGTGGCCTGCCGCCCCGACGATTGATGAGCGCAATGTCGACCGCGCCGGGTGCCGTCGACGTACGCCGTGCAGCGGGAGTGCGGGGTGAGACAGGAGGGTCCCCGTGACCCTGACGCGGGGCCGGTAGAAGTCCGCTGCCGGACCGCCTCAGCGCCTGTGGCGCCGCCGGGGGCGAACCAGCCTGCTACCCGCAGTTGTCCGGCCGGAGCGAGTGGACCTTCGCCCGCGTGAGCGTGGTGCGCCTGAGCACCTGAGCCCGGATGAGCCGGACCGTGGGCGGGATCGGCAGAGTGACGGGGGTGCGGCTCCACCGAAGCCACAGCGCCAGGTGGCCAAGCTCGGCGGCCTGGACGAGCTTTGCGAGGGACCATTCCTTCGTACCCCGATCCACCTCGATGCTGATCAGACGTCCCTTACCCGAACGGTGCCGCAGTTGCAGGTCGAGGCGCCCGGCCCGGTTCTGCCGAGAGGCGGTGGGCAGCTTCACCTCCCGCTGGACTTCGTATCCCTGGTCGGCCCCCCAGTCGGCCACCGAGTCGGTGAAGAAGGCGGTCACCTCGGGGGTAGACAGGTCACTGAACTGCTGTCGATTGAGCCAGGCCCGCAGGGAGCGGGCGGCGGCGTCGAGCCCGGCCTCTGTCATGAGCGACAGTCTCCCCTGCGGGCCTGACAGCTCGCTACGCCTTCGGCTGTTCCTCGCCCTGGCCGTTCGGCGGATGGGTACACGAGGTGCCTCCCGTTCTCGTGCACATCAACCACGGCCCGGACGGGGCGCCTCCCGGAGCGGTGAACATCTGCTGCCAGAACTCGTGAACAAAATTGGACCTGCGTGCCCTCGCCGCCAACATCCGCGCCGACACCGAAGGCCGCTACGACACTGCGGAGCCCAGGTGGCGGGCCGGAGTCGGGTGGACGCTGCGGTGTATCGAGAACACCGCCGCCCAGTTGACCGAAGCCAGCGACGCCGGTGGGCGTCAGGGTGTGTCGCCGGAGTAGTAGAAGCGGCAGCTCACACCGGGGCCGGGTGTGCGGGGCTCGCCGGGACGCGGGTCGTACAGGGCGCGGCCGCCGGGCCACCGGGAGAGTTCGGTGGTGAGGGCGACGTCGTCGTCGACTTCCTCGGGCCGCCACCTGTGGATGTCCAGCAGCAGGCCGTCCAGCGGGTCTCCGACCAGTTCGGCGTAGCCCGGTGCGGGAGCGGGCTGATGTTGAGGTCGTCGTGGTCCGAGCCGTAGGCACGCCCGTTCAGCAGCTGCTGGTCTCCGTTCGTCCGATCAGCTTTCCAGCCGCCACCGGCAGTGCGGGCCGCTGGCTGGCGGGCCCGGCGCCCGGTGGAGGCCGGGCCCACTGTGCTCACTGCGCCTTCGGCAGCGCGGCCCGGCCCACTGTGTTCACTGCGCCTTCGGCAGCGCGGCCAGGGTGCGGCGTTCCTCGCCGCGGCCGTTGCCGGCGACCCGTCACACCGGACGGTCCGCGCCGTTCTTCGTCAGCAAGGGGCAGGGTCGTGGTCGCCACGGTGAGCCGGTAGCCCACGTTCGGCAGGCGGCCGGTGCGGTCGTGGAAGGCGGCCTCCCTCGTGGCCGGGGGCTGCACGGCGCGGGGCGGGGGCGAAGACGAACAGCAGCGGCGGGAACGGTCGATTCGGGGACGGCCCGGCGTAGGTCTCCTGCCAGTGGCTGCGCGGGGCGCGGGCGGCGTTCCCACGCCCGGACGGCGGCGCGTTGCGGGAGGCGTCGTGGCGCTCCAGCTTGGCGAGAAGGCGGGCGTAGGACATGGTGCGGTCGATCTCCACGAACGCGCTGGAGCCGTCGGCCAGGAGCACCACGCCGTCGGGCACCAGGTTCCCGGCCGGGGTGGGGTGGGCGACTTCCACCTGCCAGTCGGCGTGGTCGGCGACCTCCGCTTGGTGGAAGGCGACGACGGTGCCGACCAGGGCGAGGCCGTGCTCAGGCAGGCCCGTCGCGCTGGAGGCGATGCGCTTCCCGGTGGTCCGGCCGACAGTCGGCGTGAGCTCACCGGAAGCCGCGGCTTGGGCCAGACCCGTCTGGGTGCAGTACCGGTAGCTCTGCTGCGCCCGGTGGGTGCGGCCGATCAGCGCTGGGGATTCGGCGAGCGGGTTGCGCAGGGCGCGCCGGACGTGGTCGGTGCCCTGCTGGTGCGGCAGCAGCAGGTCCTTGAGCCGGCGGGGTGTGGCAAGGCGTAGCTGGGCGAGGGTGAGCAGGACCTCTCCGCGGATGTCCGCGCCGGCCTTCGTCGCCGCCGTCTTCCGGGCCCGGGACGCTTCTCCGGGTACATCAGTAGCGGGAGAAGCGGAGTTGCAACGGCCGGGACCGGCCGAAAGCTCGGGCTGATCAGGGACAACGCCCAAGCGGCGGCCAGCGGCTGCGGGGCCGGGAGCAGGGCTCGCAGCGGGGCCGGCTGTCGCTGCGGCGCCGGCGGCGGTCGAGGAAGCGCGTGGGGTGGGGGCGGTGGGCATCGGTTTCTCGGGCTCTCTCCGGCCTGTGCGGCCGGGTCGGTGGCTCAAGCGGCCCGCGCGCCGTACGCGCGGGCCGGGGACACCGTGCGAAGCCGCCTCTTGACCGCGGCCTGTTCGCCGTCCGCCACCGATTCCCGATACGCCCCTTGACCGCCCTGTGTCCTCCCGGTTTGTCCGTGAGCGGCATCACGATCGACTGTGCCTCTTTGGGCTCGGTCGTCGCTGCGGCTCCGTGTCCACCGGCGGGCTCACAGCAAGGTCGAAGCACCATCCGGACCGAGAGATGTGCCCTAGCGTGAGCGCTCCCGTCACCCGTACGGCAGAGGAGCTGAAGGTGCCCGAGGTCTGGATCGGCTCGCGCCGCTGCTGGTGGTCTGACGGCCCGGCGTCACTTCAGGTGTCGGGTGAAGAACTGGGCCGCGGCGTCCCCCGCGAACTGCGGGACGCCGGTGTGCCCGCCCATATTGGCGTGCAGCGTTTTCTCCTTGGAGCCGAAGGCGTCGAACAGGTCCAGGGCCGCCTGCCGGTCGTTCCCTTCGTCGTCCCACTGCAGCAGGACGTGCACAGGATGGTGACCTGGCGGGCCTCCTCGAACATGGCGCGAGGGACGAAACTCCCTGCGAACAGGACAGCGGCCGAGATGCGCGGCTCGACCACCGCCAGCCGGGTCCCGATGGAGATCACTCCCCCCGAGTACCCGACCGGTCCGCTGATCTCGGGCAGCGACAGGAGGGCGTCCAGGGCGGCCTGCCATTCCGGGACTGCCTTGTCGACCAGGGGGAGGATGAGGGCGTCGATGATCTCGTCGCTGACCGGCTCGCCGGCCTCCATAGCCCGGCGCAGGTCGGCGAGGGCCTGCTCGGCGGCGGGCAGGCGGGGCCGGTCGCCGCTTCCGGGGAGCTCGATGGTGGCCGTGGCGAAGCCGTCCGCCGCGGAGTGCCGGGCCCGGGCCAGCAGTCGGGGGTACGTCTTGCGCAGCCCGAGAGGAGGGGGGCTGAGCAGGATCAGCGGCGCCGGTGCGGATGTGGATGCGGATACGGGCGTCCACAGGATGCCGGGGATCTCGCCGAGGGTGAATTCGCGCTCGAGGACAGCGTCGTCGAGACGCTGTTCAGAAGTGACATGCATGGTCGTGCCTTTCGGGAGTGCACTGAACGGCGCTCCCGGACGACCTACCGCCCGACCGTGACCCCGGAGGGGAGCACCCATGTCGATACTGCGTTCACGGGTACCACCTCCTTGCTCTCTTGCACGGTCTCCGGAAACCTAGCAGTGGCTGCCGTGGTCCTGCCAACGGGTTTTTGAGGAGGCTCTGTGGCCGAATACCACGGCGTCGGAGTCACTCCTTTCACTGGTCGGAAAGCGCACGTCCGCCACCGATTCGAGCACCGAAGGACCGGCAACCAACCGCTGACGGACGATCTACTGCGCAGACAGCCGCCCATGACCAGTGTGAGCACCCTGAGCGCCGATCACACCAGCCCTTTGACCTGCGGCTTCAAGGTGGCGGGGGCTCAGTGGACTCCACTCCCCTGCCGGGGCATCGTCGGTTCGCTCACCCGATGCGCGACGAACTCCACCGCGCGCACTCACATCGGTCGGCCTCGGCTCGGGTGCACGGTACGCCACGGGTTCGGTCGGCCACCGGGGTACTGCCGGAAGCGGCGGTGGTGGTGCTGGTCGGCGGGCTTGACCCACGTCGGCCGGCTGCTCGGGTTTCGGCCGGGCCTCGAAGGCGCGGCGGCGGGCATGGGCCGCGCGGGTGAAGGCGGCGAGCCGTTCCGGGTTCTCCGGTTGTGCGCATTCACGTAGCCGGGTCGGTCGTACGGCCCTAACAGGTACTCCTCGGGCATCGCGGGCTGCTGATGGGCCTGGACGGCGGCGGCCCGCTGTGCCGGGGTGAGCACGGCATCCCGGCCCGGATGGTCGACGGTGTGCGGCGGGTCTGACGCCTGATCGTGGGTGGTCTTCCGTGTGTGCGGCGGCCGGGGCGTCGTCCCGGGCGGCGGCAGGCGGGGTACGGGCGGTCCGGATCGCGTTCTGCCCGGCGAGGCTGGCAACCCGGGCCCCCTCGTACCGGCTCGACTCGCGGGGAGGCTTGCCGTCGGTGCCGGCGATCCACCAGCGATCAGACTGGCCGCTGCGGCTCGGCACGGCGTCCGGTGCACATCATTCGGCTTGTCCGAGGGTTGCCGGAGCGGAGATCACCGATCGGGACCGGCGCGAGGTGGCCGAACGAAGGCGGTGCGCAACCGTGGTTCCCCACCGCCTTCGACCTGATCTGGGCGGGCAGTCCGGCGGACGCCGACCGGCCCCCATCACCCCGTACGCCTATGGGCCCCCGTACGCCTACGGGCCGTGGGAAGCGGCCGCGCAGACGCACCAGCCCCGCGACCCTTTCGGGCCGCGACTGCGCGCTCAGTTGGCCGCGACGCCGAACCATATGGGCAGGTGTCCGAGCAGATCCTGCTGATCTTCACCGACCCACGCCACGTGGCCGTCCGGCCGCAGCAGTACCGCGGGCACGTCCAGTTCCTCGCTGACGTCGACGACGTGGTCGACCCGATCTGCCCAGCCCGCCACCGAGAGCCGGCCGGTCTGGTCGAGCAGCAGCCCGCGGCCGCCGTGCATCAGCTCGTAGAGCCGCCCCTGCTTCAGTCCCACGTCCCGCAGCCGCCGGCCGAGCAGTTCGTGGCCTTCGCCGAGGTCGTAGCGGACATCGACCGCGGTGATCATCCCGGTCACGTACCGGTTCACCTCCTCGAAATCCATCAGCCTCGAGAACAGCTCCCGCAGCGCGGTCGCACCCGGATCGGTTCCCAGCAGCGTGATCTGCGCACGGGTGTTCTCCAGCACGCGGGCGCCCACCGGGTGCCGTTCGGCGTGGTAGCTGTCCAGCAGCCCCTCCGGCGCCCAGCCGTCGACCGCGGCGGCCAGCTTCCAGCCGAGGTTGAACGCGTCCTGCACGCCGAGGTTGAGGCCCTGTCCGCCCGTCGGCGGGTGGATGTGCGCCGCGTCGCCGGCCAGCAGCACCCGGCCGACCCGGTAGCGCTCGGCCTGCCGGGTGGCGTCGCCGAACCGGGAGAGCCAGCGCGGCGAGTGCACGCCGAAGTCGGTGCCCGCGACCGCCCGCAGCTGCTTCTTGAACTCCTCAAGGGTCGGCGCGGTCGCACGGTCCTCGGCCACGCCGTCGGCGGGCACGACGACGCGGTACCTCGCGTCCCCGAGGGGCTGGACACCGAACCGCAGTTGGGTCTTGCGGACCTCCTCGACGACGGCGGCAATCGTCGCCGGATCCTCGGTCACCTCCATGTCACCCAGCAGCGTCTCGACCTTGGCGGGCTCGCCGGGGAAACCGACACCCAGCAGCTTGCGCACCGCACTGCGGCCGCCGTCGCACCCGACGAGGTAGCGCGAGCGCAGGTGCGTGCCGTCCGCCAGCTCGACGGTCACCCCGTCCTCGTCCTGGCTCAGCCCGACCACCTCGCAGCCGCGCCGGATCTCGGCACCGAGTTCGACGGCACGCTCCTCGAGCAGCCGCTCGGTCACCGGCTGCGGGGTGGCGACGCCGTACGGGTGGGCCGTGTCCAACCGGTCCGGCCACGGCTTGGCGATGCCGCCGAAGAGACCGCCGGCCTGGAACTTCTCACTGACCGCGAGGAACCGGTCCAGCAGGCCGCGCTGGTCCATCAGCTCGACGCTGCGCGCGTGCAGGCCCTGCCCGCGGGACTGCTCGGTCGGCTCGGTCAACTTCTCCAGCACGACCACGTGCACATCGTGCAGCCGCAACTCGCCGGCCAGCATCAAACCGGTCGGTCCACCGCCGGCAATGATCACGTCAGTCATGAAATCCCTCATAGAACGCCATTGAATTCAACGGGTGGGCAGTGCAGACCGGCGTCGCCGGGCACTCTCCCCGGCTCGACGATTCCGCGTGGTTCACGCAGACGCGGGCGGCCCTCCCCGGCTGACCGCGTCGAGCAGCATCGTCGCGGCCACCGTCACCCCGTCGGTGCGGATCGTGCCGGCCACAGCGGTCGCTCGTGCGCGGGTCTCGGGGGTCAGGGCCGTCCTGAGCGCCGCCGACAGGGACTCTACAGTCGGAGCCGGACCGTCATGTGGTGTGCCGATGCCCAGGTCAGCCACCCGGTCGGCCCAATACGGCTGGTCTCCCCCCTGCGGTAGCGCCACTTGAGGCGCCCCGGCCCGGGCAGCCGTCGTCGTCGTGCCCGCGCTGCCGTGGTGTACGACGGCGGCTGCCCGGCGGAACAGCGCCTGATGGTTGACCTCGCCGACGACGAAGCAGTCGTCCTGGTCGTCGATCAGGTCCAGTTCGGCCCAGCCGCGGGAGACGACCGCGCGGCGGCCGTGCGCGCGAATCGCCTCGATGGCCACCCGAGCGACGTCCTTCGGGGCACTCATGGGCGTGCTGCCGAACCCCACGTACACCGGTGGTGTACCGGTGTCCAGGAACTCCACCAACTTCGCCGGCAGTGGGCGTTCGTCGGCCGGTATCCACGCGCCGGTCTGCACCACGTCGAGGTCCGACGGCTGCTGCCATGGGGACAGGACCGGGTCCGTGGCCAGCCACGGCTGGTCGGTGAAGGCGTAGTCGCGGACGTTGTCCACCGGTGGCAGACCGACCGACGCCCGCTGGGTGTTGAGCATCTCGCCGAACATCGTGTTCGCGAGCTGGGCGTCCAGGTCCCACAGCGCCCGGTTGTCGGTCTCGTCCGGCGGCAACGGCCGGCCCCGCCGCGCGGGCGGCCGGCGGTACGGCGACGGCAGGCTGACCGGCTGGTGGCTCACGTGCACGTAGCGGATGCCCAGCTTCTCGGCCACCGACCGCGCGCCGGCCGTGACCGGCAACGGGCCGGTCGCCACCAGCGCATCACACCCCTCCGCCACCGCCGCGACCGTCTCGAACTGCGCGGCCATCAACATGGCCGCACGCTGCGCCAGACCCACCGCCGACCCCGGCGTCACCGAGGTCACCAGCGGACGCACCGGCCCGCCGGTCGGCACCATCTCCACGCAGACCTCGGCCAGCCGCTTCGCGAACTCCTCGTCCGGCGGCGCGCACACCCGCACCTGTGCGCCCAGTTCCCGCAACCGCACCGCGAGTCCCGCTATCGGTTCGACGCTCCCGCGCGACCCGTACGTCGACAACACCACACGCATTTCGTGACTCTCATTTCCACCGGTTCTGGCATCGGTCGGCGATTCTGTGGCATGACCGGGGTCTTGCCGCAAGCCCCCCGGTGCGCTATATGTTGATCATGGAAAGGAGTGAGTGCTCTCCTTTGCCTCACGCCCACTGGGCAAGGACGACTTCCTCGCTATGCGGTGGCGCGCAGCGTACGGCGGCAGCGTCGACCCGGGAGGACCCCCCTGCGGCTGGAAGGTGAAGCCGAGGGCGAACAGCGGCGTCTGCTTACGCGGCTCGACCTCCTCGATCGGCTGGCCGAGCACGGTGGCCAGGCGCGCCGTGGCCGGGGCCGGGGCGGGGCCAGGAGGCCGTGCTCGATGCGGTCGGCGTCTGGGTGCTGGCCCTGCGCGAACAACAGCTCCATCTGCCGCTCGGACACCTCCGCGCCCTCGATGAGCCCGAGCGCTCCCAAGCCGCGCCCCAACCACCTCCGCCGCTCAAGCGGCGGCCTGGGCACCAGGGTCCACCTGGCCGCCGACGGCCATACCCGGCCCCTGGCCTTGACCATCACCGCGGTCCGGGCCGGCGACGCACGAGCCTTCCAGACAGTCGTGGCCGGCATCCGCGTGCCACGGAGACAGAGCCTGCTGCTTCTACGGCCAAAGGGCAGGCAGCACCATGCGGCCGTCACTCGTTCGGGCGATCGGCGCAGCTGTCGGCGAACCGGACCGCCGCTGGACATCGTCGGAGGGGGCATGCGCATCGACGAGCAGCACCTGGCCGAACCGGGACTAGTGGTCCTGGACATCACCGCCGCAGACGAAGACACGCCCGCGCCGTGATAGGCAGTCTCCAGCAGCGGTGGGCGACCTCCGGCATCGCTCCAGTACGCCGCACTCCCGGAGAACCGGGTGCAGGCGCGGGTGCACGCGGACACCCGACGCTCCGGCACCGCCGGCTAGCTAATTCTCGGCGGCCCCGCTCGCCTCGTCCATCTGGTCCTGCAGCGCATCCCGACCGGCCTGGTCGGCCCACCGGATGCCGTCGACGTGCGCCTCCGCGTACTCCTCCGCGGTCAACGAGACGCACGCATCAGGGCGGGGGTCCTTAGAGGTCCTGACAAAGGCGTTGGACGTGTCGGTGAGTGATCAGGCAGGTGGCGAGGCCGAGGAAGGCTTCGTGGATGTCGTCTCGCCGTTCCCAGCGGATGCGCAAGCGCCGGAAGCCGTGCAGCCAGGAGATGGTGCCCTCGACGACCCAGCGGAAGACGCCCAGGTCCGGATCCGTGTGGCTGTCCTCGCTCGGCGATCACAGGCCGGATGCCGCGCTTCCGGAGCAGCCGGCGGTACTTGTCGTGGTCGTATCCGCGGTCGGCGAGGAGTGCGTCGGGGCGGTGCCGTAGACGTCCGACGACGCCGGCCACGGCGGGCTTCTTGTCGAGCAACGGCTCGAGCTGGGTGACGTCGTTGCGGTTCCCGCCGGTCAGCGACACCGCGAGCGGGATGCCTTGGCTGTCGGTGATGACGTGGTGCTTGCTGCCCGGTCGTGCGCGGTCGACCGGGCTGGGCCCGCTTGGGGGCCCCGCCGGGCCGCCCTGACGTGGCATCCACGCCGGCCCCGCCCCATGCGTGTCCACCCGCCGGCGGCCTCCCCCCTGAGCGACCGCACCGGCCGTTCGCCGCGCCGCAGAGCGTCGCCACCGTGGTGACCACCGCGCGGCGGCCTCGTTGGCCAGAGCATCGCGTGCATCACCATCCGACCCCCCGCGGATACGCGAGCCAGCCCGGACCGCATCGGTTGGGCCGAGGCTCGATAGTCGTCACCGGCGGACCCGAACAGCGTGGCAGAAGGGCCGGGCCGAAGCAGCCTGGTTGTCACCCGGAAGGCAGGCTGCTGGTCACGGACGCTTGGCCCTTTTCGCTCCCTCACCCGGTCGGCCGCCGGCGGCTCGGCCTCGACGGCCGTACCGACATGGCGTGACAGTGCCGGTCAGGAGGACGCGCGTGCGCCAACTCCACGGAACGGCGCGCGCGGACCGTTCGTCACCAGGGCACCTCGCCCTCGTCGTCGAAGAAGCGGCCTGTCGGCTCGTGGCCCTCCACGGTGGCCAGCCGGATCGCGGCGGCTGCGCCTTGCTGCGGGGTGCGCACTCCCCGGAAGCCGTTCAGGTCGGTCGCGGTGTAGCCAGGGCAGACGGCGTTGATCAGGATGTGCGTGTCGGCCAGCTCCTTGGCGTACTGCACGGTGACGGCGTTGAGGAACGTCTTCGACGGAGAGTACGCGATGGAGATGGGGCCCGTCTCGGCGCCAGGTGTGGTCTGGAGGGTGAGGGAGCCGACGCTGCTGGAGACGTTCACGATCCGCGGCGCCGGCGAACGGCGCAGCAGCGGCAGCAGGGCGTTGGTCACGCGGATGACGCCGATCACATTGGTCTCCACGGCCGCCCGTACCCGGTCCACGTCGACCGTCGTGGGCTCCTGCGGCATACCACCGGTGATGCCGGCGTTGTTGACGAGCGCATCCAGCCGCCCGGTCTGCTCCTCGATCAGCCGGGCCGCCGCGGTCACGCTCGCGTCGTCGGTTACGTCCAGCGGCACGCCGAAAGCGTCGGCGCCGACCGCGCGGAGCTTGTCCACGGCCGCCTCGCGCCGTTCCTCGTTCCGTGCGCCGACCCCGACCGTCCAGCCGAGGGTGCCGAGCCCGGCGGCGATCTCGTACCCGATGCCCTTGTTGGCCCCGGTCACCAGCGCGACCTTGGCGTGGTTCACGGTGTTCGTCTCAGTCATGACACCGATGTTTCTCCCCCGGCGGGCGGTGCGTCCAAGACCGACTGGGTGGGCGGCGATACCGCCTGGGTATCACTCCTGGCCGACCCGATTAGGCTGGCAGGGTGGAGACACGTGAGCTGCGGTACTTCGTCGCGGTCGCCGAAGAACTGCACTTCGGCCGGGCCGCACAGCGGCTGGGCATCGCCCAACCCCCGCTGTCACGAGCGATCGCCGGGCTCGAACGACGCCTGGGCGCCCCCCTGCTGGAGCGAGGCAGCCGGGGCGCGGCCCTGACCGAGCCCGGGGCGGTGCTGCTACGGGAGGCCCGGGCGGCGCTGGACGCCATCGAGGCCGCAGAACGGCGCACCCGCCGGGCCGCACTCGCCGCGACAGGCCGCCCCGCCGTGGTCCTGGCCGCGAAGGCGGGCGCCTGCGATGAACTGCTGGCCAAACTCCTCGACGCCTACGCCGCCGAGCCCGGCGCCGTCACCGTCGACGTCGTGCTGTGCGGGCCGGCCGAGCAGGTTACGGTGCTGCGCACCGGCCGGGCTGACGTAGCCCTGCTGCACCGGCCCTTCGACGACACGGCCGGCTTCGACACCGAGGACCTGCACTCCGAGGGCCAGGTCGCGATCCTCCCCACGGGCCACCCCCTCAGCACCCGTCCCCACCTGCGGCTCGCCGAGGTCACCGCCATTCCCGACCTGCCCCTGCCCCGCTGGCCCCGCCCCGACGGCACCTTCCCCGACGGACCCGGACCGCAGGTCCGCGACCACACACAGCTCACCCAGCTCATCGCCCTCGGCCGCGCCTGTGCGGTGGTCCCGGAGTCAGGCCGCACAGGCCTGCGCGACGGCCTCACCGCCGTACCGGTCACCGACGCCCCCCACGTCACCACCGTCATCGCCTGGCCCCCACACAGCCGTTCAACAGCAGTCGCGGGACTCGTCCGCGCCGCCACCGCCCTGTAACCGACAACGACGAACACCGAGACACCCTGCCGGACCCCGGGGACCGGCATCCGGCCCGCCCCCATCAGCCCCCGGCACATCCCGCGGAACGAAACCACTAGCCTGCACCAGCGTCACCAGAACAACACCCCCAGCACCGGCAGACACCAACCCGAAACAACAACAAACCAGCCCTGGAGACACCCACCACACCCCAGCTCAACAGGCCGGGCCCGCGGGCTCTGTTCGGGGCGCGGCTGCTACAGGTCGCACTCGAGGTGCTCGATGTCCGTGAAGCGGACCTCTTCCAGGCTGCCAGCGCGGCGGCCGCCGTCCTGGAAGTACACCTCCTATGAGCGCTTCGGCCGCGATCTCCTGCAGTCGGGCGTCGCTGGCGCCGGCCTCCTGGGCCTCGAGCCCTGGTGCCCGAGGACGACGGCTCGGCCGAGGCGGCGATGCGCGAGAAACTCGGCCTGCGCTACAACACCGTGCACCCCTTCCTTCCCTGCTCGGTGAGTCGGACGCGCTGGACGCGGCCCCGGCCGGGCGACGCGTGCTGAAGGCGGTGCGCCGTCTGCCCGCGCTGTCACGGCACCGGGTCATGGACCGGCCGCTGCTCCGCGCGAGGTCGACGCCGAGCTGGTGCCGGCGATGTGGCGGCGGGCGGTGCTCTCCACCGGCAAGCTGCCGCAGGGGGCGATCGACCGGGACGCGTACGTGGTGTGCGTGAGCAGCTGCACCGTGCCCTGAACCGGCGCGATGTGTTCGCCGCCCCGTCGAACCAGTGGTCCGACCCGCGCGCGAGGCTGCTGGACGGCCCGCGCTAAAGGGTGTTGCATAAGGCTTGGTGGTGGGCATTTTGCTTGTATGGGTGGGGTGTTGCGGGCTGAGCCGGTGTGGGTGGAGACGTTCACGGG
>NZ_JBIRFT010000037.1:0-16879 GCF_044327625.1 Streptomyces sp. NPDC018031
CCGCGACACGCGAACCCAGCGTCCCGGTCCCACCCGTGATCAACACCGTCCCCGACCCCACACCACCACCGGCACCCCCAGCAGCCCCCACACCCTCAAAGCCTTCAGGGCCCAGCGCCCCCACCGGACCCTTGGGGGCTTCGGCGTCGCGGGCACCCACCGGATCCCTGGTGCCTTCCGGTTCGTGGATGCCCACTGCATCCCTGAGGGCTGCGGGGTTGTGGGCGCCCACCGGATCCCTGGGGGTTTCAGGGTCGCGGGGGGCTTCCGGGTCCGGTTGGGTTTGGGGTTGGTGGGGGGTGGGGGGTGTGCGGGTCAGGTGGGGGATGCGCCAGCCGTTGTCGCGGAGGAGGATCTGGGGTTGCCGGCTGCGGAGAGCGGCGGTCAGACGGGTGGCGTCCACAGCGGTGTCGGGGTCGGTGTCGATCAGCTGGATCCGCCCGGCATGCTCGGCCTGAGCGGAACGGATCATGCCCCACACCGGTGCATGTGCCAGATCCGGTCCCGCGCTCTCCTCTCCCGTACCGACCGCGCCCCGGGTGATGACCACCAGCCGGGTCCTGGCCAAAGCCGGATCCGCCAGCCACGCCTGCACCCAGCCCAGCAACCGGTACGCCACCCGCCGCACCTGCCCCGCCACCACCACCGCACCGCAACCCCCACCCGAACCACCCTCAACCCGACCCAACTCCGGGTTGGCGCCCGGAACCAGGTCGTACTCCGCATCCGAGTCTTCGCCCTGGACCTGGGCCTTGCTCTGACCCAACTCCGGGTTGGTGCCCGGATCCGGGGCGTACTCCGCGGCCGGTTCCTTGGGGTGTGAGTCGGGGGTGGTGTGCCAGTGGTGGACGGTGAGGATGAGGGTGTCGGGTGCCGGTGTGCCGGTGTGCAGGGACCTCGACAGCGCGGGCAGGTCCGGATACACCTCCACGCCCAGACCCGCGTGGGGCAGCAGGTCCGCCAGGCCCAGTGGGTCGCCCTCGACCAGGGCGACCGTGCCGGGTGCGGCGGTGGCCGTGTCGGCGGCGGTGGGGATGGTGGACGCCCACTGCAGCCGGTAGAGATGCTCTGTGTCCGCCGGCGGACGCAAGGCATGGAGCTGCTCGACGGTGAGCGGGCCGGTCACCAGCCCGGCGATGCCGGCCACCGGCAGACCCGCCGGATCGGTCACCGCGACCGCGACGGTGTCAGGACCAGCAGGAGTGATCCGGACCCGCACCACGGTCGCACCGACCGCGTGCACACCCACCCCGCTCCACCGTACCGGGACCCTCACCGCATCCAGGCCCCCACCGCCGATCAAGGACACCGCCTGCACCACGCCCTCCAGCAACGACGGATCCACCACGAACCCGCCACCGCCCCCCACACGCCCACCGATCCCGCCACCACTCACCCCGACCTCGGCGAACACCTCCTCCCCACACACCCACACACCCCGCAACACCTCGAAAACAGACCCGTACTGATGACCGCGCTCCGCGAGGCGTTCATATACGGACGCGGTGTCGATCGGTTCGGCATCGGAGGGTGGCCATACGTTGTCTGACGAAAGGCCCGGCGCCTGCGGGCAGTCGTCGGTCAGCGTGGCCGTGACGTGGTGGTTCCAGGGGTGGTCAGACTCCGTGGTGGTGTGCGGGCGGGAGTGGATGGTGAGGGTGCCTTGACGGTGGTCGTGGGATGTCTCGATCACCAACTGGAGTTGGAGGGTTTGTTCGAGGCCGATGACGAGTGGCTGGTGGGTGGTGAGTTCTTCCACCTGGTGCAGGCCGGCCTGAGCGCCGGCATACAGGGCCAGTTCCAGGAGGGCGGTGCCGGGGAGCAGCACCGTGTCCATGACCGTGTAGTCGGCCAGCCAGGGATGCTGGGCCAACGACAACTGCCCGGTGAACACATACCCCTTTCCGCTGGCCAGCTGCACCCCGGCACCCAGCAGCGGATGACCCGTGGCCTCCAGCCCCGCCGCCGAGACATCCTCCACCCCACCACCGTGAACCTGCCCCAGCCAGTAATGCCGACGCTGGAAGGGATACGTGGGCAGATCCACCAGCCGAGCGGCGGTTCGCCGCTGCTCGGACAGGGTGTGATGCCAGGCCACAGGCGTGCCGTGGGCGTGCACGAGCGCCAGCGCGGCCAGGAACGTGCGGGCCTCGGAACGGTCCCGACGCAGGGTGGGAGCGATCACGATCCCGGTGCCAGTGCCAGTACTAGCACCCGTCTCGGTGGTGTTGGTGTTGGTGGTGTGGTGGGTGAGGGGGGTGAGGGTGGCGTCGGGGCCGAGTTCGAGGTAGGTCGTGGTGTCATGGGTGTGCAGCCATTGCATGCCCTGGTGGAAGTGGACCGTCGTGCGGGCTTGTTCGGCCCAGTACTCCGGTGACCGGGCCTGCTCCACGGTCAGGGGTGTTCCGGTGACGTTGGAGATCACCGGCAGCTGCGGTTCCCCGTACTCCACCCCGGCCAGGACGGTGCGGAAGTCCTCCAGCATCGGGTCGATGTGGTGGGAGTGGAAAGCGTGCCGGACCCGCAACCGCCGGGTCCGCCACCCCGCGCCCCGCCACCGCTCCTCCAACTCCGCCACCGCGTCACCGTCACCGGAGACGACCAGGGCTTGCGGGGCGTTGACGGCGGCCAGTCCTGCCCTGCCGGTGTACTCCTCAAGGTCTCCACGGATCTGGTCGGGGTCGGCCTCGACCGCGAGCATGGCACCCTGCCCGGGCAGGTCCTGCATCAGTCGTCCGCGGGCGGCGACGACGGTGCAGGCCTGGGGCAGCGACCACACCCCGGCCACATGCGCGGCGGTGAGTTCGCCGATGGAGTGGCCGAGCAGGTAGTCCGGTTGGAGACCGCAGTGTTCCACCAGCCGGTACAGGGCCGTCTCCATGGCGAACAACGCCGCTTGGGTGTACAGCGTCTGGTCCAGCAATCCCGCAAGCCCACTGCCCGGCTCAGCGTTCACCACGTCCCGCAGGGGGTGGTCCAGCAGCGGGTCGAGATGTACACACACCTCATCCCAGGCATGGGCGTATACGGGGAAGGTGCGGTACAGCTCGCTGCCCATGCCTGGGCGTTGGGCGCCTTGGCCGGTGAAGAGGAGGGCGGTTTTGTGTTTGGTGGTGTGGGCGGTGCCGGTGATGGTGGTGTGGTCGGGGTGGGTGGTTGTGGTGTGGTGGGGGTGGGTGGTGGTGAGGGTGGTGAGTGCGGTGAGGAGTTCGTCGCGGTTGTCGCCGAGGAGGATGGCGCGGTGTTCGAAGCGGGTGCGGGTGGTGGCCAGGGTCCAGGCGACGTCCGTCGTTTCGAGTTCGGGGTGCTGCCGGAGGTGTGCGGCGAGCCGGGCGGCCTGTTCACGTAGCGCGGTCTCGTCCCGCGCGGAGAGCAACCACCCCACCGGCATCTCCGGCACTGCCCCGGCAGTCTCCCGACCGGCAGTCTCCTCACGTCCGCCGACCGGTTCCGGGGTCGGCCCCAGCGGGAGGGGCGGTTCTTCGAGGATCAGGTGGGCGTTGGTGCCGCTGACCCCGAAGGAGGACACCCCGGCCCGCCGTGGCCGGTCCGACCGCGGCCACGGCCGCGCCTCGGTCAACAGACTCACCGCACCCGCCGACCAGTCCACATGCGAACTCGGCACATCAACGTGCAACGTCCGCGGCAACACCTCACGCTGCAGAGCCATCACCATCTTGATGACCCCACCGACACCAGCCGCCGCCTGCGTATGCCCGACATTCGACTTCAAGGAACCCAGCCACAACGGCCGCTCCGCGGGACGATCCTGCCCGTACGTCGCCAGCAGCGCCTGCGCCTCGATGGGATCACCCAACGTGGTCCCGGTACCGTGCCCTTCCACCGCATCGATGTCGCCGGGGGCCAGCCCCGCGCCGGCCAGAGCTTGCCGGATGACCCGCTGCTGGGCCGGGCCGTTGGGGGCGGTGAGACCGCTGCTGGCACCGTCCTGGTTGACCGCGCTTCCTCGCACCACGGCGAGGACGCGATGGCCCAGCCGCCGGGCCTCGGAGAGCGGTTCGAGGACGAGTACGCCTGCTCCTTCGCCCCAGCCCGTGCCATCGGCCGCGTCGGCGAACGCCTTGCATCGGCCGTCCGCGGCCATTCCGCGTTGCCGGCTGAACTCCACGAACACCGCGGGCGTCGACATGACCGTGACGCCGCCGGCCAGGGCCAGCGAGCACTCGCCCGCGCGCAGCGACTGGCACGCCAGATGGATCGCGACCAGGGATGACGAACACGCGGTGTCGACCGTGACCGCAGGCCCCTCCAGCCCCAGCGTGTACGCCACCCGTCCGGAGACCACGCTGGTGGCGCTACCGGCAAGCAGGTAGCCCTCGGCTTCCTGGCTCGTTGTGCGAGCGTCCGAGGCGTAGCCTTGGTAGGAAGAGCCGACGAAAACCCCGGTCTGACTGCCGCTCAGGGATGTCGGCTCGATGCCTGCGCGCTCCAGAGCTGCCCATGCGGTCTCCAGCAGCAACCGCTGCTGAGGGTCGGTCGCCACTGCCTCGCGGGGCGAGATCCCGAAGAAGGCCGCATCGAAGCCGGCGGCGTCATGGACGAACCCGCCTTCGCGTGCGTACGAGGTGCCGGCGTGCTCAGGATCGGGGTGGTACAGCTGCTCCAGGTCCCAGCCGCGGTCGGTGGGGAACCCGGCGATGGTGTCGATGCCTCCCGCCACCACCTCCCACAGCGACTCAGGGGAGGAGACCGCCCCGGGGTAGCGACATGCCATGCCCACGACCGCGATGGGCTCGGACAGCGCGGTGACCAGCTGCTGGTTCTGTTGCCGAAGCTTCTCATTCTCTTTGAGGGAGTTCCGTAGAGCTTCGACAATTTTACCGTCAGCTGGAGTCACGTAATCTCCAAGATTTCGAAACCATGGGGAGCGGTGCGGAATAAGGGAAGGGTGGCGACCGTGGCGGGTGGCCGGTGCTTTCGAAGGGGATTTTTCGATGAAGGGAATGCACCAAGAATCGACTGCCGGGCCGAGGTTTTGGCCTGATGTCAGTGCTCAGGCACGCAAGAAACTCTTGTGCTCTGGGTGATTTTCGACGCTAGCATGATCACGAAAGGGCTGGCAAGCGGCGTTGGGATTGACGGATGCGTGAGGCGAACAGGTAGGCGCCTTGCATATAAATACTAAAAGCCGATCATCGCGCCGCTTGGGTTGGCTCAGGAAGCGGGAAGGGTGTGCCCTCTGCCCGATATGAGGTAGTCATCCGGGATCTTGGCGTGCTGGTGCGAGCGCATATAGCGGCTAAGGGGGCAACACGCCCGGTCGGCATGTTTCTGCTTTTTCTGGGATTCCTTAGTCGCCACTTGAATGTGGCTGTACTTGCACTTGATCGCAGTTTGGTGGGTGGGGCGGTGGGTATTTCTCCATCTCGCCGCGCATTCGTAGAGGTCGCTCACCGGCCGGGTATGGTGGATGACCCCAGGCGTGGCTCGCTATTGCAGCGTTCGCTGACTTTTGCGCGGCTAGCGATTCCGTCTACTGTCTTCCGGTCCGTGGATATCTGTGCGCGGGCCCTGTTTTGGTGCGGCAAAACGTTCGCGCCGGCACTCGCAGAAATTCTGCGGGGGTCATCAGTTTGAGGCGAAATATCCCTGGACGCTGAGGTGCACTCGATGGGTGAAGCTGACATGGCGGCGACCGAACTCTCCGTATCGCCGGAGTGCCCGGACCCCGTACCCCACGAGAATCCAGGGACAGACCCGAGGGACGTCGGCTGGTCACTGGCCACGACCCGCGCAACGTTCGAACACCGAGCCGTGGTCCTGGGGCGGGACCGAGAGGAGCTGCTTGCCGGGCTGCGGAAGCTGGTGGCAGGTGAACCGTCTGCTCAGGTCGTGACCGGCACTGCCGCTTCTTCCGGCAGGGTTGTGTTCGTCTTTCCTGGTCAGGGGTCGCAGTGGGTGGGGATGGCGGGGGATCTGCTGGATGCCTCGCCGGTGTTCGCCTCGCAGATCGAGGCGTGCGCCGAGGCCCTGACTCCCCATGTGGACTGGTCGCTGGTTGGGGTGTTGCGGGGGGTGGAGGGGGCCGCGTCGCTGGAGCGGGTGGATGTGGTCCAGCCGGTGCTGTTCGCGGTGATGGTGGGCCTGGCCCGGATGTGGCAGGCCGCCGGCGTGCAGCCCGACGCGGTCATCGGACACAGCCAGGGCGAGATCGCCGCCGCCCACATCGCCGGAGCCCTCACCCTGAACGACGCAGCCACCGTCGTCGCCCAGCGCAGCAAAGCCCTGGCCCGGCTCTCCGGCACCGGCGCCATGGCCTCACTCACCCTCACCGAACAGGACACCGAGGCCCTGGTGGCCCCCTGGGAGGGGCGGGTGAGCATCGCCGCCCACAACGGGCCCACCAGCCACATCGTCTCCGGAGACACCACAGCCGTGGAGGAACTCCTGGAGGCCTGCACGGCCCGGGGGGTGCGGGCCCGGCGGATCCCGGTGGACTACGCCTCCCACGGCCCGCACGTCGAAACCGTCCGGGACGACATCCACACCGCCCTCACCGCGATCACCCCCCACACCCCTGCCATCCCGCTGATCTCCACCCTCACCGGCCAATGGGTCACCGGACCCGACATGGACGCCACCTACTGGTACGACAACCTCCGCCACCCCGTCCGCTTCACCCAAGCCATCCACACCCTCACCACCGAAGGCCACCACACCTTCATCGAGACCAGCCCCCACCCCGTCCTCACCCACACCGTCGAAGCCATTGTCGAGGAACACCACGAGGGGCAAGAAGAGTTCGCGGCGGTGTCCATCGGTGGACAGGCCGACTCCCAGCCGGCTCACGACGACGCCCCGGTGTCCGGGGGTGATTCGCTGGCGCCTCCTGTGGTGGTGGGTTCGTTGCGGCGTGATGAGGAGGGTGCGCGGTGTTTTGTGGGTGCTGTGGCCCGGGCGCACGCGGCTGGGGTGCGGGTGGACTGGGCGGGGCTGCTGGCCGGGTGGGGCGGGCAGCGGGTCGACCTGCCGACCTATGCCTTCCAACGGGAACGGTTCTGGCTGCCGGCCGCCACACCCACCGGAGCTGGAGCCGGGGCCGGGGCTGCCGGGGGGACGGCTGCTGAGGCCCGGTTCTGGGAAGCGGTGGAATCCCAGGACCTGGCTGGCGTGGCACGCGTGCTGCGGGTGGAGGAGCGACAAGCACTCGAAGGCCTCGAACAAGCCCTGCCGGTGCTCTCCGGCTGGCGACGTCATCAACGCGAACGCTCGCAGATCGACAACTGGCGCTACCGCCTGACCTGGCAACCAGCCGCTATCACTACCACGCCCCACACCGCCTCGACTGCCACCACCACTTCCGGTACTCAGGCGACGGCCACGGACGGCCGGTGGCTGGTGATCACCCCGACTGACCCCCACGAAACCACCGCCGCTGCCGAGGCGATCGTGGTGGCTGGGGCGTGTGTGGAGGCGTTGCGGGGCTTGGGCGTGCGGGCCGAGGTGGTCGCAGTCGATCCCCGGGCGGGACGTGG
Organism: Streptomyces sp. NPDC018031; assembly: GCF_044327625.1. Taxonomy (NCBI): domain Bacteria; kingdom Bacillati; phylum Actinomycetota; class Actinomycetes; order Kitasatosporales; family Streptomycetaceae; genus Streptomyces; species Streptomyces sp. NPDC018031. The sequence goes on from NZ_JBIRFT010000037.1 coordinate 7,497, forward strand.
TGAGTTTGCCGGGCTCTTGCGTCAGGCGGCACGCAGCGGGCCGGTCCACGGGATCCTGTCGCTGCTCGCCCTGGCCGGGGGTTATCACCCCGAGCATCCCGCTGTCCCTGCCGGAGCAGCCGCCACCCTCCACCTCATCCAAGCCCACACCACCACCAGCACCGACACCACCACCCCTGGCACCGACACCGACGCCGACCCTGCCGAGGCCGGCGAGACTGCCGACATCGACGCCGACGCCAGGACCGGGGTCGACTCCGGTGTCACGGGTACGGGTGTCCGGGTCTGGTGTGTCACTACCGGTGCCGTCTCCACCGGCCCCGGTGAGCCTCTGCCCGCCCCTGATCAGGCGTGGGTCTGGGGCATGGGCCGGGTCGCGGCCCTGGAACACCCCGACCATTGGGGCGGCCTCATCGACCTCAACCCCCACCCCGACACCGCCCCCGACGCCCACCCCGTCCCCGACACCACCCCCAGCACCCCCACCCCCACCCCCGTCCCCTCTTCCAGTGGTTCGCTTCAGCACCTCGCCACTGCTCTCCGCCACGCCGTCCACCCCACCCTCCCTTCCACCGGCGGGTTGGCCGGTGGTTCGGGTTCGGGTTCGGGTTCACTGCCGGTGGAGGACCAGCTGGCTGTCCGGCCTCAGGGGCTGTTCGTCGCGCGGTTGGTTCCCGCTCCGCTGCCCGACCGTCCCGCACCCAGCCCCTGGCACCCCCGCGGCACCATCCTGATCACCGGCGGCACCGGAGCCCTGGGCTCCCACCTCGCCCGCCACCTCGCCGCCCAAGGAGCCGAACACCTCCTCCTCACCAGCCGCCGCGGCCCCGACGCCCCCGGCGCCGACACACTCCACGACCACCTCACCCACCACGGCACCCAGGTCACCATCACCGCCTGCGACACCAGCGACCCCACCCAACTCACCCAACTCCTCACCACCATCCCCCCACACCAACCCCTCACCGCCATCTTCCACACCGCCGGTGTCGAGGCTCGAGAGCCGCTCGCCTCCACCACTCTCGACAGCCTCGTCGAGGTGGCACGGGCCAAGACCGAAACGGCCTGGCATCTGCATCACCTCACCCGGCACCTCCCCCTCACCGCCTTCGTCCTGTTCTCCTCGGGTGCCGGGGTGTGGGGTGGCGGTGGTCAGGGTGGGTACGCGGCGGCGAACGCCTTCCTCGACGCGCTGGTGGCACACCGCCGTGGCCTGGGGCTGCCGGCCTTCTCGGTGGCCTGGGGCGCCTGGGCGGGGTCCGGGATGGCAGTGGCTGACGAGGGGCTGGCGGAGACGCTGGCACGTCGCGGCGTTCGAGGGATGGACCCGGAGCTGGCGGTGGGGGCGCTGATGGGCGCACTCGGCCACGACGAAACGTCCCTCACGGTCACGGACATGGACTGGGAGCGGTTCGCCGAATCATTCACCGCGGTGCGGCCGAGCCCACTGATCAGTGACATTCCGCAGGTCGTCCAGGCTCTCGGCGGCGGGGGGCGGGGGAGTGACGATGGTGCGGCGGAGGCTTCAGACGACCTGCGGGCACGGCTGGCCTCGTTGCCCCCGGCGGACCAGACAGAGCTGCTGTTGAACCTGGTCCGTACGCATGCCGCCGCGACGATCGCCCATCCCCAGCCTGAAACCCTGGAGGCGAACCAGGCGTTCCGGGCACTGGGGTTCGACTCGTTGACCGCCGTCGAACTGCGGAACCGGCTCCGGGAGGCGACCGGACTCGCCCTGCCGACGACACTCGTCTTCGACTACCCCACTCCGGCCGTCCTCGCCCAGCATCTGCACGCGGAGCTGACCGGCCAGGAAAGCGTGTGCACGGCACCGGTCCTCCGGTCATCGGTCGGCGTGGAAGAACCCATCGCGATCGTGGGGATGGCGTGCCGCTATCCGGGGGGCGCCTCGTCGCCCGAGGCGTTGTGGGACCTGGTGGCGGCGGGCGCCGACGTGATCTCGGAGTTCCCCACGGACCGTGGGTGGAATCTGGAGGAATTGTACGATCCGCAGCCGGGAGCAGCGGGGAAGACCTATGCGCGCGGCGGCGGATTCCTGCACGAGGCCGCCCAGTTCGATGCCGCGTTCTTCGGTATCGCGCCGCGCGAGGCGCTGGCGACCGACCCCCAGCAGCGGCTGCTCCTGGAGGTGGCCTGGGAGGCGCTGGAGCGCGCGGGCATCGAGCCGACGTCTCTCAAGGGCAGCCAGACCGGCGTCTTCGCGGGATCCAACAGTGGTGACTACGCCACGTGCCTGAGTGAAGCCCCGGAAGAGGCCAAGGGCTACCTCCTGCCGGGGAACTCGGCCAGTGTGGTCTCCGGCCGGGTGGCGTACACGCTGGGGCTGGAGGGGCCGGCGGTCACGGTCGACACCGCGTGTTCGTCATCCCTGGTCGCGATCCATCTGGCGTGCCAGTCGCTGCGGGCGGGCGAGTGCTCGCTGGCCCTGGTCGGCGGCGCCGCGGTGATGTCGACGCCTGGCGTGTTCGTGGAGTTCAGCCGGCAGCGTGGCCTGGCCGCCGACGGCCGGTGCAAGGCGTTCGCCGAAGCCGCGGACGGCACCGGATGGGCCGAGGGCGCCGGCATGATCGTGCTGGAGTCGCTGGCCGAGGCCGAGCGACGTGGTCATCGAGTGCTCGCCGTGGTGCGAGGAAGCGCCGTCAACCAGGACGGCGCCAGCAACGGGCTGACCGCGCCCAACGGTCCGGCCCAGCAGCGCGTCATCCGCCAGGCGGTGGCGAACGCGGGGCTCGGACTGGGCGACGTCGATGTGGTGGAGGCCCATGGCACGGGCACGACCCTCGGCGATCCCATCGAGGCGCAGGCCCTGCTGGCCACCTACGGCCAAGACCACGATGCGCACCAGCCTCTTTGGCTGGGTTCCTTGAAGTCGAATGTCGGGCATACGCAGGCGGCGGCTGGTGTCGGTGGGGTCATCAAGATGGTGATGGCTCTGCAGCGTGAGGTGTTGCCGCGGACGTTGCACGTTGATGTGCCGAGTTCGCATGTGGACTGGTCTGCGGGTGCGGTGAGTCTGCTGACCGAGGCGAGGCCGTGGCCGCGGTCGGAGCGTCCACGGCGGGCCGGGGTGTCCTCCTTCGGGGTCAGCGGCACCAACGCCCACCTGATCCTCGAAGAACCCCCCGGCAGCAGCGTGCTGCCGGAACCGGCCACCGCCGACTCCGGCAGCGATCAGGGAGCCGGCGGTCCTGTGCCGGGGGTGCCGGTGGGGTGGGTGGTCTCCGCGCGGGACGAGGCCGCGCTACGTGAGCAGGCCGCCCGGCTCACCGCACACCTCGAGCAGCATGACGGCCTGGGGACGGTGGATGTGGCCTGGACGCTGGCCACCACCCGTTCCCGCTTCGAACACCGCGCGGTCGTCCTGGGCAGTGAGCGTCAGGAACTGCTGGAGGGTTTGGGACGTCTGGCCACCGGCCAGGACAGCACCCCCGACTCCGTCGTCACCGGCCGTGCCGCGGACGGCAGCGGGAAACTGGCCCTCCTCTTCACCGGTCAGGGCTCCCAGCGCCTGGGTATGGGCAGCGAGCTGTACCGCACCTTCCCCATGTATGCCCGTGCCTGGGATGAAGTCTGCGCGCATCTCGATCCGCTGCTGGACCATCCCCTGCGGGACGTGGTGAACGCTGAGCCGGGCAGTGGGCTTGCGGGTTTGCTGGATCAGACGCTGTACACCCAGGCGGCGTTGTTCGCCATGGAGACGGCCCTGTACCGGCTGGTGGAGCACTGCGGTCTCCAACCGGACTACCTGCTCGGCCACTCCATCGGCGAGTTGGCAGCCGCGCATGTGGCCGGGGTGTGGTCGCTGCCCCAGGCGTGCACGGTCGTCGCCGCCCGCGGACGGCTGATGCAGAACCTGCCCGGGCAGGGTGCCATGCTCGCGGTCGAGGCCGACCCCGACCGGATCCGGGACGACCTGCACGAGTACACCGGCAGGGCAGGACTGGCCGCCGTCAACGCCCCGGAGGCTTTGGTCGTCTCCGGTGACGGTGACGCGGTGGCGGAGTTGGAGGAGCGGTGGCGGGGCGCGGGGTGGCGGACCCGGCGGTTGCGGGTCCGGCACGCTTTCCACTCCCACCACATCGACCCGATGCTGGAGGACTTCCGCACCGTCCTGGCCGGGGTGGAGTACGGGGAACCGCAGCTGCCGGTGATCTCCAACGTCACCGGAGCACCCCTGACCGTGGAGCAGGCCCGGTCACCGGAGTACTGGGCCGAACAGGCCCGCGCGACGGTCCATTTCCATCAGGGCCTGCAATGGCTGCACGCCCATGACACCACGACCTACCTCGAACTCGGCCCCGACGCCACCCTCACTCCCCTCACCCACCACACCACCAACACCACCAACACCACAGAGACAGGCACTGGTACCGGCACCGGCACCGGCACCGGCACCGGGGTCGTGATCGCTCCCACCCTGCGCCGCGACCGACCCGAAGCCCGCACCTTCCTGGCTGCGCTGGCGCTCGTGCACGCCCATGGCACCCCGGTGGCCTGGCATCACACTCTGCCCGAGCAGCGGCGAACCGCCGCTCGTCTGGTGGATCTGCCCACGTATCCCTTCCAGCGTCGGCGTTTTTGGTTGAGCCCTGCTTCCGGGGTGTCGGGTCTGGTCACCGCGGGGCTCACTCCCACCGATCATCCGCTTCTGCACGCCTCGATCCAGCTGACCGACGGCACCCATGTCTTCACCGGCACGCTGTCCACCGCCGAGCACCCGTGGCTCGCCGATCACACCATCCTCGACACGCCCCTCCTGCCCGCCACCGCTCTGCTTGACCTCAGCCTCCACACCGCCTTCCACACCCACCACCCCCACATCCGAGAGCTCACCCTCCACGCACCCCTGCCCCTCACCACCCATCCCTCCCAACTCCAACTCACCCTGCAACCGGCCCCGTCACACGACCCGGACCACCGCACCCTCACCATCCACTCACGCCCCCAACCACCCACCACCCACACCCACACCCGTCCTGACGCTGACAGCGAGACCGACAGCGACGACACCCACCCCTGGACCCACCACGCCACCGCCATCCTCACCACCACCCAGCCCACCACCACACCCCACCCACTGAACGAGGAGTGGCCGCCTGTGGGCGCGGAGCCGCTGCCGGTGGACGACGTCTACGAGCTTCTGGCGGATGGCGACGCGGTGGTCGGGCCGGCGTTCCAGGGGCTGAGGGCGGCCTGGCGGCGCGGCGACGAGATCTTCGCCGAGGTGGGTGTTCCCGATGAGTACGCTCACCAGGCGGGGGCGCATGCGCTGCATCCCGCGTTGTTGGAAGGCGTGCTGCAGTCACTGACGCCGGTGCCTCAGCAGCAGGACGAGCAGCTGACCCCGTCCTTGGCCCGCATGTGGCAGGGGGTCGTTCTGCACTCCCCGGGTGCGGACGACCTGCGCGTGCGGGTGACTCCCCGCGGCCCGGGCACGACGGGTCTCCTCCTGACAGACGGGGATGGTGTGCCCGTCGTCGAGATCGCCGCGATGACCAGGCGACCGGTGACCGCGGAGGAGCTGGATGCCGCACATCCGCCCGTCGCCGTCGGTGACCTCGCCTACGACCTCGAGTGGGTGCCGGTCCCCGCTGCCGACGGTGCCGCGGGAGGACCCATCGGAGACGACTCCAACAGCTTCTGGACCGTCGTCGGGGACGATCCGCTGGGTGTCGCCGACGCGCTCGGCACCACCGGCAACGCGGTCGACTCGTACCACGACCTTGCCGCGCTGATCGCCGCTCTGGACGCCGGTGGCCCCGCACCCACGACCGCTGTTCTCACCGTCCGCCCCGGGCACACCGCCCGCACAGCGGTTCCACTACCCGCCGCTCCCCACGCAGCCGAAGCGTCTTCCTCGTCGCGCGGCGCTCCCGCGAGCCGGACGGCGGGCCAGGTACGGGACGTCACGCAACGCCTCCTCACCTGGCTGAACAGCTGGTTTGCCGAACCTCGACTCACCGATACCCGCCTCGTCATCCTCACTCATGGGGCCGTCGCGTGCGGCCCGGACGACCCGGCCCCGGACCTCGTTCACGCACCTGCCTGGGGACTCCTCCGTTCCGTCCAGGCCGAGCACCCTGGCCGCATCCACCTGGTCGACCACGACCCCCGGGTCCCTCGGTCCGCCCTCGACCCGGCGGCAGCTTCCCGGCTCGTCCACGCGTTCACCACCGCGCTCGGCACCGGAGAACCGCAGACCGCCCTGCGCCGGAACGACCTCCACGTCCCGCGGCTGGTACGGGCCACCTCACGCCGCCACGACATCGGCGGATGGGGTGCCGACCCCGATGGCACCGTCCTCATCGCCGGCGGCACCGGACCACTCGGCTCCCTCATCGCCACCCACCTTGCCGCCCGGTACGACGTACGGCACCTTCTCCTCGCCGGCCCGGTAGACGACCAGGCACCGGATGCCGTGGCGTTGCGGGAGCGGCTTGCGGCGGTGGGCGCCCAGGCGTGCATCGTCTCGTGTGATCTTGCCGATCCCGAAGCGCCGGCCCGACTGCTGGCCGCCGTCCCCGAGGCGCACCCGCTCACCGCGGTCATCCACATCGGCGACGGTGTGACCCGCACCCGTGACGGTGCGTCCACCTTGTCCACGCTCTCCGGCTGTGAGCCGGAGGAGATGGTGGGCCTCGGCTTCCGGGTCGACGCTGCACTCAACCTTCACCATCTCGTTCAGCACACACCCCTCATCTGTGTTTCTTCGGGGGCCGGCCTGTTCGGCGCCCCGGGGTACGCGGACCTGGCCGCCGCCGACGCCTTCCTCGACGCCCTCGTGGGCCTTCGCCACAGCAGCGGGCAGCCGGCCACCGCCCTCGTCTGGCCCCCTGACGTACTGACCGGCGACAGGCCGGGCCACCCGGTCGGCTGGGGTGACGAACCTCCCGCGGACCACCAGCACACCGAGGCCGCCGACCCGCTCACCCAACGGCGACTCCATGCGCTGTTCGGCGCGTTCGCGTTCGCATGGACGTCCCACGCGTCGGATACATCACCCGCATCCCATGCCTCGGATACGTCGCATACGTCGGGCACGGCGCGCCACACGGCCTCGGGCCACAGCGACGGGTGGAGCCGACCGCGGGTCTCGCTCGACCTCGCCCCGGCCGTCCTCCGCCGCCAAGCCGAGGAAGGCACGCTCGATCCGCTGCTGCGAGGGCTGGTTCCGACCGTGCGGCGCCACGCCCGCACGGACGGGAGTGGCAACGCCGCTGCTCTGCGACGTCGGCTCGCCGCCGTACCGGAGGGCAGGCAGCAGGGCATCCTCCTGGATCTCGTCCGCAGCCACGCCGCCAGTACCCTCGGGCACCCCGACGACCGGGCCGCCGTACCGGAGGACCGCGCTTTCAGCGACCTCGGATTCGATTCCTTCACCGCGGTCGAACTCCGCAACCGGCTGAACACCGCCACTGGGCTGACCCTGTCCGCGGGGCTGCTGTTCGACCATCCCACCCCCGCCGCGCTCGCGGCGTACCTGCGAGCCGAACTCATGGGGAAGGACGCCCGGATCCCGACCCGCGCGGCCGTGCCGTCCACGATGCTCTCCCACGAGCCCATCGCGGTCGTCGGGATGTCGTGCCGCTTTCCGGGCGGAGCGTCGTCGCCCGAGGCGTTGTGGGAACTCGTGGCGTCCGGCAGGGACGCCATCTCGGAGTTCCCGACCGACCGTGGCTGGGACCTCGACGGCCTCTACGACGAGGATGTCGAGCAGGCGGGGAAGACGTACGTCCGGCACGGCGGCTTCCTGCACGAAGCGGCCGAGTTCGACGCCGACTTCTTCGGCATCTCCCCGCGGGAAGCGCTGGCGATGGACCCCCAGCAGCGATTGCTGCTGGAGGCGGCCTGGGAGGCGCTGGAGCGTTCGAACCTCGACCCCACATCGCTCAAGGGCAGCCAGTCCGGGGTGTTCATGGGGGTCGCGGCCCAGGAGTACGCGCCGCGTCTGCATCAAGCGCCCGATACGGTCGAGGGCTATCTGCTCACGGGGAACATCACGAGTGTCGCGTCGGGGCGAGTGGCGTACGCCCTCGGTCTGGAGGGCCCGGCCGTCACCGTGGAGACGGCGTGTTCGTCGTCGCTGGTCGCACTCCACCTCGCATGCCAGTCCCTCCGGGTGGGGGAGTGCTCCCTGGCTCTGGCCGGCGGGGCGACCGTGATGCCGACGCCCGGGGTCTTCGTGGAGTTCAGCCGTCAGCGCGGACTCTCACCCGACGGGCGATGCAAGGCGTTCTCCGAGAACGCGGACGGCACCGCGTGGGGCGAGGGCGTCGGAGTGCTGGTGCTCGAGCCGCTCTCGCACGCGCTGCGCAACGGGCACCCCGTTCTCGCCCTCATCCGGGGGAGCGCGGTCAACCAGGACGGTGCCAGTAACGGTCTGACCGCGCCGAACGGGCCGGCCCAGCAACGGGTGATCCGGCAGGCCCTCGCCAACGGCGGCCTGTCACTCGCCGACGTGGACGCCGTCGAGGCCCACGGTACCGGGACCACGTTGGGTGATCCCATCGAGGCGCAGGCGCTGCTGGCGACGTATGGGCAGGATCGTCCCGCGGAGCGGCCGTTGTGGCTGGGTTCCTTGAAGTCGAATGTCGGGCATACACAGGCGGCGGCGGGTGTCGGTGGGGTCATCAAGATGGTGATGGCTCTGCAGCGTGAGGTGTTGCCGCGGACGTTGCACGTTGATGTGCCGAGTTCGCATGTGGACTGGTCTGCGGGTGCGGTGAGTCTGTTGACCGAGGCGCGGCCGTGGCCGCGGTCGGACCGGCCACGGCGGGCCGGGGTGTCCTCCTTCGGGGTCAGCGGCACCAACGCCCACCTGATCCTCGAAGAACCGCCCCTCCCGCTGGGGCCGACCCCGGAACCGGTCGGCGGACGCGAGGAGACTGCCGGTCGGGAGACTGCCAGGGCAGTGCCGGAGATGCCGGTGGGGTGGTTGCTCTCCGCACGGGACGAGACCGCGCTACGTGAACAGGCCGCCCGCCTCGGGGGTCATCTGAGCGATCACCGGGAGCTGAACCCGGTGGATGTGGGCTGGACGCTGAGTACGGCCCGCGCCCAGCTTCCCACCCGAGCGGTGGTCCTAGGCTGTGGCCAGGACGAACTGCTGGAGGGGCTGCGGCAGCTTGCGGTGGGGGAGCAGAGTGACACCGTCGTCTCCGGCACGACCGGGAACGGCGGCAAGGTGGCGCTGCTGTTCACCGGTCAGGGCTCCCAGCGCCTGGGTATGGGCAGCGAGCTGTACCGCACCTTCCCCGTATACGCCCATGCCTGGGATGAGGTGTGTGCGCATCTCGATCCGCTGCTGGACCACCCCCTGCGGGACGTGGTGAACGCTGAGCCGGGCAGTGGGCTTGCGGGTT
>NZ_JBIRFT010000038.1:0-16279 GCF_044327625.1 Streptomyces sp. NPDC018031
AGTCGGGTGTGGAGGTCGTTTGCGCCGGGGGCGTCGGGTCCGCTGCGGCTGACCAGGAGCAGGTGGCGGGTGTGGTGGTGGGTGGCCAGGTGGGTGGCGACGAGGGAGCCGAGGGTGCCGGTGCCGCCGGTGATGAGGACGGTGCCTTCGGGGTCGGCGTGCCAGCCGGGGGTGTCCTGGGCTGGTTGCGGGGCTCGTACCAGGCGGGGGAGGAGCACCTGGCCGCGGCGCACGGCCGCCTGCGGCTCCGCGGCCGCCAGGACCGTGACCAGCGCGGTGACCAGACCGCCGCCCAGGCCGCCGCCGAGGCCATCGGCGGCGGCCTGACCGGCGGTGCCGGTGCTGGTGGTGGCGGTGGTGGGGCTGATGTCGCTGGTGCTGGTGCCGGTGCCGTAGCTGTTGGCGTCGGCCGCGTGGGCGGTGTCGGGGTCGGCGCTGGGGTGGTCGGTGTCGGTTTCGGTGTCGGGGTGGGTGTGGGGGTTGTGGTCGATGAGGTGGATGCGGTGTGGGTGTTCGGTCTGGGCGGATCGCAGTAGTCCCCAGGCGGGTGCGTGGGCCAGGTCCGGGGCGTGGTCGTCGGGGCCGGTGGCGATGGCGCCGTGGGTGAGGACGATGAGGCGGGTGTCGGTCAGGCGTGGCTCGGTCAGCCATGTCTGCAGCCAGCCGAGGAGGCGGCTGGTCACTGCCCGGGCCTGGTGTGCGGTCTCCTGGGCCGGTGGGCGGGTCTCGGGGTCCGGTGTGGTCTGCCAGTCGTGGACGGTGAGGACCACCCTGCCGGGCGCGGGCTCCCCGGCGTCCAAAGCCGCGATCAGGGCCGGCAGGTCCGCATGCGAGTCGACGGACGCACCGGCGGCGGCGAGCGCGTCCGCCACCCCCGACGGATCACCCTCGACCACCGCCCAGGAGCCGGTGAACGCGTCGCCCGGCGGTGTGGCCACGGTGTCCGCGGGGCCGGGAAGCGGAACCCAGTCGAGGTGGTAGAGGTGTTCCTGCGGGGTGGCTGCCGGGCGGGCGGCCTCCAACTGGCTGGTACTCACCGGCCGGGTCACCAGTCCGGCGACGTCCGCCACGGGTGCGCCGGTGCCGTCGGCCACGGTGATGGCCACCGTGTCGGGCCCGGCCGGGGCGATCCGCACCCGCAGCATGCCGGCCCCGACCGCGTGCAGGGTCACCTCGTTCCAGAGAAACGGAACGCGCGCCTGGTCTGCCTCGGAAGCGGGCCGGTCGCCCGTGTCCCCGAGTGCCAAGGCGTGGAGCGCTGAATCCAACAGCGCCGGGTGGAGCGAGTACGCGGTCGCGGAGGGTGCCTGATCCTCATCCAGGACGACCTCGGCGAAGACTTCGTCACCGCGCTGCCAGGCGGACTTCAGCCCCTGGAACGCCGGCCCGTACTGAAATCCGACCTGCGCGAGCTCGTCGTACAGCTCGGTCACGTCGAGCGGCCGAGCCTCGGATGGCGGCCACTCCTCGTTCAGTGGGTGGGGTGCGGTGGTGGGCTGGGTGGTGGTGAGGATGGCGGTGGCGTGGTGGGTCCAGGGGTGGGTGTCGTCGCTGTCGGTCTCGCTGTCAGCGTCAGGACGGGTGGGGGTGTGGGTGGTGGGTGGTTGGGGGCGTGAGTGGATGGTGAGGGTGCGGTGGTCCGGGTCGTGTGACAGGGCCGGTTGCAGGGTGAGTTGGAGTTGGGAGGGATGGGTGGTGAGGGGCAGGGGTGCGTGGAGGGTGAGCTCGCGGATGTGGGGGTGGTGGGTGTGGAAGGCGGTGTGGAGGCTGAGGTCAAGCAGAGCGGTGGCGGGCAGGAGAGGAGTGTCGAGGATGGTGTGATCGGCGAGCCACGGGTGCTCGGCGGTGGACAGCGTGCCGGTGAAGACATGGGTGCCGTCGGTCAGCTGGATCGAGGCGTGCAGAAGCGGATGATCGGTGGGAGTGAGCCCCGCGGTGACCAGACCCGACACCCCGGAAGCAGGGCTCAACCAAAAACGCCGACGCTGGAAGGGATACGTGGGCAGATCCACCAGACGAGCGGCGGTTCGCCGCTGCTCAGGCAGAGTGTGATGCCAGGCCACCGGAGTGCCGTGGGCGTGCACGAGCGCCAGCGCAGCCAGGAAAACGCGGGCTTCGGAACGGTCCCGGCGCAGGGTGGGAGCGACCACGATCCCGGGGCCGGTGCCGGTGGGTGTTTCGGTGGTGCCTGTCTCGGTGTTGGTGGTGGTGTGGTGGGTGAGGGGGGTGAGGGTGGCGTCGGGGCCGAGTTCGAGGTAGGTCGTGGTGTCATGGGCGTGCAGCCATTGCAGGCCCTGGTGGAAATGGACCGTTGCGCGGGCCTGTTCGGCCCAGTACTCCGGTGACCGGGCCTGCTCCACGGTCAGAGGTGCTCCGGTGACGTTGGAGATCACCGGCAGCTGCGGCTCCCCGTACTCCACCCCGGCCAGGACGGTGCGGAAGTCCTCCAGCATCGGGTCGATGTGGTGGGAGTGGAAAGCGTGCCGGACCCGCAACCGTCGGGTCCGCCACCCCGCGCCCCGCCACCGCTCCTCCAGCTCCGCCACCGCGTCACCGTCACCGGAGACGACCAGGGCTTGCGGGGCGTTGACGGCGGCCAGTCCTGCCCTGCCGGTGTACTCCTCAAGGTCTCCACGGATCTGGTCGGGGCCGGCCTCGACCGCGAGCATGGCACCCTGCCCGGGCAGGTCCTGCATCAGCCGTCCGCGGGCGGCGACGACCGTGCACGCCTGGGGCAGCGACCACACCCCGGCCACATGCGCGGCTGCCAACTCGCCGATGGAGTGGCCGAGCAGGTAGTCCGGTTGGAGACCGCAGTGCTCCACCAGCCGGTACAGGGCCGTCTCCATCGCGAACAACGCCGCCTGGGTGTACAGCGTCTGGTCCAGCAAACCCGCAAGCCCACTGCCCGGCTCAGCGTTCACCACGTCCCGCAGGGGGTGGTCCAGCAGCGGATCGAGATGCGCACACACCTCATCCCAGGCACGGGCGTACACGGGGAAGGTGCGGTACAGCTCGCTGCCCATACCCAGGCGCTGGGAGCCCTGACCGGTGAAGAGGAGGGCCAGTTTCCCGCTGCCGTCCGCGGCACGGCCGGTGACGACGGTCTCGGGGGTGCTGTCCTGGCCGGTGGCCAGACGTCCCAAACCCTCCAGCAGTTCCTGACGCTCACTGCCCAGGACGACCGCGCGGTGTTCGAAGCGGGAACGGGTGGTGGCCAGCGTCCAGGCCACATCCACCGTCCCCAGGTCGCCATGCTGCTCGAGGTGTGCGGTGAGCCGGGCGGCCTGCTCACGTAGCGCGGCCTCGTCCCGCGCGGAGACCACCCACCCCACCGGCACCCCCGGCACTGGACCGCCGGCTGCCTGGTCGCTGCCGGAGTCGGCGGTGGCCGGTTCCGGCAGCACGCTGCTGCCGGGGGGTTCTTCGAGGATCAGGTGGGCGTTGGTGCCGCTGACCCCGAAGGAGGACACCCCGGCCCGCCGTGGACGCTCCGACCGCGGCCACGGCCTCGCCTCGGTCAGCAGACTCACCGCACCCGCCGACCAGTCCACATGCGAACTCGGCACATCAACGTGCAACGTCCGCGGCAACACCTCACGCTGCAGAGCCATCACCATCTTGATGACTCCGGCCACCCCGGCGGCTCCCTGGGTGTGCCCGATGTTCGACTTCACCGACCCAAGCCAGACCGGCTGGTCAGCCGGCCGCTCCCGGCCGTAGGTGGCCAGCAGGGCCTGCGCCTCGATGGGATCGCCGAGGGTCGTGCCCGTGCCATGGGCCTCCACCACATCGACGTCACCCAGCCCGAGCCCCGCGTTCGCCACCGCCTGGCGGATCACCCGCTGCTGGGCCGGCCCGTTCGGCGCGGTCAGACCGCTGCTGGCGCCGTCCTGGTTGACCGCAGTGCCGCGTACCACGGCCAGGACCGGATGCCCGTTCCGCTGGGCGTGGGACAGCCGTTCGACCAGGAGCATGCCGACGCCCTCGGCCCATCCGGTGCCGTCCGCGGCTTCGGCGAACGCCTTGCACCGGCCGTCGGCGGCCAGGCCACGCTGCCGGCTGAACTCCACGAAGCGGAACGGCGCGGACATCACCGTCGCGCCGCCGACCAGGGCCAGCGAGCACTCATCGGCCCGCAAGGCCTGCGCGGCCAGATGCAGCGCCACCAGCGAGGACGAGCACGCCGTGTCGATGGTGACGGCCGGGCCCTCCAGCCCCAGGGTGTACGCCACCCGTCCGGAGGCGATACTGCTGGCGCTGCCGGTGCCCAGATACCCCTCGAGATCCTCGGGAACCCTGGTGATCCCGGCGGCGTAGTCGTGGCCGGCGAAGCCGACGAACACCCCGGTACGGCTGCCCTTCAGATCGGCGGGGGAGATTCTGGCGTGTTCGATCGCCTCCCAGGCCGTCTCCAGCAGCAGCCGCTGCTGGGGATCGGTCGCCAGCGCCTCGCGCGGGGAGAGACCGAAGAACCCCGGGTCGAAATCCGGCGCGTCGGCGAGGAACCCGCCCTCGCGCACGTACGAGGTGCCGGGGCGATCGGGATCCGGGTCGTAGAGCGCTTCCAGGTCCCAGCCCCGATCGGTCGGGAAGCCGGAGATGGCGTCCCGGCCGTCGGCGAGCAACTGCCAGAACTCATCGGGCGTGGCCACACCGCCGGGGTAGCGGCAGGCCATCCCCACGATCGCGATCGGCTCCGCCGACGCGGCGAGGAGCTTCTGATTCTTCCGGCGCAGGCGTTCGACCTCTTTGAGGGACGCGCGCAGAGCCTCGACGATCTTCTCGCCGGACGAGGTCACCATGAGGGGGAATTCCGATCCGTGTCATCAGCCTCAGCGGCCGGGTTCTCGAGTGCCATGTCGATGAGGCCGTCGATGTCCATCGCGTCGATCAGCTCGGACTCGTCGATGTCGTCGGCGTCGGTCGCGTCGGCGGAGCCGTTGTCGGGCGAGCCCTGACCGACCCCGTCACCTGCGGTGATGCCGCCCCCCGCCGCCTCGTCGAGATCGGCGAAGGCGGTGTGCAGCACATGTTCGGCGAGCGCGGCCGGCGTGGGGTAGTCGAAGATGAGGGTGTTGGGCAGTCCCAGCCCGGTGGCCGCGGCGAGCCGGTTGCGGAGCTCGACCGCGGTGAGGGAGTCGAACCCCGACTCCAGGAACCCACGCTCGTCGGGCACCGCGGCCGGACCCGAGTGGCCCAGCGCCGCCGCGGCATGGGTGCGGACCAGATCGACGAGGAGGCGTCGGCGCTTCGGCGCCGCCAGGGCGACCAGCCGGTGACGGAGTTCGGCCCGCGGGTCGGCGGTGGAGGCGGCCGGACTCTCCTCCCCACGGAGCCCGGGGGCCGCCGACCTGACTTCCGGGATGGTGGAGATCAGCGGGCTCGGGCGGGCGCTGGTGAGGGTGGCCGCGAGCTGCGGCCACACGATGTCGGCGACGGTGGTGCAGATGTCGCCGTGCGCCAGGGCCTCCTGGAGCGCCGCCGCGGCCAGCACCGGGGGCATGGGGGGCATGCCCCGTTCCCGGAGCCGCCGGGAAGTGGCGCTCGCGGCCGCCATGCCGCTGCCCGCCCACGGCCCCCAAGCGAGGGAGACCGCGGGGAGACCGTGTGCCCTGCGGTGCTGGGCGAGCGCGTCGAGATAGGCGTTGGCCGCGGCGTACACACCCTGGCCGGGACTGCCCCAGGTCGCCGCAGCGGACGAGAAGAGCACGAAGTGGGCGAGTTCCGCGTCGCGGGTGAGGTCGTGCAGATTGCGCGCGGACCGGGCCTTCGCGTCGAGTACCGTCGCGACCTGTTCGGGAGTCGCCCCGCTGAGCGTTGCGTCGTCCAGCACCCCGGCGGTGTGGATGACGGCGGTGAGCGGGTGTTCCGCGGGCACGGTGGCGAGGAGTTCGGCCAGCGCCCGCGGGTCGGCGGTGTCGCAGGCGGCGATGGTGACCCGGGCCCCGAGGCCGGTCAGCTCGGTGTGCAGGTCGGCAGCACCGGGCGCATCGGCCCCGCGGCGGCTGACCAGCAGCAGGTGGTCGGCCCCCTGAGCAGCGAGATGACGGGCCACATGGCCGGCGAGGGCGCCGGTGCCTCCGGTGATGAGCGTGGTGCCCGACGCGTCCCAGGGCGCCACCGTGGTCCGGGGCTCCGGCCGCGCGCGCTCCAGTCGGGGGGTGTGCAGGCCCTCCGGCCGGACGGCGAGCTGGTCCTGCTTGTCCGGATGCCGCTCGGGTGCGGTGATGTGGTCCAGCACGGCGACGAGCCGGCCCTCCGGACAGCCGGCCGTCAGGTCGACGAGCCCGCCCCAGTGGTGTGGGTGCTCATGCGCGGCGGTCCGCCCGAGCCCCCAGACGAACGCCTGGTCAGGACGGGTAAGCGAGTCGGTCGGGCGTGCGGCGACGGCGTTCTGGGTGACACACCACAGAGGCGCGCTGCCACTCTCCGCCGAATCGCCTTCCGCGGTGTGCGCCTGGATGAGCGCGAGTGTCGCCAGCAACCCGTTCGGCACACCCGGATAACCAGGACGGGTTTCCTCGTCGAGGGCGAGGAAGGAGACGATACGGGTAGGCCGGGGGCCCACACGTCGCAACCGGTCGGCGAGCGTCTTCCGGTCGGCGTCCGCGGTGTCGACCCGCAGGAGGTCGAACGACGCCTGGCGGCCCTCCAAAGCACCGACGAAGGCGCGCACCGCGTCGTCGTGGCGGTCGCCCGCTTCCGGTACGACGAGCAACCAGCGTTCGGATGCCGGGTCGCCGGACCGTGGCGGTGCAGGAGCCGGCTTCCAGCTGACGGTGTAGCGCCAGGTGGAAGTGGTGGCACGTTCCCGCCGCTGACGATGCCAACCGGACAGCAGCGGCAGCAACGCGTCCAGGTGGTTCTGCAGTTCGGCGTCCTCGATACGGAGCGCCCGTGCCACGGCGTCCAGATCCTGCTGCTCGACCGACTCCCAGAACTCCGCGTCCGGGGCGCCCGAGGCCGCCGCGGGGCTCTGCCCGGAGGTGTCAGGGGCGGGGCTGAGCCAGTAATGCCGACGCTGGAAGGGATAGGTGGGCAGATCCACCAGACGCGCGGCGGTTCGCTGCTGCTCGGGCAGGGTGTGATGCCAGGCCACCGGGGTGCCGTGGGCGTGCGCGAGCGCCAGCGCGGCCAGGAACGTGCGGGCTTCGGAACGGTCCCGGCGCACAGTCGGAGCGATCACGATCCCGGTGCCGGGGCTGGTGCCGGTACCAGTGCCTGTCTCGGTGGTGTTGGTGGTGTTGGTGGTGTGGTGGGTGAGGGGGGTGAGGGTGGCGTCGGGGCCGAGTTCGAGGTAGGTCGTGGTGTCGTGGGTGTGCAGCCATTGCAGGCCCTGGTGGAAGTGGACCGTTGCGCGGGCTTGTTCGGCCCAGTACTCCGGTGACCGGGCCTGCTCCACGGTCAGGGGTGTTCCGGTGACGTTGGAGATCACCGGCAGCTGCGGTTCCCCGTACTCCACCCCGGCCAGGACGGTGCGGAAGTCCTCCAGCATCGGGTCGATGTGGTGGGAGTGGAAAGCGTGCCGGACCCGCAACCGTCGGGTCCGCCACCCCGCGCCCCGCCACCGCTCCTGCAGCTCCGCCATCGCGTCACCGTCACCGGAGACGACCAGGGCTTGCGGGGCGTTGATGGCGGCCAGTCCTGCCCTGCCGGTGTACTCCTCAAGGTCGCCACGGATCTGGTCGGGGTCGGCCTCGACCGCGAGCATGGCACCTTGGCCGGGCAGGTTCTGCATCAGTCGTCCGCGGGCGGCGACGACGGTGCAGGCCTGGGGCAGGGTCCATACCCCGGCGACATGTGCGGCGGTGAGTTCGCCGATGGAGTGGCCGAGCAGGTAGTCCGGTTGGAGACCGCAGTGTTCCACCAGCCGGTACAGGGCCGTCTCCATGGCGAACAACGCCGCTTGGGTGTACAGCGTCTGGTCCAGCAATCCAGCAAGCCCGCTGCCCGGCTCAGCGTTCATCACGTCCCGCAGGGGGTGGTCCAGCAGCGGGTCGAGATACACACACACCTCATCCCACGCCCGCGCATAGATAGGGAAGGTGCGGTACAGCTCGCTGCCCATGCCTGGGCGTTGGGCGCCTTGGCCGGTGAAGAGGAGGGCGGTTTTGTGTTTGGTGGTGTGGGTGGTGCCGGTGATGGTGGTGTGGTCGGGGTGGGTGGTTGTGGTGTGGTGGGGGTGGGTGGTGGTGAGGGTGGTGAGTGCGGTGAGGAGTTCGTCGCGGTTGTCGCCGAGGAGGATGGCGCGGTGTTCGAAGCGGGTGCGGGTGGTGGCCAGGGTCCAGGCGACGTCCGTCGTTTCGAGTTCGGGGTGCTGCCGGAGGTGTGCGGCGAGCCGAGCGGCCTGATCACGTAGCGCGGTCTCGTCCCGCGCGGAGAGCAACCACCCCACCGGCACCCCCGGGGCAGGACCGCCGGCTTCCTGATCGCTGTCGGGGTCGGCGGCCGGTTCCGGCAGCACGCTGCTGCCGGGGGGTTCTTCGAGGATCAGGTGGGCGTTGGTGCCGCTGACCCCGAAGGAGGACACCCCGGCCCGCCGTGGCCGGCCCGACCGCGGCCACGGCCTCGCCTCGGTCAACAGACTCACCGCACCCGCCGACCAGTCCACATGCGGGGTGGGCGCGTCCACGTGCAACGTCTTCGGCAGCGACTCGTGCTGGAGTGCCTTGACCATCTTGATGATCCCGCCGACCCCGGCCGCGGCCTGGGTGTGTCCGATGTTCGACTTCAATGAGCCCAGCCACAGCGGTCGTTCGGTGGGACGGTCCTGCCCGTACGTCGCCAGCAGGGCCTGCGCCTCGATGGGATCACCGAGGGTCGTTCCGGTCCCGTGCGCCTCCACCGCGTCGACATCGGACGGGGCGAGCCCCGCGCTGGCCAGGGCCTGGCGGATGACGCGCTGCTGGGCGGGCCCGTTGGGGGCGGTGAGGCCGTTGCTGGCGCCGTCCTGGTTGACGGCGGAGCCGCGGATGACGGCCAGGACGGGGTGCCCGTTCCGCCGCGCCTCGGAGAGCGGTTCGAGGAGCAGCATGCCGGCGCCTTCCGCCATGCCCGTCCCGTCGGCGGCGCCGGCGAACGCCTTGCACCGCCCGTCCTCGGCCAGGCCACGCTGGCGGCTGAATCCGATGAAGACGCCGGGAGTCGAGATCACCGTGACACCGCCGGCCAGGGCCAGTGAGCACTCACCCGCCCGCAGCGACTGGCACGCCAGGTGCAGGGCCACCATCGACGACGAACACGCCGTGTCGACCGTGACGGCCGGGCCCTCCAGCCCCAGCGTGTAGGCCACCCGGCCGGAGGCGACGCTGGCCAGGTTCCCCGTCATCAGGTGACCTTCGGAGACCTCCGGAGTCCGAGGCCACCCGGTGGCGTAGTCGTTTCCGGTCGATCCCATGAAGACACCGGTCTGACTGCCCTTGAGGGACGTCGGTTCGATGCCCGCGCGCTCCAGCGCCTCCCAGGCCGTCTCCAGCAGCAACCGGTGCTGCGGGTCGATGGCCAGCGCCTCCCGCGGGGAGATCCCGAAGAACTCCGGATCGAACTCCCCGGCGTCATAGACGAAGCCGCCCTGGCGGACGTACGAGGTGCCGGGCCGGTCGGGGTCGGGGTCGTACAGCTCGTCCAGGTCCCAGCCGCGGTCCGCCGGGAAGCCGGCGATCGCGTCCCCGCCCGCGGTCACCAGCCGCCACAGGTCCTCGGGCGACGACACACCGCCGGGGTAGCGGCACGCCATGCCGACCACGGCGATCGGCTCGTCGAGCGGCGTGGTCGCCGCGGCCGCCGCCTTCCGCTGCGCCGGAACGAGCGGCCTCCGGGCCTCCGAGCCGGTGTCCGCCAGCTCGGAGACCAGGTGACCGGCGAGCAGGGCGGGGCTGGGGTAGTCGAACAGCAACGTCGCCGGAAGGCGCAGGCCGGTCGCCTTCGCCAGGTGGTTGCGCAGCTCGACGGCGGTCAGCGAGTCGAATCCCGACTCCATGAAGGCCCGTTCCGGATCGACCGCCTCCGCGTCCGGGTGGCCGAGGACGGCTGCCGCATGGGTACGCAGAAGGTCCAGCGCCACGCCCGTACGCTCATGGGGGGCCGCGTCCGCCAGCCGTCGGCGCAGTGCCGCAGCCGGGTCGCCGGCCCCGCGCCGGACACCCGTCCGCGGGCGTCGGCCGGGCACCAGCTTGTGCAGCAGCGGAGCCAGCGCCCCCTGGGCCGCCTGGGCCCGCAGCGTGCCCGCGTCGAGATGCAGGGGCAGCAGCAACGGCTCTTCGGAGCCGACGGCCGTGTCGAACAGTGACAGGCAGCGGTCCACCGGCATGGGCACCAGCCCCGCGCGACCGGCGCGCACCGTGTCGGCCTGGGCCATGCGTCCGGCCATACCGCCGTCCTGTTCCCAGATTCCCCAGGCCAGTGAGAGGCCGGGCAGCCCCTCGCGCCGGCGGTGCTGGGCGAGGGCGTCGAGGAAGACGTTGGCCGTGGCGTAGTTGCCGATGCCGGGCCCGCCGAAGGTGCCGGAGGCCGAGGAGAAGAGGACGAACCGGGTCAGCGGGAGGTGCCGGGTCAGGTGGTGGAGCGTGAGCGCGGCGTCGACCTTGGCCCGCAGGACGGTGTCGAGGCGCTCGGGCGTGAGGCTGGTGAGGACCCCGTCGTCGAGCGTCCCGGCCGTATGGATGACCGCGGACAGCGGCTGTTCGGCGGGGATCGAATCGAGCAGACCGGCCACGGCCGCCGGGTCCGCGATGTCGCAGGCGGCGAGGGTGACCTGCGCGCCCAGGGCGGTGAGGCGGTCCCGGAGCGCGGCGGCTCCGGGCGCCTCGGGCCCGCGGCGGCTGGCCAGCAGCAGGTGCCGGGCGCCGCCGGCGGCGAGATGCGCGGCGAGGTGGGACCCGAGGGTGCCGGTACCGCCGGTGATCAGTACCGTCCCCTCGGCCCCCGCCACCCATCCCGGCGCACCATCCACTTCCACGGTGCGCGCAGTGGCCTCGTCCCGCGGCGTCCCCTCGCGGTCCGCGGCTGCCGGGGGCCGGGGCTCGGTCCCCGCGGCCACCGGGACCGCGGCCGCCGACCGCGGCGCGGGGATCCGGGCCTGCGCCACCGGGGCCGTCGCCTGCGCCACGCGGACGAGACGGGGCACGTACGCGGTGCCGTCGCGCAGGGCGATCTGGGCCTCGTCCGTGACGAGTGTGGCGATCAGGGCGGGGGCGAGGCGCGAGGCGTCGCCGGGGGTGCGTGGATCGTGGTCGACGAGGTGGATGCGGTCGGGGTGTTCGGCTTGAGCGGAACGCAGCAGCCCCCAGACCGGCGCGTGGGCGAGGTCCGGTGCCGGATCGTCGGCACGGCAGCTGACGGCACCCTGGGTCACGACGACCAGGCGGGTGCCGGTGAGCCGCGGCTCGGCGAGCCATGCCTGGAGCCAGACGAGCAGCCGGTGGGCGACGTTCCGCACCTGCCTGGCCTCCCGCCCGGCGGCGCACTCGTCGCCGTCGCGGACGGCCCCCTCGGGGTCGACGTGCCAGTCGCGTACGGTCAGGACCGCCGCCCGTGGCGGTGAACCGGCCGAGTCCACCCCGTCCAGCAGGGCGGCGAGGTGCGGGTACGCCTCGAGCGCCAGCCCGGAGAGCGGCAGCGCATCGGCGAGACCGAGTGGGTCGTCCCCGACGACCACGAGCGGACCGTACGACGCGGGGGCCGCCGCCGCCCCGGGCAGCGCCACCCAGTCGAGCCGGTGCAGACCTTCCGGGGCGCCGGGGCGCGCCGCCTCCAACTGCTCGGGGCCCACCGGCCGGGAGACCAGGCCGTCCACCGTCGCCACCAGGGCGCCGTCCGGATCGGCAACGGTCAGCGCGAGGGTGTCGGCGCCGCACGGACGCAGCCGCACCCGGAAGGCACTCAAGCCGGAAGTGGGCAGGTGCGCATGGACGTGCCGCCACAGGAAGGGCATACGGGCAGGCCCCCGCGCACCGGCCGCATCCGCGCCGTCGCCGCCCTGGCCGCCGCCCACCCCCGTCGGCGTCACCGCGTGCAGGGCGGCATCCAGCAGCACCGGGTGCAAGCGGAACGCGCCGGCCTCCTCATGCCCCTCCTCCTCGGGGAGGGCCACTTCGGCGAAGATGTCCCCGCCCCCGCGCCAGGCCGCCCGGAGGCCCTGGAAGGCGGGCCCGTAGGCGAGACCCCGATCGGCCAGGAGCTCGTACAGGTCGTCGGTCGGGATGGGTTCCGCCCCGACCGGAGGCCAGGTGCTCAAGCCGGGGTCGTCCGCTTCGTGGGAGCTCTCCCCGGGCCCGTCCGCCGTCAGGACCCCTGCGGCGTGCTTGCGCCACACACCGGTCGCCGGTACACCCTCGGCATCCTCGCCGGGCTCCGGCGATCGCGAGTGGATCGCCACCGAACGCCGGTCGTCCTCGCCATCGTCGGGCGCGCCGACGGTGACCTGGAGCTGTACGCCTCCCTCCTCCGGCAGCACCAGCGGGGCGTGCAGCGCCAGTTCCTCCAGATGTGGACACTCGACCTGGGCTCCGGCGTGCAGCGCCAGCTCGACGAGAGCCGTGGCGGGGAGCAGCACAGCGCCCATGACCGTGTGGTCGCTGAGCCAGGGGTGGGTGGAGAGGGAGATCCGCCCGGTGAAGACGTGCGCTCCCTCACTCTCGGCGAGCTGGACCGCGGCACTCAGGAACGGATGCTCCGACACACCCAGCCCGGCGGAGGTGACGTTGCCGCCCGAGGAGCTCTTCACCAGCCAGTAGTGCTGGCGTTGGAAGGGGTAGGTGGGGAGTGGGGTGGGGGTGTGGTGGGTGGGGGGTGGGGTGAGGTGGTGCCAGGTGATGGGGAGGCCGTGGGTGTGGGCGTGGGCGAGGGCGGTGAGGAACTGGTGGGGTCCGCTCTCGTCGCGTCGGAGGGTGCCGATGGTGGTGACGACGGTGGTGGTGCTGCTGCTCTGCTGGTCGGTGTTCTTGCGGTCGCCGTTGAGGTGGTCACCGGTGGGGTGGTTGGGGGTGGGGTGGTCGGTGGTGGTGTCGATGGTGTGGGTGAGGACGGGGTGGGGGCTGGTTTCGATGAAGGTGTGGTGGCCTTCGGCCGCCAGGACCCGTACGGCTTGGGTGAAGCGGACGGGGTGGCGGAGGTTGTCGTACCAGTAGGTGGCGTCCATGTCGGGTCCGGTGACCCATTGGCCGGTGAGGGTGGAGATCAGCGGGATGGCAGGGGTGTGGGGAGTGATCGCGGTGAGGGCGGTGTGGATGTCGTCCCGGACGGTTTCGACGTGCGGGCTGTGGGAGGCGTAGTCCACGGGGATTCGCCGGGCTCGCACCCCCCGGGCCGTGCAGGCTTCCAGGAGTTCCTCCACGGCTGTGGTGTCTCCGGAGACGATGTGGCTGGTGGGCCCGTTGTGGGCGGCGATGCTCACCCGCCTCTCCCAGGGGGCGACCAGGGTCTCGGTGTCCTGTTCGGTGAGGGTGAGTGAGGCCATGGCGCCGGTGCCGGAGAGCCGGGCCAGGGCTTTGCTGCGCTGGGCGATGACGGTGGCTGCGTCGTTCAGGGTGAGGGCTCCGGCGATGTGGGCGGCGGCGATCTCGCCCTGGCTGTGTCCGATGACCGCGTCGGGCTGCACGCCGGCGGCCTGCCACATCCGGGCCAGGCCCACCATCACCGCGAACAGCACCGGCTGGACCACATCCACCCGCTCCAGCGACGCGGCCCCTTCCACCCCCCGCAACACCTCAACCAGCGACCAGTCAGTGTGAGCGTCCAGCGCATCGGCGCACGCCTCGATGTGGGAGGCGAACACCGGCGAGGCGTCCAGCAGATCCGCCGCCATCCCCACCCACTGCGACCCCTGACCAGGAAAGACGAAGACAACCCTCCCCGGCGACCCCACGCGCGCCCCGGTGACGACATGAGGGGTGACCGTTCCCTCAGCGAGGTGCTGAAGATCGTCGGCGTGGTGCCGGAGGACGACGGCGCGGTGGTCGAAGGTGGTGCGGGTGGTGGCGAGGGCGTGGGCGATGCGGGCCGGTTCGAGGTCGGGGTGGTGTTGCAGGTGCGTACGGAGGCGCAGGGCCTGGTCGCGGAGAGCGGCGGCGGTGCGGGCCGAGAGGAGCCAGGGCAGCGGGGCGCCGGTGAGCACGGGTTCGGGGATGGACACGGGAGCCGGCACGGGCGTGGTGGCTGGTGGCTGTTCGAGGATGAGGTGGGCGTTGGTTCCGCTGACCCCGAACGAGGAGACGCCGGCACGCCGGGGGCGATCAGCGAGGTGCGGCCAGGGCTGGGCCTCGGTGAGGAGCGAGACGGCGCCACCGGCCCAGTCGACGTGCGAAGTGGGGACGTCGACGTGCAGCGTCTTGGGCAGTCGCTCGTGCTGCAGCGCCAGGACCATCTTGATCACGCCGGCGACTCCGGCCGCGGTCCCGGTGTGCCCGATGTTGGACTTGATGGAGCCGAGCCAGAGGGGTTGGTCGTCGGGGCGGTTCTGGCCGTAGGTGGCGAGGAGGGCCTGGGCTTCGATGGGGTCGCCGAGGGTGGTGCCGGTGCCGTGTGCTTCGACGGCGTCGACGTCGGCGGGTTGCAGGCCTGCGCTGGCGAGGGCCTGCTGGATGACGCGTTGCTGGGCGGGCCCGTTGGGGGCGGTGAGTCCGTTGCTGGCGCCGTCCTGGTTGACGGCGGAGCCGCGGATGACGGCCAGGACGGGGTGGCCGTTGCGCTGCGCCTGGGAGAGGGGTTCCAGGAGGACCATGCCGGCGCCTTCGGCCCACCCGGTGCCATCCGCGCTGTCGGCGAAGGCCTTGCACCGGCCGTCGGGCGACAGCGCCCGCTGCCGGCTGAACTCCACGAACACGCCCGGTGAGGCGATCACGGTCACTCCACCGGCCAGGGCGAGGGAACACTCACCCGCCCGCAGCGCCTGGCAGGCCAGGTGCAACGAGACCAACGACGAAGAGCAAGCGGTCTCCACGGTGACCGCGGGGCCCTCCAGGCCCAGGGTGTAGGCCACCCGTCCCGAAGCCACACTCGTCATATTGCCGGTGAGCAGGTAGCCCTCGACCGAGTTCGACGCGTCCTGCAGGCGCGGTGCGTACTCCTGGGCCGCGGCGCCGATGAAAACCCCGCTGCGGCTTCCTCGCAGCGTGGCCGGGTCGATGCCCGCGCGCTCCACCGCCTCCCAGGCCACTTCGAGGAGCAGTCGCTGCTGGGGGTCGGTCGCCAGCGCCTCCCGCGGCGAGATCCCGAAGAACGCCGCGTCGAACTGCCCCGCGTCATGGAGGAACCCGCCCTGGCGGACGTACGACTTACCCGGCTTGCCGGGCTCCGGGTCGTAGAGCCCCTCGAACTCCCAGCCCCGATCGGTCGGGAACCCCGAGATCGCGTCGGTACCCGAAGCGACCAGGTCCCACAAGGCCTCCGGCGACGAGGCCCCGCCGGGGAAGCGGCACGCCATGCCCACCACGGCGATGGGCTCGTCAACCGCTACCGACGACCGGTCCAGGACCAGCGCCCGGCTCTTCTCCGACGTGCCCAGAACCCGCTCGCCCAGGTACCGGGCGAGAGCGCCCGGGCGCGGATGGTCGAAGATCAACGTGGTGGGCAGGGCCAGCCCCGTGACGCTGCGCAACCGATTGCGCAGTTCGACGGCGGACACGGAGTCGAAGCCCAACTCGGTGAAGGCGCGCTCCGGTTGCACGGCGTCCGCAGCGCTGTGCCCCAGCACCTCTGCGGCGTGCAGACACACCAGATCGGTCAAGACCCGCTGCCGTTCGGCCTTCGGCATCCCGGCCAGACGGTCTCGCAGGGCCACCGTGGCCCCCGCGGCGGACTCGTCCCGCTCCTCGGCGCGGTTCAGGATCTCCCGTACCTCGGGTACGTCGCTGATCAGCGAACTCGACCGAACCGAGGCCGCACGCGGGGCGAACCGTTCCCAGTCCATGTCGGCGATGAGCACGGCCGTCTCGTCGTGGCCCAGGACCTGCTCCAAAGCGCCCGCCACGAACGCCCGGTCGAAGCGCGGCCGCCCCTCCGGAGGCTGCGCGGTCGCGTCCCCGGAGGGAAGCCCGTACCACTCACCCCAGGCGATCGAGGTGGCGGGCAGCCCAGCCGACCGACGGTGATGTGCCAAGGCGTCCATGAAGGCGCTCACCGCGGCGACCCCCGTGTGATCACTTCCGCCGAACGTCGCCACCGTGGACGAGAAGAGGACGAACGCGGTGAGGGGGTGGTGTCGGGTGAGGTGGTGGAGGTGCCAGGCGGTGTGGGTTTTGGGGTTGGCGAGGTGGGTGAGGTCGTGGAGGGTGGTGGT
>NZ_JBIRFT010000039.1:0-16214 GCF_044327625.1 Streptomyces sp. NPDC018031
CGGGAACCGCTCGTACAGTCCGGCGCCCATCCCCGTCCGCTGGCTGCCCTGTCCGGAGAACAGCCACACCACACCACCCGACGACAACCCCCCGGGGGGCGGGGTCACCAGGTGCGGGTGGGGCAGGCCCCGGGCCAGCGCGTCGAGAGCGGCGGTCATCTCCCGGCGGTCGCTGCCGACGACCACCGCACGGCGTTCGAATGTCGCCCGGGTCGTGGTCAGTGACCATCCGACGTCCGCGACCGGGGTGGAGTCGTCGGCTGCCAGCCGGTCGCCGAGCGACCTCGCCGCGGCGTGCAGCGCCTCGTCGGAGCGGGCCGACACCGGCCAGACCACCGGTACCGGCGACGGGCGGTCGGGTGCGGGTGGTGTGTCGGGGGTGGTGGGGGCTTGTTCGAGGATGAGGTGGGCGTTGGTGCCGGAGGCGCCGAAGGAGGAGATGGCGGCGCGGCGGGGGTGGGGGGTGTGGGGCCAGGGGGTGGGTCGGGTGAGGAGGTGGATGTTGCCGGTGGTCCAGTCGACGTGGGGGGTGGGGTGGTCGATGTGGAGGGTGGCGGGGAGGTGGGCGTGGTGCAGGGCCATGATCATTTTGATGACGCCGGCGATGCCCGCGGCGGCTTGGGTGTGGCCGATGTTGGATTTGACCGAGCCGAGCCAGAGGGGTTGGTCGTCGGGGCGGTTTTGGCCGTAGGTGGCGAGGAGGGCCTGGGCTTCGATGGGGTCGCCGAGGGTGGTGCCGGTGCCGTGTGCTTCGACGGCGTCGATGTCGGCGGGTTGCAGGCCTGCGCTGGCGAGGGCTTGCTGGATGACGCGTTGCTGGGAGGGGCCGTTGGGGGCGGTGAGTCCGTTGCTGGCACCGTCCTGGTTGACCGCCGAGCCGCGCAGCACCGCGAGTACCCGGTGTCCGTTGCGGCGGGCGTCGGAGAGCCGTTCCAGCAGCACCAGACCGGCGCCCTCCCCGAAACCGGTGCCGTCGGCCGCGGCGGCGAACGGCTTGCACCGGCCGTCCGGCGCCAGCCCCCGCTGCCGGGAGAAGCCGGTGAACACACCGGGGGTGGCCAGCACGGTCACGCCGCCCGCGAGCGCCAGGTCGCACTCGCCGTGCCGCAGGGCCTGCGCGGCCAGATGGATGGTCACCAGGGACGACGAGCAGGCGGTGTCCACCGTGACGGCGGGGCCCTGGAGACCGAGGGTGTAGGCCACCCGGCCGGCGACGATGCTGCTGGTGCCGGAAAGCCCGGCGTAGCCGTCCAGCCGGGGGTCGCCGGGAGGCAGGCCGGCGCCGTAGTCGTGGTACATGACGCCCGCGTAGACGCCGGTCGGACTCTCCTTCAGGGTGTGCGGGTCGATGCCGGCACGTTCGAAGGTCTCCCACGCGGTTTCCAGCAGGACCCGCTGCTGGGGGTCCATGGCCAGGGCTTCCCGGGGGTTGATGCCGAAGAAGGCGGCGTCGAAGCCACCGGCGTCGTGGAGGAACGCGCCCTGGGAGACGTAGCTGGTGCCGGGGTGGTCCGGGTCGGGGTGGAACAGGCCGGCCAGGTCCCAGCCGCGGTCGGTGGGGAACGGGCCGAGCACATGCCGGCCCGCCGTCAGCAGGTCCCACAGCTCCTCCGGCGAGGTCACCCCGCCGGGGAAGCGGCAGCCCATCGCCACCACCGCGACCGGCTCGTCCGCCGGCCCGGTCCTGGCCGGAGCGGCGCGGCCGGACGCGGCCCGGGCGGTCAGGACCCCCAGGAGGTGGTCGGTCAGGGCCCGGGGGGTGGGGTAGTCGAAGACGAGGGTGGCGGGCAGCCGCAGCCCGGTGGCGGCGGCCAGGCGGTTGCGCAGCTCGACCGCGGTCAGCGAGTCGAAGCCCAGCTGCTTGAAGGCGGCCTCGTCCTCGATCGCGGTGTCGGAGGTATGGCCCAGCACCACCGCCACCATCCGGCGCACCGTCCGCAGCACCAGCTCGCCCCGGGCGGCCTCGTCGAGACCGGCCAGCCGGCCGGGCAGCGTGGCACCACCGGGACGGGCCTCCCCGGCGGCGCGGCGAACCGGCCGGGCCAGGGCGCGCAGCATGGCGGGGCCGTCCGGGCCGAGCCGCGTGGCGTCCAGGTCCGCGGCCACCACCAGCGGGTGGCCGGCGCGGTACGCCGCGTCCAGCAGCAGCAGGCCGCGCGAGGTCGGCAGGGGACGCATACCGAGGGCGCCGAGGCGGGCCAGGCCGGTCTCGGTGAGGTGCTCGGTCATCGCCGAGGACCGTTCCCACAGCGACCAGGCGACCGAGGTGCCGGGCAGTCCGGCGGCGCGCCGGTGGGCGATCAGGGCGTCGGCACCGGCGTTGGCGGCGGCGTACCCGGCCTGGCCGGCGTTGCCCACCACACCGGCGGCGGAGGAGAACACCAGGAACATCCGCAGCGGCAGGTCGCGGGTGAGGGCGTGCAGGTTCCACGCGCCACAAACCTTCGGGGCCCACACGCGCGCCAGCCGGTCGGCGTCCCAGGATTCCACCAGGGCGTCCTCGATCACCCCGGCGGCGTGCACCACGCCCACCAGCGGCTGGTCGGCGGGGATCGTCGCCAGCACCCCGGCCAGCGCCGCCTCGTCGGAGACGTCGACGGCCGCCACGTCCACCCGGGCGCCCTCGGCGCCGAGCCGCTCGACCAGCTCGGCCGCGCCGGGGGCCCGGTCACCGCGGCGGGAGAGGAGCAGCACCCGCGCCACGCCGTGCGCGCGCACCAGATGACCGGCGACCACGCCGCCCAGCACCCCCGTACCGCCCGACACCACCACCGTGCCGCCGGCCAGCCCGAGGGAGCCAGGGGAGCCCAGGGAGCCCGGGGCGTCAGGGGAGTCAGGGCGGTCCGGGGCGCCGGCCGCCCCGGAACCCGCCGGGGCGCGCACCAGCCGGGGCACCAGCACCCCGCCCGCGCGCACCGCCAGCTGCGGCTCGTCCCCCTCCAGGGACCGGCGCACCGCCCGGGCCAGCTCCTCCGCTCCGGTGTCCGCGGCCAGGTCGAGCAGGGTGAACCGGTCCGGGTGCTCGGCCTGCACCGAACGGACCAGCCCCCACACGGCCGCGCCCCCCGGATCCGCGGCACCCTCGTCACCGGCGGGGGACACCGCGCCCGAGGTGACCAGGACCAGCCGGGTGTCCGCCAACCGCGGTTCGGCCAGCCATCCGTGCACCAGCGTCAGCACGCCGGTGACCACCGCGAGGCCGTCGTCCGGAGCGGCCGTCGCGGGCACCCCGTGCAGCGCGACGGCCGGCAGCGGGCCCCCGGCGTCCACCGCGGCGAGCAGATCGCCCGGACCGGCGTGGTCCGCCACCCCCGCGAGCGACCCCAACCCGCCGCCGACCGTCACCCAACTGCCGTCCCGGGGAACCGGCTCCGGGTCGGCGCCGCCCCGCGCGGTCACCCAGTCCACGGTGAACAGCCCGTCGCCCGCGCGCTCGCCGTGGGCCCGCAACCCCGCCGCCTCGGTGGGGCGTACGGCGACCGACGCGGCGTCGAGGACCGGCGCGCCGGTCTCGTCGGTGAGCGACACCCGCCGCCCGCCGCCGACCGGTGACATCCGCACCCGCACCCGGCGCGCCCCCGTGGCCCACAGCGACACCCCGCTCCAGGCGAACGGCAGCCACACCTGCCCGGTGTCCGGCGCGTCCGCCCCGGCGCCGTCCAGGAGCCCCGCGTGCAGGGCGGCGTCCAGCAGCGCCGGATGGATGCCGAACCGGTCGGTGCCGCCCCCGGCCGCTTCCGGCAGTACGACCTCGGCGAGCAGGTCGGAGCCGTCCCGCCAGGCCGCGGTGAGCCCGCGGAACGCCGGGCCGTAGCCGTAGCCGCCGGCCGCGGCCCGCCGGTAGAAGTCCGAGACGTCCAGCGGTTCCGCCGCCGGTGGCGGCCAGGGCGCCGCCGGGCCGTCCGGCGGGGTGTCGCCGGCACCGGGCGCCAGCACACCGGTGGCGTGGCACACCCAGCCGGCGGTCGCCGCCACGCCGGGCTCGTCGGGCCCCGAGTGCACTTCCACCGGCCGCCTGCCCGCCTCGTCCGCGGGGCCCACCGCGACGCGTATCCGCAGGGCCCCCGAAGCGGGCAGCACGACCGGGACCCCCAGGGCCAGCTCCTCCACCGCGGCGCAGCCCGCCTCATGGGCGGCCTGCAGCGCCCACTCGACCATGGCCGCCCCGGGCAGCAGCGTGGCGTCGCCGACGACGTGGTCGGCGAGCCAGCCGTCGCCCGCGCCGGCCGAGAGGCGTCCGGTGAGCACCACGCCGCCGTCGGGCAGGCCCACCGCGGCGGCCAGCACCGGGTGGTCGACGGCGTGCTGACCGGCGACGGACAGGTCCCCCGGGCCCTGCCCGCCGGAGGGTATCCAGTACCGCTTGCCCTGGAAGGGGTAGGTGGGCAACCGGACCGCGTGCGGCGGCCGGCCGTCCGGGAACCATGGGCGCCAGTCGACGTCCAGGCCCGCGGCGTGGGCCTGCGCGAGCGCCAGGGCGAGCTGCCGCGGACCGCCGTGGTCGCGGCGGAGCGTGGCGACGGAGGCGGCGCGGTGGCCGGACTCCTCGAAGAGCTCCTGCAGGCTGGTGGCGAGGATGGGGTGCGGGTTGCACTGGAGGAAGACGCGGTATCCGTCGGCCAGCAGCCGGCGCACGGTGTCCGCGAAACGCACCGGCCGGCGGAGGTTGCCGAACCAGTACTCCGCGTCGAGTGCCGCGGTGTCCAGGCGCTCCGCGGTGACGGTGGAGTAGAACGCGGTCTCGGAGCCGGCCGGAGCCACCCCCCGCAGGGCGGCGACCACGTCGTCGTGGATGCGGTCGACGTGCGGGCCGTGCGAGGCGTACGCGACGTCGATGGTGCGGGTGCGCGCGCCGCGGTCCCGGGCGGCGTCCAGCACGGCGGCCAGGTGGTGGGGGGCGCCGGAGACCACGGTGGCGTGCGGGCCGTTGACGGCCGCCACGGCGACGTCCCCGGCCGCGGGTCCCAGGCCGGCCAGGAGCCGGGCGGTCTCCTCGGCGCCCAGGCCGAGGGAGGCCATGGCGCCGTGACCGATCAGCGGGTGGAGCGCCTGGACGCGCCGGGCGATGATCCGGGCCGCGTCGTCGAGGGTCAGCGCCCCGGCGACGCAGGCGGCGGCGACCTCGCCCTGGGAATGCCCCACGACGGCCGCCGGGACGACGCCGAAGCTCCGCCAGACCTCGGCCAGCGCGACGTGCACGGCCCACAGCACGGGCTGGACCACATCGTCCCGCCCGGGGTCCGTCGTCCGGTCCGTGCCGCGCAGCACGGCGGTCAGCGACCAGTCCACGTACGGTGCCAGCGCCCGCTCGCACTCGGCGATCCGGGCGGCGAAGACCGGGGAGGAGTCCAGCAGTCCGCACGCCATGCCCGGCCACTGGGCGCCCTGGCCGGGGAAGACGAACACCGGACCGGGGCCGGCCGGCCCCGCGATGCCGGTGACCACCCCGGGACCGGGCTCGTCGGCGGCCAGCCCGTCCAGCCCGGCCAGCAGCGACGGCCGGTCGGTGCCCACGACCACCGCCCGGCGCTCGAACCGGGCGCGGGCCGTCGCCAGCGAGCGGCCCAGGTCCGCGACACCGGCCGCCGGATCGCCCCGCACCGACTCGGCCAGCCGCCGCGCCTGTCGGGCCAGCGCCGCCTCGCTCCGCGCGGACAGCACCCAGGGCACCACGTCGCCGGTGGCCACCGGGCGGAGCGCCGGCGCGCCCCCGTCCGGACCCCGGTCCGGGTCCGTCCCGTCGGCCGGGACCGGGGCCGCCGGGGCCGCCGGGGCCGATGTGGACAGGTCGGGCGCCTCCTCGATGATCAGGTGCGCGTTGGTCCCGGAGACGCCGAACGACGACACCCCCGCCCGGCGCGGGTGGTCCGTCTCCGGCCAGGCGACCGGTTCGGTCACCAGCCGGACCGCCCCCGAGCCCCAGTCCACGTGCGGGGTCGGCTCGTCGACGTGCAGGGTCGCCGGGACCATGCCGTGCCGGATCGCCATCACCATCTTGATCACGCCCGCCGTTCCGGCGGCGGCCTGGGTGTGGCCGATGTTCGACTTGATCGAGCCCAGCAGCAGGGGCCGGTCGGCCGGCCGCTGCCGCCCGTAGGTGGCGTGCAGCGCGTCGGCCTCGATCGGGTCGCCGAGCCGGGTGCCCGTCCCGTGCGCCTCCACCGCGTCCACCTCGGCGGACGACAGACGGGCGTTGAGCAGCGCCTGCCGGATGACGCGCTGCTGCGACGG
The DNA here is from genome assembly GCF_044327625.1 of Streptomyces sp. NPDC018031. Lineage (NCBI taxonomy): Bacteria > Bacillati > Actinomycetota > Actinomycetes > Kitasatosporales > Streptomycetaceae > Streptomyces > Streptomyces sp. NPDC018031. The sequence goes on from NZ_JBIRFT010000039.1 coordinate 6,232, forward strand.
ACCGTTGGGGGCGGTGATGCCGTTGCTCGCGCCGTCCTGGTTGACCGCGGAACCGCGGATGACGGCGAGTACCGGGTGGCCGTTGCGGTGCGCGTCGGACAGCCGCTCCAGCAGCACCAGCCCGGCGCCCTCGCCCCAGCCGGTGCCGTCGGCGGCCGCGGCGAACGGCTTGCACCGGCCGTCGGGCGCCAGTCCCCGCTGCCGGGCGAAGCCGGTGAACACCGCGGGGGTGGCCATGATGGTCACCCCGCCCGCCACCGCCAGCCCGCACTCGCCCTGCCGCAGCGCGTGGATGCCCAGGTGCATGGCGACCAGCGACGCGGAGCAGGCGGTCTCCACGGTCAGCGCGGGGCCCTCCAGCCCGAAGGTGTACGACAGGCGGCCCGACAGCATGCTGGGGGCCACGCCCGCGTACCCCTCGGTCTCCTGGCGGACGGGCAGTCCCGAGGTGGCGGAGCCGATGGTGGCCGCCCCCACGAAGACCCCGGTCCGGCTGCCCCGCAGCCCCGTCGCGTCGATCCCGGCGCGCTCGAACAGCTCCCAGGCCACCTCCAGCAGCTTCCGCTGCTGCGGGTCGGTGGCCAGCGCCTCCCGCGGGCTGATCCCGAAGAAGCCCGCGTCGAACGTGCCGGCGTCGCGCAGGAAGCCGCCCTCGCGGGTGTACGTGGTGCCGGGGTGGTCGGGGTCGGGGTGGTACAGGCCGGCCAGGTCCCAGCCCCGGTCGGAGGGGAACGGACCCACCACGTCGGCACCGGCGGCCACCACGTCCCACAGCGCCTCGGGGGAGTCCACCCCACCGGGGAACCGGCAGCTCATCGCGGTGATGGCGATGGGTTCCTGGTGCCGCTCCTCCACCTCGCGCAGCCGCCGCCGCGTGTCGTGCAGGTCCGTGGCCACCCGCTTGAGGTAGTCGACAAGCCTCTCTTCATCCGGCATGTGCGGTCACGACCTTCATACGCGTCGATGCGGTCAACTGAGCCCTCACGAGGTCCCGAGTTCGTTGTCGATGAACGCCAGCACCTCGTCGGCGGTGGCGAGGGAGAGCCGGTCGGCGGGGTCGTCGCCGGCCGGCGGCGCGGACGCCGCCTTCCATTGGGCCAGCAGCCCCTCAAGCCGATCTGTCACCGCCCGTGCGTCCGCATCCGGCAGGTCCAGCGCCGACAGGGTGCTCTCCAGCCTCGCCAGCTCGCCGAGCACCGGGTCCGCACCGCCGCGGGCGGCCGGCGGCCCGTCCGCCACCAGCCGCTCGCGCAGGTGGTCGGTGAGCGCCCGCGCCGAGGGGAAGTCGAAGACCAGCGCGGCGGGCAGCCGCAGCCCGGTGGCGGCCGAGATCCGGTTGCGCAGTTCGACACCGGTCAGCGAGTCGAAACCCAGATCCGTGAACGGGGTCTCCTCCCGCACGCCCTCGGCGTCGGCGTGGCCGAGCACGGTCGCGACGTTGCCGCGCACCAGCGTGAGCAGTTGCTGCCGCTGCTCGGCCGCCGGGAGCCCGGCGAGCCGACGGGTCCAGTCGTCCGGGCGCTGCCCCGTCGCGGAGCTGCGGCGGGCGGCCCCGCCCGGGCGGGTGGCCAGGGCGCGCAGCGCCGCGGGCAGGGTGGCGGGCGGCTGCGCGGCCAGCGCCCGGGTGTCGAGGCGCAGCGCCACCAGTTGCGGGTCCCCGTGCCGGTGGGCCGCGTCGAACAGTGCCAGCGCCTGGTCGGCGGCGAGGGCGGTGACGCCGGTGCGGCCCATGCGTGCCACGTCGGCCCGGCCGAGGTTTCCGGTGATCTCGCTGGTGGTGGCCCACAGCCCCCAGGCGATGGAGGTGGCCGGCAGGCCCGCGTGCTGCCGCCGCGCGGCGAGGGCGTCGCAGTAGGCGTTGGCGGCCGCGTAGTTGGCCTGGCCGGGGTTGCCGAGCGTGCCGGAGACGGAGGAGTAGAGGGTGAACATGGCCAGCGGCAGGTGCGCGGTGGCCAGGTGGAGGTTGGCGGCGCTCGTCGCCTTGGCGGCCCAGACGCGGTCCAGGCTCTCCGGGGTCTGGGAGGTGACCATGGCGTCGTCGACGACGCCGGCGGTGTGGACGACACCGGTGAGCGGGTGCTCGGGGCCGATGGCGTCGACCACCCGCCGCACGGCCCGGAGATCCGCGGCGTCCGCGGCGGTGATGTGCACGGTGGCGCCCAGCGCGGTCAGCCGGGCGGCCAGCTCGCCGGCGCCGGGCGCGTCCGGGCCGCGACGGCTGACCAGGTGCAGCCGGGTGACCTGCCGGGTGGTGACGAGGTGTTCGGCGACCAGCGCGCCCAGGGTGCCGGTGCCGCCGGTGACCAGGACGGTACCGTCCGGGTCGAGGGCGGGCGGAGCGGTCAGCACCAGCTTGCCGGTGTGCTTCGCCTGGCTCATGTGCCGCAGCGCCTGGCGGGCCTGGGTCAGCGGCCAGGTGCGCACCGGAGGCGGCGTCAGCGCACCCTCCTCGAACAACGCCATCAGGACCGTCAGCATCCGTTCGATCCGCTCCGGCCCGGCGTCCGAGACCAGGTCGTACACGCGGTAGTCCACGCCGGCGAAGTCCTTGGCCACCCGGTCGGGGTCCCGCAGGTCGGTCTTGCCCATCTCCAGGAAGCGGCCGCCGCCGGACAGCAGCCGCAGCGAGGCGTCGATGTGCTCGCCGGTGAGGCTGTTGAGGACGACGTCGACGCCGCGGCCGCCGGTGGCGGCGCGGAAGGCGTCCTCGAACTCCAGGTCGCGGGAGGAGGCGCGGTGCGCGGCGTCGACGCCCATCGCCTCCAGCACGCCGTGCTTGCCGGGGGCGGCGGTGGCGTAGACCTCGGCGCCCAGGTGGCGGGCGATCTGCACGGCCGCGGTGCCCACGCCGCCGGCCGCCGCGTGGATGAGGACCGACTCGCCCGCCCGCAGCCGACCGAGTTCCACCAGGCCGTACCAGGCGGTGAGGAAGGCGATGGGCACGGCCGCCGCCCGCGGGAAGTCCCAGCCGGCCGGCGCCCGGGTCACCATCCGCGCGTCGGCGACGGTGACCGGGGCGAACGCGCCGTCGAAGACGCCCAGCACCCGGTCGCCGGGCGCCACCGTGGTGACGCCGGGGGCCACGTCCAGCACCACGCCCGCGCCCTCGCCGCCGATGCGGGTCTGGTCGGGCACCATGCCCAGACTGATCAGGACGTCACGGAAGTTGACGCCGGCCGCGCGTACCGCGATGCGCACCCGCCCGGCCGCCGGCGGCTCCGCCGCCTCGGGGAACGGCACCGGCGCCACCGCGTCCAGCGTCGCCGCGCCCGCGGCGTCCAGCCGCCAGGCCTCCCCGTCGGCCGGGAGGACGAGTGCGGCCGGGGCGGTCGCCCGGACCAGCCGGGGCACCAGGATCCGGCCGCCGCGCAGCGCCAGCTGCGGCTCGTCCAGTTCGACCGCGCACCGGACCGCGTCGGCCACCAGGCCGTCCGTCCCGGGGTCGGTGCCCGGCTCCGTGTCCAGCAGGACGAACCGCCCCGGGTGCTCCGACTGGGCGCTGCGGACCAGGCCCCAGACGGCCGCCGCGACGGGATCGACGGCCGTCTCCTCGTCCGCGGTGACGGCGTGACGGGTCACCATCACCAGCCGGGCGCCGTCGGGCCGTGGCTCGGTCAGCCACTCCTGCACAAGGGTCAACGCCCGCCGGACGGCCGCCGGCTCGTCGTCGGCACCCTCGGCGACCGGCGCCCGGACGAAGACCGGCCGCGGCACCGTCGGGTCCGCCGCCGCCCGCTCGGCGGGCGGCGCGAGCGGCGTCCACTCCAGGGTGAACAGCCCGTCGGGCAGGTGGGCCGGGGCGGACCGGGCCCGGGTCGGCCGGGTGGTCACGGCGTCGGCGGTGAGCACGGGCCGGCCCATGGCGTCGGTCAGACTGAGGCGGTAGGCGCTCTCGTCGTGGCGGGTGATGCGGACCCGGGCGTGGTCCGCGCCGGTGGCGTGGAGGGTGACGCCGCTCCAGGAGAACGGCAGCCAGACCTCGTCGTCGGACGGGTCGGTGACGGCGACGAGCGGGTGCAGCGCGCTGTCGAGGAGCGCGGGGTGGATGGCGAGGGCGCCGGCGGTGGGCTCGGCGCCGCCCGCGGCCGGGAGGGTGACCTCGGCAAGCAGGTCGTCGCCGTGCCGCCACAGGGCCCGGAGTCCCTGGAACGAGGGCCCGTAGGCGTAGCCGTGCGACGCGGCGCGGTCGTAGAAGCCGGTGAGGTCCACGGGTTCGGCACCCGGCGGCGGCCAGGCCGTCTCCCCGTCGGCGGCCGGCCGCTCCGGTGCCTCTTCCCCGGTCAGGGTGGCGGTGGCGTGCCGGGTCCACTCGGCCGCCGGGTCGGACCGGGGCCGGGTGTACAGGTGGAGGGTGTGCCGGGCGCCGTCGTCGGCGGCGCCGATGACGACTTGCAGGTCGAGCGGGTCGGTGGGGTGGAGGACCAGGGGGTGGTGCAGGAGGAGCTCGTCGATGTGCGGGCAGGCGGTGTCCTCGGCGGCGCGGAGGGCGAGTTCGAGCAGAGCGGTGCCGGGCAGCATGACGGTCCCGGCGATGGTGTGCTCGGTGAGCCAGCCGCCGTGGTCGGCTGCCGGGATCCGGCCGGTCAGCACCCGGCCGCCGTCCGCCAGGGCGGTCGCCGTCTCCAGCAGCGGGTGGCCCGGGCCGGTGCCGCCGGAGGTGCGGGGCGGGATCCAGTAGGGCTTCCGCTGGAAACGGTAGGTGGGCAGGCCGACGGTCTTCGGGGCGGGATCGGTGGGGTACCACGGGGTCCAGTCCACCGGACGGTGCGTGGTGTGCAGCGCCGCCAGACTGTGGGCCAGGGCGCTGACGTCCGGCCGGGTGCCGGTGAGCGTGGCCAGGGCGGTGGCGGTGGTCGTCTCGGGCAGGGTGTGGTGGACGGCGTGGGTGAGCACCGGGACCGGCCCCACCTCGAGGAAGACGGCGGTGTCCGCGGCGAGGTGGCCGATGGTCTGGTGGAAGCGGACGGGCCGGCGGATGTGCTGGGCCCAGTAGTCGGCGGTGGTGATCTCCTCGCCCGCGGGCCGGCCGGTGAGGTTGCTGATCAGCGGGATGCGGGGCGGGTGGAGGTCCAGACGGCCGACGGCCTCGGCGAAGGGGGCGAGGACCGGGTCCATCTGCGCGGAGTGGAAGGCGTGGGAGACCTTCAGCTCGCGGGTGCGGCGGCCCCGTTCCCGCCACCGGGCGGTGGCGGCGGCCACCTGATCGGCGGGGCCCGAGATCACGGTGTGCGCGGGGGTGTTCAGCGCGGCGATGGCCAGCCCCGGATGGTCGGCCAGGGTGGCGGTGACCTCCTCCTCGTCCGCGTCGACGGTGGCCATGGCACCGCCCGGGGGCAGGCTGCCCATGAGGGTGGCGCGGGCGGCGACGAGCCGGGCGGCGTCCGCCAGGGAGAGGACCCCGGCGACCTGGGCGGCGGCGATCTCGCCGATGGAGTGGCCGGCGACCGCGTCGGGGGACTGCCCCATCCCGGTCAGCAGGCGGGCCAGGGCGATGTGGAAGGCGAAGAGCCCGGCCTGGGCGTAGGTGGTGTGGTGGATCAGGTCGGCGGGCGCGTCGCCGGTGGCGAACACCACGTCGCGCAGCGGGTGTTCCAGATGCGGGTCCAGGAGCGCGCAGACCTCGTCGAAGGCGTCGGCGAAGACCGGGAACCGCCGGTGGAGGTCCGCGCCCATACCGGGGCGCTGGCTGCCCTGCCCGGAGAACAGCCACACCGTCTTGCCCGGCGTTTCCGCAGGGGAGCCGCCGGGCGTGGACAGGGCGGGGTGCGGGGCTCCGTCGGCCAGTGCCGCCAGGGCGGCGGTCATCTCCGCGCGGTCGTCCCCGACGATCACCGCCCGCCGCTCGAACACCGCCCGGGTGGTGGTCAGTGACCACCCCACGTCGGCGACCGGCACCTCGTCGCCGGCCCGGAGGCGCTCGGCGAGCGCGGAGGCCTGCGCGCGCAGGGCCTGGTCGTCACGTGCCGACAGCGGCCAGGGCACGACGCCCGGCGTGCGGGTGCTGGTCGCCGACCGGCGCTCCGGCGCGGGCGGGGCCTGTTCGAGGATGAGGTGGGCGTTGGTGCCGGAGGCGCCGAAGGAGGAGACGGCGGCGCGCCGGGGGCGGTCGGTGCCCGGCCAGTCGACGGGCCGGGTGAGCAGCCGGACGTTGCCTTCGGACCACTCCACGTGCGGGGTCGGCTGGTCGACGTGGAGGGTGGCGGGGAGGCGGCCGTGGCGCAACGCCATGATCATTTTGATGACGCCGGCGATGCCGCTGGCGGCCTGGGTGTGGCCGAGGTTGGACTTCACCGAGCCCAGCCACGCCGGCCGGTCCGCGGGGCGGTCCTGGCCGTAGGTGGCCAGCAGGGCCTGGGCCTCGATGGGGTCACCGAGGGTGGTACCGGTGCCGTGCGCCTCGATGGCGTCGACGTCCGCGAAGCGGAGGCCGGCGTCGGCGAGCGCCTGGGTGATGACGCGTTGCTGGGAGCGGCCGTTGGGCGCGGTCAGCCCGTTGGAGGCGCCGTCCTGGTTGACCGCGGAGCCGCGCAGCACCGCGAGTACCCGGCGGCCGTTGCGGCGGGCGTCGGAGAGGCGTTCGAGCAGGACGAGCCCGGCTCCTTCGCTCAGGCTGGTGCCGTCGGCCGCCGCGGCGAACGGTTTGCACCGGCCGTCGGGGGCCAGGCCGCGCTGCCGCGAGAACCCGGTGAACGGGTCGGGGGTGGCCATCACGGTCACCCCGCCGGCCAGCGCCAGATCGCATTCGCCCTGGCGCAGGGCCTGGGCGGCGAGGTGCACGGAGACCAGGGAGGACGAGCACGCGGTGTCGACGGTGACGGCGGGCCCCTGCAGGCCCAGGGTGTACGCCACCCGGCCGGAGATGATGCTGCCGATGCTGGACAGCATCGTGTAGCCGTCCAGCCGGGGGTCGCCCGGAGGCAGCCCGGTGGCGTAGTCGTGGTAGATCACGCCGGTGTAGACGCCGGTCAGGGTGTCCTTGAGGGTGTGCGGGTCGATCCCGGCGCGTTCGAGGGTCTCCCACGCCGTTTCGAGGACCAGCCGCTGCTGGGGGTCCATGGCCAGGGCTTCGCGGGGGTTGATGCCGAAGAAGGCGGCGTCGAAGCCGGCCACGTCGTAGACGAACGCGCCCTCGGAGGCGTAGGTGGTGCCGGGGTTGCCCGAGTCGGGATGGAACAGATGGGCCAGGTCCCAGCCCCGGTCGGTGGGGAAGGGACCGACCACGTGCCGGCCGGCCGCGACCAGCTCCCACAGTTCCTCGGGCGAGGTCACGCCGCCGGGGAATCGGCAGCCCATCGCCACCACGGCGATCGGGTCGTCGTCGTCGCGGCCGGCCCTGGCCCGCCCGGCCACCGGTGACATGGTGGGCGTGCCGCCGGCGAGCCGCTCCAGCAGGTGGTCGGCGAGGGCCCGGGGCGTGGGGTGGTCGAAGACCAGGGTGGTGACCAGCCGCAGCCCGGTGGCGTCGGCCAGCCGGTTGCGCAGCCCGACCGCCATGAGGGAGTCGAAACCCAGCTCCTTGAAGGCGGTCTCGGGCCGGATCGCCGCGTCGGACGTATGGCCCAGGACCACCGCCGCGGTCCGGCGGACCGTCTCCAGCAGCACGTCACGGCGTCCGGCGGGGTCGAGACCGGCGAGCCGGGTGAGAAGGGCGGGTTCCTCCGACGGACGTGCCGCGGCGCGCCGCCGGACGGGCCGGGCCAGGGCGCGCAGCAGCGCGGGGGCGGTGGGGCCCGGCCGGACGGTGCCGGGGCCGGCGGCCACCACCACGGGGCGGCCGCTGCCGAGCGCGGTGTCGAACAGCCGCAGGGCGTACGGCGTGCCCGGCTCGTCCGGCGTCCACCGCACGCTCACGCCCGGGAGCCCGGCGGCCCGCCGGTGCGCGATCAATGCGTCGGCGCCGGCCGCGGCGGCGGCGCCGCCGGCCCGGCCGGGTCCGGCCACGACACCCGTGGCGGAGAGCACCACGAACATCCGCAACGGCAGGTCACGGGTGGCGGCGTGCAGGTCCCACCCGGCCTGGGCCGTCGAGGCCCAGGCCCGGGACAGCCGCTCGGCGTCCCAGGACTCCACCGGGGCGTCCTCGGCCACCGCGGCGATGTGCACCACGCCCACCAGTGGCCGGCCGCCGGCGGCCGCGGCCTGGGCAGCCGCGGGACGGTCGGCCACCTCGACCGCCGCCACCTCCACCTCCGCCCCCAGGCCGGTCAGCCGCTCGGCCAGCGCGGCCGTCGCGTCACCGTCGGCCGGGTCGCCGGAGCCGGGGAGCAGCAGCAGGCGCCGGGCGCCGTGGGCGCGCACCAGATGTTCGGCGATCCGGCCGCCCAGCGGACCCGTGCCGCCGGAGACCAGCACCGTGCCACCGGACAGGTCGGCCCCGCCGGCCGGCTCGGGTCGACCGCCGATGCGCAGCAGCCGCGGGACCGACACCACGCCGGACCGGAGCGCGATCTGCGGTTCGTCCGCGTCGATGGCGCTGCGGACCGCGGCGGCCAGCGTGCCGTCCACGTCTGCGTCCGTGCCGGTGCCGGTGCGGGCGTCCGCGTCCACGTCGGTGTCGGTGTCGGTGTCGACCAGGGTGAACCGGCCGGGATACTCGGCTTGGACCGCCCCGATCAGGCCCCAGACCGCCGCGCCGCCCGGATCCGCCGGACCCTCCTCGTCGCCGACCCGGACCGCGCCGGAGGTGATCAGCGCCAGCCGGGAGTCCCGTGAACCCGGATCCGCCAGCCAGTCCTGGACGAGCCGCAGGGCGTGCCGGGCCATCGCCAGACCGGCCGCGCCGGGCTCCGCACCGGGGTCGTCCGCCGGTCGCAGGGGGACGAACACCACCTCGGGTGCGGGCCCGCCGTCCGCGGCCGGGACGCCGTCCGGGTGCCCGGGCCCGGCGCTGCCGTCCAGCGCGCCGCCGCCCTCGGCCGCCAGGGGCCCGGGCCGGTCCGCCGGCGGCAGCGGTGTCCACTCCACCGCGAACAGGTCGTCGGCGGACGGTCGTTCCGCGGCCTGCAGCCCGTCCCCGTCGGCCGGGCGCAGGGTGACCGACTCCACGCCGAGCACCGGCGCGCCGGCCGGGTCCGCGACGGTGACGTCCAGCTCCTTGGCCCTGCCGTCCCGCGGCTCCCGCGACCGGAGCCGGACCCGGACGGCGGTCGCGCCGCCCGCGTGCAGGGACACCCCGGTCCAGGCGAACGGCAGCCAGGTCCGGCCGTCGGCGAACTCGTCCAGCAGCGCCGCCGGTTGCAGAACGGCCTCGAGCAGCGCGGGATGGATACCGAACCCGTCGGCGTCCTCCTCGGCCTCCGGGGACAGTGCCACCTCGGCGAGCAGATCGGCGCCGTGCCGCCACACCGCCCGGACGCCCCGGAACGCCGGACCGTACCGGTCACCGGCGGCCTCGGCGGGTGGGTACAGGGCGATGATGTCCACCGGCTCCGCGCCGGCCGGGGGCCACGGGCCGGTGAGTCCCGCGCCCGCCGTGGTACCGGGCGCGAGGACCCCCGTCGCATGGCAGATCCAACTGTCGCCGTCCTCGGGATCCGCGGCCACGGCCACCACGGGCTGGGAACAGATGCGCAGAGCGCGGCGGCCCGCCGGGTCGGGGGCGTCCGCCACCAGCTGGAGCCGCGACTCGGAACCGGCCGACAGGGTCAGCGGGACCTGGAAGGTCAGCTCCTCGACGCCGCCGCAGCGCGCCTCGTCGGCAGCCCGCAACGCCCACTCCACCAGCGCCGTTCCGGGCACCACGGCGTCACCGAACTCGCCCTCGGCCGGCAACCGCCCGGTGAGCAGCAGCCCGCCGCCGGGCAGCCCCGTCGCCGCCGACAACTGCGGGTGCTCCACCGGGCGCAGGCCGGCCGCGCTGACATCACCGGCCGCACGGCCTGCCGCCGACCAGTACCGGTCGCGTTGGAAGGGGTAGGTGGGGAGGTCGGTGGTGGGGGGTGGGGGTGTGGGGTACCAGTGGGTCCAGGTGATGTCGAGGCCGG
>NZ_JBIRFT010000040.1:0-15482 GCF_044327625.1 Streptomyces sp. NPDC018031
CCACACCCACACCCCCACCCCCCTCGACTGGCGCCCCTGGTACACCCACCCCACCCCACCCCCCACCACCGACCTCCCCACCTACCCCTTCCAGCGCGACCGCTACTGGCTGCCCCCGGCCCGCCCCGCGGAGGGCGACGACCACCGGGACCCGGCCGAGGCCGAGCTGTGGGACGCGGTCGAGGACCACGACGCCGGGGCGCTGGTACGGCTGCTGGAACCGGACACCGATGCCGGGAGCCCCGGGCCGGCCGAGGCCGCCGAGGCACTCCGGGCCGCCCTGCCGCTGCTGTCCGGCTGGCGCCGCCGGCACCGCGAACGCGTGACCCTGGCGTCCTGGCGCCACCGCGTCCGGTGGACCCGGCTGCCCGACCCCGATCCGCCGGCGCTGAGCGGCAGCTGGCTGCTGCTGGTCCCCGCCGGCCACCAGGACCACCCGGCGGTGCGGACCGCGGTGCGGGCCCTGACCGAGCACGGTGCCGACGCCACGACGTGTCCCGTCGAGCCCGCCGCCGGCCGCCAGGCACTCGCCGAACTGCTGGCCGGAACCCCCTCCGGCACCTCGGCCGGACCGGCGCCCGCGGGGGTGCTCAGCCTGCTCGCCCTCGACGAGAGCCCCCATCCCGACCACCCGGCGGTGCCCGCCGGGTTCGCCGCCACCCTGAGCGCCGTCCAGGCGCTCGGTGACACCGGCCGCCCCGTGCCGCTGTGGTGCCTCACCCAGGGCGCGGTCTCCACCGGGCAGGACGATCCGCTGCCGCATCCCACGCAGGCCCTGAGCTGGGGCCTCGGCCGGGTCGCCGCACTGGAACACGCCCAGTGGTGGGGCGGCCTGGTGGACCTGCCGGCCACCCCCGACCCGCGGACCCCGGCCCGTCTGGCGGCCGTGCTGGCCGGCCGGCCGGGGGCCGCCGGCTCCGAGGACCAGACGGCCATCCGGACCACCGGGGTGCTGGCACGACGCCTCGTCCGCGCCCCGGCCGCCCCGGCCGCCCCGGCCGGGCCGGGCCGGGACTGGCGGCCGCGGGGCACCGTGCTGATCACCGGTGGTACCGGCGGCATCGGCGGACTGCTGGCCCGCTGGGCCGCCGAACAGGGCGCCGCCCACCTGGTCCTCACCAGCCGCCGCGGCGCGGACGCCCCCGGAGCCGCGGAACTCGCCGCCGAACTGCGCGCCCTGGGCGCCGCGGTGACCGTCGCCGCCTGCGACGCGGCCGACCGCGAAGCCCTGCGCGAGGTGGTGGCGGCGATCCCCGCCGAGCACCCGCTGACCACCGTCGTCCACGCCGCGGGCGTCAGCGAGCACGACCTGATCGCCGACGCGGACACCGGCCATCTGCACCGGATCCTCGCGCCGAAGGCGCTCGCCGCCCGGCACCTCCACGAGCTGACCCAGCACCTGGACCTCTCCGCGTTCATCCTGTTCTCCTCGGTCTCCGCGGCGTGGGGCAGCGGGGGACAGGCGGCCTACGCCGCCGCCAACAGCTATCTCGACGCCCTCGCGGAGCACCGCCGCGCCCTCGGACTGCCCGCCACCTCGGTGGCCTGGGGGCTGTGGGGCGAGGTGGGCATGGCCACCACGGCGGAGGACATCGCGTTCTTCCGCCGCCGCGGCATGGCACCCCTCGACCCCCGGCTGGCCGTCACCTGTCTGCGGGAGACGGTCGGTCGGGGGGAAACCACCGCGGTGGTCGCCGCCGTCGACTGGGGGCGCTTCCTGGAGAGCTTCACCGCGATGCGCCCCAGCCCGCTGCTCGCCGAGCTCGCCGAGGCCGCCGGGGCGCGACCGGACGCACCGGGGCCGGTGGCCGAGGAGACGGGCCTGCTGGAGCGGAAGCTGGCCGGCAGCACGCCGGCCGAGCAGCACCACCTCCTGGTCCGGCATGTGCAGACCCAGGCCGCCGGCGTGCTCGGGCACGCCGCCGCCGACGACGTCCCACCCACCAAACCGTTCCAGGAGCTGGGCTTCGACTCGCTCAACGCCGTCCAGCTGCGCGACCGGCTCAACGCCGGCACCGGGCTGCGGCTGCCCACCACGGTGGTGTTCGACCATCCCTCGGCCGAGGAACTCGCCCGCCATCTGCACGGGCTGCTCGTCCACCACACGGCCTCGGGCGAACAGCGGCCGATGTCGGAACTCGACGGCTGGGACGCGGCCCACGCGCCGGAGGCCGTGGACGACGCCGCCCGCTCCCGGATCGCCGCTCGGTTGCGGCTGCTGGCCGACAAGTGGGCCGAGCCGGCCGATGCCGCCGGGTCCCACCAGGAGCTGGCGGGCGCCACGGCGGAGGAGATCTTCGACCTGATCGCCACCGAGTTCGGGAAGTCCTGACCCGGGCCGGACGGCGGGGCCCGAAGGGCACCGGCCGGCGCGCCGCCCCGGATGCCGGGGCGGCGGGGGCAGCGGCGGCGCACCGGCACCGAGGCCGGCCCGTCGGCCGGCGAGGGGTCCTTCCGGAGCCGGCGGCGGGCTGCCGGGGGTGCGACGACCACGGGAACCCACGTACGGGCCGGGGCCGCCGGTGCCGGGACCGGGGTCGCGGCACCCAGCCGGGAGCGGGTTCCGGGCACCACCGTCGACCGTCAGCCGGGCACCTCGCCGACCTGCCGGCCCGGCGCACCGACCGCACGGCCGGCCGCCGGCCGGGTACGGCCATCGCGTCGGCGGGGGCCCGGCCGGGGCGATCACGGTGTTCGGTGGCCGGGGCCGCCCGCCGGGCGGCGCACCGCCGGGTGTCGCGTCCGCGCGCATGGCGGCGGTGCCGAGGAGCCGTGCCCCGAGGCCGTGCGGCGGGCCGGCCGGGAAGTGCCGCCCCGCCAAGCTAAGGCGGGACCCGTACCGGGCCCGGCGCCACCGGGCCGGCGGCGTCCCACGAGGGGGCGCGTCGAGGCGGCGCGGGCGGGCTCAGCGAGGTGTGTACTCGGCCGCCAGCTTCTCCAGCTCCGGGACCACGTCGTTGGGGGAGGGCTGGGCCAGCATCTCCCGCCGGAGCCGCTCGGCCCCGGACCGGAACGACGGATCCTCCAGCAGCCGGACCAGGTCCTCGCGGAACCTCGGCCCGGTCATCTCCTCCGGCGGGATCCACAGCCCGGCCCCGAGTTCCGCCAGCCGGGCACCGCGCACCCGGGCGTCCTGGGCGATGAGGCTGACCATGAGCTGCGGGACGCCGTGCGACGCCGCGCCGCAGAAGGCGGGGACCCCGCCGTGGTGGATCACGGCGGAACACGAGGGGATGACGACGTGCAGCGGCGCGAACTCCACGATCCTCGTGTTCCCGGGGACCCGCTTGAGTTTCCGCTGGAACTTCTCGGAGAGCGTCAGCACCAGCTCGATGTCGAGGTCGGCGACCGAGTCCAGGATCTCCTGGATCTCCCGGACGGAGATGGGGTGGCTTCCGGCCACGCTCCACATGCTCACACCGAAGGTGGCCAGGACCCGGGGCGCGGCCGGCGCGCGGCGGCTCCACTCCGGTATGACGGAGGGCCCGTTGTGCGGGACATAGCGCACGGACACATTCCGCACCTCACTGGTGAGCCGCACCGAATCCGGCATCTGGTCGATCGTGAACTGGCCGGTCAGCAGTTCCTCCGACACATCGAAGCCGTATTTCCCGGCCCATCCGCCCAGCCATTCCGCCACCGGGTCGTCGCGGTCCCCGGGCGCCTGGTGCTCCCGCAGCCCGAGGAACCGGCGGCGCAGCCGGTGTCCCACGTCCATGGCGAGGTGCATCCGAGCGTGCGGCACTCCGACCGCGGCGGCGGCGATGGCACCCGCGTAACTCATCGATTCCCAGACCACCAGATCGGGCTTCCACCATCGGCAGTACGCCACCAGGTCCTCGACCATCGAGTCGTTGGCCGCCTGGTGGATCAGGGTGAAGAGGGTGTAGTACGTCTTGAGGTCCGCCCAGCCGAGCCTCTCGACGGCGGCCTCGTCGTATTCGATCCGGGGCAGCACCATTCCCGTCCGGGCCGCCTGCTGGATTATCCGGTCCCCTTTGTCCTGGAGGGGTTCCGCCGATCCGGCGGCGACCGCCGGCAGGCCGGTGCCGGTGATGACGCCGGTGAGTTCCGGGCTGCTCGCCACGTGCACCTCGTGGCCCGCGGTGCGCAGCGCCCAGGCCATGGGCACGGTGAGATAGAGGTGGGTCCGCCAGGGAAACGTGACGAAAAGGACACGCACGGCCAACCATCTCCTCGTCGATCGCCATGGCAACCAACTCGATCGCCTCGCCCCATGGTGCCGACGCCGCTTAAGCGGATCTTGCCGTTCGGCGCCGTTCCCCTGGTCACCGCATCGTCCGTCAGCCTTATCGGTGTTAGCCGAGCTTTAGGCGGGTGAGTGACGATGCGAGGGAAACGCGACGCCGGTGATATTTGGGCGTCGCCGGAATTATGCGGCCCGGCAGGAATGGAGGGGTGTGGCTGACCTGCTTTCTCGGCGCACGCGCCGTACAGCCACCGGCATATGATGAAGGGTATCATTCTCGCGGGCGGCAACGGAACGCGCCTGCACCCGCTCACCTTGGTGGGATCCAAGCAGCTGGTTCCGGTCTACGACAAGCCCATGATCTATTACCCGCTGTCCGTCCTCATGTTCGCGGACATCCGGGATATCCTCGTCATCACCCGCCCCGCCGAACTCCCGCAATTCCAGAAGCTGCTGGGCGACGGCAGACAACTGGGGCTGAACATCAGCTACGCCTCCCAGGAGAAACCCCGGGGAATCGCCGACGCCTTCCGGGTCGGCGCGGACCACATCAGCGGTGAGGAATGCGCGCTGATCCTGGGCGACAATCTCTTCCACGGCGCGAACCTGCCCTCGCTGCTCCGCAGGAGCGCGCAGCGGCTGCGCGGTTGCGTGCTGTTCGGGCATCAGGTGGCCGACCCGCGCAACTTCGGGGTCGCCGAGGTCGACGAGCGGGGCCGGCTGCTGTCCATCGAGGAGAAACCGGAGCGGCCGCGGTCGAACCTGGCCATTCCCGGCCTCTACTTCTTCGACGGCACGGTCGTCGACACAGCCAAGCGCATGATGCCCTCCGCCCGGGGCGAACTGGAGATCACCGACGTCCTGCGGGCCTATCTGGAGGACGGCACGGCCGACCTGGTATGGCTGGGCCGGGGCGTCACCTGGCTGGACACCGGCACCCACGAGACCCTGCTGGACGCGGGCCGGCTGGTGCGCGACGTCCAGCACCGCCAGGGCACCCGGCTCGGCTGCATCGAGGAGATCGCCATGTACATGGGCTTCATCGGAGCCGACGAGTGCCATGCGCTCGGCGCCGGGATGAGCAACTCGCCCTACGGCCGGTACGTCATGGACAGCGCCCGCTCCTACCGCCAGGGCCAGCCGCCCGCGCGCTTCCTGGAGGAGACGTGAACCTCCTCGTCACCGGCGCCGCGGGGTTCATCGGGTCCACCTATGTGCGCGGACTCCTCGGGCCCGGCGGCGCGGCGGGGGGCGCCGACGTCACGCACGTCACGGTGCTGGACAAACTCACCTACGCCGGGTCCCTGAGCAACCTCGGCCCCGCCGACCCGCGGCTGACCTTCGTGCACGGCGACATCTGCGACGCCGGCCTGGTCGACACCCTGATGGCGGGGGCCCGCCAGGTGGTCCACTTCGCCGCCGAGTCCCATGTGGACCGCTCCATCACCGGCGCCGACCCGTTCGTGCGGACCAACGTCGAGGGCACCCACACGCTCCTGCAGGCGGCGCTCCGGCACCGGGTGGAGCGCTTCGTCCACGTCTCCACCGACGAGGTCTACGGCTCCGTGGAGACCGGCACCAGCCCCGAGGACGCCCCGCTGAGCCCCAACTCACCCTACGCCGCCTCCAAGGCCGCCTCGGACCTGCTCGCCCTGGCCTACCACCGCACCCACGGGCTGGACGTGCGGGTCACCCGGTGCAGCAACAACTACGGCCCCCACCAGTTCCCCGAGAAGATCATCCCGCTGTTCATCACCAACCTGCTGGACGGCGCGGACGTGCCGCTGTACGGCGACGGGCTGAACATCAGGGACTGGCTGCACGTGGAGGACCACTGCCACGGGGTGGAACTGGTGCGCACCCGGGGCCGCCCCGGCGAGATCTACAACATCGGCGGCGGGACGGCGCTGACCAACCGGGAGCTGACCGGCCGCCTGCTGGCCGCCTGCGGCGCCGACTGGAGCCGGGTGCGCCAGGTCGCCGACCGCAAGGGACACGACCGGCGCTACGCGATCCGGGACGACAAGGCCCGGGACGAACTCGGCTACCGGCCGCGGCACGACTTCGCGACCGGACTCGCCCGGACCGTCTCCTGGTACCGGGACAACCGCCCCTGGTGGGAGCCGCTGAAACACTCCGCGGGCCCGGCACACCCGTGAGCCGCGCGGCCCGGCGCCCCGGCCGCGGACCGACCCGAGGAGGCACCATGGACCCATCGGCACCCCCGCTGCGCTGCGGCGTGCTCGGCTGCGCGGACTTCGCCCGGCGCCGCATGCTGCCCGTGCTGGCCGCCGAGCCCGGGATCCGCCTGGCCGCCGTCGCCAGCCGGGACGCGGCCAAGGCGGCGAGCTTCGGCGAGGCGTTCGGCTGCCCGCCCGTCCACGGGTACGAGGCGCTGCTCGCCGACCCGGACATCGACGCGGTCTACCTCCCGCTGCCCCCGATGCTGCACGCCGAATGGATCGAGAAGGCGCTCCGGGCCGGCAAGCACGTCCTCGCCGAGAAGCCGCTGACGGCCGACCCCGCGAGCACCGAACGGCTGCTGCGGCTGGCCGCCTCCCGCGGCCTGGTGCTGCTGGAGAACGTCGCCTTCCCCCACCACGCACAACACGCCGCGGTGACCGCACTGCTGGCCGGCCGGTCCATCGGCGAACTGCGCGACTTCACCGCCACCTTCACCATCCCGCCGCGGCCCGAGGACGACATCCGCTACCAGCCGCGGGTGGGCGGCGGTGCCCTGCTGGACCTCGGCATCTACCCGATCCGCGCCGCCCTGCACTTCCTCGGACCGGACGTGGAGGTGCGCGCCGCCGTGCTGCGCCACCAGGCCCGGACGGGCGCCGTGGTGGCCGGCCGGATCCTGGCCGTCACCCCGGGCGGGGTGACGGCCGACCTCGGCTTCGGGATGGAGCACTCCTACCGGTCCGGCTGCGAGTTCGCCGGCAGCACCGGCCGGCTGCTGCTCGACCGGGTGTTCACCCCGCCGGCGGACCACCGGCCCGTGGCGCGCCTGGAGCGGCAGGACCACCGGGAGGAGATCACGCTGCCCGCCGACGACCAGTACGCCAACCTGGTGCGCCATTTCCTGCACGCGGTGCGCACCGGAGCCGTCGGCACCTCCGCGGAGCAGAGCATGCGGCAGGCCCGGCTGGTCGGCCGGGTGACCGACCTGGCCCTGCGGGTCACGGGCTGAGCCCCCACCCCTCGCCCTCCGAACCCGCGGACATTGCGTTCAGGCAGGCCAGCAGGGTGCGTGCCTGGACGTTGACGTAGTGGCTGTGCCGGGCCAGCGCGGTCAGCTGGCCGTGCGAGACCCAGCGGAAGCCGGGTGGCGGATCCAGCGGGGCCTCGGACTCGTCGGCCTCCACCACCAGGTAGCGGCTGACCGCGTTCAGGAACCGCCCGCCCTCCTCGCTGTGCCGGGCGCGGTAGCGGACGCGGGACGGGTCCGGGTCCTGGACCAGGTCGAGGAACGGGGGGCGCCGGCCGGCCGGCAGATGGGCGTGGTTGCCGGGCGTGCACTGCACCGTCGGGCCCAGTTCGGCGTCCCGGAAGCCGCCTTCCGCCCGGGCGCCGGCCAGCAGGTGCGGCACACCGCCGATGCGGCGCGTCAGGAACCCGACGACGCCTTCCCCGCACGGCTCGAACAGCGGTTGGGTCCAGTGGCCGACCTCGCGGTTGCCCGCCTTCACCGACCGGGCCACCACCTGGAAGTACCGGCCGTCCTCATGGCGGATGGCCGTCTCGTCCCGTACCCAGCCGGGGACCGTGGCCAGCGGCACCCGCTCGGCGCGCACCGGGTGCAGGGCGCGCATGCCGGTGAGCCACGACAGCAGTTCCGTGTCGGGCAGGAGCGCCCTGGGCCGGTGCCTGCCGGGCAGGCCCGCCAGGACGGACCGGGCGTCCATGTTGACGGTGTGGTCCCGGTGCAGCAGCGCGGAGATCTGCCCCAGCGTCAGCCAGCGGAAGTCCTCGTGCGGCGGCACCTCGCCGTCCACCTCGACGATCATGTTCCGGTTGCGTTTGCGGTAGAACCAGGAGCCGTGTTCGGACTGCAGCGCGTCCGACAGCACGGTGCCCCGCCCCGGGTCGGTGAAGTGCTCGAGGTACCGGACGGCCGCCCCCCGGTGCACCTTCGTGTAGTTGCTCCGGGTCGCCTGCACGGTCGGGGACAGCTGCAGCAGGTTCGGGTTACCCGGCTCCATCTTGGCCTGCATCAGGAAGTGCAGCACCCCGTCGAACTCCTTGGCGAGGATGCCGAGGATGCCGATCTCCAGCTGGCAGATGATCGGTTGCTGCCAGGTGGCTCCCGGCACGTCGGCGTCACCGGTCCCCGCCGTGAGCCCCTCGACGGTGAAGAACCGGCCACTGCGGTGCCGGAGATTGCCCGTCCGCTCCTCGAACGACCAGCCGTCCAGTCCGTCGAGCGGAATGCGGTCCACCGCGAACGGCACTTCGTGCCGCCGCCGCTCCAGCCAGGTCAGCACCTCGCCGACGCTCGGCACCAGGCCCCGCACGGCGGCCGCGGACCGGGCGATGCGCTCGGCGAGCCCGGGATCCTCGCGATGGAGCGGCCCCGGGCGCGCGGCGGCCACGCGGCTCACCGGTGCGCCCCGACGAACTCGGTGACGGACGCGATCACATAGTCCAGCATCTCGTCGGTCAGCCCCGGGTAGACACCCACCCAGAACGTGTGGTCGGTGACGACGTCGCTGTTGGCCAGGTCACCGCAGACCCGGTGCGGCGCCTGCGCGTGCGCGGGATGACGGGTCAGGTTGCCGGCGAACAGCCGGCGCGTACCGATCTTCCGGGACTCCAGGAAGTCGACGAGCGCGGCCCGGCTGAACGGGGCCCGCGGGTCCACGGTCAGCACGAAACCGAACCAGCTCGGATCGCTGCGCGGCGTCGCCTCCGGCAGGATCAGCCACGGCAGCCCGTCCAGCCCTTCCCGCAGCCGCCGCCAGTTGCGCCGCCGGGCCGCGCAGAACGCGTCCAGCTTGTCGAGCTGGGTCAGCCCCAGGGCCGCCTGCAGGTCGGTGGACTTCAGGTTGTACCCGATGTGGGAGAAGATGTACTTGTGGTCGTAGCCGGCCGGCAGGGTGCCCATCTGGTACCCGAACCGCTTGCGGCAGGTGTCGCTCTCGCCCGGCTCGCACCAGCAGTCCCGGCCCCAGTCCCGCAGCGACTCCACGATCCGCGCCAGGGCGAGGTTGGAGGTGAGCACGCAGCCGCCCTCCCCGGTCGTCAGATGGTGGGCGGGGTAGAAGCTGACCGTCGCCAGGTCGCCGAACGTCCCCGCCGGCCGACCGTCGTAGGTGGAGCCCACCGCGTCGCAGGTGTCCTCGACCAGGACCAGGTCGTGCTCCTGCGCGAGCCGGGCCGTCTCGGTGGCCTCGAACGGGTTGCCCAGCGTGTGCGCCATGATGATCGCCCGGGTGCGCGGCCCGATCGCCCGGGCCACCCGCTCGGCCGTGGCGTTGTAGGTTCCCAGCTCGATGTCCACGTAGACCGGGACCAGCCCGTTCTGCAGGATCGGGTTGACGGTGGTCGGGAAGCTCGCGGCCACCGTGATCACCTCGTCGCCCGGGCGCAGCCGGCGGTCGCCCAGCTGGTGCGAGGTGAGTGACGAGACCGCCAGCAGGTTCGCCGACGAACCGGAGTTCGTCAGGTGCGCCTTGCGGTGCTTCATCCGGCGGGCGAACGCCGTCTCGAACTGCCGCGAGAGCTTTCCCGCGGCGATCCGCATCTCCAGCGCGGCCCGCACCAGCGCCACCCGGTCGTCCTCGTCCAGCACCGCGCCGGAAGGCCAGATCTCGGTGACCCCGGGGATGAAACCGCGCCCCTCCTGGCCGTCCTGGTGGTACTTGCGCACCTCGTCGAGGATGCGCGCGACCCGTTCGCTCATCTGCTGTCCTTCCCATGGCTGTTCAGGGGCGCGCCGGGGGTGGCGGCACGCGGCGCCGGGCACGGCACGCCCGCGGCCGTGAGCAGGTCGCGCAGTGACTCCCGCAGGGTGCGGCGCGGCGCCCAGCCCAGCAGGCTCCGGGCCCGTCCGATGTCCAGCCGCTGCCAGGCCGCGTCGGACCGGGCCCGGTGCCGCGCCGGGTCCTCGACCACCCGCACCGGGAGCGCGCTGAGGGAGATCATCAGGTCGACCAGGTCGCGCACCGGCACCGCCCGGCCGCTGCCGACGTTGACGACACCACCGGTGACGGCCCCGGCCGGGGCCGCGGCCGCCGCGAGCACCGCGTCGGCGACGTCCCGGACGTCGACCAGGTCGCGGTGGCTGCGCAGCGGCGCGAGCCGCAGCTCACCTGCTCCGGCCGCGAGGCGCTCGGCCACGGCCCCGGCGAGGCTGGTCACCGGGGCGCCCGGACCGCAGGCGACGGCGACGCGCAGCACCGTGCCGTCCACGTCCGACTCGGCGGCGGCCCGCAGGACGGCCCGCGAGCCGCTCAGCTTGGTGCGGCCGTAGACGGTGGTGGGGGTGGTCGGCCAGTCCTCGCCGACCGAGGTGCCCGGCTCGGCCGGGGCGTACTCGTAGGCGCTGCCGAGGTGGATCAGCCGCGGCCGGTCCGGCAGCCCGGCGACGGCCCGCACCAGGCGGTCCACCAGCGCGGAGTTGAGCGCGGTCATCTCCGGCTCGCCACCGGCCCAGACCGCGCCCGAGGCGTTCACCAGCACCCGCGCCCGTGTGTCGGCGCAGAGCCGGGCCAGTTCGGCGGGGCCGGCCGCGGACAGGTCCAGACGCACCGAGGCGCAGCCGTCGCCGTCCGCGCCCCGGGCCCCGCCGCGCGAGACCCGCACCACGTGCGCGCCCGCCGCGGCGAACGCCGAGCAGATGTGCCGCCCCAGGTAGCCGGAGCCACCCAGGACCAGGACCGGAGTGCCGGTCAGTGGTTCGCCGTCGCGGTGCGGGGGTACCGGGGCGGCCATGGTTCCCTCCCGGGACGGTGGGGCCTACGGACGGTCCGCGCCGGTCCTGGTGTAGACGGCCTGCCAGAAGTAGCTCCACGGCACCCCGCGCGTGTCGGCGGCGCAGGTCCACCCGGCGCCCGGCCGGTAGGCCTCCAGGAAGGCCGGCACGGCGGCCGCCACGGCCTGGCTGTCGTGGATGTCGAGCACCTGCCGCAGCGGCCCGTTGGCCAGGGCCAGCCGCACCGCCTCCTCGCCCTTGGTGTGGCCGTCCATGGCCTTGTCCCGGTACTTGCCCACCGGGTTCTTCACGAAGAACGCGCCGCACCTCTCGTCGATCAGCCGCAGGTAGGCCGTGACGGTGTCGGGGGTCATCTCGGTGAAGGAGTGCACGTTGACGCACAGGTCGAAGCGGTCCTGGCCCAGCGCGGTGCCGATGTCGTCCACCTGCACGAACTTCAGCCGGGCGAACTGCTTGTCGTCCAGGACGGCGCGCAGGTACGCCCGGCTCAGCGACAGGGTGTTCTTCAGGTCGATGATGCAGTAGGACGCGATGTCGTAGTTGGACAGCATCGCGTGGCAGGTGCGGCCGTAGCCCGCGCCGATCTCCAGGATCCGGGCGCCGTCGAGGTTCACCTCCCGCTCGATGAAGCCCAGTTCGAGCGCCGCCTGGAGGTAGTCCAGGCACACCGTCCGCCCCTCGTGGCGCACCGTGACCGGATCCCCGACGTCCCGGTTGTGGATCTTCCCGATCCTCGCCCAGTCCTCGTCGCCCAGCCGGGTGGCCAGTTCGTAGACGAGGGCCCTGAGGTACCTGACCCCGTTGGTGGTGGGGTCCCACAGCGCGAGATTGAAATTCCGCCGGTCCGACTTGAAGCCGGTCAGGTCGGCGGCCGCCTCCTCGGTGACCCAGAGTTCGCTGATGCGCTCCCACTGCCGACTGGCCTGAAAGCTCTTCGCCATCCCGCCCTCCTACTCCGCTGGTGACGGTCACGTCACCGCGGAACGAGTCTCTCCGTCCCGTCTTAGGGCGGACTAACACCTCCGCGCCGCTCGCCGGCCGGGCGGCGGCACACGGTCCTGCGCCACCTGGGACGGCGTGCGCGGACGGGGAGCGCCGAGCGCCCGCCCGGCACGGCCGAGGGTGGCCGGCCGGGCGCCGGGCACGGACGCCACCCGCACGCGGCGGGCGCCGGACGGCCGCGAGGGAGCCCGGCCGTCCGGGGCGGCGCGCCCGGCGGGCGGCCCGGTGGCCCGGCCCAGGCCCCGAGCCACCGCCGCCGGCGGCCCGCCCGGCACACGGCCGTCCGGCACCGGGGGACGCCGTGTGCCGGACGGCCCGAACCGGAGGTGTCCGGCGGGAAGGCCCCACGGCCGCGAAGGCCCGGTGTGCGGGCCCCGGGACGGGTCAGGAGTCCCCGAACTCCCGGTCGATCAGGGCGAACATCTCCGCCGCGGACGCCGATTCGAGGTCGTCCCCGCCCGTCTCCGCACCGGGCCCGGGCGCGTCGCCCCCGTCGGCGTACCGCCACAGCAGCAGCCGCAGCCGGTGGGTCAGCCCGGAACGCCGCGGATCGTCCGGGTCGAGCGCCGCGAGCGCGGCTTCGACCTCGTCGAGGTGCGCCGCCGCCGGGTCCGCCGCCGGCCCGGCCGGCAGCACCTCCGACACCAGATGGGCGGCGAGCGCGCTCGGCGACGGGTAGTCGAACACCAGCGTGGGGGACAGCCGCAGGCCGGTGGCGTCCCGCAGCCGGTTGCGGAACGCGACGGCGGTCAGGGAGTCGAAACCCAGCTCGCTGAACGGCTGATCGGGGTCGACCGACTCCGCCGTCGGGTGGTGCAGCGCGCTCGCCACCTGGGCGCGAACGAGCGCCAGCAGGGTGCCGGTGCGCGCCCCGGGCTCCTGGGCCGCCAGCCGTTCCCGCAGCGCCGCGAGGCTCCCGGACGGCCCGGCGCCGGGCGCGTCCGGCGCGGCGCGCCCCGCCCGCCGGGCCGCCGGGATCTCGTCGAAGAGCCGGCCGGCCCGCCCCAGGGTGAACAGCGGGAGGAAGCGGTCCCAGTCCACGTCCGCGAAGACCGCGTCGTCCGGTTCGTGGCCGGCCTGATCGAGGACGCGCCGCAGCGCGGTCAGCGCCAACGCCGGGGGTAGCGCGGGCAGACCGTGCCGCTCGGAGCGCTCGACCGCAGCCCGCTCCGCCATGTCGTCCCACACGCCCCACGCGACCCGCACGACGCGGCCGCCTGCCGCCTCGCGGCGCCGCGCCACCGCATCCAGGTACGCGTCGGCCGCGGCTCTGGCACCGTGCCCGCCGGCGCCCCAGACCGCGACGACGGACCCGAAGACCACCACGGGATCGTCGGGCTCCAGGCCGCACCGCTCCGCGAGCCGGTCGACGCCGTCCACCGCCGCCGCCACCGCCCCGGCCAGCCGGTCCGGGGTGAGTTCGGCCAGCGGGGCCCGGTCACCCGGCGCCCCGGTGTGGATGACCGTGCGGACCCGCAACCCCGCGGCCGCGAGCCGGCCGGCCAGGGCGGACCCGTCGGCCGGCCCGCCGTCCACCACCGACGCCTCCGCACCCAGCCCGGCCAGCTCGGTCACCAACTCGGCGGCCCCGGGCGAGCCCTGGCCACCCGCCGCCAGCAGCACCACGCGCTTGGTCCCGCCCATGGCGAGCCACCGCGCCACATGCGCCGCGGCCCCGGTGACGCCACCGGTGACCAGGACGTCCTCCCGTGGCATCCACTCCGGCGCCGGCTCGTGCGCCACCGGCGGAACCGGCAGCAGCCGGCGTCCGAACGCCGCCCGCGACCGCAGCGCCACCTGGTCCTCGCCGTCCTGCCGCGTCAGTGTGGCGCACAGCAGGCCGGGCGCGAGATCCTCGACCTCCGCGGGCAGGTCGACCAGACCACCCCACACCGCCGGATGCTCCAGCGCGGCCACCCGCCCGAGCCCCCACACCTGCGCCTGCGCGGGCGCCTGCGGGCGTTCGTCGTCGGCGACGGCCACCGCGCCCCGGGTGGCGCACCACAGCGGGACGTGGAGCTCCGCGTCCAGCAGCGCGCGCAGCAACACGAAGGTGCCGGTCACTCCGCCGGTCACACAGGGAAACGCCTCGTGCGGGCGCTCGTCGAGCGACAGCAGGGACAGCACGCCCGCCGGGGCCGGCTCCTCGGCACCCAGCGCCCGCAGCGCCGCGGTGGGCCCGTCGGGGTCCCGCCGCGCGTCGACCACCAGCCGCCGTACGCCGAAGCCACCCGCCACCAGGTCCCGCTCACAGGCGTCGGCCCAGGCCGTGGCGGCGCCCTCCGGCGGCTCGACCAGCAGCCAGGGACCGGCCGGGGCCGCCGGGCCGGGCCCGGGCAGCGGACGCCAGCCGACCCGGTAGCGCCATGAGTCCACGGTGGCCCGTTCGTTGCGGTCCCGGTGCCAGCGAGACAGCTCCGGCAGCACCGCACCCAGTGACGAGCGCCGCACGTCCTCCTCGGTGATGCCCAGGGTCCGGGAGAGCGCCGGGAGGTCCTGCGCGTCGACCGCGCCCCAGAAGCGCACCTCCTCCTCGTCCGCCTCCCGCGGCGGTACGTCCGTCAGCTCGTCCGGCAGCCAGTACCGGTCGCGTTGGAAGGGGTAGGTGGGGAGGTCGGTGGTGGGGGGTGGGGGTGTGGGGTACCAGTGGGTCCAGGTGATGTCGAGGCCGGTGGTGTGGGCATGGGCGAGGGCGTGGGCGAGGTCGGTGGGGGTGCCGTGGTCGCGGCGGAGGGTGTGGATGACGGTGGCGGTGTGGCCGGGGTGGTGGTTGGTGTGGCTGTTGGTGTTGCCCGGGTGGTTGGTGTGGTCGGTGTGGGTGGGCTGGTTGGTGTGGTCGATGGTGTCTTGGATGCCGGGGGTGAGGACGGGGTGGGGGCTGATTTCGATGAAGTGGCGGTGGCCTTGGGTCAGGAGGGTGGTGAGGGTTTCGGTGAAGAGGACGGGTTGGCGGAGGTTGGTGTACCAGTAGTCGGCGTCGAGGGGGGTGGTGGGGCGTTGGGTGGTGACGGTGGAGTGGAAGGGGATGGTGGGTGTGGTGGGGGTGAGGTCGGCGAGTCGGGTCTGGAGGGTGTCGTGGATGCGGTCGACGTGGGGGCCGTGGGAGGCGTAGTCGACGTCGATGGTGCGGGTGCGTGCGCCGCGTTCCCGGGCGGCGGTCAGCACGGTGGTCAGGTGGGTGGGAGTGCCGGAGATGACGGTGGTGGTGGGGCCGTTGTGGGCGGCGACGGACACGTCACCGGCCCGTTCGCCGAGGTCGGTCAGGAGGGTGTGGGTGTCTTGGGGGGAGAGGGTGAGGGAGGCCATGGTGCCGTGGCCGGTGAGGGTGCGCAG
>NZ_JBIRFT010000041.1:0-14688 GCF_044327625.1 Streptomyces sp. NPDC018031
CCCGCCTGCTCGGCGTACTGCGGGGGGCGGGGGCGGAGGGGCAGGCGGCTGTCCTGGCCGAGCGAGCCGCCGCGCACGTCGCCCTCGAGGACCCGGACGCCGTGGCCCGCCTGCTCGGCGTACTGCGGGAGGCAGGGGCGGAGGAGCAGGCGGCTGTCCTGGCCGCACGGTTACCTGCAGCGGGACACTTCGGCCGGTTCATAAAAATCAGCGACCACCGGAGCCGATTCCGGTTCGGGCGGGAGCCCGATGGGAGTGCCGCCCCTTCATGGGCATGGGATGACCTGGAGTGACCAGGCCAGGGCCACAGACCGAATCATCCGGTCCCAACATCACCAACATGCCTGAAGACCCCCCCTCGGTCGGACACCTGTGAGGCACGTCTCCAAATAGGGCAGTTACTCACATGCCTGACGCCTCGACGCTCCCCAGATACTTTGGCCGTGGCCCGGCAGAACACCTGGGCGGCGGCACACTGCCCGTAGTACGCAGCCCAGCCGACTCCGGACTGCCCCGACGGGGCGATCGCCACCACCGCACCCAACCGGGGGATCGGTGAGCCGGTTCGTGTCCTGGATCTGACGCCCTGACCCTGTGACTGGTTACTGGCCGGTGCTGAGGTGTGCTCGGCGGGTCTGAACGAGCTGCTGCCAGCGGGCGCGCACCGTCTCAAGGCCGTCGAGCCAGTGGGCGGAGGAGCCGCCTGGCAGGCGGAGGCCGGCCATGAAGTGGGCGATGTCGACGTAGTAGGCGTAGTCGCCGGTCCCGGCGAGTTCGTGCAGCCGATTGATGACGACACCGACCTTGTCCTCCTCGCCCTGGACGGCATGATGGAAGACCAAGGCGAGTTCGAGGGTGGCTTCGGCAGCGGTGATGCCGGTGTCGCGGATCTCGGCGCGCAGCGCTCGGGCGGCCTCAAGTCCAGGGAGGGCGCCCGCGTCACGGACGAGCGACGCGATCCTCACCGTGAGGTTGGTGGCGCGGAGGTCAAGACCGGTGAGGAGCTGCTCGGCGAGATGCAGTTCGTCGTCCGCGGCGTCAGGGTCGGCGAAGGCGAGCACGAGAGCGCGCTGGGCCTGGCTGGTGGCACGTTCTCCGGCGACGCCGTGCCGTTCGGCCTGGTCGCGTGCGGCAGCGTAGGCGGTGGCCGCCCGGTTCATGTCGCCGTGAGGCCAGACGATGTCACCCTCGACGCGGTGCTGTCGGCCGGCCCATCCGAGGGTCTGGGCGGTGTCGTACGCGGTGGGGAAATCGCCGGCGAGGCGGGCGAGGTGGGCCAGGCCGCGGCGAGCGGCGGGGGCGAGGCGGCCGGTGCCGTCGGCGACGACCTGCATCCCCTGGCGGGAGGCGGCGGAGTTGCCGAGATCACGGTGGGCCTTGGCGAGGTAGTACACGGCCATCTCGTGCAGGTCGGCCGGCAGCAGCCCGCTGCTGGTGATGGTGGTGAGCTGGGAGACGGTGACGGAGCGGTGCTCGTGCTGGCGGCGGGCGAGTGCGGTGAGGAGTTCGACGAGGGCGTCGGCGGCCGTTTCCAGTGTGCTGGTGCCGCCGGGTCGGGCGGGTGGGGCGATGGGCTCCCACACAGAGTCGCTGACGTACGCCCAGGCCGCGTCGGCGAGCCAGCCGAGGTCGAGCCGGAAGTCGCGGGCGAGCGGGAGGCCCTGGCGCAGGCAGCCGACCAAAAGCCTCCGGTCCCGCCCGGTGTGCGCGGCCCATTGGGCGCCGAGGGCGGCCAGGGCTCGGTCAGCGGCCTGCTGCCAGTCCCGCTGGGTCCATCGGTCGTCGGTGGCGTCGTCGGCGCTGCGGATGGTGGAGCGGATCAGGCCGTGCAGGTGGTAGGGCCACAGGCCGAAGGGGTTATCGCGGACGAACGGCCGCTCGATCAGCCGCATCGCCGGAGCTTCGTGCCCCAGGCCGGCGGCCGCAGTGGCGAGGGTGAGGTCGAAGGCGTCCAGCAGGCTGATGGAGCGCAGGACGTGGCGTTCGTCGGGGGTGAGGTCGGAGAGGGTGCGGGCGATCAGGGCACCGAAGTCGTGGTCGAAGTCGGCCGGGGCCGGCTCGCGGGTGCGGCGGATCTCCAGGAAGCGGAGTACCGACAGGTCGAGGTAGAGAGGCAGGCCGTGGGAGCGGTCGGTGATGGTTTGCCGGATGGGGGCGTTGAGGAAGGGCTGGCCGTCGCGGGAGAGTCGGCGGGCGAGGTAGTCGTTGCAGTCTTCCGGTGAGAAGTCGCCGATCAGCACCTGCCGCCCGCGGCGCCCTGCTGCCGCCCGCGTACGCGCCCCGGGGACGGCGGCACCGGCCAGGCCGGGCCAGGCGGTGGGCCCGGTGTAGTCGAGCTGTCCCTGCAAGGCGGGGTCGGCCCACTGCAGGCGGGAGCGTCCGGTGACGATGAAGTAGGCGTTGGGCATCAGCCACACCACCCGCTGGATGAGGCGCTCCAGGTCGCGGTGGGTGCGGTCGCCGACGTCCTCGAAGGTGTCCAGCAGGATCACCGGCGTGACGCGCTTGTCGGCCGGGAGCTGGGCAAGCTCCCACGCGAGCAGGTGGGGATAGAAGCTGAGCGATTCCAGGTCGGGTTCGGCTTCCAGTAGGTCGGCGAGCCGGGCGCAGCCGGCGAGCGCTCGTACGGTCTGCCTGCGCTCGCGCAGGGCGCGGACGAGGGAGCCGGTCACCTGTCCGACGGCGGTACCGATGCTGCCGGGCAGAAGGAGTGCCTGGGCGACGTCGGCCATGGCGGACTGCATCTGCTGCGGCATTGCCTTGCCGAACCGGCCGACCAGGCCGCCGCGGCGCAGGTACTCCTCCAGGCTCTCGCCCGGGTGCTGGTGCTCCCAGTACCGGCGCAGCGCCACGTCGAAGGCGGGCAGTGGGCGGCCGAGCGTACTGAGCGCGGCCCTGATCATCAGCACGAGCTGCTCGAAGTCCGTGCCGGCTGAGCGGGACAGGTCGATCCGTACGGGCAGGATGTGCTCCCCGGCCCAGGTGGGTTCGCCCCACTGCACGGGCCGGTCGGCGCTGGCCAGTGCGGCCTCCAGCTTGCGGGACAGCGTGGTCTTGCCGATGCCGCCGACCCCGTGGAACGCGAGCACGTTGTCGCGCGGCGCCTCGAGGTCCTCCACGTCGAAGGCTGTATCGGCCGTGTGCCGCAGGTGCTCGCTGAGCGCGGCCGCGACGAGCTCCCATTGCATCTGGCGGTTGGTGAAGGCCTCTCCGGCCTCCAGGCCGCGGTCGTTCGTGCTGAACAGCGCCCTGAGATCCCGACCTGCCACGTCCAACCCCCGATTCGGTGATCACCTCGGGCCAACCTATGCCGGTAGCCGGCCCCTTGGGGCAGCATCCCCCGGACGCCGGAGAGCGCGAAGGCATTCCGTACGCGGACGTGGCGCGTCGCGGCACTGTGCCACCGGAATCGGCCAGGGAGACAATGACCGTTTCCCGGCAAGATCAACGTGAAGGTGGTAGCCATGTCCGACAGCCCCGACTTCTCCGGCCTGGACGGCGGCGAAGAGCAGGCCGCGGCAGACATCGTCCGCGACGTGGTGACCTGGTACAGCACCCAGATCGCCGCCGAGCGCAGGACGCCGGTGCCCGACGAGGCGCGGATCGAGGAACTGACCGCCGGCCGTCAGACGGCGCTCGCCGACCAGGCGCAGCTGGCGACCGCCGACCCGGAGGAGGCCGAGCGGATCGCCACGGTCTACGCAGCCCGTCTGAAGGAGCTCAAGGGGTCGTAGCCGGAGGGCAGGCGCCGTACTGGCAGGGGCCAGGGGTGCGGGTGCGGCCGGTCGATGCGGGCCGGCTGCATCCGCGCGGGCATCATCGGTCGCGCGAGGTCGGCGATCTCGTCCAGTTCCCGCCGGTGCTGGGGAAGCGCCCGGCGCAGCGCCTGATGGAGCCGGAGGAACCGCTCGGCCTCCTCTGCGGTGTACGGCCGCGTGCGCTCCGCGGCGAGCGCCCAGGTCGCCCGCCGGCCCCCGCTCTCCTGTCGGAGCAGGGCCTCGCCGTCCCGCCGGATCACGGTCACGGCCGTGATCGCCGGATGCCGCTGCGCGGCGTCGACGACGTCGGCCAGGGCGCGGAAGCACACGTCATGGCCCGCTCGTGAGGTGAAGCGCGGGTAGCCGCCACTGTGGAGGGAGCGGGCGTAGCGCAGCGCCGTGGACAGCAGACTGTCCGCCTCCCGCACGGCCAGGACCACGAGCTCGACCGGGTAGCCGTCGGCCGCGAACGGCAGTGCGCTGGCGAGGAACTCCTCCACGCTGCCCGGCGCGCCCTCTATCAGCGTGTCGCCGCGGCGCCGGCGCACGTACGCTTCGGCCTCGGCGAACCAGGCGCGGTAGTCGGCGCGGATCGCGGCCCCGGCATTGCGGGGGTCCTCCTCCAGCAGGCGCAGGTAGTCGGGGTGCTGTGCTTTGAAGTCGTCGCCGACCAGCTGCGTCGTCCCCGGCCGCATGGCGCGCTTCACCATCCTGGCTGCCAGCAGCTTCCCCGCCCCCGGCTGGCCCAGCACGTAGACCGCGCGGGGATCGTCCCGGGAAACGATGCCGCTCAGGTACGACGGCGCGATCAGCTCGTCGAATACCCACTTGTGTTCCTGGGCTGACAGTCGGTGGTAGTCCACGCCCGGTGCCCGCCGTCGCGGCTGGGCGATGCGTCGGACCGGCTCGGCGAGCGCGGTGGCGCGCTCGGCATCCCGCTGGACCGCCAGGCGCCGGTCCTCGCAGTCGAGGTCGCGGTGCAGCCGCTGATCGGTACGCGCGAGCTCCCGGCGGAAGACGGCGGTCTCCTGCGCGGTCCAGGGCCTGGAGCGCTCGTAGGCCACCGCCCGCTCGGCCGCCGGCCGACGCCGCCAGCTGCCGTCGACGAGCTCGTTGTCGTACAGCACCGTGCCGTCGCGCCGTACGACGGTGATGCGGTCGGCTAGCTGCTCGGCCTCAATGACCGCCAGCGTTGCCAGCATTTGCCGGGCACAGGCGTCGTGGTTCTTCCACGACACATACCGGCCTCCGCCCTCGGTCGCCTCGGCGAGGAAACGGTCCAGGACGCCGAGCTGGCTGACTGCCTCCGCCGTCGCCACCACCACGACCTCGACCCCGTGGCCGGCCCGCCGGTACGCATACGACGACGTCCGGAGCTCCTCGATGTCGGCGAGGGCGGACTCGACCACCGCGTCGAACCCATGCACGCGAACGTGCTCTTCGACCGCAGCCTGCCAGCGGCGGGTGTCTGGCCGGACCCTCACCCCAGCGGTGCGGACATCGTCAGCCAGGAGCTCGCCGTACTGGCGATGCGCGGTCTTGTACAGGTCGCTGCAGATCCGCACCGCACCCCCACGGTGGTCCAAAGCCGCCTTGATCAGGTCGGCGACGGCGGTCTTTCCGGCGCCGGGCTGGCCGCCGACGATCACAACGACCGGCTGGCCTTGGCGCACAGCCTCCTTCGCCGCGGCAGGAAGGATCACTCGGCGCAGCACGTCCTGATGCTCTTCCTCGCTCAGCACCGCTCGGATGGCGCGCTCCAACTGACCGTCCTCACATGGGTGTTGTGTCCTTGAATGATCTACCGACGACACGGTAGCAGACTTCCGGCAGGGTTAAATGTTCGAGCTAAATAGAGAGCTAAAGTCTGCTACTGTTCAGCCTGGAGGTAGTGACATGGCATCCGAGGAAGAGCTGTTCGCGAACATCGACGCCCTGCTGGACGAGGAGCCGCAGCTCCCGCCTCCGGCCGAGCGCGCCCGACTCCGTGAGGCCGCCGGCATCACCCAGGCCCGCCTCGCGCAGGCCCTGGAACTGAAGTCGACCCAGAGCATCAAGAACTGGGAGAACGGCCGCAGCGAGCCGACAGGATCGCGCCTGGCGGCGTATCAGCGGCTGCTGAAGGGCTGGGCGGCGAAGTACCCGCCGCACGGCGCACCCACCGTGCTCCCCCCGGCCCCGGTGGCCCCGGTCGCCGCGCCGCAGCCGCAGGTGCCGAACACGTTCACTGGCCCGACCACTCCCGCAGCGAAGGCCGCCGCACCGGTCCAGGCTCCCGCCGCCCCGGCCGCGCCCAAGCGCCCCGCCCGCCCGGCCACGCGCCCCCCGTCGACGTCGCGGCGCCCGACGGCGAAGAAGGCCGCCACCCCCGCAGTGGACCCGCGCTTCCCGCACGGCCCGCTCGCCGTGCTGGACGGCGACGGCTCCGCGTACGGCGTCGACGGGATCGTGCTGGACTGCCCGGCGACCACGATCCCGGAGCTGGTGGAGTGGACGCTGCGCGAGTCCGGCCTCGGTGCGCCGAAGCTGAACCGCTACGGCAAGGACTCCGACCCGCTGATGGTGCTCACGGCGGCGGCCGCGGTGAAGCTCGGGCTGCCGGAGCGACTGGAGGGCCACGAGCAGCGCCGCTCCCTGCGTCTGCCGGAGGACCACCCAGTCGTCAAACAGGTCGCGAAGGCGAAGTGGCAGCTCACCCAGCGCGGGTTCGGCCCGTGGGCGCGGATCTACCGCAAGGCGCAGGGCCGGGACCGGCAGTGCGTGCAGCTGGCGATCCTGTCCTGGGACGCCCTCGATGAACGTTCCTGGCCCGGCGTCCCGGAGATGGAACCGGCCGACATCGCCCGCGTCCTCGGCGTCTACGCCCAGCGGGTCATCACCCCCCGCGGATCCACCGCCGTCTCCGGCCTGGAGCTGATGACGGCGCTGCGCCCGCCGACGAAGCCGGAGCGCGATGAGGAGACCGGCAACTGGATCTCGGGCCACAACCCGGGCTCGCTGGGGACGGAGCCGATG
Organism: Streptomyces sp. NPDC018031; assembly: GCF_044327625.1. Lineage (NCBI taxonomy): Bacteria > Bacillati > Actinomycetota > Actinomycetes > Kitasatosporales > Streptomycetaceae > Streptomyces > Streptomyces sp. NPDC018031. The sequence goes on from NZ_JBIRFT010000041.1 coordinate 6,774, forward strand.
GACCCGGCCCCGCCGGAGGCCACCCCGGAGCACCCCGTCGTCGTTCAGTCCGGCTGGACCGGCGGGTTCCTCAACGAGGAGGCCTACCAGTGGGTGCGGTCGGTGGACTCGCTCAGCGATGAGGAGTGCATGCTGCCCTTCGCGGTCGGCCTGGACCTCAACACTGCCTTCCTCGCAGCCGCAGCCCGCCTGGTCGTCGGCCTGTCCGCGCCCGACCACTTCCACAACGTGAAGTTCAACCCGAAGATCCCCGGCTCCTGGCTGGTCGACCTGTCCCACATCGAACTGGACCCGCGCCTGCCCAGCCCGTTCACGCCGGACGGCACCCGACCGTCGGGCCCGGCCTGGTACCAGACGCACACCGTCGCCTACGCCCAGGAGCTCGGCTACGACGTGCACCCGATCGAGGCGTACCTGCGCCGCGAGACCGGCGCGTACCTGGACCCGTGGCACGACCGGCTCAAGAACGCCTACGTCGACACCCTCGCCGACCTCGGCGTCACCAAGGACCTGGACGACCGCGCCTTCCTCGCCGCGATGGAACAGCACAAGCAGGTCGACCCGGCTCTGGCCGCCGTCCTGTCCGCCATCAAGGCCACGGTGAAGGGTGGCGTCGGCAAACTCCGCGAGCGGCCGCAGGGCAAGCACTACAAGGAGGGCGAGCGGTGGCCGGCCCTGGAGCGGCCGACCTGGCGCCCCGACATCCGGGCCGCCGTCATCAGCAAGGCCCGGGTCAACATGCACCGCAAGCTCAACAACATGGCGAAGATGACCGGGCTGTTCCCGCTCGCCGTGCTCTCCGACTGCGTCGTCTACCCCTCGCCGGGCGCGAGCCCACTGGACTTCCTCCCCTACGCCGCCTCCGGCAAGCCGCAGCCGGGCGGCTTCCGCCTCGGGCCGACGCCCGGCCTGGCGAAGCTGGAGGGCGTCCAGGAGATGCTGTGGGCGGTCGACCTGATCGAGAAGGGCCTCAACCCAGCCCGGCACATCAAGGGCGGCGACGCGGTCCTAGACGAAGGCGAGTAGACCGTGGCCTCCGGCACCGGTTCCGTCCCGTCCCTGGAGGCCGGGCGCGGAGCTGGAGCGGACGCTGAACCGCCCGGAGGGCCGCATGGAGGCCTGCAGCTGGCAACGCGTACCCGCCGCACGTCGCCGCGGTTCGAGCTGTGGCGGCACGACCCGCGCGAGACGCGCGAGCCCTGGTTCCACCTGGTCGACCCCGATGACCAGGACCCCACCCCCGAAGGGAGCTGAAACTGTGGGAGAGATCGAGGACGCCATCGAGCGGGCCGACCGGGAGTCGTTCACCAAGGCGCCGCCGAAGACGCTGAAGGGTCAGATCGGCTACCTGATCCGGCAGCTCGGCAGCGCGAAGGCCGTCGCCCAGGAAATCGGCGTCACCGCCGACTCCGTCAACCGCTACCGGCGCGGTGCCCGCAAGCACGCCCGCGCCGACGTCGCCTCGAAGATCGACGACGCCGTACGGCAGCGATGGCAGCCCCAGGTACGCAAGCGCCGGCAGCGGCAGGCCGCCACCACCGGCGGGATCACCGTGGAGACCCGGGCCCGGTTCGGTTACACCGCGCCGGTCGGCACGACCGACGACGGACGGTTCCGGCGACTCACCGTGCACCTCCCTCCGACCTACGCGCAGCGCCTGTTCGACGCCCGCGACGCCGGAGCCAGCGACCAGCAGATGCGCGGTATCATCGCCGAAGGGTTTAAAGAAGTGTATTTTCAGGACGGCGGCGGTCGCGCCATGGGCCTGTCGGACGTGGCGATCAACGACATCGACTATCTGGATCTCGACTATTAAGGGAGAGGTACAGAACCAGCACTTTCCGATTCGCGAATACATGAGGAGATATCATGACTGACAGCGGGCACACCAATTCCACTCAAGGCACTTTATCGGCCAGCGGCGAGGATCTGAGAGCGCGCGAGGCAATCCATAACATTCGCCGCAACATTCAAGAAAAAAAGAGACTACTTCGCGTTCTCAAATTTCGATCCATTCTAGGTGTCGCCGCAGGAATGCTCGCCCCCTTATCACTCCTCTCCGGTATTGCTGTCTCCGTCGAGCTGAACCGTCGAGATCTCGGATCGGTTGCTGGCACCGCGACCGCAATATGGCTACCTCTCCTGTTGTCCAGTATTGTGGTGCTGATTTGGCTCGCCGGGAGCGATGTAACTGTTACGTCAGCGAACAACACTGAGCTGATCGTTGACCGTGAGGACCTGGAGCGGGATCTGGCCATTCTGCTGGATCAGCTTCACTTCCTCAGCGCTCGGACGCACTCCTCGGTCACTGAGCAGCGGGCCCTGTACCGCGAAAATGCCCACGAAGTGATCGACGATTATGCAGCGTTGAGTCGCAGGTATCGCCGACGACACAACAGCCTGCACGCTCTGATCACCCTTGGATCCGCCAGCATCGCCGCCGTTGCGGCCCTCGACCCTGGCCTAAACTGGCAGAAAAAAGTAATCATCGGCATCAGTTTTGTCGTCACCTGCGCATCTGGATTCAGTGGCTACTACAAATTCCGCGAACGAAGCTACTTTCTCCAACAGAGTGCGGACGCTATCGAAGAGGAACTGAACGCGGCACTGCTAGGAGTCGGCGAGTACAGCAATTTTAGTCCACATCAGAATGAAGAGCTGCTAGCTCACTTCGCGCAGCGCGTCGAATCCCTTCGTAACGAGCAACGGCGACGGCAGCAGCAGCTTGACCAGCCAGCAGAACAGAGCACTTCCACCCAGCAACCTCAGCAGTAGGACCACGACAGAGAGGTTTCGCGAGTACGCTGGCCATACACCCTGCCACCTCGTGCTGGACGGACGGCTCCCCCAGGATTTGAAGGCCTCTGTGCCGAACCGGGCGAGCTTCGCGCGGGTGTCGCTGGAGATGCGGTTGCGGTACGCGTAGGCGCCTTCAGCGCCGCAGTGACGTCCTGGGTGAGCACCGACGTGGCGAAGACTCCGTGCCGGAAGCCGCCCCCGGTCAACGGCAGGGGATAGGTGCTGCTGTACACGACGGGAGCGTAGGCCCCAACAGGTCCTTGGGGCAGGAGTTTTCCCGGGCGGCAGGACCTGACGGGGCCGAGGATGTCAGTGGGGTAGGCCATCATCGGTGGATGCCGCAGAAGAAGCCCCTCCCGCCGACCTACCGAGAGCGCCTCCTAGAGCAGCTCGACGCGATCGAGCGGGACTACCTCGCGGTGCTGGATGCCTCCGAGATCCAGTACGTGAACCCAAACGAACCGGGCGACAGCCTGATCCTCCTCGGCGCTGCGGACTGGGGTTGGGCACCGAGCGGCCCGGCGCTGGAGTCCCAGCGGATGGACCTGCTGCGCCGTCTGCGCGGCTGGCAGCCGCGGTTCCGGCTGCTGTTCCCGCACCCGACTCCCGAGGCGGCGGAGAAGCTCAAGGAGAGTCTGGAGTACCTGGAGCGCTGGCTGCTCCGCGAGGGCACGTGGTCCGACTGGTCCATCCCGCAGCACATGCCGGAGGCGGTGAACCTCCTGCAGGCGTCCATCCAACAGCTGCGGAACCTGACCGATCTGCTACCAACGGACCCGTGGCCGGTGCGCCTCACCGTCGACACCAACGCGCTGATCGACAACCCCGATCTCGCCGCCTACACCGGGCAGATCGGTCCGCGCTACATGGCGCACCTGCTGCCGGTCGTGCTGCGCGAGCTGGACGACAAGAAGCGGGCCGGCCGGACCGAGACGTTGCGGGAAGCGGCCAAGAAGGCCGACCGGCGTCTGAAGGGGCTGCGCGACAACGGCGACGTCACCCTCGGGATCCGGGTCGCCGGCGACGTCTACGCCGTCTTCGAGTACATCGAGCCCAAGTCCGACGCGCTGCCCGACTGGCTCGACCTGGACGTCCCAGACGACCGGTTCATCGCCTCGACCCTGCTTCTGCAGTCCCAGCACCCCGGCTCCGCGTGGTACGTCGCCACCAGCGACATCAACCTCCAGACCAAACTGCACGCCGTCGCCCTGCCGTTCATCGAGCCCTGATCCGCGCAGACCGAGGCCTCCCGGCAGGGTGTTGAGCTGTGAGGCTCACACCCCGTTTCCCCAGGTAGACGGCGTGCCTATGAGGCTGTGAGCCTGTGAGGTGCAGCTCGCCCCCATGCTTCCACATGCCCTGGTCCTGCCCGCCGACCCGGAGAACGATGGAGTCGTGGGCGAGCACGATGAAGACCAGGAGCACGGCGCCGAACCGGCGCGGCCGCCGCTCACTGCAGCCCCGAGCCCGGGAGATGACGGCCGGGCTGCGCGACGCGATGGACGCCGTCCGGCGCTCCGTGGCGGTGCTCGCTGCCCGCGTCCGTGACGCGCACGCCGCCCGCGTCTGGCTCCCCCTCGGGCACAACAGCTAGGAGTCGTACTGTCAAGCGGAGTTCGGCATCAGCCGCGCCCAGGCGTACCGGCTCCTGGATGTCGCCCGCTCCCTCACCGCGATCCACGCAGCGGTCATGGCCGGCACCGAGACGTCTCGCACGCGAGACAGCGACCCCGCCGCCGCGCTCGACTACGGCCTCTCCCAGCGAGCCCTGATCGCCGTCTCCAGCCGCAGCAGCGACGTCGCGGAGCTGATTCACCCGCCGCCTCACCACGCTCGCCCACAGCGGCCTCCAGACCCTCGACGAGGCCACGGTGCGCGCCGTGTCCGCCAGGCCGTCCGCTACATCCGCACAGCCCCGCCTCCGCCGCCCGCCGATCCGCCGGCGGACCCGGCCGTCGCCGCGCTGCGCGCTGTCGTCGACGACCTCGCCGCCAGCCCGCACGCGATCGGGGAGCTGATGCTCGAAGTCGCGGCGGCCTACCTCTTCGACATCGAGGCCGCCGACGTCCTGGCGCTGCTGTGCGACCAGATCGGCGAACCCTCGAACACGGCCTCGCCGCCCCTCCGCTACGCGATGTCCGGCGACCGCCGCGCCCTCACGGCACCGTCCTGTAGACCTCCCATCCCGCCCGCTCCTGTGAGACTCACAGCCCGTTTCCTCAGGTGGGCGCCGTGCGTGTGAGGGTGTGAGGCGCGGGCCTGCGTCCGTGAGATGCCGCTGCTCCTGGTCGTGCTGCTCGCCGTGGTGTGCAACAGGTTGCTACCCGGTGGGTAGCAGCGGTCGTCGCCGGGGTGCTGCTCGTGGTCCTGGCGGTGGTCATCGGGCTGCAGCGCAGCATTTGCATGGGCCAGGCGGCACACGGGTGCTGCACGGGTAGCAGGCCGGCCCCGGCCGGTGCAGCACGGCCAGCTGCTGCACGCTGCTCGAACCCCGCCGATACCCGCTGCTCCAGAGGCAGGCAGCAGGAGCACGGGCCCGTCCCCGCGGCTGCATGACAGCGCAGATCTGCCATATCCGGCAGGAGATCCATGCACGGCTGCTGCATACAGCGTCCGTGCGCCGAGGGGCCGCCGTTTGTTCTGCTCCTCCAGAACAATCCGGTTCACCTGGTGCTACCGGCCCGGCCGCTGCTCGCGGCGGGCGAGGCGGAGCGGCTGGCGTTTGTTCTGCTCTCCCAGAACAATCCGGTTTACCTAGTGCTACCGGCTTGATCGTATGCGGGCATGAAGAAGGCGCCGCACCCGGAGGTGCAGCGCCTGTGTATCTTCCCGGGGCCAGGAGCCCGCTGGAGGGCCGTTCACGGTCCTCGGTGGGGTGTGTTCAGCCGGTGGCGGCGAGATTGGCCACCTGGGCGGCGAACCGGGCCCGTCGCTGCTCGGTGAAGCTCTCGGGGTCGGCAGCCTTGATCTCGGGCACCGCCATGACGGGGGAGGAGACCGCACCGCCGGTCAGCAGCGGGTGGAGCTGGTAGCGGCCGTCCTCGAGGCCCCAGGCGAGTCCGCACTCCCGCAGCTCCTTGAAGCCGCGGTTCACGGTCGGCTTGCTCGCGCCCAGCTCGCGCGCCATCTCGTTCTGGCTGATCTCGGCGGTGCCGGTCTCCGGGTCGCTGAGGTACAGCAACTGGTCCAGGACTCGGCGGCCGGCGGTGGTGATGTCGACCAGGGCCAGGAGGCGCAGGACGTCACGGGGGATCGTGACAGGGGCCTCTGTGGGAGGGCTAGGGACGTAAGAGCTGCTCACGGAGCCTCACCACTTCCAATCCGGTTGACGTCTTTCGAGGATATGCCGCGCGCGGTCATGCGCTCGCCTTACGTACGGGCCGACGCTGCCGCAGCGTGACGACCTTCTCCTTGCGGCGGGCCGACTCGGCGGCCTTCTTCTCCGCCTCGCGGGCCTGGCGCCACTCGGTGGGGTAGTCGGAGAGCGGGATGATGCAGGCCGGGCCCTCCGCGCTGTTCCACAGCGCCTGCCACTTCTCCTGCTCGCCGGAGGTGCCGGCCACCGTGAGCCACGGGTTCAGCTGGAGGATCCCGCGCTTGGCGGTGCGCATCCAGCCGATGTGCGCGAAAAACTGCGACGCCTCGTTCACCGAGGCCGCCGACAGGTTGCACCGGGCCTGGAGGTCACGCTGGTTCGTCTTCACGAAGCCGCGGGCGGCGGCCCGGAGGTTGTCGTCGGCGCGGTTGGCGTTCTGCAGCGCCACGAGCTTGCACCAGACCTGGAACCAGGAGCCGGGCATCTTGAGACTGCCGAGCACGTCCATCAGCAGCCGGGCGTCCAGCACGTAGCCGCTGCACTCCGCGCTCGCGGCGAACTCGCGGCCCTTGATCTTCTCGACGCCCAGGATCAAGCCGCCCTTGCCGTCCGACCGCGCGACAACGCGCTCGCCGGGGCGGACGATCGGCAGCTGTTCCATCAGCACAGCCCTCCAGAGATGATCAATGTTTCGGGGAGCACGGTAGCACTAGGTAAACCGGCTTGTTCTGGAGGGGCAGAACAAACAGTGCCTCACAGTCACCTGACGACACGTCAGCTTCGGGGGGTGTTTGTTCTAGATCTCCAGAACACCCGGGACGCGTTTGTTCTGGAGATCTAGAACAAACGGTTTCACATCGCCCCAGGTCAGGGCCGGTTTCGACGCGAAACGCTCTTATGTGTCACTAGAGCTCGGTTGCCACACGAACCTCACTGACACGCCGCGCGGTGCGCAGCACAAACAGCTGGCAGCAGCGGGCGTGTCGCCGTCGACAACCAACCGGATCGGGGAGGCCGGCCTCCGTGGCTGAGCTCGCTTCGCGTGCGGCGCCGCGCCCCCGTGCGGGCCGTGGACAGCAGCAGCGGCTCTGAGTCTCGGGTCGTACCGGCCGTGACGTTCAAAAGCACGGAAGCGTGGCCGGTGCCGGTGGGCGGTCCCGCCGCCCGGCCCCAGGGGGCCGGGCGGCTCCGGTACCTCCGCACGTCGAATTCCAGTGCTCGTATATCTGGCCTTCCGTTCTGTGGCTGAGCGATTCACGGCCGCGCAATCTCTAATTCTGCCGGTAGTTTGTCACTAGGGGTTGGGGTGGTGCGGCTCAGACCCAAACGCTACACAGCGATGGCCTGTGATGCATCACTCCGGTGATGGGTTCCCTCACCCGGGTGACACGGCGGCAGAATCTGCATCACTCGGAAGGTTGGGCGTGTATGCTGACGTCGTATCAGTAAGCGTGAACACGTCGATTCGGTGCCATGGGAGGGCTTCGCGTGAAGCGCAGCGGAGCCCGTCACTGCGGTGAGGCCGGCATCCGGTCGAGCCGACAGCTCGCCACTTCCGTTGCGGGGGTAGTGGCCAGGAACCCCAAGCCCAACACAGGCCCGCGCACGATGCACCCTCTCGCTGCCAGTCCAGGCAACCGCGCTTGCGCGGGTGCCCCCAATTCGCGCTTGCGCGAATTGACCCGCTTTTAGAATTCCGTTTTACGGAATTCGATTCCCGCGCTTGCGCGGGAATCTGGCGGAGCGTTAGCGGAGCCGTCACTACTGCGCGGCTTGCCGCGCAGTATCCCGCTCCGCGGG
>NZ_JBIRFT010000042.1:0-10241 GCF_044327625.1 Streptomyces sp. NPDC018031
CGCAGATCCGGCGCCCCCGCCGCACCCCGCAGCACCTCCGGCAACGACCAGTCCGTGAACGGGGCCAACGCCTCCGCACACTCCTCCAACCCCGCTCGGAACACCGGATCCGCATCCAGCAACTCCACCGCCATACCCGCCCACTGCGACCCCTGACCGGGAAAGACGAACACCATCTGGCGGTGTCCGGTCCGCTCGCCGGTGACCACGTGGGCAGGGGCGGTGTCCGCCGCGGCGACGGCCTTCAGACCGGTGATGAGCTCGTCGCGGTCGGTGCCGATCACCACCGCTCGGTGGTCGAACGCCGTCCGCGACACCGCCAGCGACCGGCCGACCCGGGCCGCGCTCCACTCCGGGGCGGCCGACACGGCCTCCGCCAGCCGGGCCGCCTGAGCCCGCAACGCCGCCTCGTCCCGGCCCGACACCACCCACGGCACCACCCCCGGCACCTCGGCGGGGGCACTCTCGGCCGGAACCTCCTCGGCGGCCGGGGCCTGTTCGAGGACGACGTGGGCGTTGGTGCCGCTGACGCCGAACGAGGAGACCGCTGCCCGGCGGGGACGTCCGGTCCGCGGCCAGTCCCGCTCCTCGGTGAGCAGGGACACCCCGCCGGCCGACCAGTCCACGTGCGGGGTCGGTTCGTCCACGTGCAGGGTGCGCGGCAGCACCCCGTGCCGCATCGCCATCACCATCTTGATCACACCGGCCACCCCGGCGGCCGCCTGGGCGTGCCCGATGTTGGACTTCAGCGAGCCCAGCCAGAGCGGACGGTCCGCCGGCCGCCCCTGGCCGTAGGTCGCCAGCAGCGCCTGCGCCTCGATCGGGTCGCCCAGCTTCGTCCCGGTGCCGTGCGCCTCCACCACGTCGACCAGGTCCGCCGAGAGAGCGGCGTCGGCGAGCGCATGGCGGATGACGCGCTGCTGGGAGGGGCCGTTGGGAGCGGACAGGCCGCTGCTCGCGCCGTCCTGGTTCACCGCGGAGCCGCGCAGCACGGCGAGGACCGGGTGCCGGTTGCGCACCGCGTCGGAGAGGCGTTCGACCAGCAGCATGCCGACGCCTTCGCCCCAGGCGGTGCCGTCCGCCGCCGCCGCGAACGCCTTGATGCGGCCGTTGCGGGCGAGGCCGCCCTGCCGGCTGAACTCCACGAAGCTGCTGGGTGTCGCCATCACGGTGACCCCGCCGGCGAGCGCCATGGCGCAGTCGCCCCGGCGCAGCGCCTGGGCGGCCAGATGCAGGGTGACCAGTGACGACGAGCACGCCGTGTCCAGGGTGACGGCGGGCCCTTCGAGACCCAGCACATAGGCGACGCGTCCGGAGGCGACGCTGCCCGAGTTCCCGCTGCCGACGAAGCCCTCGACGGCCTCCGGCACCGAGGTCAGCCGGGAAGCGTAGTCGTGGTACATGAGCCCGGCGAAGACCCCGACGCGCTCGCCGCGGACCCGTGCCGGGTCGACGCCGGCGCGTTCGAACGCCTCCCAGGAGGTCTCCAGCAGCAGCCGCTGCTGCGGGTCCATCGCCAGCGCCTCGCGCGGGCTGATGTCGAAGAAGGCGGGGTCGAAGGCGTCGGCGTCGGCGAGGAAGCCGCCCTGGCGCACGTAGGAGGTGTGCGGGCGGCGGCCGTCGGGGTCGTAGAAGTCCTCGGCCCGCCAGCCCCGGTGGGCGGGGGGTTCGCCGATGGCGTCCCGGCCGGACGCCACCAGCTGCCACAGGTCCTCGGGTGAGGTGACGCCGCCGGGGAAGCGGCAGGCCATCCCGATGATCGCGACGGGTTCCCGGGCGGCGTCCTCCAGCTCACGCACACGTCGCCGTGTCTCGCTGAGCTCGGCCGCCGCCCACCGGAGGTTTTCGCGAAGCTTGTCTTCGTTCGCCACTGTGAGCAGCTCCTAACGACCGTGGCGGTCGGACGAGTTCGGGGGGGTGGGCGGGGGCGGTGTGCCGCCGCTTCCTTCGGTGCGCAGCTCCGCGAGCATGTCGAAGAGTTCGTCGTCGGTGGCGGCGGCCAGGTCGGCCCGCTCCGGGGGCTCGGCCGCCGCACCGGGCTGCGCCGCGTCACCGCCGGTGCCCGCGACGCCCCAGCGGCCGAGCAGGTCCCGCAGCCGCAGGCCGATGGCGGTCCTGGCGTCCTCGTCGGCTTCGAAGGGGGCCAGGAAGGTCTCCAGCCGGTCCAGTTCCTCCAGCGCGGGACCGAGCTCCACCGTGTCGTCGTCCGCGTACTGGTCGCACAGGTGGTCGGTGAGGGCGGTGGCGGTGGGGTGGTCGAAGATGAGGGTGGCCGCGAGGTCGAGCCCGGTGATCTCCTGGAGCCGGTCGCGGAGTTCGAGGTCCGCCAGGGAGTCGAAGCCCAGGTCCAGGAAGCCCTTGTCCGGGTCGATGCGCGGCGGGTCGGTCTGGCCCAGCACGGTGGCCGCGTGGGTGCGCACCAGGTCGAGCAGGACGCGCCGGCGTTCGTCGTCGGGCATGGCCGCGAGCCGGTGCCCCAGGGCCGCGGTCGCGGTGTCCTGCGGCTCGGGCGGGCCCGGGGCCGGGAGCGGCGGTTCCGCCGCCGGGCCGGCGCCGGCCGGGCCGCGCAGCAGCGCGGGGGCCCGGTGGCCGGCCGCCGGGTCGCGCAGCGCCTCGTGGTCCAGGCGCAGCGGCACCAGTGCCGGTTCGGTGCCGGCGCGGGCGGTGTCGAGCAGTGCCAGCGCCTCGCCGGTGGGCAGCGGCAGGACGCCACTGCGGCCGATGCGGGCCAGGTCGGCGTCGTCCAGCTGCCCGGTGAGCGCGCTGCGCTCGGCCCACAGGCCCCAGGCGAGGGACAGCGCGGGCAGTCCCTGGGCGCGGCGCTGCTGGGCCAGGGCGTCCAGGAAGGCGTTGGCGGCGGCGTAGTTGGACTGGCCGGGTGAGCCGAGCGTGCCCGCCGCGGAGGAGAACAGCACGAACTCCGCGAGGTCGCGGGAGCGGGTCAGCTCGTGCAGGTGCCACGCGGCGTCGGCCTTGGGGCGGAGCACGGTGTCGAACCGTTCGGGTGTCATCGCGTCCAGCACCCCGTCGTCGGCCACGCCCGCGGTGTGCACCACGGCGGTCAGCGGACGCCCGGCGGGCACGGCGTCCAGGACGGCGGCGAGGGCGGCCCGGTCGGAGACGTCGCAGGCGGTGACGGTGGCCTGGGCACCGAGGGTGCCGAGCTCCGCGACGAGTGCGGCGGCGCCCGGCGACCGCTCGCCCCGGCGGCTGACGAGCAGCAGGTGCCGGGCGCCCTGCGCGGCGAGATGGCGGGCGACCGCGGCGCCGAGGGTGCCGGTGCCGCCGGTGATCAGCACGGTGCCGTGCGCGATCGCGGCGGTGGCCGCGGCGCCGGACCGGTCGTCCGGGCCGGCGTCCGGCTCCGGCCCGGTGGCCGCCAGCGGCTCCAGCCGGGGGACGAGCAGCCGCCCCTGACGGAGCGCCAGCTGGGGTTCGGCGCCGGACAGCGCGGCCGCCTGGGCGGCCGGCCCGGTGTCCTCCGGGGCGCCGGCCGCGGCGGGCTCGTCCGCGGGCAGGTCGAGCAGGGCGAACCGCTGCGGGTGCTCGGCCTGGGCGGCACGGACCAGCCCCCACACCGAGGCGCCCACCGGATCCGCCGGCTCGCCGGGCGCGGTGGACACCGCGCCGCGGGTGACCACCACCAGGCGGGAGGCGCCGGTCCGGGCGGAGCCCAGCCAGGCGCGGAGCAGCCGGGTGGCCTCGCCGGTGGCCGCGCGGACCGCCCGGGGGACGTCGGCGGGCGCCGCCGCGTCCGGGACGACGGGCACCCGGACGGTGTCGGGGAGGGCGTCGCCGCCGGCCAGCGCGGCGGTCAGGGCGGCGGTGTCCGGGTAGGCGGTGCCGAGCGGGCCGGCCGGCCCGGCGCCGTCGCCGCTCCGCTCGCCCGGCCGGTCGGCGAGGGGGGCCGGGGCGGGCCGCCACACCGTGCGGAGCAGATCACCGGACGGGCCGCTGCCGCCGGGATCGCGGGGGGCCGGGCGCAGCAGCAGCCGCTCCACGGCGGCCACCGGGGCGCCGGCCGCGTCGGCGATCCGCAGGGTGACCGCGTCCTGGCCGGCGGGTGTCAGTCGTACCCGCAGGGCGGGCGTGCTGATCGCCCGTACCGACACCCCGCGCCAGGAGAACGGCATCCGGGCGTCGTCGGCGTCCTCCGGACCACCGGCGGCGGCGAGGGCCTGCACCGCGGCGTCCAGCAGCGCGGGGTGCACGGTGAACCGGTGGCCGGCCTCGGCCTGCGGCGCGGACGGGGCGGAGGCGACCTCGGCGAACACCTCGTCGCCGGACCGCCACACCGACCGCAGGCCGCGGAAGGCCGGCCCGTAGTCGAAGCCGCGGGCGGTGGCGCGCCGGTACAGGTCGTCGACATCGACCGGTTCGGCGTCCCGCGGCGGCCAGGACACCAGGTCGAACGCCGTCGGGGGCGCCCCGGCGGTCAGGGTGCCGGCGGCGTGCCGGGTCCAGGGCAGCTCACCGTCGCCGGTGGCGGGCCGGGAGTCCAGGGTGATCCGGCGGCGCCCGGCGTCGTCGGGCGCGCCGACGGCCAGCCGGATCCGTACGCCGTCGGCGGGTGCCTCCGGTCCGGGCAGGACCAGCGGGGCGTGCAGTGTCAGGTCCTCCAGCCGGTCGCAGCCGGTGCGCGCCCCCGCCCACAGGGCGAGTTCCAGATAGGCGGTGCCGGGCAGCAGGACCCGCCCGGCGACGGCGTGGTCGGCGAGCCAGGGATGGGTCCGCAGCGACAGCAGGCCGGTGGACAGGGTGCCACCGGAGTCCGGGAGTTCCATGTGCGCGCCGAGCAGCGGATGGTCCGCGGTCACCAGCCCGGCGGCCGTCACGTCCCCGGCCGCGGGCGGGTTCTCCAGCCAGAAGCGCTGCCGCTGGAAGGGGTAGGTCGGCAGGTCCAGGTGGCCGGCCGGGCCGGGGAAGACGGTCGACCAGTCCACCGGGACTCCGTGCACGTGCAACTGGGCGAGTCCGTCCAGGACGCGGTCCAGCGGGTGGGCGGCGGCCGCCGCCGGGGCGGTGGTGCCGACTCCGGGCTCGGCCGCTTCATCGGCGGCGGTGCCGGGCACCACGAGCACCGTACGGTCCGGCAGCTGCCGGGCGGCCCGCAGGATGCCGTCCGCCGCCACCGGGGTGGTGCCGGTCTCGACGTACACGGTGTGCCCGCGGTCCAGCAGCGCCGCCACGGTCCGCTCCAGGTGCCCGGCGGGGTGGTCGCCGCACCAGTGGGCGTGGTCCAGCCCGGTGGTGTCCACCGGGCCGTCGCCGGTGGTGGAGTAGCAGGGCAGGTCCGGCGCGCGGAGGGTCACCGGCGCGGTGCCGCCGGAGGTGAGCAGGGCGGCGGCGTCGTCCAGGGAGAGCGCGCCGGCCACGCAGAGCGCGGCGAGCTGCCCGGCGCCGTGGCCGACCACCGCGGCGGGCCGCAGGCCGTGCGCCTGCCACAGGGCGGCCATCGAGACGGAGACCGCCCAGTGGACGATGCGGTCCCAGGGCGCCTGCGGGGAGCGCCCCTCGGACGGGGTTCCGGGGCGCCCGCCGGAGGAGTCCGCCCGGTCCGCCGGCGGTGTGTCCCCCGCCGCGCGCACCACGTCCAGCAGGGGGCGGTCGGTCCGGGTGGCGAGGGCGGCGGCGCACTCGGCCATCCGCCGGGCGAAGTCCGGTGCGGTCTCCAGCAGTGCGGCCGCGTCGGCCGGCCCGCCGGGGGCGGTGTCCGGGACCACCAGCGTCACCCGCCCCTGGTCGCGGGCGACGCCGCACCGGATGCCGGGCGCGGGCCGGCCGGCGGTGAGCGAGTCCAGCGCCGCCAGTGCCGCGGAGCGGTCCCCGCCCGGCACCACCGCGCGGTGCTCGAAGGCGGTGCGGGTGCGGGCCAGGGCCGTGCCCGTGTCCGCCGGGCCGAGCGCGGGATGCGCGGCCAGGTGTGCCCGGAGCTGCCGGGCCTGCGCGTGGAGCGCGGCCTCGGTGCGTCCGGACAGCAGCCACGGGACGGCTCGGTGGGCGGGCGTGCCGGTGGCGGCGTCGCGTCCGCCGCCGGCCGGGTCCCGCGGTTCCGCCGCCGGGCCGGCCGGGTCCGGCCGGTCCTCGGGGGGCTCCTCCAGGATGAGGTGCGCGTTGGTGCCGCTGACTCCGAAGGAGGAGATGCCGGCCCGGCGCGGCTGTGCCGCGCGCGGCCAGGCCGCGTCCTCGGTGAGCAGGGCGACGTGCCCGGCCGACCAGTCGACCCGCGAGGTGGGTGCGTCGATGTGCAGGGTGCGCGGCAGCGTCCGGTGCCGCAGGGCGAGCACCATCTTGATGACGCCCGCCACCCCGGCGGCGGCCTGGGCGTGACCGATGTTGGACTTCACCGAGCCCAGGCGCAGCGGACGGTCGGCCGGCCGGTCCCGGCCGTAGGTGGCCAGCAGGGCCTGCGCCTCGATGGGGTCGCCGAGGGACGTTCCGGTGCCGTGTGCCTCCACGGCGTCGACATCGGCCGCGGCCAGGCCGGCGTCGGCCAGAGCCTGCCGGATGACCCGCTGCTGGGCGGGCCCGCTGGGGGCGGTCAGGCCGCTGCTGGCGCCGTCCTGGTTGACGGCGCTGCCGCGGATGACGGCGAGTACCCGGTGGCCGTTGCGGCGGGCGTCCGACAGTCGTTCCAGCAGCAGCATCCCGGCGCCCTCGCCGAGGGCGGTGCCGTCGGCCTGTTCGGCGAAGGCCATGCAGCGGGCGCGGCCGGACAGGCCGCGCTGCCGGCTGAACTCCACCAGGGCCAGCGGGGACGCCATCACGGTGACCCCGCCGGCCAGTGCCATGGTGCACTCGCCCTGCCGCAGCGACCGGCAGGCCAGGTGCAGGGCGACCAGGGAGGAGGAGCAGGCGGTGTCCACGGTGACCGCGGGCCCCTCCAGGCCCAGCGTGTAGGCGACGCGGCCGGAGGCCACGCTGCCGGTGCTGCCGTTGCCGAGGTAGCCCTCCAGGTCGTGCGGTGTCCGGCGCAGCCGGGCCGCGTAGTCCTGGCCGATGAGCCCGGCGAAGACACCGGTGCCGCTGCCGCGGAGCGTTTCCGGGTCGATGCCGGCCCGTTCGCACGCTTCCCAGGAGGTCTCCAGCAGCAGTCGCTGCTGCGGGTCCATGGCCAGCGCCTCGCGGGCGCTGATGCCGAAGAAGTCGGCGTCGAACAGGCCGGCGTCGTGCAGGAACCCGCCCTCGCGCACGGTGACCCGGCCGGGCCGGGCCGGATCGGGGTCGTAGAGGTCCCGGTCCCAGCCCCGGTCGGCCGGGAAGGCGGAGATGGCGTCCCCGCCGTCGGCCAGCAGCCGCCACAGGTCCTCGGGGGACCGGACGTCGCCGGGGTACCGGCACGCCATGCCCACGATGGCGATCGGTTCGCGGGCCCCGGCCTCGACCTCTTGCAGCCGCTGGCGGGTCCTGCGCAGGTCGAGCGTGAGGCGCTTGAGGGTGTCGAGAACCTTCTCGTCACTCGTCGTCATTGTCAGCTGTCGCCCTTCTCCGCGACGGAAGTCCGGTCTCGACGTGGTTCAGGAGTTCCGCAGTTCCTGGTCGACGATGGCGAGCATCTCGTCCAGCGTCGCGGCTTCGACCTCCTCGGACGCGCCGCTGTCGGGTGTGGTCGCGGCGGTGCCGTCCGGCCCGCCGGACGGTCCGTCGCCGGGGTCGCCGCCGAGGTCCGTCAGCAGGGACTTCAGACGGGCGGCGAGCCGGCCGCGTACCGGGTCGTCGGCGCCGATGCTCCGCACGCCGGCTTCCAGTGCGTCGAGTCCGGCCAGCGCGGCCGGGGCGGCCGAAGCGGCGGCTGCGGCCGGCCCGGCGGGTTCCCCGTCGGTCAGCAGCTCGCCGCGGAGCCGGTCGGCGAGCGCGGCCGGACTGGGGTGGTCGAAGATCAGCGTGGCGGGCAGGCGCAGTCCGGTGGCGGCGCCGAGCCGGTTGCGCAGTTCCACCGCGCGCAGCGAGTCGAACCCGGACTCCAGGAAGCCGCGGCCCAGGTCCACCGCGTCCGGCGAGGCGTATCCGAGGACGGCGGCGACGTGACCGCGGACCAGGTCCAGCAGTGCGTGCTCGCGCTCGACCCGGGGCAGGCCCGCCAGCCGGCCGCGGAAGTCCTCGGGGGCCTGCTCCGCGGGCGCCGCGGCCCGGGCCGCGCGCCGGGGCGCGGCCGCCGACAGCCCGCGCAGCAGGGGGGAGCGGTACCCGCCGTCGCCGCCCGCGCCGGTGAGGTCCAACCGCACCGGCAGGGCCAGCGGGCGGTCCTCGGCGAGGGCGGTGTCGAACAGTTCCAGGGCCTGGGCCGAGGTCAGCGGCAGCACTCCGGAGCGGCGCATCCGCAGCCGGTCGGCCTCGTCCAGGCCGCCGGTCATCCCGCTGGTGTCGGCCCACATGCCCCAGGCCATCGAGATCGCGGGCAGTCCCTGGGCGCGGCGGTGCCACGCGAGGGCGTCGAGGTAGCCGTTGGCCGCCGCGTAGTTGGCCTGCCCGGCGCTGCCGAGGATGCCGCCCGCCGCGGAGAACAGCACGAACATGGTCAGTTCGGCGTCCCGGGTCAGCTCGTGGAGGTGCCAGGCCGCGTCCACCTTGGGGCGCAGCACGGCGCGCACCCGCTCCGGGGTGAGTGCGGTGACCACCCCGTCGTCCAGGACGCCGGCGGCGTGCACCACACCGGTCAGCGGGCGGTCGGCCGGGATCGCCCGGAGCACCGCGGCGAGGGCCTCCCGGTCGGCGGCGTCGCAGACCGCCACGGTGGCGCGGGCGCCCAGCTCCTCCAGTTCGGCCGACAGTTCCGCGACTCCCTCGGCCCGCGCGCCGCGGCGGCTGACGAGCAGCAGGTCCCGCACGCCGTGCCGGGTCACCAGGTGCCGGGCCACCAGGGCGCCGAGGGTGCCGGTGCCGCCGGTGATCAGGACCGTGCCGTGCGCGTCCGGCTCCGCCGCCGCGGCCACGTGGGCACCGCCCGCGCGGGACAGCCGCGGGACCAGGGCCTGTCCCGCGCGCAGCGCCGTCTGCGGTTCCGCGGACGCGATCGCTGCCGGCAGCGCCCGTGCCGAGGCGTCGGTGCCGTCGAGGTCCACCAGCCGGAAGCGGCCGGGGTGTTCGGCCTGGGCCGATCGCACCGCTCCCCACACCGCCGCCGCTGCCGGGTCGGTGCCGGTGCCGGGCATGCCGACGGCGCCGCGGGTGACCCACACCAGCCGGCCGGACTCCCAGCGGGGGTCGGCCAGCCACGCCTGGAGCACGGCGAGCGCGTCCACCACGGCGTGGTGCACCGGCTCGGCCGCGGCGGCGTCGTCGGGCCCGGCCGGCGGGGCCCACGGCAGGACGACGACCTCGGGAGTTCCGGTCTCACCCGCGTCGATCGCGGCGGCGAGGGCGTCCAGGGCCGGGTAGCGGCCCGGCGCGGGCCGGGCGGTGGCCTCGTCGCCCGGGACGCCGGCGGTCAGCACCGGGGCCGTCCCGAGCGCGTCCTCGCCGAGCAGCGCCCACCGGTCGGTGGCCGGTCGCGGGGCGGTGGCCGCGGCCGGTGCCGGGGCCCAGTCGAGGTGGAACAGCGCGTCGTGGTGCCCGGTGCGGGCGGCGGCGCGCAACTGCTCGGGACGCACCGGGCGGGCGACCAGCGTGCCGATCGTGGCGACCGGCTCGCCCACGTGGTCGGCGAGCCGCAGCGACAGGCCGTCGCCGTCACGCGTCATCGTCACCCGGACGGCGGTGGCGCCGGTGGCGTGCAGTTCCACACCGGTCCAGGAGAACGGCAGGATCACCTGCTCGGCGCCGTCGAGCAGACAGGAGTGGAGGGCGGCGTCGAGGAGTGCCGGGTGGACGCCGAAGCGGTCGGCGTCGGCGTGCTGTTCCCGCGGCAGCCGGATCTCGGCGTACACCGTGTCCCCGGCGCGCCAGGCCGCGTGCAGTCCCCGGAACGCCGGGCCGTAGCCGAGGCCGTCGTCCGCGAGCCGCTCGTAGAGCCCGGCGAGGTCGACCGGCAGCGCACCGGCGGGCGGCCAGGCACCGGCCGGGTCCCGCTCCGGCTCCGCGGTGTGCTCGGCGAGCGTTCCGGAGGCGTGGCAGGTCCACGGGTGACCGGCCGGTGTCTCGTCGGCGGGTTCGGGTCGGGAGTGGATGGTCAGGGGCCGGCGGCCGGTGTCGTCCGGGCCGCCGACACGTACCTGGACCTGCACCCCGCCCTGGTCCGGAAGCACCAGCGGTGCCTGGAGCGTCAGCTCCTCCACCCGCCCGCACCCCAGCTGACCACCGGC
>NZ_JBIRFT010000043.1:0-9268 GCF_044327625.1 Streptomyces sp. NPDC018031
CACTCCTCCAACCCCGCCCGGAACACCGGATCCGCATCCAGCAACTCCACCGCCATACCCGCCCACTGCGACCCCTGACCGGGAAAGACGAACACCGCACGACGGTGCCCCGACCCCTCCCCCGTCACCACCTGCGACGCACCCGCCGCCTCCCCGGCCGCCAGCGCCCGCAACCCCGCCAGCAACTCCTCCCGGTCACCACCCACCACCACCGCACGATGGTCGAACGCCGCCCGCGACACCGCCAGCGACCGGCCCACCTCCGCCACACCCCACTCCGGGGCGGCCGACACGGCCTCCGCCAACCGCGCCGCCTGCGCCCGCAACGCCCCCTCACCCCGGCCCGACACCACCCACGGCACCACCCCCGGCACCACGCCGGGAACACTCTCGGCCGGAACCTCCTCGACAGGAGCTTCCTCCAGGATCAGATGGGCGTTGGTGCCGCTGATGCCGAAGGCGGAGACACCGGCCCGGCGGGGCCGTTCCGACGGCGTCCACGGGCGCTCCTCCGTGAGCAGCGCCACGCTCCCCGCCGACCAGTCCACATGGGTGCTGGGCGCCGCGACGTGCAGGGTGCGCGGCAGCACCCCGTGCCGCATCGCCATCACCATCTTGATCACACCGGCCACCCCGGCCGCCGCCTGGGTATGCCCGATGTTCGACTTCAGCGAGCCCAGCCACAGCGGCGCCCCGTCCTCACCGCGGTCCTGGCCGTAGGTGGCCAGCAGCGCCTGCGCCTCGATCGGGTCACCCAGCTTCGTCCCCGTGCCGTGCGCCTCCACCACGTCCACATCGGCCGCCGACAGCCGGGCGTCGGCCAGGGCGTCCCGGATCACCCGCTGCTGGGAGGGGCCGTTGGGGGCGGTCAGGCCGTTCGACGCGCCGTCCTGGTTGAGCGCCGAGCCGCGGATCACCGCGAGCACCCGGTGCCCGTTGCGGCGCGCGTCGGAGAGCCGCTCCAGGAGGACCACGCCGACGCCCTCGGCGAGGCCGAAGCCGTCCGCGTCGTCGGAGAACGCCTTGCACCGGCCGTTCTCGGCCAGCGACCGCAGCCGGCTGAAGCCGATGAACGCGCCCGGGGTGGGCATGACCACCGCGCCGCCGGCGATGGCGGTGGCGCACTCGCCGTTCCGCAGCGACCGGCAGGCGAGGTGCAGGGCGACCAGGGAGGAGGAGCAGGCGGTGTCGACGGTGATCGCGGGCCCCTCCAGGCCGAACGCGTAGGCGACGCGGCCGGAGATGACGCTGGTGACGCTGCCGGTCACCACGTAGTCCTCGATGGCCTCGGGCGCCTCGTGCGCCTCCACTCCGTATCCGTGCGCCATCGCGCCGACGAAGGTGCCGGTGCGGCTGCCACGCAGGGCGGCGGGGTCGAGGCCGGCGCGTTCGAACGCCTCCCAGGAGGTCTCCAGCAGCAGCCGCTGCTGCGGGTCCATGGCCACCGCTTCACGGGGGCTGATCCCGAAGAACTCGGCGTCGAACCGGTCGACGCCGGCGAGGAAGCCGCCCTCGCGGACGTAGCTCTTGCCCTTGCGGCTGGGGTCGGGGTCGAAGAGGTCCGCCACGTCCCAGCCGCGGTCCTCGGGGAACGCGTCGACGGCGTCCCCGCCGGCGGCCAGCAGCCGCCACAGGTCCTCGGGGCTCGCCACGCCGCCGGGGAACCGGCACGCCATGCTGACGATCGCGATGGGTTCGTCCGCCGCCGCGGAGGCGCCGGCCGCGGCGGGCGGCGCCGTCGGCGCGGGCTCCGCGGTCAGCCGCATCTCCCCGCGCAGGTGCTCGGCGAGGACCAGGGGCGTCGGATGGTCGAAGACGAGCGTCGCGGGCAGTTTCAGGCCGGTGGCGGTGGCGAGCCGGTTGCGGAGTTCGACCGCCGTCATGGACTCGAACCCGATGTCCTTGAACGCCCGGTCGTGGCCGACGGCCTCGGCGGTGGTCCGCCCGAGGACGGCCCGGGCGTGGGTCACCACCAGGTCCAGCAGGGCGCGCCGCTGGTCCGCCTCGGGCAGCTCGGCGAGCCGCTGTCCCAGCTCGGTGCGGACGCCGCCGCCCTCCGGCGCGGTGGCGTCCGGCCCGGTCGTGGCGGTGTCGAGGAAGGGCCGGGCGCCGGGCAGTTCGTCGAGCAGGCGGCTGGGCCGCATCGCGGTGAACAGCGAGACGAACGGCTTCCAGTCGATGTCGGCCACGGCGACGAAGGTCTCGTCGTGGTCCAGGGTCTGCTGCAGCGCGGCGATGGCCAGCTCCGGCCGCATCAGGGGCAGCCCCTGGCCACGGACCCGGCGCTGCCGTTCGGCCACGTCGAGGCCGCCCAGCTGCTCCCAGGTCTTGAGCGCGTCCTCCCACACGCCCCATGCCACCGAGGTGACGGGGAGCCCCTGCGCACGGCTCTGTTCCGCGACCGCGTCCAGTGCGGCGTTGGCGGCGGCGTAGGCGAGGTGGTCGCCGCTGCCCCATACCCCGGCGATGGACGAGAACATCACGAAGGTGTCCAGCGCCGCCGGGTCCAGGAGTTCGGCCAGGTGCCGCGCCCCGTCGACCTTGGCGCCGAGGACGGCGGCGAACCCCTCCAGGGTCGTTTCGGCGACCGGGGCCAGTTCGATGAAGGCGGCCGTGTGCAGCACCGCGCGGACCGTGTGGCCGGCCTCCGCCAGGTCGCCGACGAGGCCGGCGACGGCGTCCCGGTCGGAGATGTCGCAGGCGGCCAGCGTCACGCCGACGCCCATCCCGGTCAGTTCGGCCGCCAGTTCCGGCGCGCCGGGCGCGTTCGGTCCCGAGCGGCTGACCAGCACCAGGTGTTCGGCGCCGGAGGCGGCCAGCCAGCGGGTGATCCGCGGCCCCAGGCTGCCGGTCGCGCCGGTGACCAGGACGGTGCCCCGGGGGCTCCAGGCGCGGGCGGGCCGGGTGTCGCCGAGCGGGGCGTCGACCATCCGCCGTACCAGCATGCCCGTCGGGCGGATCGCCACCTGGTCCTCGCCGTCGAGGCCGGCCAGCACCTGGCACAACCGGCCGGACGCCGGTGCGTCCACGGTCTCGGGCAGGTCGATCAGTCCGCCCCACTGCCGCGGGTGTTCCAGGGCCACGACCCGCCCCATGCCCCATATCTGCGACTGGACCACGCTGGACAGCGGCTCGGCCGGGCCGGTGGCCACCGCCCCCCGGGTGGCGCACCACAGCGGTGCCCGCAGGTCCGCGTCGGCCAGGGCCTGCGCCAGGGTCAGGGTCAGGGCCACACCGGTGGCCAGCGCCGGGTGGTCGGGGTGAGCGGACTCGTCCAGGCCGAGCAGCGACAGCACGCCGGTGGGCGCCACGGGGTCCGCGCCGTCGCCGGCGCCCTCGCCGAGGACGGCGCGCAGCCGGCCGGCGATCAGGGCGCGGTCGGCGTCCGCGGCGGAGAGCTCCAGGGTGACGGCCCCGGCGCCGCGCTCGGTGAGTGCCCGCCGGGCGGCCACCACCCACGGGTCGTCGGTGTGGCCCTGCGGTACGGCCACCACCCAGGTGCCGGACAGGGCGGTTCCGGGGGCGTCGTGTACCGGCTTCCAGGCGATGCGGTAGCGCCAGCCGTCGACGACGGACTCCTCCTGGCTCTGCCGGCGCCATGACGAGAGTGCCGGCAGGAGCGCGTCGAGGGAGGCCCGCTGTTCCGTGTCCTCGATCCGGAGGGTACGGGCCAGCGCCGTGGCGTCCGCGTCCGTCACCGCTTCCCAGAACCCGGTCTCCCGGGGGTCCGCCGGGCCGGCCGGTCCGCCGGTGTGCTCGGGCTCGGCGTCCCGGATCCAGAAGCGCTGGTGCTGGAAGGCGTAGGTGGGCAGGTCGAGCGGGCGGTCGGGGACGCCGGCCAGGAAGGTTCCCCAGTCGACGGGGACGCCGCGGGTGTAGGCCTCGGCGAGGGAGGTGAGCATGCGCCGCGGGCCGCCTTCGTCCCGCCGCAGCGAACCCACCACCACCGCGGGCAGGCCCGCGTCCTCAGCCGTCTCCTCCACGCCCATCGTCAGCACCGGGTGCGGCGTGCATTCGATGAAGGTGCGCAGTCCGTCGGCGAGCAGGGCGCGGACGACCGGTTCGAAGCGCACCGGTTGGCGGAGGTTGGTGTACCAGTACTCCGCGTCCAGACTGGTGGTGTCCAGCAGGCCGCCGGTCACCGTGGAGTGGAACGGCACCCGCGCCGGCATCGGGGAGATCCCCGCCAAGTCCGTCGCCAGCCGCTCACGGATCGCCTCCACATGCGCCGAGTGCGAGGCGTAGTCCACCGGGATCCGCCGCGCCCGCACCCCACGGTCCACCAGGTCCGCCACGATCTGCTCGACCGCTTCCGCGTCCCCGGCCACCACCGTGGAGCCCGGGCCGTTCAACGCCGCGACGGACAGCCGGCCCTCCCACCGGGCCAGCTCCTTCTCCACCTCGGCCACCGGCAGCGGCACCGAGGCCATCCCGCCCTCGCCGGCGATCTCCAGCAGCGCCTTGGACCGCAACGCCACCACCCGCGCCGCGTCCGGCAGGGACAACGCCCCGGCCACACACGCCGCCGCGATCTCACCCTGGGAGTGGCCCACCACCGCGGCCGGTTCCACCCCCGCCGCCCGCCACACCCGTGCCAGCGACACCATCACCGCGAACAGCGCCGGCTGCACCACATCCACCCGCCGCAGATCCGGCGCCCCCGCCGCACCCCGCAGCACCTCCGGCAACGACCAGTCCGTGAACGGGGCCAACGCCTCCGCACACTCCTCCATCCCCGCCCGGAACACCGGATCCGCATCCAGCAACTCCACCGCCATACCCGCCCACTGCGACCCCTGACCGGGAAAGACGAACACCGCACGACGGTGCCCCGACCCCTCCCCCGTCACCACCTGCGACGCACCCGCCGCCTCCCCGGCCGCCAGCGCCCGCAACCCCGACAGCAACTCCTCCCGGTCACCACCCACCACCACCGCACGATGGT
The DNA here is from genome assembly GCF_044327625.1 of Streptomyces sp. NPDC018031. Classification (NCBI taxonomy): domain Bacteria; kingdom Bacillati; phylum Actinomycetota; class Actinomycetes; order Kitasatosporales; family Streptomycetaceae; genus Streptomyces; species Streptomyces sp. NPDC018031. The sequence continues at coordinate 4,946 of NZ_JBIRFT010000043.1, forward strand.
CGAACGCCGCCCGCGACACCGCCAGCGACCGGCCCACCTCCGCCACACCCCACTGAGGAGCCGCCGACACGGCCTCCGCCAACCGCGCCGCCTGCGCCCGCAACGCCCCCTCACCCCGGCCCGACACCACCCACGGCACCACCCCCGGCACCACGCCGGAAGCACCCTCGGCCGGAACCTCCGCCGCGGGAGCCTGCTCCACGATCACGTGGGCGTTGGTGCCGCTGATGCCGAAGGAGGAGATGCCCGCGCGGCGCGGGCGTCCGGTCTCCGGCCAGTCCCGGGCCTCGGTCAGCAGCTCCACCGCCCCGGCCGACCAGTCCACGTGCGGCGTCGGCCCGTCCACGTGCAGGGTGCGCGGCAGCACCCCGTGCCGCATCGCCATCACCATCTTGATCAGGCCGCCGACGCCGGCCGCCGCCTGGGCGTGCCCGATGTTGGACTTCAGCGACCCCAGCCACAGCGGCTGGCCCTGCGGCCGCCCCTGGCCGTAGGTCGCCAGCAGCGCCTGCGCCTCGATCGGGTCACCCAGCTTCGTCCCGGTACCGTGCGCCTCCACGGCGTCCACGTCCGCCGGGGTGAGTCCGGCACCGGCCAGCGCCTGCCGGATGGCCCGCTGCTGGGAGGGCCCGTTGGGGGCGGAGAAGCCGCTGCCGCCACCGTCCTGGGTGACGGCGGAGCCGCGCACCACGGCGAGTACCCGGTGGCCGTTGCGGCGGGCGTCGGAGAGCTTCTCGACCAGCAGCACACCGACGCCCTCGGCCCAGCCGGTGCCGTCCGCCTGTGCCGCGAAGGACTTGCAGCGACCGTCCCGGGACAGGCCGCCCTGCCGGCTGAACTCCACGAAGCCCATCGGTCCGGTCATCACGGTGACGCCGCCGGCGAGTGCGAGGGAGCACTCCCCCTGCCGCAGGGCCTGCACGGCGAGGTGCAGGGCGACCAGGGAGGAGGAGCAGGCGGTGTCAATGGTGACCGCCGGGCCCTCCAGGCCGAGGTGGTAGGCGACGCGTCCGGAGGCCACGCTGCCCGAGTCGCCGGTCAGCACATAGCCTTCCAGCTCGTCCGGGAGCCGGCGGACGCGACTGGCGTAGTCCTGGTGCATGACCCCCGCGAAGACGCCGGTCTTGCTGCCGCGCACCGTGGCGGGGTCGATGCCGGCGCGTTCGAAGACCTCCCAGGAGGTCTCCAGCAGCAGCCGCTGCTGCGGATGCATCGCGGCCGCCTCGCGCGCGTTGATGCCGAAGAAGTCCGCGTCGAACAGGGCGGCGTCCTGGACGAAGCCCCCTTCCCGGACGTAGCTCCTGCCCGGTGCCTCGGGGTCGGGGTCGTAGAGGCCGTCGACGTCCCAGTCCCGGTCCTCGGGGAACGGGGTGATGACGTCGCTGCCCTGGACCACCACGCGCCACAGGTCCTCGGGGGTCCGCACGTTCCCGGGGTAGCGGCAGGCCATACCGATGATCGCGACCGGCTCGGTGGCCGCGGCGGTCAGCTTCCGGTTCTGCTGCCGAAGCTGCTCCGCCTCCTTGAGGGAGGCCCGCAGCGCCCTGACGACGTCTTCACTACTGGTGCTCATCAACAACTCCGAACCTGAGGGTCAAGGGGGGGTCAGTTGTCGCCGAGGGCTACGCGGACCAGGCTCGCCAGATCCATGGACTCCAGGGAGTCCACCAGTTCGCTGCCGCCTTCCCCGTCCTCGTCGCCGTGGCCGCCGGCCGGGGTGGGCGAGCCCGCGTCGGCGAGCCGGAGCAGGGTGGCGACCAGGCCCGCCTCCTGGAACCGGGCCAGCGGGATGGACGCCAGAGCGGCGCGGAATCCGGCCTCGTCGGGGAGTTGCCCGGCCTCGTCGCCGTCCGGTGCCGCCGGCTCCGCGGCGGCGGGGAACATCACCTGGCGCAGGTGGCCGCCCACCGCGGCCGGGGTGGGATGGTCGAAGATCAGGGTCGGGGAGAGCCGGGCGCCGATCGCGTCGCCGAGCCGGTTGCGGAACTCCAGTGCGGTGAGCGAGTCCAGACCGAGGTCCAGCAGGCCCCGGTCCGGCGCGACCGCGTCCGGCGTGGCGTGGCCGAGGACCGCGGCGAGGTGGGTGCGGGTCAGCTCCAGCAGGATGCGCTCCTGTTCGGCGGCGGCCAGCCCGGTCAACCGCTGCCGCAGGGCGTCCGCGGCGCCCTCGCCGGGGCCGCCGCGGGGCCGTACCGGAACCAGTGCGCGGAGGATCGGCGGCGCCTCGCCGCGCTGCCGCATGCCCACGGTGTCCAGCCTGGCCGGCACCACCACCGCGCGGTCCACGGCCAGCGCGGCGTCGAACAGGGCGAGTCCCTGTTCCGTCTCCATGGGCAGCAGCCCGGTGCGGCTCAACCGACGCACATCGGTCGCGTCGAGGTGCCGGGTCATCCCGCTGGCCTGTGCCCACAGGCCCCAGGCGAGTGACACCGCGGGCTGTCCGGCCGCGCGGCGCAGTTCGGCGAGCGCGTCCAGGAAGGCGTTGCCCGCCGCGTAACCGGACTGTCCGGCGTTGCCGAGGACGCCCGCGGCGGAGGAGAACATCACGAAGGCGGTCAGGTCCGCCTCCCGGGTCAGCTCGTGCAGGTTCCAGGCGGCGTCCACCTTGGGGCGGAGCACCCCGGCGAGCCGCTCCGGGGTCAGCGCATCGATCACGCCGTCGTCCAGCACGCCCGCGGTGTGCACCACGCCGGTCAGCGGCCGGTCATCGGGCAGGCCGGCGAGGACGGCGGCGAGCGCGTCCCGGTCCGCGGCGTCGCACGCGGCGACCGTCGTCTCCGCGCCCAGCCCGGCGAGTTCGGCCACCAGCTCCGGCAGACCTTCCGCGGCGGCACCGCGCCGGCTGAGCAGCAGCAGGTGCCGTACGCCGTGTGTCCGGACCAGGTGGTGGGCCACCAGCCGGCCGAGCACCCCGGTACCACCGGTGACCAGCACGGTTCCCTCGCCGCCGAAGGTGGTGCCGCTCCCCGCCCGGTTCCCCTCGGGCGCGTCCATCCGGTCGGCCGCGGCGGCGGCCCGGGCGATCCGGGCCACCCGCACCCGCCCGGCGCGGAGCGCGATCTGGGGCTCGTCGGTGGCCAGGGCGCCGAGCAGGGCCGCCGAGGAGCGTGCGTCCCCGTCGGTGTCCACCAGCACCAGGCGTCCGGGGTTCTCCGACTGTGCCGAACGCACCAGCCCCCACACCGGGGCGTGGACCACGTCCGGGCCGGTGTCACCGGGGCCGGTCACCATCGCGCCACGGGTCAGCAGCACCAGGCGGGAGGTGGCGTACCGGTCGTCGGCGAGCCATGACCGGACCAGTGCCAGTGCCCGCCGGCCCGCGGTGTGGACGGCCCGGACCACCGACGCGTCGGTGTCCTCGGCGCCCTCCGGCTCCGGCGCCTCCTCCGGCAGGTTCACGATCACCAGCTCGGGGGCTGCGGCGCCGGAGGCGAGTGCCTCGGTCAGCGCCATGAGGTCCGGGTACCGGGACGGCCGGTCGGCGGCGGCGCCCATGTCGTCCACCCGGCACAGGTGGTCGGCGCCGATGACCGCCGTGCTCGGCACCGCGGCGGCCGGGGCGGCCGGCGGATCGGTCCACTCCACGACGTGCAGCGAGTCCTGCGACCGGCTGCCTGCCGCGGCGAGCTGCCCGGGGGTGGCCCGGCGCAGCATGAGGGTGCCGACCGAAACCACGGTCCGGCCGGCCTCGTCGGTCGCCGTCAGGGACAGTGTGTCCGCGTCGGTGGACAGCCGGGCGCGCAGCACGGTGGCGGCTTCGGTGTGCAGCGTGACGTCGCTCCAGGCGAAGGGCAGCCGGACGTGGTCCGCCCCGTCCAGCAGGGCGGCGTGCAGGGCGGCGTCGAAGAGCGCCGGGTGGACGCCGAAACGCGCGCTCTCGGCGTGCTGTTCCCGCGGCAGCCGGATCTCCGCGTAGACCTCGGCGCCGCGTCGCCACATGGCCTGGAGGCCCTGGAAGGTCCGGCCGTAGCCGAAGCCCACCTCGGCGAGGCGCTCGTACAGCCCGTCGACGGGGACGGGTTCGGCACCCGGCGGCGGCCACGGCGAGTCCGCGGCGGGGGCCGGTGCCCCGGCGTCGGAGGCCGGGGCCAGCACCCCGCTCGCGTGCCGGGTCCAGGGCTCGCCCTGGTCACCGGGCGGCGCCGGATCGGCCGGTGTCTCGTCGGCGGGTTCGGGTCGGGAGTGGATGGTCAGGGGCCGGCGGCCGGTGTCGTCCGGACCGCCGACGCGTACCTGGACCTGCACCCCGCCCTGGTCCGGAAGCACCAGCGGTGCCTGGAGCGTCAGCTCCTCCACCCGCCCGCACCCCAGCTGACCACCGGC
>NZ_JBIRFT010000044.1:0-7449 GCF_044327625.1 Streptomyces sp. NPDC018031
CGGGTGCGTTGTCGTTGGAGGACGCGGCGCGGGTGGTGGCGCTGCGGAGCCGGGCGTTGCTGGCGTTGTCGGGTCTGGGCGGCATGGTGTCGGTGGCCGTGGGCCGGGACGAGGCCGAGGCCCGGTTGGCGCGATGGGATGACCGGCTGTCGGTCGCGGCGGTGAACGGGCCCTCCGCGGTGGTGGTGTCCGGGGATCCGGAGGCGTTGGAGGAACTGCTCGCGGAGTGTGAGGGCGAGGGTGTGCGGGCGCGGCGGGTGCCGGTGGACTACGCCTCGCATTCGGCACATGTGGAGCGGATCGAGGAGGAGGTGACCGGCGCGCTCGCCGGGATCGCTCCCCGGTCGTCGGATGTTCCGTTCTACTCCACGGTGACGGCGGAGGAGGTCGACACCGCCAGGCTGGATGCCGGTTACTGGTACCGCAATCTGCGGCAGACCGTCCGTTTCGACGAGACGGTGCGCCTGCTGCTGGACTCCGGGCATCAGATGTTCGTCGAGGCCAGTGCCCATCCGGTGCTGACCATGGGCATTCAGCAGACCGCCGAGGACGCGGGGGTGGAGGCGGCGGCGGTCGGCTCCCTCCGTCGGGACGAGGGCGGGCTGGACCGGTTCCGCACCTCGCTCGCCGAGGCGCACGTGGCCGGCGCCCCGGTCGACTGGCTGCGGGCCCACGGCACCGACGCCCTCCGGCGCGTCGCCCTGCCGACCTATGCCTTCCAGCGTCAGCGCTACTGGCTGGACACGGTACGCCCGGCGGTCTCCGACCGTACGGGGCAGCCGGACACCGCAGACGCGTACCCGACCGAGGCCGGCGCGCCCGCCGCCACCGGGGCCGACGCACTGCGGCAGCGACTGAGCCGACTGAACCAGGCCGAGCAGCAGGAGACCCTGCTGGACCTGGTCCGCACCCAGGTGGCCATCGAACTCGGCTACGCGGGCCCGGACGCCGTCGACACCAAGCGGACCTTCAAGGACCTCGGCTTCGACTCGCTCACCGCCGTGGAACTCCGGAACCGGCTGAACGCGGCCACCGGACTGCGGCTCGCCACCACCCTGCTCTTCGACTACCCCACCCCCACCGCGCTCATCGGGCACCTGCGCGAGGTCCTGCTGGGTGCCGAGCACGGCCCCGCCACGGCCGGGACCGCGGCCACCGCCGCCTTCCACGACGAGCCGATCGCCATCGTGGCGATGAGCTGCCGCTACCCCGGCGACATCCGCTCCCCGGAAGACCTCTGGCAGCTCCTGGTGTCCGGCGGCGACGCGATCGGGGCGTTCCCCGCTGACCGCGGCTGGGACCTCGACAACCTCTACGACGCCGACCCGGACGCCCCGGGGAAGACCTATGCCCGGGAGGGCGGGTTCCTCTACGACGCGGGCGAGTTCGACCCGTCGTTCTTCGGTATTTCGCCGCGTGAGGCGCTGGCGATGGATCCGCAGCAGCGGCTGCTGCTGGAGACCAGCTGGGAGGCGTTCGAGCGGGCCGGGATCGACCCGGAGAGCGTGCGTGGCAGCCAGACCGGCGTGTTCGTCGGTGCGATGTCCCAGGACTACGGGCCCCGGATGCACGACGCCACCGAGGACCTACAGGGCTACCTGCTGACCGGCAACACCGTCAGTGCCGCTTCCGGCCGCATCTCCTACACCTTCGGGTTCGAAGGCTCGGCGGTGACGGTGGACACCGCGTGTTCGTCGTCGCTGGTGGCGCTGCACCTGGCGGCGCAGGCGCTGCGGCAGGGCGAGTGCTCGCTCGCCCTCGCGGGCGGCGTCACCGTCATGTCCACCCCTGGTCTGTTCGTGGAGTTCAGCCGGCAGCGGGGCCTGGCGGCGGACGGCCGCTGCAAGCCGTTCGCGGCGGCCGCCGACGGCACCGGCTGGTCCGAGGGTGTCGGCATGCTGCTGCTGGAGCGGCTGTCGGACGCCCAGCGCAACGGGCACACCGTGCTGGCGGTGGTGCGCGGTTCGGCGGTGAACCAGGATGGTGCGTCGAATGGTCTGACGGCGCCGAATGGTCCGTCGCAGCAGCGGGTGATCCGCCAGGCGCTGGCGAGTGCGGGTCTGTCGGCGGCCGAGGTGGACGCCGTCGAGGCGCACGGCACCGGCACGTCGCTGGGTGACCCGATCGAGGCGCAGGCACTGATCGCCGCGTACGGCCAGGACCGGCCGGAGACCCGGCCGCTACTCATCGGCTCGGCGAAGTCCAACATCGGGCACACCCAGGCCGCGGCCGGTGTGGCCGGTGTGATGAAGATGGTGCTGGCCATGCGGCATGGTGTGCTGCCGCGGACCCTGCACGTGGACGAGCCCAGCGGGCATGTGGACTGGTCCGCGGGTGCGGTGCGGCTGTTGACCGAGGCCGAGGTGTGGCCGGAGGTGGAGCGTCCGCGTCGGGCGGGTGTGTCGTCGTTCGGCATCAGTGGCACCAATGCGCATGTGGTGCTGGAGCAGGCGCCGGTGGAGTCGGTGCCTGTGGAGGCGGAGTCGGCTGAGGCGGCGTCTGCGGCGGGTGTGGTGGTGCCGTGGGTGGTGTCCGGGCGGTCCGCGGCGGGCCTGCGGGGGCAGGCGGAGCGGTTGCGGTCGTTCGTCTCCGGTGAGCAGGTGCCGGTGGGGGATGTGGCGTATTCGCTGGTGACGTCGCGGTCGGTGTTGGAGCACCGGGCCGTGGTGCTGGCGGAGGGCCGCGATGGCCTGGTGGCGGGGCTTTCGGGTGTGGTGTCGGGTGAGCCGGTGCCGGGTGTGGTGCTGGGCACGGTGGTGCCGGGCAAGTCCGCGGTGCTGTTCTCCGGCCAGGGCTCGCAGCGGGCCGGGATGGGCCGGGAGCTGTATGCGGCCTATCCGGTGTTCGCGGATGCTTTCGACGCGGTGTGCGCCCGGTTCGACGCCATCAGTGCCGGTGATGGTGCCGCTGTGTTGGACCGGCCGTTGCGTGAGGTGGTCTTCGCCGAGCCCGAGTCCGAGTCCGGTTCTGCGGATGCGGGGTTGCTGGATCAGACGGTGTTCACGCAGTGTGCGCTGTTCGCGGTCGAGGTGGCGTTGTTCCGGTTGGTGGAGTCCTTCGGTGTGGCGCCGGACTTCGTGGGCGGGCATTCCATCGGTGAGCTGGCGGCGGCGTATGTGGCGGGGGTGTGGTCGCTGGATGACGCGTGTGCGCTGGTCGCGGCGCGTGGCCGGCTGATGCAAGCCCTGCCCACTGGTGGCGCGATGATCGCGGTGAACACCACGGAGGAAGAGGTCCGGGGGCTGCTGGCCGGCCGTGAGGACCTGGTGGGGGTCGCGGCCGTCAACGGCCCGGCGTCCGTGGTGCTCTCGGGTGTCGAGGCGGCTGTGGTGGAGGTCGCGGAGGCGCTGTCGGCTCGGGGGGTGAAGACGCGTCGGCTGCGGGTGTCGCATGCGTTCCACTCGCCGTTGATGGAGCCGATGCTGGCCGAGTTCGAGCGGATCGCCCGGAGCCTGACGTACCAGGAGCCGGTCATTCCGGTGGTTTCCAACGTGACCGGCCAGGTCGCGTCGGCGGAGGAGTTGTGCTCGCCGGGGTACTGGGTGCGGCATGTGCGCGACGCGGTGCGGTTCGCCGACGGGGTGCGGACGCTTGCCGGGCGGGATGTGGTCTCGTTCCTGGAGCTGGGTCCGGACGGTGTGCTGTCCGCGATGGGCCAGGAGTCGGTGCCGGAGGCGGTGTTCGCGCCGGTGCTGCGGAAGGACCGTGCGGAGGCGGGTTCGCTGGCGGAGGCGTTGGCGGAGATCTTCGTGCGGGGTGCGGGGGTTGACTGGTCGCGGTTGCTGACCGCGTCCGGGGTGGTGGGGCGTCGGGTGGATCTGCCGACGTATGCGTTCCAGCGGGAGCGGTACTGGTTGGAGTCGGTGCCGGTGGCTGGGGATGTGGTGTCCGGGGAGGGTGTGGACGCGGCGTTCTGGGATGCGGTGGAGCGGGCTGATCTGCCGGCGTTGAGTGATGCGTTGGCGTTGGACGCGGAGGGTGATGCGGCGGCTGGTGAGTCGTTGGCGGCGGTGCTGCCGGTGTTGTCGGCGTGGCGTCGGCAGAGCCGGGAGCGGTCGCGGGTGGAGGGCTGGCGTTACCGAGTGGCGTGGTCGCCGGTGCCGGACGCGGGTGCGGTCGTGGTTCCGGGTGACTGGCTGGTGGTGGTGCCGGCTGGTGCGGCGGGTGCGGAGTGGGTCGCGTGGAGTGTGGCGGCGGTCGCCGATCACGGTGGCCGGCCGGTGGTGGTGGAGTGTGCGGCGGGTGGTGACCGGGCCGCGCTGACCGGGCTGGTGCGGCAGGCCGCGGCCGGGCGGACCGAGCCGTTCAGCGGAGTGCTGTCCCTCCTCGGCCTGACCGAGGACCGTTCGTCCGACCTGCCCTCGGTGCCGGTCGGTCTCGGCCTCACGTTGAACTTGACGCAGGCGCTGGGCGATGCCGGGGTCGACGCCCCCCTGTGGTGCGTCACCCGCGGCGCCGTCTCCACCGGGGCGGCCGACCCCGTGCGTCAGCCGGTGCAGTCGCAGATCTGGGGTCTGGGCCGGGTGGCCGCCGCCGAGATCGTCGACCGCTGGGGCGGTGTGGTGGATCTGCCGGAGGTGCTGGACGGGCGGGCCGCGGGGCGGTTCGCGGCGGTGCTGGCCGGTGTGGTGGCCGAGTCGCAGGTGGCGGTGCGTTCTTCGGGTGTGCTGGCGCGGCGGCTGGTGCGGGCGGTGGCCCGGGCCGGGGTGGCCGAGTGGCGTCCGTCGGGGAGTGTGCTGGTCACCGGTGGTACCGGTGCGCTGGGTGGGCAGGTGGCGCGGTGGCTGGCGCGGCACGGGGCTGAGCATCTGGTGCTGGTGAGCCGGCGGGGTGTGGAGGCTCCCGGGGCGCGGGAGCTGGTCGCGGAGCTGTCCGGTGTGGGTGTGCGGGTGACGGTCGAGGCGTGTGACGCGGGCGACCGGGAGGCGCTGGCCGGGGTGCTGGCGCGGATCCCGGTGGAGGTGCCGCTGACGGCTGTGGTGCACACGGCCGGTGTGCTGGACGACGGTGTGCTGGACGCGTTGACGCCGGAGCGGTTCGAGCCGGTGCTGCGGTCCAAGGCCGAAGCGGCCCGGCATCTGCACGAGCTGACCGCGGACCTGGACCTGACCGCCTTCGTCCTGTTCTCCTCCTTCTCCGGGGCGGTGGGCACGGCCGGTCAGGCCAACTACGCCGCGGCGAACGCGTACCTGGACGCCCTGGCCGAGCAGCGGCGGGCCGCCGGCCTGCCCGCGACCTCGATCGCCTGGGGCCCGTGGGCCGACGGCGGCATGGCGGACGCGGTGGCCGGGACCTGGCGCCGGCACGGGCTGCCCGCGATGGCACCCGAATCGGCCCTGGCCGCCCTGCGGCAGGCCGTGTCCCAGCCGGTGGCGGCGCCGGTGATCGCCGACGTCGACTGGGAGACGTTCGCGCGGACCTTCACCGGTACCCGGCCGAGCCGGCTGCTCGATGAGCTGCTGCCGACCCGGCGGACCGAGGAGACCGCGGCAGAGGCCGGCGCCGACGCGGCGGCCACGCTGCGGCAGCGGCTCGCCGGACTGTCCCGGGACGAACAGGACCGCCACCTGCTGGAGCTGGTCCGCCGTCAGGTGGCCGCGGTGCTCGGCCACGCCTCGGCGGACACCGTCGACACCGGCCGCGCCTTCAAGGAACTCGGGTTCGACTCCCTGGCCGCCGTCACCCTCCGCAACCGGCTGAACGCGGCAACCGGCCTGCGGCTGCCGAGCACCCTCCTCTTCGACCACCCCACCGTCATCGCCGTGGCCCGGCAGCTGCGGGTGGAGACGCTGGGTACGCAGGACGGCCCGGACGCCACCGCGCCGGTCACGGTCGCGGCCGACGACGAGCCCATCGCCATCGTCTCGATGAGCTGCCGCTTCCCCGGCGGGGTCCGGACCCCCGAGGGGCTGTGGCAGCTGCTGCTCACCGGCGAGGACGTGCTCACTGAGTTCCCCGCCGACCGCGGCTGGAACCTGGAGTCGCTGTACGCCGACGACCCGGAGCAACTGGGCAAGAGCTACGTCCGCGAAGGAGCCTTCCTGCACGACGCGGGCGACTTCGACCCGGCGTTCTTCGGCATCTCGCCGCGCGAGGCCGCGGCGATGGACCCGCAGCAGCGGCTGCTGCTGGAGACCAGCTGGGAGCTGTTCGAGCGCGCGGGCATCGACCCCGGCGCGCTCCGGGGCAGCCGCACCGGCGTCTTCATGGGCAGCAACGGCCAGGACTACGGCACCCACCTGCGCCAGGCGTCGCAGGACGTCGAGGGCTACCTGGTGACCAGCAGCGCGGCCAGTGTCGTCTCCGGCCGCATCTCCTACACCTTCGGCCTCGAGGGCCCGGCCGTCACGGTCGACACCGCGTGCTCCTCGTCGCTGGTGGCGCTCCACCTCGCGGCGCAGGCGCTGCGGCAGGGCGAGTGCTCGCTCGCCCTGGCGGGCGGCGTGACCATCATGTCCACCCCGGAACTCTTCGTGGAGTTCAGCCGGCAGCGCGGCCTGGCGGCGGACGGCCGCTGCAAGCCGTTCGCGGCGGCCGCCGACGGCACCGGCTGGGGCGAGGGCGTGGGCGTCCTGCTGCTGGAGCGGCTCTCCGACGCCCAGCGCAACGGGCACCACATCCTCGGCGTGGTGCGCGGTACGGCCATCAACCAGGACGGTGCGAGCAACGGCCTCACCGCGCCGAGCGGCCCGTCGCAGCAGCGGGTGATCCGGCAGGCGCTGGCCAGCGCCGGTCTGTCGACCGGTGACGTGGACGCGGTGGAGGCGCACGGCACCGGCACCACGCTGGGCGACCCGATCGAGGCGCAGGCGCTGCTGGCCACCTACGGCCAGGAGCGCACCGACGACCGCCCGCTGTGGCTGGGCTCGGTCAAGTCCAACATCGGGCACACCCAGGCCGCCGCCGGTGTCGCCGGTGTGATCAAGATGGTCCTCGCCATGCGGCACGGCGTGCTGCCGCGGTCGCTGCACGTGGACGAGCCGTCGCCGCACGTGGACTGGTCCGTGGGCGCGGTGCGGCTGCTCACCGAGACCACGCCGTGGCCCGAGGCGGAGCGTCCGCGCCGGGCTGGCGTGTCGTCGTTCGGCGTCAGTGGCACCAACGCCCATGTGGTGGTCGAGCAGGCCCCGCAGCAGGAAGAAGACGGCGACGCGACCGGAGCGGAGGCGCCCAGCGCGGCCGGCGAGGTCACCGCGGCCGTCGACGGGGTGCTGCCGTGGGTGGTGTCGGCCAAGTCGGACGCGGCGCTGCGGGACCAGGCCCAGCGGCTGCTGGCCTACGCCAGCGAGCACCCGCAGCTGTCGCCCGCCGGCATCGGGCAGGCGCTGATCAGCACCCGGGCGCTGTTCGACCGCCGTGCGGTGGTGCTGGCGGGGGAGCGGGAGGGTTTCCTGGCGGGGCTTTCGGCGTTGGCCGAGGGTCGGGAGGTGCCGGGTGTGGTGCGTGGTG
>NZ_JBIRFT010000045.1:0-6228 GCF_044327625.1 Streptomyces sp. NPDC018031
TCATCGACACCGCCACGCTGGACGCGGGGTACTGGTACGGGAACCTGCGGGGCCGGGTCGGTTTCGAGCCCGCCGTCCGCGCCCTGATCGACAACCGCACCAACTGCTTCGTGGAGGTGTCTCCGCATCCGGTGCTGGCGATGGCGGTGGAGGAGACCGCCACCGCGCACGGTGCGCAGGACCGGGTCGGTGTGGTGGGTTCGCTGCGCCGTGACGAGGGTGGTCTGCAGCGGTTCGTGCTGTCGTTGGCCGAGGCACATGTGGCGGGTGTGGGGGTGGACTGGCCGGGCTTCTTCGCCGGCAGTGGCGCCCGGCGCGTCCAGCTGCCCACCTACGCCTTCCAGCGCGAACGCTTCTGGCTGGTGCCGGGTGGTGGCGCGGGGGATGCCGCGGCCGCCGGCCTGGCCCGTGTCGACCACCCCATCCTCGCCGCGGCCGTCCAGGTCGGCGACCGCGACGAGTGGATGTTCACCGGCCGCGTCTCCCAGGACGCGCAGTCGTGGACCCAGGACCACGCGGTGTTCGGCACGGTGCTGGTGCCCGGCACGGCGCTGGTCGAGATGGCGCTCACGGCCGGCCGCGAGGTGGGCTGCGAGGTGCTGGACGAGCTGGTGCTGGAGGCGCCGCTGGTCCTCGCCGAGGACGCCGCCCGGCAGATCCAGATCACCGTCGGCCCGGCGGGCGAGGACGGCCGCCGCGAGGTGGCGGTCTTCTCCCGGCCGGAGACGGCCGGCGAGGACGAGCAGCGGCCGGCCACCTGCCACGGCCGCGGCTGGCTCGCCCCCGACGCCGAGCCGTCGGAGCCCTTCCCGCTCCAGTGGCCGCCGGCCGGCGCCGAACCGGTCGCCGTCGACGGCTTCTACCCGCGACTGGCCGACATCGGCTTCGACTACGGGCCGCTGTTCCAGGGCGTCCGGGCGGCATGGCGCGCCGGTGACGAGGTCTACGCGGAGGTGTCGCTGCCCGAGGACACCGGCACCGCGGGATTCGGCGTCCACCCGGCGCTGTTCGACGCCGCACTCCACGGCGTACTCCTGGACAAGGACGCCGGATCGTCGGTCGACCTGCCGTTCTCCTGGTCCGGAGTGAGGATCGGGCGGACCGGGCTCACCCAGGCCCGGGTGCGGATCGGCTCGGCGGGCGAATCGGCACTCCGGATCCACGTGGCCGACGACACCGGCTCCACGGTCGTGGCGGTCGACGCGCTGTCCGTCCGCCCGATGGACCAGGCGCAGCTGGAAAGCGCCCAGGGCAGCAAGCAGAGCTCGCTGTTCCAGGTCGACTGGGCCCCGGTGACGGTCGGCGCCGCCAAGCCGGTGCGGCTGGCGGTCCTCGGCGACCTCGACGCGGACGGCGAGCGGTTCGCCGGCCTGGACGCGCTGGAGCAGGCGCTCGCCGACGGCGCGGGCGTCCCGGACGCGGTCCTCGCCCACATCGGCTCCCCGGCGGACGCCGGCGACGCCGCGCAGACCGCGCGGGCCACCGCCGACCGGGCGCTGGAACTGGTGCAGCGGTGGCTGGCCGGCGACCGGCTCGCCGACGCCCGGCTCGTCGTGGTGACCCGGCACGCGGTCGCGGTGGGCGACGAGGCACCGGACGTCACCCAGGCGCCGGTGTGGGGCCTGCTGCGCAGCGTCCAGTCCGAGCACCCGGGCCGGTTCCTGCTGGTGGACGTCGACAACGGCACCCGGCCGGAGTGGGCCGCCCTGCTCGACCTGGACGAGCCGCAGCTGACGGTGCGTGAGGGCCGGGTGCTGGCACCCCGGCTCGGACGCGCCGCCGCGGCGCCGGAGGGCGACGCCTGGCGGCTGGCGATCCGGCGCAAGGGCTCGCTGGAGGACCTGGCGATCGTCCCCTCCGACGGCAGCCGCCCGCTGGGCGTGGGCGAGGTGCGGGTCGGCATCCGGGCCGCGGGCCTCAACTTCCGCGACGTGCTCATCGCGCTCGGCATGTACCCCGGCGAGGCCTGGCTGGGCAGCGAGGCGGCCGGCGTGGTGCTCGAAGTCGGCTCGGGCGTGACCGACCTGGCCCCCGGCGACCGGGTGTTCGGCCTGGTACCGGACGCCTTCGGACCGGTGGCGGTCGCCGACCGGCGGACGCTGGCGCCGATGCCGGCGGCCTGGTCCTTCGCCGAGGGCGCCTCCGTCCCCGTGGTGTACCTGACCGCCTACTACGGGCTGGTCGACCTGGCCGGCGGCATCGAGGCCGGTGAGCGGGTGCTGGTGCACGCCGCGGCCGGCGGCGTGGGCATGGCCGCGGTACAGCTGGCCCGGCACTTCGGCGCGGAGGTCTTCGCGACCGCCAGCGCGCCGAAGTGGGACGCGGTGCGGGCACTGGGGGTCGCCGACGACCGCCTGGCCTCCTCCCGCGACCTGGACTTCCGGGACACCTTCCTGGCGGCCACCGACGGCGCCGGAGTGGACGTGGTGCTGGACGCGCTGGCGGGCGAGTTCGTCGACGCGACCCTGGAACTCCTGCCGCGCGGCGGCCGGTTCATCGAGATGGGCAAGACCGACATCCGCGACCCGGAGGTGGTGGCCCGCGAGTACGCCGGGGTGCGCTACCGGTCCTACGACCTGATGGAAGCGGGACCCGAGCGGATCCAGCAGATGCTGGTCGAGATCGCCGCGCTGTTCGAGCAGGGAGCGCTGCGGCACGCGCCGATCCGCACCTGGGACGTGCGCCGCGGCCGGGAGGCGTTCCGCTTCCTCCGCGAGGGCCGCAACGTCGGCAAGGTGGTGCTCACCATCCCCGCGCCGCTGGACCCGGACGGCACCGTGCTCATCACCGGTGGTACCGGCGGTCTGGGCGCACTGGTCGCCAAGCACCTGGCCGAGCGGCACGGCGTCCGGCAGCTGCTGCTGGTCAGCCGGCGCGGCCCGGCCGCGGACGGCGTCGAGCAGCTGGTCGCCGAACTCGACGCGCTCGGCGCCCGGGCCCGGGTCGCCGCCTGCGACGTGGCGGACCGGGAGCAGCTGGCGGACCTGCTGGGCTCGCTGGAACAGCCGCTGACCGCCGTGGTGCACGCCGCCGGTGTGCTCGACGACGGAGTGGTCGAGTCCCTCACCCCCGAGCAGCTCACCCGGGTCATGCGCCCGAAGGTCGACGCGGCGTGGCACCTGCACGAACTGACCGCAGGAATGGAGCTGTCCGCGTTCGTGCTGTTCTCCTCGGCCGCGGCGCACCTGGGCAACCCCGGCCAGGCGAACTACGCCGCCGCCAACGCCGCCCTCGACGCGCTGGCGCACCAGCGGCGCACCGCGGGCCTGGCGGCCAGCTCGCTGGCCTGGGGCCTGTGGGCCGACGCCACCGGCATGACCGGTGAACTCGACGAGGCCGACCTCGCCCGTATGGAACGGAACGGCATCGGCGCCCTGCCCACCGAGCTGGGTCTGCAACTGCTGGACGAGGCCGTCGGCCTGGACGCGGCGCTGCTGGTGCCGATCCGGCTGGACCTCGGAGCGCTGCGGGTGCAGGCCCGCACCGGGATGCTGCCGGCGCTGCTGCGCGGCCTGGTCCGCGCCCCCGCCCGGCGCGCCGAGTCCACCGGCGGATCGCTGGCCCAGCGGCTCGCCGGAGTCCCGGACGCCGATCGGGAGGAGGTCGTCCTGGAGGCGGTGCTGTCCCAGGTCGCGGCCGTCCTCGGACACGCCTCCGGTGCGGCGATCGACCCGGAACGCGCCTTCAAGGAGCTCGGGTTCGACTCGCTCGCCGCGGTCGAGCTGCGCAACCGGCTCACCCAGGCCACCGGACTCCGGCTGCCCGCCACCCTGGTCTTCGACCACCCGTCCCCGGCGGCGGTCGCCCGGCTGCTGTTCAAGGAAGTGGGCGGCGGCGGCAGCACCGAGCAGGACGGCACGCCGTTCGAGGAGGAGTTCCGCAAGCTCGAGGCGATGCTGATCGCGGTCTCGGGCGACGAGGAGCAGTTCGCCCAGGTCGAACCCCGCCTGCGCTACCTCAGCAACCGGCTGCGCACCGTCCTCAGCGGTGCCGAAAGCCACACCAGCGACGCCGACGAAGGGGCCGACGACGCCCTGGACATGGTGTCCGACGACGAGATGTTCGAACTGATCGACAAGGAGCTCGGGTCGGCATGACCGGAAACGCGAACGACGTGCGGGGCGGATCGACGGCCGACGAGCAGAAGCTCCGTACCTACCTGCGGAAGGTGACCACGGAGCTGCGCACGGCCAACCGCCGTGTGCAGGAGCTGGAGCAGCGCGACCTCGAGCCGCTGGCGATCGTGGGCATGAGCTGCCGCTACCCCGGTGGCGTGGCCTCCCCGGACGACCTGTGGGAGCTGGTGGCCTCCGGCGGCGACGCGATGTCGGGGATGCCGACCGACCGCGGCTGGGACCTGGAGCGGATGTACGACGCCGACCCCGACCAGCCGGGGAAGGTCACCACCAGCTCCGGCGGCTTCATCGACGGGGTCGGCGACTTCGACGCGGACTTCTTCGGCATCAGCCCCCGCGAGGCCCTGGCCATCGACCCGGCCCAGCGGCTGATGCTGGAGGCGGCCTGGGAGGCGTTCGAGGACGCGGGCATCGACCCGACCTCGCTGCGCGGCAGCGACACCGGTGTCTTCACCGGCGCGGTGACCTCCGACTACGGCGGCCAGATGCTGCCGGAGCTGGAGGGCTTCCGGCTGGCCGGCACCCAGGGCAGTGTGGTGTCCGGCCGGATCGCCTACAGCCTGGGCCTGGAAGGGCCCGCGGTCACGGTGGACACCGCCTGCTCCTCGTCGCTGGTGGCGATCCACCTGGCGGCCAGGGCGCTGCGCGCGGGCGAGTGCTCGCTGGCGCTGGTCGGCGGCGTGACGGTGCTCGCCGGCCCGTTCCTCTTCCTCGAGTTCAGCCGGCAGCGGGGCCTCGCGCAGGACGGCCGCTGCAAGGCGTACGCGGCCGCCGCGGACGGCACCGGCTTCTCCGACGGCCTCGGCCTGATCGTGCTGGAGCGGCTGTCCGATGCCCGCCGCAAGGGGCACAACGTGCTCGCCGTGGTGCGGGGCAGCGCGATCAACCAGGACGGTGCGAGCAACGGTCTGACCGCGCCCAACGGCCCCTCGCAGGAGCGGGTGATCCGGCAGGCGCTGGAGAGCGCGGGACTGAGCGCGGCCGAGGTCGACGCGGTCGAGGGCCACGGCACCGGCACCCAGCTGGGTGACCCGATCGAGGCCCGGGCGCTGCTGGCCACCTACGGCCGGGAGCGGGTGGACGCCCCGCTGTGGCTGGGCTCCATCAAGTCCAACATCGGCCACACCTCGGCCGCGGCCGGTGTCGCGGGCGTGATCAAGATGGTGATGGCGATGCGGCACGGGATGCTGCCGCGCACCCTGCACGTGGACGCGCCGTCCCCGCACGTCGACTGGCACGCCGGGCAGATCGAGCTGCTCACCGAGGCGCAGGAGTGGTCGGGCGCCGGGCGCCCGCGCCGCGCCGGTGTGTCGTCGTTCGGCATCAGCGGCACCAACGCGCACGTGATCCTGGAGGAGGCGCCCGCCGAAGCCCCCGCCGAGGAGCAGGCCGGCACCGAGGCGCCGGCCGGGGAAGCGGCGGAGCGTCCGGTCGGCGCGGTGCCGGTGCTGGTCTCCGGCCGGAGCGAGGACGCGCTGCGGGCCCAGGCCGAGCGGCTGCGCGCGCACCTGGCCGACCGCGCCGAGCTGTCGCTGCCGGACGTCGGTTTCTCCGAGGCGACCAGTCGTGCGTTGCTGGAGCGGCGTGCGGTGGTGGTGGCGTCGGATCGTGGTGAGTTGCTGGCGGGGCTGGCGGCTGTCGCGGCGGGTGAGCCGGCCGGTGGGGTGGCTGTGGGTCGTGCGGTCGCGGGGAAGACCGCGGTGCTGTTCACCGGTCAGGGTTCGCAGCGGGCCCGGATGGGTGCGGAGCTGGCGGTGGCGTTCCCGCGGTTCGCCGAAGCGTTGGACGAGGTCTGCGCGGTGCTGGACCCGTTGGTGGGCCGGTCGGTGCGGGAGCTGCTGTCGGCGCAGGAGGGTTCGGCCGAGGCGGGGCTGCTGGATGCCACGGAGTACACGCAGGTGGCGTTGTTCGCCGTCGAGGTGGCGCTGTACCGGTTGGTGGAGTCGCTGGGTGTGGTGCCGGACTATCTGATCGGGCATTCGGTCGGTGAGCTGGCTGCGGCGCATGTGGCCGGGGTGTTGTCGCTGGCGGACGCGGGTGCGCTGGTGGTGGCGCGGGGCCGGTTGATGGGTGCGCTGCCCGCCGGTGGGGC
>NZ_JBIRFT010000046.1:0-6221 GCF_044327625.1 Streptomyces sp. NPDC018031
TATCTGGACGCGCTGGCGGCGCACCGGCGTGCGCTGGGGCTGCCCGCGGTGTCCTACGCGTGGGGCCTGTGGGCCGAACGCAGCGACATGACCGGACACCTGGACGCCACCGACCTGGCCCGGATGGCCCGCGGCGGCATGATCCCGCTGCCCTCCGACGAAGGACTGCGACTGTTCGACGCGGCCCTCACCACCGCCGAGTCCCTGGTCGTCCCCACCAAGCTGGACACCGACGGACTCGCCGCCCAGGCGCGGACCGGAACCCTGCCCGCCCTGCTCAGCGGCCTGGTGCGGCGACCGGCAACCCCGGCCCGCCGCGCCCTCGGCGGCGCCGAAGCGGGCGGTGGCACCGACGACAACGAGCTCCGGCGCAGGCTGGCCGGGCTCACCGACCGCGACCGCGACCGCACGCTGCTGGACCTGGTACGCGCCAACGCAGCGACCGTCCTCGGCCACGCCGACCCCGACGCGGTGGAGGCCGACCGCCCGTTCAAGGAGCACGGCTTCGACTCGCTGACCGCCGTCGAACTGCGCAACCGGCTCAACGCGGCCACCGGACTCCGGCTGTCCGCGACCCTGGTCTTCGACTACCCGACCCCCGCCGCCCTCGCCAGGCAGCTGCGCACCGAACTGCTCGGCGCCCCGGCCGCGGACACCGACCGGGCGACGGCCGCCCCGGCCACCCGCACCACGGCGGCCGACGGCACCGGCGACCCGATCGCCATCGTGGCGATGAGCTGCCGCTTCCCCGGCGGCGTACGCACCCCGGAAGACCTCTGGCAGCTGCTCACCGACGGCACGGACGCCATCACCGGGCTGCCGACCGACCGTGGCTGGGACCTCGAAGGGCTCTACGACCCCGACCCCGACGCGGCCGGCCGGAGCTACACCCGCAACGGCGGCTTCCTGCACGACGCGGGCGACTTCGACCCCGGCTTCTTCGGCATCTCGCCGCGCGAGGCGCTCGCCATGGACCCGCAGCAGCGGCTGCTGCTGGAGACCGGCTGGGAGGCGTTCGAGCGGGCCGGCATCGACCCGGCGGCGCTCCGCGGCAGCCAGACCGGCGTCTTCGTCGGCGCCGCCCCGCAGGGCTACAGCACCGGCCCGCACCAGGGAACGGACGGGGTCGAGGGCTATCTGCTCACCGGTGACGCGCTCAGCGTCACCTCCGGGCGGCTGGCCTACGTCTTCGGTCTCGAAGGCCCGGCCGTCGCCGTCGACACCGCGTGCTCCTCGTCGCTGGTGGCGCTCCACCTGGCGGTGCAGGCGCTGCGCCAGGGCGAGTGCTCCCTCGCCCTCGCCGGCGGTGCCACCATCATGTCGACGCCCAGCACCTTCATCGGCTTCAGCCGCCAGCGCGGCCTCGCCCCGGACGGCCGGTGCAAGCCGTTCGCGGCCTCCGCCGACGGCTTCGGCCCCGCCGAGGGCGTGGGCGTTCTGCTGCTGGAGCGGCTGTCGGACGCCCGGCGCAACGGGCACCGGGTGCTCGCCGTGGTCCGCGGCACCGCCATCAACCAGGACGGCGCCAGCAACGGCCTCACCGCCCCCAACGGCCCGTCCCAGCAGCGGGTGATCCGCCGCGCCCTGGAGAACGCCGGACTGGCCGCCGGCCAGGTCGACGTGGTCGAGGCGCACGGCACCGGCACCAAGCTCGGCGACCCCATCGAAGCGCAGGCGCTGCTGGCCACCTACGGCCAGGACCGGCCCGAGGACCGGCCGCTGTGGCTGGGCTCGCTCAAGTCCAACATCGGGCACACCCAGGCCGCGGCCGGCGTCGCCGGGGTGATCAAGATGGTCCTCGCCATGCGGTACGGAACGCTGCCGCGCACCCTGCACGCCGACGAGCCGTCGCCGCACGTCGACTGGTCCACCGGCACCCTGCGGCTGCTGACCGAGGCCGTGGCCTGGCCGGAGCGCGAGGAGCCCCGCCGGGCCGGCATCTCCTCCTTCGGCATGAGCGGCACCAACGCCCACGCGGTGCTGGAGCAGGCCCCGCCGAGCCCGGAGGAACCGCCCAACGGCGTGGCCGGGCACTCGGCACCGCCGGCGGCCACCACCGGCGTACTGCCCTGGCTGCTGTCGGCCAAGACGGGCCCCGCGCTGCGCGCCCAGGCCGGACGGCTGCTCGCCCACCTCACCCGGGACCCCGCGGGCACCGCCGCCCAGCCGGGCACGGACCGGGACACCGACTCCGACATCGGCTTCTCCCTCGCCGCCTCCCGGGCCGCCTTCGACCACCGTGCGGTGATCCTGGCCGAGGACCGGGCCGGCTACCTGGAGCGCCTGCACGCGCTCGCCGAGGGACAGACCACCCCCGGTCTGGTCCAGGGCGTCGTCGAACCGGGCATCGGCGACCGGCCGGTGTTCGTGTTCCCTGGTCAGGGTTCGCAGTGGGTGGGGATGGCGGCGGGGTTGCTGGATGCTTCGCCGGTGTTCGCGGAGCGGGTGCATGAGTGTGCGGTGGCGTTGAGTGAGTTCACCGATTGGTCGTTGGTGGATGTGTTGCGTGGGGTGCCGGGTGCGGCGTCGTTGGAGCGGGTGGATGTGGTGCAGCCCGCGTTGTGGGCGGTGATGGTGTCGCTCGCGGAGTTGTGGCGTTCGTATGGTGTGGTGCCGGCTGCGGTGATCGGTCATTCGCAGGGTGAGATCGCGGCTGCGGCGGTGGCGGGTGCGTTGTCGTTGGAGGACGCGGCGCGGGTGGTGGCGCTGCGGAGCCGGGCGTTGCTGGCGTTGTCGGGTCTGGGCGGCATGGTGTCGGTGTCCCTGTCGCAGTCCGAGGTCGCGGAACGGCTGGAGCGCTGGGAGGGGCGGATATCGGTGGCGGCGGTGAACGGGCCGTCGTCGGTGGTGGTGTCCGGTGATCCGGAGGCGTTGGAGGAGCTGCTCGTCGAGTGTGAGGGCGAGGGTGTGCGGGCGCGGCGGGTGCCGGTGGACTACGCCTCGCATTCGGCGCATGTGGAGCGGATCGAGGAGGAGGTGACCGGCGCGCTGGCCGGTATCACTCCCCGGTCGTCGGATGTGCCGTTCTACTCCACGGTGACCGCCGGGGTGATCGACACCTCCGTCATGGATGCCGGTTACTGGTACCGCAATCTGCGGCAGACCGTGCGTTTCGACGAGACGGTCCGGCTCCTCCTCGCCGAGGGGCATCAGATGTTCGTCGAGGCCAGTGCCCATCCGGTGCTGACCATGGGGATCGAGCAGACCGCCGAGGACGCCGACGTCCCGGCCGCCGCCATCGGCACCCTCCGCCGCGACGAAGGCGGCCCGCAGCGCTTCCTGACCTCACTCGCCGAGGCGTACGGCTCCGGCGCGCCGGTGAACTGGCACACCGTGTTCGACGGCACCGGCGCACGCCGCGTCGAACTGCCCACCTACGCCTTCCAGCGCGAGCGGTTCTGGCTGGAGCCCACCGTGGCGACCGGCGATGTGGCGTCGGCGGGTCTGGGTGCGGCCGGTCATCCGTTGCTGGGTGCGGCGGTGGCGCTGCCGGATTCGGGTGGGTATCTGTTCACCGGTCGTCTGTCGCTGCGGTCGCATGGCTGGCTGGCGGATCATGCGGTGCTGGGGCGGGTGCTGCTGCCGGGTACGGCGTTCGTGGAGTTGGCGTTGCGGGCCGGTGACGCGGTGGGTTGCGACCGGGTGGAGGAACTCACTCTGGAAGCCCCGCTGGTCCTGCCCGAACAGGGCGCCGTACGGATCCAGGTGATGGTCGGCGGTGCGGACGACGCCGGTGGCCGCTCCCTCACCGTGCACGCCCGCCCGGAGAACGCGCCGGACCAGGCCCCCTGGACCCGGCACGCCACCGCGACCCTGCTGCCCGCCGGTGCGGGGGCCGGGGATGCGGGTGAGGGTCTGGTGGTGTGGCCGCCGGTGGGTGCCGAGGCGGTGGATCTGGACGGGTTCTACGAGCGGTTGGCGGGGACGGGTCTGGAGTACGGGCCGGTGTTCCGTGGGTTGCGTGCGGTGTGGCGTGGTGCGGGTGAGGTGTTCGCGGAGGTGGTGCTGCCGGAGGGGCAGCGGGCGGAGGCGGGCCGGTTCGGTCTGCATCCGGCGCTGCTGGACGCGGCGTTGCACGCGGGGCTGGGGACCGTCTTCGGTGACATCGAGCAGGTCCGGCTGCCGTTCGCGTGGAGCGGCGTCGCACTGCACGCCACCGGCGCGGCCGAACTGCGGGTGAAGCTGACCCCGGTCGGCACGGACGGCGTGGCGGTCGAGGTCGCCGACGCCTTCGGCCGGCCGGTCGCCTCGGCGGACTCGCTGATGACCCGTACCGTCTCGGCCGACCAGCTCGGCGGTTCCGGTACGGTCCACGACTCGCTGTACCACGTGGACTGGGTGAACACGGCGGAGGAGCCGACGGCCGGCCGGCCCGCGGGCGACCCCGACGACGACCCGCACTGGGCCGTGATCGCCCCCGGCGGCGGGGAGACCCCCGGCGGACCGGACACCCTGCTGCCGTTCCCGCACACCGCGCCGGACGCACCGACGGCCACCCCCGGCCGGCGGCACCGGGTCCACCACTACACGGACCTGGCCGCCCTGGCCGAGGCGATCACCGCCGACGGGCCGGACGGCACGTCCGCCGCACCGGCGCTGGCCTTCGTGGCGCTCACCGCGGAGACGGCCGCCGGCACACCGGACACCGAGGGCCCCGGCGGCACCGCCGCGGCGGCCCGGGCCGTCACCCACCGGGCACTCGACCTGGCGCGGACCTGGCTCGCGGACGGACGGTTCTCCGGCACCCGGCTGGTCGTGGTGACCCGCGGCGCGGTGGCCGTGACCCCCGGCGAGCGGATCCGGGACCTGGCCGCCGCGGCCGCCCGCGGGCTGCTGCGCTCCGCGCAGTCCGAACACCCGGGCCGCCTGGTGCTGCTCGACGTGGACGGGGCGGACGTCCCGTGGGCCGACCTGGCCCCGCTGCTGTCCGCCGACGAACCGCAGATCGCGGTACGGTCCGGCGCCGCCCGCCTGCCCCGGCTGGCCCGCCCGAGCACCGAGGCGCTGACCGCCCCCGAGGCGGGTTCGGTGCCGTGGCGGTTGGTGGCCGGGGAGTCGGGGACGCTGGAGGGCCTGGCGGCGGTGGAGTCGCCGGAGGCGCTGCGGGAGCTGGGTGCGGGGGAGGTCCGGGTCGCGGTGCGCGCGGCCGGGGTGAACTTCCGTGATGTGCTGCTGTCGCTGGGGATGTACCCGGGGGCGGCCGAGCTGGGCGGCGAGGGTGCCGGTGTGGTGGTGGAGGTCGGTCCCGGAGTGACCGGGCTGGCCGTGGGCGACCGGGTGATGGGTCTGCTCACCGGCGGGTTCACCCCGCTGAACGTCGCCGACGCCCGCACCCTGGTCCGGATGCCCGAAGGCTGGACCTTCGCCCAGGCCGCGTCCGTCCCCACCGTGTTCGTCACGGCGCTCTACGCGCTGCGGGACCTGGCCGGGGTGCGTGCCGGGGAGTCGTTGCTGGTGCACGCGGCCGCCGGTGGTGTGGGGATGGCGGCGGTGCAGCTGGCGCGGGCCTGGGGTGTGGAGGTGTTCGCGACGGCGAGTCCGGCGAAGTGGGATGTGGTGCGCGGGCTGGGTGTGGCGGGGGAGCGGATCGCGTCGTCGCGGTCGCTGGACTTCGAGGGTGTGTTTGCCTCGGTGACCGGTGGGCGCGGGGTGGATGTGGTGCTGGACTCGCTGGCCGGGGAGTTCGTGGACGCTTCGTTGCGGTTGCTGCCGCGTGGTGGCCGGTTCGTGGAGATGGGCAAGACCGACATCCGGTCCGCGGAGCAGGTGGCGGCGGACTACCCGGGTGTGGCCTATCGGGCGTTCGACCTGGCCGAGGCCGGTCCGGAGCGGATCGGCGAGATGCTCGCCGAGATCGTCGACCTCTTCGAACGCGGGGTACTGCACCCGCTGCCGGTCACCGTGCGCGACATCCACCGGGCCCCCGAGGCGTTCCGGTACATCAGTCAGGCGCGGCATGTGGGCAAGGTGGTGTTGTCGGTTCCGGCGGAGCTGGACCGGCGGGGCACGGTGCTGGTCACGGGTGCCGGTGGGGTGCTGGGTGGTCTGGTGGCGCGGCATCTGGTGGCCGTGCACGGGGTGCGGCATCTGCTGCTGGCGGGCCGCCGCGGTGAACAGACGCCTGGCGCGGCGGAGTTGCGGGGTGAGCTGGAGGCGCTGGGCGCGTCGGTGACCTTCGCGGCGTGTGACGTTTCCGATCGCGGTCAGGTGGCGGAGTTGCT
>NZ_JBIRFT010000047.1:0-5223 GCF_044327625.1 Streptomyces sp. NPDC018031
ACAGCACCGCGGTCTTCCCCGCGACCGCACGACCCACAGCCACCCCACCGGCCGGCTCACCCGCCGCGACAGCCGCCAGCCCCGCCAGCAACTCAGCACGATCCGACGCCACCACCACCGCACGCCGCTCCAGCAACGCACGACTGGTCACGGACGAGAAGCCGAGGTCCGCAAGGCCCAGCTCGGGGTCGGCCAGCAGCCGCGCGCGCAGCCGTTCGGCCTGGGCCCGCAGCGCGTCCTCGCTCCGGCCGGAGACCAGCACCGGCACCGCGCCGGCCGGACGCTCCGCCGGCTCCTCGGCCGGCTGCCGGTCCTCGGCGGGCGCCTCCTCCAGGATCACGTGCGCGTTGGTGCCGCTCACGCCGAAGGACGACACGCCCGCGCGCCGCGGCCGGTCCGAGGGGGCCGCCCACTCCTGCGCCTCGGTGAGCAGCTGGACGTCACCGGACTCCCAGTCCACGTGCGGGGACGGCTCGTCCGCGTGCAGGGTGCGCGGCAGCACCTCGTGCCGCATCGCCATCACCATCTTGATGACGCCCGCGACACCGGCCGCGGTGGAGGTGTGGCCGATGTTGGACTTGATGGATCCCAGTCGCAGCGGGCCGTCGGTCCGCTCCCGGCCGTAGGTGGCCAGCAGTGCCTGCGCCTCGATCGGGTCACCCAGCTTGGTGCCGGTGCCGTGACCCTCCACCGCGTCCACCTCGGCCGGGCTCAGGCCGGAGTTGGCCAGCGCCTGCCGGATCACCCGCTCCTGCGAGGGGCCGTTGGGCGCGGTCAGACCGTTGCTCGCACCGTCCTGGTTGATCGCGCTGCCGCGCACCAGGCCCAGGATCCGGTGACCGTTGCGGCGGGCGTCGGAGAGCCGCTCCACCACGAGCAGGCCCAGGCCGTCGGAGAACCCGGTGCCGTCCGCGTCCGCCCCGTACGCCTTGCACCGGCCGTCCGGCGCCAGTCCGCGCTGCCGGCTGAAGTCGATGAGCAGCTGCGGTCCGGTCATCACCGAGACACCGCCGACCAGCGCCATCGAGCACTCGCCGGCGCGCAGTGCCTGCGCGGCGAAGTGCAGGGCCACCAGCGACGAGGAGCAGGCGGTGTCCACCGTGACGGCGGGCCCCTCCAGTCCCAGGCTGTAGGCGACCCGGCCGGAGATGACGCTCGTGGTCGAGCCGGTCAGCAGGTAGCCGTCCAGCTCCGGCTGCAGCGAGCGGCTGTAGTCGGAGGTGACCGCGCCGGTGAAGACACCGGTGTCGCTGCCGCGCAGCGAGGTCGGGTCGATGCCCGCGTCCTCGAACGCCTCCCAGGCGGCCTCCAGCAGCAGCCGCTGCTGGGGGTCCATGGCCAGCGCCTCGCGCGGGCTGATCCCGAAGAACTCCGCGTCGAAGTCGCCGACGTTGTCGACGAACCCGCCGCCGCGGGTGTACAGCTTCCCGGACTGGTCCGGGTCCGGGTCGTAGAGGCCCTCCAGGTCCCAGCCGCGGTCCTTCGGCAGCGCCGTCACCGCATCCCGGCCCGACGCCACCAGCTCCCACAGGCCGTCCGGCGAGGTGACGCCACCGGGGTAGCGGCAGCTCATGCCCACGATCGCCAGCGGCTCGTCGGCCTCCGCCTGCCGCGGCCGGGCCCGCCGGGTCCGGACCGCCTGCCGCGGCGCCTCGACGGCACCACCGATCTCGGCGAGCAGCAGCCGGGCGACCGCCATCGGGTTCGGGTGGTCGAAGACCAGGGTGGCGGGCAGCCGGAGCCCGGTGGCCTGGGTGAGCCGGTTGCGCAGCTCGACCGCGCTCAGCGAGTCGAACCCGAGCTCCTTGAACGCCCGGTCCGCCTCGATCGCGGCACCCGAGGCGTGCCCGAGCACGGAGGCGACCTGTGCCTGCACCACCTCCAGGACGACCTTCTCCCGGTCGGCCTCCGGCACGCCCGCCAGGCGCTGGGCCAGCGACCCGCCGGCGGACTCCGCGCGCCGGGCCGGGGCGCGCACCAGGCCGCGCAGCAGCGCCGGCAGCATCCCGGCGCGGGCCTGGCCGCGCAGCACGGCGAGGTCCAGCCGGACCGGGGCCAGCAGGGCGGCGTCCAGTCCGAGCGACTCGTCGAACAGTTCCAGTCCGGATCCGGCGGACAGCGCGCCGACGCCCATCCGCTCCAGCCGGGCCAGTTCGGCCTCGTCCAGCTCGCCGGTCATGCCGGTGGCGTCCGCCCACAGGCCCCAGGCCAGCGAGCTCGCCGGGAGGCCGGCCGCGCGCCGGACGTGCGCGAGCGCGTCCAGGGAGGCGTTGGCCGCGGCGTAGTTGGCCTGGCCCGGGCTGCCGATGAGGGCGGCCATCGAGGAGAACAGCACGAACGCCGACAGCTCGGTGTCCGCGGTCAGCTCGTGCAGGTGCCAGGCGGCGTCGAGCTTCGGCCGCATCACCCGCTCCAGCTGCTCGGCGGTGAGCGCCTCGATCACACCGTCGTCCAGCACACCCGCGGCGTGCACCACCGCGGTCAGCGGCTGCTCCAACGAGCCCAGCAGACCCGCCAGCTGCTCCCGGTCCGCCACGTCGCACGCCTCGACCCGCGCCGCACAACCCAGCTCCGCCAGCTCACCGACCAGCTCGGCCACCCCGTCGGCGGCCGGACCACGACGACTGACCAGCAGCAGCCGACGCACGCCGTGCCGCTCGGCCAGATGCCGGGCGAACAGCGCACCCAGACCACCGGTACCACCGGTGATCAGCACCGTGCCCTCCGGGTCCAGCGGCGCCGGGACGGTGAGCACCACCTTGCCCACGTTGTGGCCCTCGCGGAGGAAGCGGAACGCCTCCCGGCCCTGGCGCACGTCCCAGGTGCGGACCGGGGCGTGCCGCAGGACACCCTGCTCGAACAGCGAGGTGATCTCGGCGAGCATCTGCTGGATGCGCTCGATGCCCGCCTCGTACATGTCGAACGCCCGGTACCGGACGCCGCTGTGCTCGCGGGCGACGGCCTCCGGGTCGCGGATGTCGGTCTTGCCCATCTCGATGAACCGGCCGCCCCGCGGCAGCAGGTCCAGCGACGCGTCGACGAACTCGCCCGCCAGCGCGTCCAGCACCACGTCGACCCCGGCGCCGTCGGTGGCCGCCAGGAACGCGTCCCGGAAGTCCAGGTCGCGGGAGGAGGCCAGCCGGTCGTCGGCGACCCCCAGCTCCCGCACCGCGTCCCACTTGGCCTGGCTCGCGGTGGCGAAGACCTCCGCGCCCAGGTGACGGGCGATCTGCACCGCGGCCATGCCCACGCCGCCGGCCGCGGCGTGCACCAGCACCCGCTCACCGGCCTGTACACCGGCCAGGTCCACCAGCCCGTGGTAGGCGGTGAGATAGACCACCGGCACCGACGCGGCCTGGGCGAACGTCCAGCCCGCGGGCATCGGCGCCAGCATCCGCCGGTCGGCCACCGCCACCGGGCCGAAGGCGCCCGCGAACAGGCCGAACACCCGGTCGCCCGGCGCCAGGCCGGTGACCTCGGGGCCGACCTCGAGCACCACGCCCGCGGCCTCGCTGCCCAGCGGGGCCTCGCCCGGGTACATGCCCAGCGCGATCAGCACGTCGCGGAAGTTCAGGCCCGCGGCCCGCACCCCGACCCGCACCTCGCCGGCCGCCAGCGGACGGCCCCCGTCGGAGGGGACGATCGCCAGGTCCTCCAGCGAGCCCTTCCGGCCGATCGACAGCCGCCAGGCGTCGCCCTCCGGCGCCGCGGCGGCACGTCCGAGCCGGGGCGCCAGCACCCGGCCCTCACGCACCGCGAGCTGCGGCTCGTCCAGGTCGAGCAGCGCACCCCACTCCGGCTCGTCGCCGGCCAGGTCCACCAGCAGGATCCGGCCCGGGTGCTCGGACTGGGCGCTGTGCACCAGACCCCACACCGGGGCCTGCGCCAGGTCCGGGGACTCCTCGCCCACCGCGACCGCGTGCCGGGTCACCACGACGAGCCGGGCGTCGCCCAGCCGCTCTCCGGCCAGCCAGCGCTGCACCAGCTCCAGCGCCCGGCCCGCGGTCGCCCGCGCGGCTTCGGCGACGTCCTCCGCGCCGGCCGGGGCGGTGACCTCGGCGACCACCAGCTCCGGGGCGGTCGCGCCGTCGGCGAGCGCCTGCTCCAGGGCGTCCAGGTCGGCGAACCGCTCACCGGCCACCCCGAGGTCGCCGAGGACCGCCAGCCGTACCGGCCTGGCGGCGCCCACCGTCACCGGGGTCCAGTCCAGCTGGTACAGCGGGCTGGACTTGGTGCCCTGCACGTTCTCCAGCTGCGCCTGCTCCACCGGGCGGAACACCAGCTTGTCCAGGCGGACGGCCAACTCGCCGTCCTCGCTGGTGACATCGACCCGCAGGGTGGACTCGCCGGCCGAGCTGATCCGCACCCGGGCCCGGGTGAGGCCGGTCTGCCCCAGCCGTACCCCGGACCAGGAGAACGGCAGGACCACGGAGTCCCCGGGCTCCTTCTCCAGCAGCCCGCCGTGCAGCGTCGCGTCGAACAGGCCGGGGTGGATGCCGAAGCCCTCACCGCCGGCGCCGTCGGGCAGCGCGACCTCGGCGAACACCTCGTCGTCCCGGCGCCATACCGCGCGCACGCCCTGGAACGTCGGTCCGTAGTCGTAGCCGAGGTCGGCCATGCCCGCGTAGAGCGCGTCCACCGAGGTCGGCTCCGCGTCCACCGGCGGCCACTCGGACTGCCAGACCGCGACCGGCTCGTCGCCGGGGGCGAGCCAGCCGCGCCCGTGGCAGGTGGTCTCCGGCTGCTCGTCCGTGTCGCCGGTGACCGGCCGGGAGTAGAGGGTCACCTCGCGGCGGCCGTCGTCGCCGGCCTGGCCGACGGTGACCTGGAGCTGCCGGGCGGCGTCCTCCGGCAGCAGCAGCGGTGCCTCCAGCACCAGTTCGTCCAGCACCTCGCAGCCCACCTTGCGGCCGGCGGTGAGCGCCATCTCGACCAGCGCGACGCCCGGCACGATCACGGTGCCCAGCACCATGTGGTCACGGGTCCACGGCTGCGAGTCCTGCGAGATCCGGCCGGTGAACAGCCACTCGTCGCGGTCGCCGAACTGCACGGTGGCCGCGAGGACGGGGTGCTCGACACGGGCCAGCCCGGCGGCCGTGGCGTCGCCCGCCCCGGCGTCGGGCGCGATCCAGAAGCGTTCGCGCTGGAAGGCGTAGGTGGGCAGCTGGACGCGCCGGGCGCCACTGCCGGCGAAGAAGCCCGGCCAGTCCACCCCCACACCCG
>NZ_JBIRFT010000048.1:0-4908 GCF_044327625.1 Streptomyces sp. NPDC018031
GCGGATGCGCAGGAGCGCATCGAGGCCTTTGCGGGGCGGGTGTCGGTGGCGGCGGTCAATGGTGCGTCGTCCACGGTGGTGGCGGGGGAGCCGGCGGCGCTGGAGGAGCTGGTGGCCGCCTGTGAGGCGGACGGTATCCGTGCGCGTCGGATCCCGGTGGACTATGCCTCGCATTCCCCGCAGGTGGAGTCGGTGCGGGAGGAGTTGCTGCGGGTCCTGGACGGGATCACCCCGGTCTCCTCGCGGGTGCCGTTCTACTCCACGGTGGAGGCGGAGCCGGTGGACACCGCCGGGCTGGACGCCGGGTACTGGGTCCGCAACCTGCGGCAGACCGTCGAGTTCGAGCGCACCACCCGCACCCTCCTCGACCACGGCTACAGCGTCTTCGTCGAGTCCAGCGCCCACCCGGTGCTGACCATGGCGATCGGCGAGACCGCGGAGAGCACCGGCACCGAGATCACCGCAGTCGGCTCGCTCCGCCGCGACGAGGGCGGGCCCCGCCGCTTCCTCACCTCGCTGGCCGAGGCGTTCGCGGGCGGCGTCGCGGTGGACTGGTCACCGGTCACCGAGGGCGCGCACACCGTGGAACTGCCCACCTACGCGTTCCAGCACCAGCGGTACTGGATGGAGCCCGGCGACGACACCACGGCCGGTGCCGCCGCCCCCCGGGACGCCG
The DNA here is from genome assembly GCF_044327625.1 of Streptomyces sp. NPDC018031. Lineage (NCBI taxonomy): Bacteria > Bacillati > Actinomycetota > Actinomycetes > Kitasatosporales > Streptomycetaceae > Streptomyces > Streptomyces sp. NPDC018031. Next base: position 677 of record NZ_JBIRFT010000048.1, read on the forward strand.
CCGAAGCCTCCTTCTGGGCGGCCGTGGAGGGGGAGAACCTGGACCGCATCGCGGAAACCCTCCAGGTCGACCCGGAACAGCCGCTGCGGTCCGTGCTGCCCGCCCTGTCCGGCTGGCGGCGGCGGAGCCAGGAGCGGTCCGAGGTCGACTCCTGGCGCTACACCGTGGCCTGGCACCCGGTGCCGGACCCCGTCGCCCCCACCCTGACCGGCAACTGGCTGGCCGTGGTGCCCACCTCGGGCGCCGACGACCCGGCCGTCCGGGGCGCGCTGCACGCCCTCGAGACCCACGGGGCCGGCCTGATCCGGCTCGACGTGGACGCGGCGGACGCCGACCGCGCCACCCTGCTCGCCCGGATCCGCGAGACCGTCGGCGACGGCGAGGCACCCGCCGGGGTGCTCTGCCTGTGGCCGCTGGACGACACCTCGCCGCACCCCGACCACCCGTCCCTCTCCGCCGGGGTGATGGGCTCCCTCGCCCTGCTCCAGGCGCTCGGCGACGCCGGCCTCACGGCACCGCTGTGGTGCGTCACCCAGGGTGCCGTCGCGGTGGACGACACCGATCCGCGCCCCGGCCGCATCCAGGCCCAGATCTGGGGCCTGGGCCGGGTCGCCGCGCTGGAGCAGGCGGCGCTGTGGGGCGGTCTGGTCGACCTGCCCCCGGACGCCGACGACGCGGCGCTCACCCGCCTGGTCGCGGCGCTCGCCGGAACGGACGGCGAGGACCAGATCGCCGTGCGCCGCGCCGGCGCGCTCGGCCGCCGTATGGTGCGCGACCGGCTCGGCGGCGGCACTCCGGCCCGCCCGTGGACGCCCCGCGGCACCGTGCTGATCACCGGGGGCACCGGCGCCCTCGGCACCCTGCTGGCCCGCTGGTGCGCACGCAACGGCGCCGAGCACCTGGTCCTCACCAGCCGCCGGGGCCCCGAGGCCCCCGGCGCCGCGGAGCTGGAAGCCGAGCTCACCGCCCTCGGCGCCAAGGTCACCATCGCCGGCTGCGACATCGCCGACCACGACGAACTCGCCGCCCTGGTGAACCGGGTCGAGGCCGAGGGCCCGCCGATCCGGGCAGTGGTGCACACCGCCGCCCACATCGACCTCGGCCCGCTGGACAGCGCCACCCCCGCCGACTTCGCCGCGGCGTTCGCCGCGAAGGTCGAGGGCGCCGAGCACCTGGACCGGATCTTCGACCGGGACACCCTGGACGCCTTCGTGCTGTACTCCTCCATCGCCGCCTTCTGGGGCAGCGGCTACCACGGCGCGTACGCCGCCGCCAACGCCCACCTGGACGCCATGGCCTACCAGCGCCGCGCCCGCGGGCTGACCGCGACCTCCATGGCCTGGGGCGTGTGGCGTCCGGTGGACATCAAGGAGAGCTACGCGGCCGAGCGGATGGCCATCAGCGAACGCGCCCAGGCCCAGGGCCTGCCGTTCCTCGAACCCGACCTGGGCATCGCCGCGCTGAAGCAGTCGCTGGACAACGACGACACCTTCGTCGCCCTCGCCAACATCGACTGGGAGCAGTTCGTCTCGCTGTTCACCATGGCCCGCCCCACACGGCTGCTGGACGCACTGCCCGAGGCGACCCGGGTCATGCGGCAGCTGCGGGAGGCCGCCGCCGAGGACCCGGCGGACGAGGCCGGGGCGGCGGAACTGCGGCAGCGGCTCGCCCCGCTGCCCGCCGAGGAGCGCGACCGGATCCTGCTCGACCTGGTGCGCAGCCACGCCGCCGCCGTGCTCGGTCACCCCACCACCGACGAGGTCAAGCCGGGGCACCCGTTCCGGGACCTGGGCTTCGACTCGCTCACCTCGGTGGAACTGCGCAACCGGCTGGGCCGGGCCACCGGTCTGAAACTGCCCGCCACGCTCGCCTTCGACCACCCCACCCCCAACGCCCTGGTCGGCCTGTTGCGCGCGGAGCTGCTGCAGGAGACGGCCGCCACCGCCGAGTCGGTGCACACCGACATCGACCGGATGGCCGCCGCGCTCACCGACCTGGACGTGGACGACCTGGGCCGGGCCGCCATCACCGAACGGCTCCAGGCACTCCTCGCCCAGTGGACCGGCAGCCAGGTCACGGTCAGCGACGGCGGCGCCGGCGACGAATCCGTCGCCGACCGGCTCGAATCCGCCTCCGACGACGAGATGTTCGCGTTCATCCGTGAGGAGCTGGGCCGGTCGTGAGCACCGGCTAGCGGCCCGGACCGCCTCCCGCGACTCCGCCCCTCCCGGCCCCGCGCCCGCCCCCGGCCACACCACCGGGCGGCGGGCCGGGCGCGGCCCCGCGCGCTCCCCGCGCGGCGGCCCCGGAGCACACGGCGGAGCACCCCGACTTACCCACTTTCCTGACTGATCTCCGTAGGGGAACCCCATGGCAAGCAAAGAAGAAACGCTCCGCGACTACCTCAAGTGGGTAACGGCCGATCTGCACGAGACCAAGCAGCGTCTGCGCGGGGTGGAGGAGGCCGCCGGGGAGCCGATCGCCATCGTCTCCATGGCCTGCCGCTTCCCCGGCGGCGTGGCCTCGCCCGAGGACCTGTGGCAGATGGTCGACGAGGGCACCGACGCCGTCGCGGGGTTCCCCACCGACCGGGGCTGGGACCTGGAGGGTCTGTACGACCCGGACCCGGACGCGCCGGGCAAGAGCTACGTCAGGGACGGCGGATTCCTCTACGAAGCGGCACAGTTCGACCCCGACGTGTTCGGCATCTCGCCGCGTGAGGCCGTCGCGATGGACCCGCAGCAGCGGCTGCTGCTGGAGACCTCGTGGGAGGCGTTCGAACGCGGCGGCATCGACCCGGTCAGCGTCCGCGGCCGCCGCATCGGCACCTTCATCGGCTCCAACCGGCCGGACTACTTCACCGACCTCTCCAGCGCCCCCCAGGGCCTCGAAGGCCACCTGCTGACCGGCTCCAACGCCAGTGTGGTCTCCGGCCGCATCGCCTACACCTTCGGCCTCGAAGGCCCGGCCGTCACCCTCGACACCGCCTGCTCCTCGTCCCTGGTCGCCCTCCACCTGGCCTGCACGGCGCTGCGCCAGGGCGACTGCTCGATGGCACTGGTCGGCGGTGTCGCGGTGCTCTCCAGCCCCGGTGGGTTCATCGCCTTCAGCCGCCAGCGGGGCATGTCCCGGGACGGCCGCTGCAAGGCGTTCGGCGCGTCGGCCGACGGCCTCGGCCTCGCCGAGGGCGTCGGTGTGCTGCTGGTGGAGCGGCTGTCGGACGCGCGGAAGAACGGGCACCGGGTCCTCGCCGTGGTCCGCGGCTCGGCGATCAACCAGGACGGGGCCAGCAACGGCCTCAGCGCCCCCAGCGGGCCCGCGCAGGAGCGCGTGATCCGGCAGGCGCTGATCAACGCCAAGCTCAACGCGGGCCAGGTGGACGCGGTGGAGGCGCACGGCACCGGCACCACGCTGGGCGACCCGATCGAGGCGCAGGCCCTGATGGCCACCTACGGGCAGGGGCGGCCCGCCGACCGGCCGCTGTGGCTGGGGTCGTTCAAGTCCAACATCGGTCACGCCCAGGCGGCCGCCGGTGTCGCCGGTGTCATCAAGGCGGTCATGTCGTTGCGGAACGGGGTGCTGCCGAAGACGCTGCACGCCGACGAGCCGTCGCCGCACATCGACTGGTCGGCGGGTGCGGTGTCGTTGCTGACCGAGGCGCGGCCGTGGCCGGAGAAGGACGAGCCGTGGCGGGCCGGTGTCTCGTCGTTCGGCATCAGCGGGACCAACGCGCACGTGATCCTGGAGCAGGCACCGGAAGAGACGCCGGAGCAGGAGCAGGAGCAGGAGCCGGTGGACGGGGTGGCCGGGCCGGCGGCGGACATCCGCCCGGCCGCCGCCACCGCGGGCGTGGTGCCGTGGGCGCTGTCCGGCAAGAGCGAGCGCGCGCTGCGCGCCCAGGCCGAACGCCTCCGCTCCCACCTGGCCGGCCGGCCCGACCAGGCGCCGCTGGACGTCGCCGCGGCCCTGGTGCGTACCCGGGCCGCGCTGGAGCACCGTGCCGTGGTGGTCGCCGGCACCCGCGAGGAACTCCTCGCCGGACTCGACGCCGTCGGCCGCGGCGAGGCGGCCCCCTCGGTGGCCACCGGCACCGCCCAGCAGAGCGGCAAGGCGGTGTTCGTGTTCCCGGGTCAGGGTGCGCAGTGGGTGGGGATGGCGCGGGAGTTGATGGCTTCGGTGCCGGTGTTCGCGGAGTCGATGGAGCGGTGCGGGCGGGCGTTGGAGCCGTTCGT
>NZ_JBIRFT010000049.1:0-4635 GCF_044327625.1 Streptomyces sp. NPDC018031
ATCTGCTCGGCGAACACCGGCGAAGAGCCCAGCAGCTCCACCGCCATACCCGCCCACTGCGCCCCCTGACCGGGGAACACGAACACCGCCTTGCCACCGACGGTCCGGCCCTCGACCAGGCCGGTCGCCGGCTCGCCGGCGGCGAGCGCCGTCAGCCCCGCCAGCAGCTCCGTGCGGTCGCCGGCCACCAGGGCCGCGCGACGCTCCAGGTGCGCACGCGCCGTCGCCGCGGTGAAACCGGCGTCCAGCAGCGAGACCTCGGAGTGCTCGGTCAGATGGGCCAGCAGCCGCTCGGCCTGGGCCCGCAGCGCCGCCTCGCTCCGGCCGGAGACCAGCACCGGCACCACCGCCGGCGGGTTGGGCTCGGCCGGGGTCTCGGCCGGGGCGTCCTCCGCCTCCGCGGCGGGCGCCTCCTCCAGGATCACGTGCGCGTTGGTGCCGCTCACGCCGAACGACGACACGCCCGCGCGGCGCAGCCGGCCCTCGGAGACCGTCCACTCCTGCGCCTCGGTGAGCAGCTCGACCTCGCCGGACTCCCAGTCCACGTGCGGGGTCGGGGCGTCCACGTGCAGGGTGGCGGGCAGCGTCCGGTGCCGCAGTGCCATCACCATCTTGATGACACCGGCGACACCGGCCGCGGTGGAGGAGTGGCCGATGTTGGACTTGATGGATCCCAGCCGCAGCGGGCCGTCGGCCCGCTCCCGGCCGTAGGTCGCCAGCAGCGCCTGCGCCTCGATCGGGTCACCCAGCTTGGTGCCGGTGCCGTGACCCTCCACCGCGTCCACGTCGGCCGGGCCGAGACCGGCGTTGGTCAGCGCGGCCCGGATCACCCGCTCCTGCGAGGGGCCGTTCGGCGCGGTCAGACCGTTGCTCGCACCGTCCTGGTTCACCGCCGAACCACGCACCACGGCCAGCACGTTGTGCCCCTTGCGCCGGGCGTCGGACAGCCGCTCGACCACGATCAGGCCGGCGCCGTCGGAGAACCCGGTGCCGTTGGCGGACTCCGAGTAGGCCTTGCAGCGGCCGTCCGGGGACAGCGCCCGCTGCCGGCTGAACTCCACGAAGAGGAACGGGCCGGCGAGCACGGTGACACCGCCGACCAGCGCCATCGAGCACTCGCCGGACCGCAGCGCCTGCGCGGCGATGTGCAGGGCCACCAGCGACGAGGAGCAGGCGGTGTCCACCGACACCGACGGGCCTTCCAGGCCCAGGGTGTAGGAGATACGGCCGGAGACCACGCTGGTCGTGGACCCGGTGAGCCGGAGGCCCTCGATCTGCGGCAGCTTGCCCGCCGGCGCGACCGCGTAGTCCGAGGGACCCACACCGCAGAAGACGCCGGTGTCGCTGCCGCGCAACGACGTCGGGTCGATGCCCGCGTCCTCCAGTGCCTCCCAGGCGACCTCCAGCAGCAGCCGCTGCTGGGGGTCCATCGACGTCGCCTCGCGGGGGCTGATGCCGAAGAAGTCCGCGTCGAACTCCCCCGCCCGGTCGATGAATCCGCCCACTCGTGCGTAGGAGGTGCCGGAGTGGTCGGGGTCGGGGTCGTACAGCCCGTCCAGGTCCCAGCCGCGGTCCTCCGGGAATCCGGACATCGCGTCGCGGCCCTCGGCCACCAGCTGCCACAGGTCGTCCGACGACTTCACGCCGCCGGGGTAGCGGCAGCTCATGCCGACGATCGCCAGCGGCTCGCCGGCCCGGTCCTCGTACTCGCGCAGCTGTGCTCGGGTCTCGTTGAGATCGACGGCCATCCGCTTCAGGTATCGAACGAGCTTTTCCTGCTGCGGGTCGTTACTTTCAGCGCTCATGTTCATTCCTCGTCATGCCTCGCCGAACTCGGCGTCGATCAACTGGAAGACCTCGTCAGCGGTGGTGGCCGCCTCGATCAGCTCGCTGGTGCTCTGTCCACCGTCACCGTCGGTGAGGGTGGACAGCAGCGCGCGAAGGCGTCCGGCCACACGCTGCTGCTCGTCCGCCGTGATCGAGGCGAGCATGCCTTCGAGCTTCTTCAGCTCCTGGTCGATGGGCGGTTCCGCGACGCTGCCGCCGATCCCGGCGAGGAGCAGCTGCGCGACCGCCGCCGGGGTCGGGTGGTCGAAGATCAGGGTCGCGGGCAGCCGCTGGCCGGTGACCTGGGTCAGCCGGTTGCGCAGCCCGACCGCGCCCAGTGAGTCGAACCCGAGTTCCTGGAAGGGCCGTTCGGCGTCGATCGCGGCGGCGGACGCGTGTCCGAGGACCGCCGCCACCTGGGCCCGCACCAGGTCCAGGACGACCTGTTCCCGGTCGGGCTCCGCGACCCCGGCCAGGCGCTGGGCCAGCGACTGGCCGGCGGGCTCCGCACGCTTGGCCGGTACCCGCGCCAGACCGCGCAGCAGCGGCGGGAGCATCCCCGCCCGCGCCTGGGCCCGGAGCGCGGCCGGGTCCAGCCGCACCGGGGCCAGCAGCGGGGTGTCCACCCCGAGTGCCTGGTCGAAGAGTTCCCGTCCGACCTCGGCGGAGAGCGCGATGACGCCCATCTGTTCCAGCCGGGCCAGTTCGGCCTCGTCGAGGTGGCCGGTCATGCCGGTGGCGTCCGCCCACAGGCCCCAGGCCAGCGAGCCGGCCGGCAGCCCGGCCGCGCGGCGGTGGGCGGCGAGGGCGTCCAGGACCGCGTTGGCGGCCGCGTAGTTCGCCTGGCCCGGGCTGCCGATGAGGGCGGCGACCGAGGAGAACAGCACGAACGCCGACAGCTCGGTGTCCGCGGTCAGCTCGTGCAGGTGCCACGCCGCGTCGACCTTGGGCCGCATCACCCGCTCCAGCTGCTCCGGGGTGAGCGCTTCGATCACCCCGTCGTCGAGCACGCCCGCGGCGTGCACGACGGCGGTCAGCGGCTGCTCCAGCGACTTGATCAGCCGCGCCAGCTGCTCCCGGTCGGAGACGTCGCACGCCTCGACCCGGGTCCGGGCGCCGAGCGTGTCCAGCTCGGCGACCAGCTGCTCGACACCGTCCGCGGCCGGGCCGCGCCGGCTGACCAGCAGCAGGTTCCGGGCACCGTGCCGCTCGACCAGGTGCCGGGCGAACAGCGCGCCCAGACCACCGGTACCACCGGTGATCAGCACCGTGCCATCCGGATCCACCGGCCGCGCCGCATCGGACGCCGCATCCGCACGCCCGAGCCGCGGCGCCAGCAGCGCGCCCTGGCGCACCGCGAGTTGCGGCTCGTCCAGCTCGACGACCGCGCCCCAGTCAGGCTCGGTGCTGCCGTCGGTGTCCACCAGCACGAACCGGTTCGGGTGCTCGGACTGCGCACTGCGCACCAGACCCCACACCGGCGCCTGCGCCACGTCCGGCGCTTCCTTCGCGTGCACCGCGATCCCGTGCCGGGTGACGAGCACCAGCCGCGCGTCGACCGTCTGCTCGTTCGCCAGCCAGCGCTGCACCAGGTGCAGCGTCCGGGCGGCGACCAGGTGCGCGGCCTCGGGGGCGTCGTGCTCGGCCGGTGCGTCGATCGCGGCGAGCACCACCTGGGGAGCCGCCGTGCCGTCGGTGACCGCCCGCTCCAGCGTCTCCAGGTCGGCGAACCGGTCCCCGGACGCCTCCAGCGCGCCGAGGACGGCCACCCGGGCCGGCTTCGGGCCCTCGATCGGCACCGGGGTCCAGTCCAGCTGGAACAGCGAACGCTGTCCGCCGCTGCGGGCGGCCTCCAGCTGCGCCTGCTCGATGGGGCGGACGTCGAGCCGCTCCACGCTCGCGATCAGCTGCCCGTCCTCACCGGCGACGTCGAGCCGCAGCGCGGTCTCCCCCGCCAGGCTGATCCGGACCCGCAGCCGGGTGAGGCCCAGCTGGGCCAGTCGCACCCGGGACCAGGAGAAGGGCAGTCCGCCCGGGGTGCCCGGGCCGCGGTAGAGCATGCCGAGCCCGCCGTGCAGGGCGGAGTCGAACAGTGCCGGGTGCAGCCCGAAGCCCTGCGCGGAGCCCGCGATGTCGGGCAGCGTCAGCTCGGTGTACACCTCGTCACCGGAGCGCCACGCCGCCTGGACGGCCCGGAACGCGGGGCCGTAGTCGAAGTCGCCGTCGGTCAGGTGCGCGTACTGGTTCACCCGGGTGTAGACGGTGTCGACGGTGAGCGGCTCGGCGCCGGCCGGCGGCCACTGCAGCGGGAACGGCTCGGCGGGCTCCACGTCGGGGGCCAGCCAGCCGCGGCCGTGGCAGGTGGCCGGTCGCTGCTCGTCCTCGCCGGCCGTCTCCGGCCGGGAGAAGACCGCCACCTCGCGGCGGCCGTCCTCGCCCGCCGGGCCGACGGTGACCTGGATCTGCCGGGTGGCACCTTCCTCCAGGACCAGCGGCGCCTCGATGATCAGCTCGTCCACCATCGGGCAGCCCAGTTCGCGGCCGGCGGTGAGCGCCATCTCGACCAGCGTGATGCCGGGGACCAGGACCAGGCCGAAGACCATGTGGTCGCGGGTCCACGGATGTGCCTCGACGGACATCCGGCCGGTGAACATCCACTCGTCGCGGTCACCGAACTGCGCGGCCGCGGCGAGGATGGGGTGGTCGATCCGGCCCAGGCCGGCGGCCGCGGCATCCCCCGCGCCACCACCCGGCACCAGCCAGAAGCGTTCGCGCTGGAAGGCGTAGGTGGGCAGCTGGACGCGCCGG
>NZ_JBIRFT010000050.1:0-4571 GCF_044327625.1 Streptomyces sp. NPDC018031
CCTCATCCCACGCCCCCGCGAACACCGGGAACGCCTCGTACAACCCACGCCCCATCCCCAACCGCTGACTCCCCTGCCCACCGAACAGGAACGCCACCGAGCGGCTGCCGGGCCGGACGCTGCCGTGCACCGCCGCGGCCGTCCCGGTGCCGTCGGCGAGCGCGGCCAGCGCGTCGAGCAGGCCGTCGCGGCCGGTGGCGGCGACCACCGCGCGGTGGTCGAAGGCGGTGCGGGTGGTCAGCAGCGAGACGGCTATCTCGGCGTCGGTGACCTCGGGGCGGGCCTGGGCGAACTCCCGCAGCCGGGCGGCCTGTCCGCGCAGCGCCTCCGGGCTCCGGGCGGAGAGCACCCAGGGGACCACCGGGGAAGGCCCGGTGGTGCCGGGGGCGGCCGGTTCCCCGGCGGGCTCCTCGGCGGGCTCCTCGGCCGGCTGCTCGATGACCACGTGGACGTTGGTGCCGCTGACGCCGAAGGACGACACGGCCGCGCGGCGCGGGGCGCCGGTCCGCGGCCAGGGGCGGGCCTCGGTGAGGAGTTCCACGCCGCCGAGGGACCAGTCCACCTTGGGGGTCGGCTCGTCGATGTGCAGGGTCCTGGGCAGCACGCCCTCGCGCATCGCCATCACCATCTTGATGACGCCGCCGACCCCGGCCGCGGCCTGGGTGTGGCCCAGGTTGGACTTGAGCGAGCCCAGCCACAGCGGGTGTTCGGGCGCCCGGTCCTTGCCGTAGGTGGCGAGCAGGGCGTGCGCCTCGATCGGGTCGCCCAGCGTGGTGCCGGTGCCGTGCGCCTCCACCGCGTCCACCTCGGCCGGGGTCAGGCCCGCGTCGGCCAGCGCCTGCCGGATGACCCGCTGCTGGGCCGGGCCGTTGGGGGCGGTCAGCCCGCTGGAGGCGCCGTCCTGGTTGACCGCGGTGCCCCGGATGACGCCCAGGATGCGGCGCCCGTTGCGGCGGGCGTCGGACAGCCGCTCCAGCAGCAGCATGCCGGAACCCTCGGACCAGCCGGTGCCGTCGGCGGCCGCGGCGAAGGACTTGCACCGGCCGTCGTGGGCGAGGCCGCGCTGCCGGCTGAACTCGATGTAGACCTCGGGCGTGGCCAGTACCGTCACGCCGCCGGCCAGCGCCAGGGTGCACTCCCCCCGGCGCAGCGACTGGGCGGCCAGGTGCACCGCCACCAGGGACGAGGAGCAGGCGGTGTCGAGGGTGACGGCCGGGCCCTCCAGGCCGAGGGTGTAGGCGATCCGGCCGGACAGCACACTGCCCGCGTTGCCGATGCCGACGAACCCTTCGACGTCCCTGGGGACGTCGCCGATCGCGGCGCCGTAGTCGTGGTACATGATCCCGGCGTAGACGCCGGTGGCGCTGCCCTTGAGGGTGGTCGGGTCGATCCCGCCGCGTTCGACGGCCTCCCACGCGGTCTCCAGCAGCACGCGCTGCTGGGGGTCCATGGCCAGCGCCTCGCGCGGCGAGATGCCGAAGAACCCGGCGTCGAAGCGGTCGGCTCCCTCCAGGAAGCCGCCTTGGTCGACGTAGCTCTTGCCGGCCGCGTCCGGGTCCTGGTCGAAGAGCCGGTCCAGGTCCCAGCCGCGGTCGGTGGGGAACGGGGAGACCGCGTCCCGGCCGTCGGCGACCAGGCTCCACAGGTCCTCGGGGCCGCGCACGCCGCCGGGGTAGCGGCAGGCCATGCCGACGATGGCGATCGGCTCGGTGGCGCGCGCCGCGGCCTCCGCCTTCTCGTGGCGCAGCCGTTCGATCTCCTTCAGCGAGCTGCGCAGAGCACCGACGAGCTCTTCCGTGGACGTTTGCTTGTTCACAGTTCGTTCTCCTGGGCCTTGCGGAGGAGGGCCTCCACGTCCATGTCGTCGATGTGGTCCAGCGCGGCGCCGGGGCCGTCGGCCGGGTCGTGCGGGGCGGCGTCCGGGGCGGTCGGGCCCGCCGCGGGCCGGCCGGTGAGTCCGGCGAGCCGCAGCAGGTCGTCCATGACGCCGAGTTCGGTGAGCTTCTCCAGCGGAATGGCCGCGAACGCGCGCCGGATCCGTGCCTCGTCCGGTGCGGGCCCGTCCGGTCCGGGTGCGGTGGCCGGGTCCGGCAGCAGTTCGGCCAGGGCGTGCCGGGCGAGGGCGAGCGGGCTCGGGTAGTCGAAGACGAGCGTGGCGGGCAGTCGCAGGTCGAGTTCGGCGGTGAGCCGGTTGCGCAGTTCCACAGCCATCAGCGAGTCCAGGCCCTGCTCCAGGAAGCCGGTGTCGGCGTCCACCGCGTGCGGTGTGCCGTGCCCGAGCACGGTGGCCACATGGCCGCGGACCAGGTCCAGCAGTGCCTGCTCGCGCTCGTCGGCCGGGATCCGGACGATCCGCTGGGACCAGGGCACCGCGGCGGTCCCGCCGGGGGTGCTGCCGCCGGAGCCGGGCTCGGCGCGCCGGGCGGTGCGGACCAGGCCGCGCAGCATCGGCGGTACCGGTTCGGTGGTGGACCGCGCCCGCAGGCCCGCCAGGTCGAGGCGGACCGGGGCGAGCAGGGCCTCGTCCCCGGCGAGGGCCGCGTCGAACAGCGCCAGGCTGTGTTCCGTGGACATCGCGACGATGCCCGTGCGGCCGCCGCGGGCCAGGTCGCCGCGGCCCATGGCACCGGTCATGCCGCTGGTCTCCTCCCACAGGCCCCAGGCGAGCGAGACGGCGTGCTCGCCGGTGGCGCGCCGGTGGTGGGCCAGGGCGTCCAGGAAGGTGTTGGCGGCCGCGTAGTTGGCCTGGCCCGCACCGCCGAGGAGGCCGCTGACCGAGGAGAACAGCACGAAGGCGGCGAGGCCGTTGCCGGCGGTGAGCCGGTGGAGGTTCTCCACCGCGTCCACCTTGGGGCGCAGGACCCGGGCCAGCCGGTCCCCGTCGAGCGAGGTGACGACACCGTCGTCGATCACCCCGGCGGTGTGGACCACGGCGGTCAGCGGGTGCGCGGCGGGGATGCCGTGCAGCACCTCCGCCAGGGCCTGCCGGTCGGCGGTGTCGCAGGCGACGACGGACACCTCGGCGCCCGCGGCGCGCAGCCGGGCGGTGAGTTCCGCCGCGCCGTCCGCGGCCGGTCCTCCCCTGCTGAGCAGCAGCAGGTGGCGGGCGCCGTGCGCGGTCACCAGGTGCTCGGCGACCAGGCCGCCGAGGGTGCCGGTGCCGCCGGTGACGAGCACCGTGCCGTCCGGGTCGATGCGGCGCGCGGCGGCGTCCCGCGCCGGGCCGTCCCCGGCGGCCGCGGCGCGGGCCAGCCGGGGCACGAGCACGACGCCCGCCCGGATGGCCAGCTGCGGTTCGCCGCAGCCGACGGCGGCCGGCAGCGCCGCCCGGGAGCCGGTCTCGCCGTCCAGGTCCACCAGCGCGAACCTGCCGGGGTGCTCGGTCTCCGCGGAGCGCAGCAGGCCCCACAGCGGTGCCGCGGCCAGGTCGGACACGTCCTGTCCGCGCTCGGTGGCGACGGCTCCGGAGGTGACCAGGACCAGCCGGGAGCGGGCCCACCCGTCGTCGGCCAGCCACTCCCGGACGTCGGCGAGGAGCCGGGTGGCGACCCGGTGGGCGGCTTCCGCGACCGGGGTGCCGCCGTCCGCCGGGTGACCGCCGGTGCCCGGTGCGCCGCCCGCGACGCTGACGACGACCGTGTCGGGGACCGAGGCGCCGTCCGCGACGGCGGCCCGGAGCGCGGCGAGGTCGGGGAAGGTCCGCGGATCCATCCCGGCCTCCTGGAGGGAGCCCGCCACGGCGAGGTCGTCGGGGCCGACCACCGCCCACTGCTTGGCGGGCACGGCGGCCGGCGCGGCGGCGGTCCGGGTCCACTCGACCCGGTGGAGCGAGTCGGCGCCGCCGCGGGCCGCGTTCAGCTGGGCGGCGGAGACCGGCCGGGTGGCCAGCGCGGCCACCGAGGCGACGGGGCGGCCGGTGCCGTCGGCCAGGTCGAGCGTGAGGGCGTCGCCCGCGCCGGAGGCCAGCCGGGCCCGGACGGTGTGCGCGCCGGGCGCGTACAGCCGCACCCCGTTCCAGGAGAACGGGAGCCTCACCTGGTCGGTCGAGCCGTCCAGGAGGCCGAGCAGCGCGCCGTGCAGGGCCGCGTCGAGCAGCGCCGGGTGCAGCCCGTACCGGTCGGCGGCCTGGTCCGCGAGCGCGACCTCGGCGAACACCTCGCCGTCGCGCCGCCAGGCGGCCCGCAGGCCCTGGAAGGCGGGTCCGTAGCCGTAACCGGCGTCGGCGAGCCAGTCGTAGAAGCCGGTGACGTCCACCGGCTCGGCACCCGGCGGCGGCCAGGCGGCGAGCGGGCCGGGCGTGCCGGGCGCCTCCTCCGCACCGGCCTCCCCGGGGGCCAGGGTGCCCACCGCGTGGCAGGTCCACGGCGTGTCGGGACCGGTGCCGTCGCCGGAGCGTCCGTAGACCCGGACCTCCCGGGCTCCTGCCCCGTCCGGCTCCGCGACCACCACCTGCACCTGGACCGCGGCCGGGCCGGTCAGCAGCAGCGGGGCCTGGAGGGTGAGTTCGTCGATCCGGCCGCAGCCGACCTCGTCGCCGGCGCGCAGGGCCAGTTCGACGAACGCGGTGCCCG
>NZ_JBIRFT010000051.1:0-2701 GCF_044327625.1 Streptomyces sp. NPDC018031
GAAACACCGAAGGGAAGCGCCCGGAGGAAAGCCCGAGAGGGTGAGTACGAAGGAAGCGTCCGTTCCTTGAGAACTCAACAGCGTGCCAAAAGTCAACGCCAGATATGTTGATACCCCGTCTCCGGGCCGGTGAATGGCCTGGGACGAGGTTCCTTTGAAGAAACACACACAGCGAGGACGCTGTGAACATGTCGGGACTATTCCTCCCGGCGTGTTCCGCTCAACGCGAGTGTCACCCCGATGACGGGGAAAGCATTCACGGAGAGTTTGATCCTGGCTCAGGACGAACGCTGGCGGCGTGCTTAACACATGCAAGTCGAACGATGAACCCGCTTCGGTGGGGGATTAGTGGCGAACGGGTGAGTAACACGTGGGCAATCTGCCCTGCACTCTGGGACAAGCCCTGGAAACGGGGTCTAATACCGGATATGACGCGTGACCGCATGGTCTGCGCGTGGAAAGCTCCGGCGGTGCAGGATGAGCCCGCGGCCTATCAGCTTGTTGGTGGGGTAATGGCCTACCAAGGCGACGACGGGTAGCCGGCCTGAGAGGGCGACCGGCCACACTGGGACTGAGACACGGCCCAGACTCCTACGGGAGGCAGCAGTGGGGAATATTGCACAATGGGCGAAAGCCTGATGCAGCGACGCCGCGTGAGGGATGACGGCCTTCGGGTTGTAAACCTCTTTCAGCAGGGAAGAAGCGCAAGTGACGGTACCTGCAGAAGAAGCGCCGGCTAACTACGTGCCAGCAGCCGCGGTAATACGTAGGGCGCGAGCGTTGTCCGGAATTATTGGGCGTAAAGAGCTCGTAGGCGGCTTGTCACGTCGGATGTGAAAGCCCGGGGCTTAACCCCGGGTCTGCATTCGATACGGGCAGGCTAGAGTTCGGTAGGGGAGATCGGAATTCCTGGTGTAGCGGTGAAATGCGCAGATATCAGGAGGAACACCGGTGGCGAAGGCGGATCTCTGGGCCGATACTGACGCTGAGGAGCGAAAGCGTGGGGAGCGAACAGGATTAGATACCCTGGTAGTCCACGCCGTAAACGTTGGGAACTAGGTGTGGGCGACATTCCACGTTGTCCGTGCCGCAGCTAACGCATTAAGTTCCCCGCCTGGGGAGTACGGCCGCAAGGCTAAAACTCAAAGGAATTGACGGGGGCCCGCACAAGCGGCGGAGCATGTGGCTTAATTCGACGCAACGCGAAGAACCTTACCAAGGCTTGACATACGCCGGAAAGCATCAGAGATGGTGCCCCCCTTGTGGTCGGTGTACAGGTGGTGCATGGCTGTCGTCAGCTCGTGTCGTGAGATGTTGGGTTAAGTCCCGCAACGAGCGCAACCCTTGTTCTGTGTTGCCAGCATGCCCTTCGGGGTGATGGGGACTCACAGGAGACTGCCGGGGTCAACTCGGAGGAAGGTGGGGACGACGTCAAGTCATCATGCCCCTTATGTCTTGGGCTGCACACGTGCTACAATGGCCGGTACAAAGAGCTGCGATACCGCGAGGTGGAGCGAATCTCAAAAAGCCGGTCTCAGTTCGGATTGGGGTCTGCAACTCGACCCCATGAAGTCGGAGTCGCTAGTAATCGCAGATCAGCATTGCTGCGGTGAATACGTTCCCGGGCCTTGTACACACCGCCCGTCACGTCACGAAAGTCGGTAACACCCGAAGCCGGTGGCCCAACCCCTTGTGGGAGGGAGTCGTCGAAGGTGGGACTGGCGATTGGGACGAAGTCGTAACAAGGTAGCCGTACCGGAAGGTGCGGCTGGATCACCTCCTTTCTAAGGAGCACATGGCCGACTGCGAGCGAATGTCTCGCACGGTTAGCTCATGGGTGGAACGTTGACTATTCGGCACTCTTGGTTCGGTTGGTTCGCTAGTACTGCTTCGGCGTGGAACGTGGATGGGATCGGCTGAGGGTGTCGGGCGCGCTGTTGGGTGTCTGAGGGTACGAGCGTGAGCTTGTGCCTTCGGTACGCCGGCCCCGGTGTACTCCACTGTTGAAGTGGGGGTGACGGGTGGCTGGTCGTTGCTTGAGAACTGCACAGTGGACGCGAGCATCTGTGGCCAAGTTTTTAAGGGCGCACGGTGGATGCCTTGGCACCAGGAACCGATGAAGGACGTGGGAGGCCGCGATAGGCCCCGGGGAGCTGTCAACCGAGCTTTGATCCGGGGGTGTCCGAATGGGGAAACCCGGCAGTCGTCATGGGCTGTCACCCGCTGCTGAACACATAGGCAGTGTGGAGGGAACGCGGGGAAGTGAAACATCTCAGTACCCGCAGGAAGAGAAAACAACCGTGATTCCGGGAGTAGTGGCGAGCGAAACTGGATGAGGCTAAACCGTATGTGTGTGATACCCGGCAGGGGTTGCGCATGCGGGGTTGTGGGAGTGCTTTTGATCGGTCTGCCGGCCGGTCGGCGAGTCAGAAACCGTATGGATAGGCGAAGGGCATGCGAAAGGCCCGGCGTAGAGGGTAAGACCCCCGTAGCTGAAATCTGTACGGCTCGTTGGAGTGCCACCCAAGTAGCACGGGGCCCGAGAAATCCCGTGTGAATCTGGCGGGACCACCCGCTAAGCCTAAATATTCCCTGGTGACCGATAGCGGATAGTACCGTGAGGGAATGGTGAAAAGTACCGCGGGAGCGGAGTGAAATAGTACCTGAAACCGTGTGCCTACAAGCCGTGGGAGCGTCGGGA
>NZ_JBIRFT010000051.1:2795-4509 GCF_044327625.1 Streptomyces sp. NPDC018031
TCCTCGTGACTGCGTGCCTTTTGAAGAATGAGCCTGCGAGTTTGCGGTGTGTTGCGAGGTTAACCCGTGTGGGGAAGCCGTAGCGAAAGCGAGTCCGAATAGGGCGGTTGAGTAGCACGCTCAAGACCCGAAGCGGAGTGATCTAGCCATGGGCAGGTTGAAGCGGAGGTAAGACTTCGTGGAGGACCGAACCCACCAGGGTTGAAAACCTGGGGGATGACCTGTGGTTAGGGGTGAAAGGCCAATCAAACTCCGTGATAGCTGGTTCTCCCCGAAATGCATTTAGGTGCAGCGTCGTGTGTTTCTTGCCGGAGGTAGAGCACTGGATAGGCGATGGGCCCTACCGGGTTACTGACCTTAGCCAAACTCCGAATGCCGGTAAGTGAGAGCGCGGCAGTGAGACTGTGGGGGATAAGCTCCATGGTCGAGAGGGAAACAGCCCAGAGCATCGACTAAGGCCCCTAAGCGTACGCTAAGTGGGAAAGGATGTGGAGTCGCAGAGACAACCAGGAGGTTGGCTTAGAAGCAGCCACCCTTGAAAGAGTGCGTAATAGCTCACTGGTCAAGTGATTCCGCGCCGACAATGTAGCGGGGCTCAAGCGTACCGCCGAAGTCGTGTCATTGCAGCATGAGGGCCAACGCCCGCTGTGATGGGTAGGGGAGCGTCGTGTGCCGGGTGAAGCAGCACCGGAAGGTAGTTGTGGACGGTTCACGAGTGAGAATGCAGGCATGAGTAGCGATTCACACGTGAGAAACGTGTGCGCCGATTGACTAAGGGTTCCTGGGTCAAGCTGATCTGCCCAGGGTAAGTCGGGACCTAAGGCGAGGCCGACAGGCGTAGTCGATGGACAACCGGTTGATATTCCGGTACCCGCTTTGAAGCGCCAAACATTGAATCCTCTGATGCTAAGGCCGTGAAGCCGCCCTTGATCTCTTCGGAGTGATGGGGAGTGGTGGAGCCGCTGACCCAAGGTGGTAGTAGGTGAGTGATGGGGTGACGCAGGAAGGTAGTCCAGCCCGGGCGGTGGTTGTCCCGGGGTAAGGGTGTAGGCCGTGTGATAGGCAAATCCGTCACACATTGAGGCTGAGACCTGATGCCGAGCCGATTGTGGTGAAGTGGATGATCCTATGCTGTCGAGAAAAGCCTCTAGCGAGTTTCATGGCGGCCCGTACCCTAAACCGACTCAGGTGGTCAGGTAGAGAATACCGAGGCGTTCGGGTGAACTATGGTTAAGGAACTCGGCAAAATGCCCCCGTAACTTCGGGAGAAGGGGGGCCATTTCTGGTGATCCGATTTACTCGGTGAGCTGGGGGTGGCCGCAGAGACCAGCGAGAAGCGACTGTTTACTAAAAACACAGGTCCGTGCGAAGCCGTAAGGCGATGTATACGGACTGACGCCTGCCCGGTGCTGGAACGTTAAGGGGACCGGTTAGTCACTCTTCGGGGTGGCGAAGCTGAGAACTTAAGCGCCAGTAAACGGCGGTGGTAACTATAACCATCCTAAGGTAGCGAAATTCCTTGTCGGGTAAGTTCCGACCTGCACGAATGGCGTAACGACTTCTCGACTGTCTCAACCATAGGCCCGGTGAAATTGCATTACGAGTAAAGATGCTCGTTTCGCGCAGCAGGACGGAAAGACCCCGGGACCTTTACTATAGCTTGATATTGGTGTTCGGTTCGGCTTGTGTAGGATAGGTGGGAGACTGTGAAGCA
>NZ_JBIRFT010000052.1:0-4382 GCF_044327625.1 Streptomyces sp. NPDC018031
GATCGCTGCGGCGCGACGACGGCGGCCCCGACCGCTTCCTGACCTCCCTCGCCGAAGCCTGGACCGCCGGCGCACGGGTCGACTGGACACCGCTGCTGCCCGGGGCACGCCCGGTGGAACTGCCCACCTACGCCTTCCAGCGCACCCGCTACTGGCTGGAGAACGGCGCACCCGGCACCGGGCGGGCGGAAGCCCCCCGGGACGAGGTGGAAGCCCGGTTCTGGGAGGCGGTGGAGCGCGAGGACCTGGCGGAACTCGCCGCCACGCTCGGCGTGGACGGCGGGGAGGAGCTGGGAGCGGTGCTGCCCAGCCTCTCCTCCTGGCGGCGGCAGCGCCGCGAGCAGTCCCTGATCGACTCCTGGCGCTACCAGGCCGCCTGGCGGCAGGCGGACCGGCTGTCCGCGGCGCCCACCGGAGCGCTGTCCGGCTCCTGGCTGCTGGTGGTCCCCACCGCACACGCCGCCGACCCGCTGCCGGCCGGACTGCTCGCGGCGCTCGCCGACCGCGGCGCCGACCCGCTGCGCCTGGCGGTGGACGCCGCCGACGCGAACCGGGAGAAGCTGGCCGCGCGCATCTCCGAGACGGTGGGCGACCGGGCGGAACTGGCCGGTGTGCTCTCCCTGTGGGCCCTCGACGACTCGCCCCACCCGGAGTACCCGGGCACCTCGGCGGGCGCCGTCGGCACCCTGAGCCTGATCCAGGCGCTCACCGATCTCGGCGCCCCCGGCCCGGCCGGGACGGAGCCGGCGGTGGGTCTGGGCCCCGACGCCCGGCTGTGGTGCGCGACGAGCGGCGCCGTCATGGCGACCCCGTCCGACCGGCCGGTGAGCCCCGCGCAGGCCCAGGTGTGGGGCCTGGGCCGGGTAGCCGCCCTGGAGCAGCCCCGGCTGTGGGGCGGGCTGGTGGACCTGCCCGCCGACCCGGACGAGCGGGTCCTGCGGCTGCTGTGCACGGCGCTGGCCGGCGGCCACGGCGAGGACCAGCTCGCGCTCCGCGACGCGGGCCCGCTGGCCCGCCGCATCGTGCGCACCCCGCTGGCCGACCGGCGGGCGGCCCGCGTCTGGCGGCCCAGCGGCACCGTGCTCGTCACCGGCGGCACCGGCGGCATCGGCGGCCACCTGGCACGCTGGCTGGCCGACCAGGGCGCCGAACACCTGGTACTGACCAGCCGCAGGGGCCGGGACGCCCTGGGCGCCACCGAACTCGAGGCCGCCCTGCGGGAGCGCGGCGTCCGGGTGACCATCGCGGCGTGCGACGTCGCCGACCGCGACGAGCTGGCCGGCCTGGTGGCCCGGCTCGCGGCCGACGGCACCCCGGTCCGGTCCGTGGTGCACACCGCCGCCCACATCGAACTGGGCACGCTCGCCGGGACGGACGCGGACCGGTACGCGGAGGTCTGCCGGGCCAAGACACTGGGCGCCGACCACCTGGACGCGCTCTTCGGCGCGGACGCCGGCGAACTGGACGCGTTCATCCTGTTCTCCTCCATCGCCGGGTTCTGGGGGAGTGGCGAGCACGGCGCCTACGCCGCCGCCAACGCCCACCTGGACGCGCTGGCGGAGCGGCGCAGGGCCCGCGGCCTGCCGGGCACCGCCATCTCCTGGGGCATCTGGGACGCGGCCAACGACTGGGACGAGCGCAACACCGAGCTGCGGACGCTGAAGAACGACCGGTCCAGCCGGCACGGCCTGCCGCTGCTCGACAAGGACCTGGCGTTCGCCGCGCTCCAGCAGACCCTCGACCACGACGAGGCGTTCGTGGCCGTCGCCGACGTCGACTGGGACCGGTTCGTCCCGCTGTTCACCATGGCCCGCCCCAGCCCGCTCATCGCCGAGGTGCCGGAGGCGCGCCGGGTCCTCGACACCGCCGCGACCGACGAGGCCGCGGGCCCCGGGGACGCGGCCACCGGCCGGGCGGAACTGCTGGAGGCGCTCACCGGGCGAAGCCGCGGCGAACAGGACCACCTCCTCCAGGAACTGGTCCGCGGACAGGCCGCCGCCGTGCTCGGGCACGCCGACGGACCGGACGCGGTCGACGCCCACCGCGCCTTCCGGGAGCTGGGCTTCGACTCGCTGACCGCCGTGGAACTGCGCAACCGGCTCGGTGCCGCCACCGGTCTCGCCCTCCCCGCCACCCTCGTCTTCGACTTCCCGACGCCGCTGGCGCTGGCCGGCCGGCTCCGCGCCGAGCTGCTGCCGGAAGACGAGGACGCGGCGGCCGCGGCGGCCCGGCCGGTGCTGGGCGACCTGGACCAGCTGGAGGCGTCGCTGGCGGACCTGACCGCCGACCCGGCGACCCGCGACAAGATCACCAAGCGGCTCCAGGACCTGCTGTGGAAGTGGAACGAGACCGCCCCCGGCGCGGACCCGGCGGAACCGGGCGCCGAGGAGGAGACGGCGCTGGTGGAGACGGCCACCGCCGACGAGATGTTCGCCCTGATCGACCGGGAGCTCGGTACGACCTGATTCCGGAAACCCCACGTCAGGCATGACCACCGACTCTCAACCGAAAGATGTGACGATGTCCCAGAACGACACCGCGTCCGCCCGCGGCGGCGGCGCCCCGCAGTCCCCGAACGCCCGGCCGGGCGACAACGAACAGAAACTCCTCGACTACCTCAAGCGCGTCACCACCGAACTCCAGCAGACCCAGTCGCGGCTGCGGACCGTGGAAGCCCGCTCCCAGGAACCGGTCGCGATCGTCTCCATGGCCTGCCGCTTCCCCGGTGGCGTGGCCTCGCCCGAGGACCTGTGGCGGCTGGTGGCCGACGGCGGCGACGCCATCTCCGGATTCCCCACCGACCGGGGCTGGGACATCGCCGCCCTGCACGACGCCGACCCCGACCGGGAGGGCACCACCTACGTCACCGAGGGCGGCTTCCTCCAGGGGGCCGACCGGTTCGACGCCGGCCTGTTCGGCATCTCGCCGCGCGAGGCGCTGGCCATGGACCCCCAGCAGCGGCTGGTGCTCGAACTCACCTGGGAGACGCTGGAACGGGCCGGGATCGACCCGATGTCGCTGCGCGGCGCGGGCGTCGGCACCTATCTGGGCGTCAACCCGCTCGACTACCGCTCCGGCATCGGAGCCGTCCCGGAGGGCTTCGAGGGCCATCTGCTCACCGGCGGCGCCCCCAGCGTCGTCTCCGGACGCGTCGCCTACACCTTCGGCTTCGAAGGCCCGGCCGTCACCCTCGACACCGCCTGCTCCTCCTCCCTGGTCGCCCTCCACCTGGCGGTCCAGGCACTCCGGCAGGGCGACTGCGACCTGGCCCTGGCCGGCGGTGTCGCGGTGATGTCCACACCCGCCGAGTTCACCGGCTTCAGCCGGCAGCGCGGCCTGGCCCGGGACGGCCGCTGCAAGGCGTTCGGCGCGTCGGCCGACGGCATGGGCCTGGGCGAGGGCGTCGGGCTGCTGCTGGTGGAGCGGCTGGCGGACGCGCGCCGCCACGGCCACCGGGTGCTGGCCGTGGTACGGGGCTCGGCGGTCAACCAGGACGGCGCCAGCAACGGCCTGACCGCGCCCAGCGGCCCGTCCCAGCAGCGGGTCATCGAGGCCGCACTGGCCAATGCCCGGCTGTCCGCCGCGCACGTCGACGCGGTCGAGACGCACGGCACCGGCACCACCCTCGGCGACCCGATCGAGGCGCAGGCGCTGCTCGCCACCTACGGCCGGAACCGGGACGGCGACGAGCCGCTGTGGATCGGCTCACTGAAGTCCAACATCGGCCACGCCCAGGCGGCGGCCGGCGTCGGCGGGGTCATCAAGACCGTGATGGCGCTGCGGGACGGCACCCTCCCGAGGACCCTGCACGCCGACCAGCCGACCCCCGAGGTGGACTGGTCGGCGGGCGCGGTGTCGCTGCTGACCGCCGCCCGGCAGTGGCCCGCGACCGGCCGGCCGCGCCGCGCCGGGGTGTCCGCGTTCGGCATGGGCGGCACCAACGCGCATGTGATCCTGGAGCAGGCCGAGCCCGCGGCGGACACCGCCGAGCGGGCCGAGGACACAGCGGCGGCGCCCGGCGTGCTGCCGTGGCTCGTGTCGGGCCGGACCGAACGTGCCCTGCTCGCCCAGGCGGAGCGGCTGCGCGCGCACCTCGCCGAGCGGCCCGGAACCGCGCCGCGGGACGTGGCGGCCTCCCTGGCCACCACCCGCGCCGCGCTGGAACACCGCGCCGTGGTCATCGGCGCGGACCGCGACGAACTGCTGACCGGCCTCACCGGACTGGCCCGCGGCGAGGAGAGCGCGGGCGTGGTGCTCGGCACCGCCGCCGCCGGCGGCGACCGCCCGGTGTTCGTGTTCCCGGGTCAGGGGGCGCAGTGGGTGGGGATGGCGCGGGAGTTGATGGCTTCGGTGCCGGTGTTCGCGGAGTCGATGGAGCGGTG
>NZ_JBIRFT010000053.1:0-4328 GCF_044327625.1 Streptomyces sp. NPDC018031
TCGGCGAACACCGGCGAAGAGCCCAGCAGCTCCACCGCCATACCCGCCCACTGCGCCCCCTGACCGGGGAACACGAACACCGCCTTGCCGCCCACCACATCGCCCTGCAGCACGTTCGCGGCCGGGTCCCCCGCCGCCAGCGCGCCCAGACCACTGAGCAGCGCACCCCGATCGGCCGCCACCACCGCCGCACGACGCTCCAGATGCGCACGCGCCGTCGCCGCGGTGAAACCGGCGTCGAGCAGCGAGACCTCGGAGTGCTCGGTCAGGTGGGCCAGCAGCCGCTCGGCCTGGGCCCGCAGCGCCGCCTCGGTGCGGCCGGAGACCAGCACCGGCACCACCGCCGGCGGGTTGGGCTCGTCCTGCTGCGCGGGCTGCCGGGTCTGCGCGGGCGCCTCCTCCAGGATCACGTGCGCGTTGGTGCCGCTGACACCGAACGACGACACGCCCGCGCGACGCGGCCGGCCCGCGGAGGCCGTCCAGTCCTGTGCCTCGGTGAGCAGCTGGACCTCGCCCGCGTCCCACTCGACGTGCGGCGAGGGCTCGTCGACGTGCAGGGTGCGGGGCAGCACCTGGTGCCGCATCGCCATCACCATCTTGATGACGCCCGCCACACCGGCGGCCGCCGAGGTGTGGCCGATGTTGGACTTGATGGATCCCAGCCGCAGCGGGCCGTCGGCCCGCTCCCGGCCGTAGGTCGCCAGCAGCGCCTGCGCCTCGATCGGGTCACCCAGCTTGGTGCCGGTGCCGTGACCCTCCACCGCGTCCACGTCGGCCGGGCCGAGACCGGCGTTGGTCAGCGCGGCCCGGATCACCCGCTCCTGCGAGGGGCCGTTCGGCGCGGTCAGACCGTTGCTCGCACCGTCCTGGTTCACCGCCGAACCGCGCACCACGGCCAGCACGTTGTGCCCCTTGCGCCGGGCGTCCGAGAGCCGCTCCAGCACGATCAGGCCCACACCGTCGGCGAACCCGGTGCCGTCCGCGGACGCCGAGTAGGCCTTGCAGCGGCCGTCCGGGGACAGCGCCCGCTGCCGGCTGAACTCCGTCAGCAGGTACGGGCCGGCCATCACGGTCACACCGCCGACCAGCGCCATCGAGCACTCGCCGGACCGCAGCGCCTGCGCCGCCTGGTGCAGCGCCACCAGCGAGGAGGAGCAGGCGGTGTCCACCGACATCGAGGGCCCTTCCAGGCCCAGGGTGTAGGAGATACGGCCGGACGCCACGCTGGTGGTGTTGCCGGTCAGGCGGTACCCCTCCAGCTCCGGCGTCATCGCGTCGCCGTAGTCCGTGGTGACCACGCCGCAGAAGACACCGGTGTCGCTGCCGCGCAGCGAGGTCGGGTCGATGCCCGCGTCCTCGAACGCCTCCCAGGCGCCCTCCAGCAGCAACCGCTGCTGCGGGTCCATGGCCAGCGCCTCACGCGGGCTGATCCCGAAGAACTCCGCGTCGAACTCGCCCGGCCGCTCCAGGAAGCCGCCGCCGCGCGTGTACACCGTGCCCAGCTGGTCGGGGTCCGGGTCGTACAGCCGCTCCACGTCCCAACCGCGGTCGGTGGGCAGCCCGGACACCGCGTCGCGGCCCGAATCGACCAGTTCCCACAGCCCGTCGGGCGACATGACACCGCCCGGGTAGCGGCAGCTCATGCCCACGATGGCCAGCGGCTCGTCGGCCTGCACCCGCCGCGGCCGCGCCGCGGCGCGCGGTGCCGCCGCAGCGATCCCGCCGATCTCGCTGAGGACCAGCCGGGCGACCGCGGCCGGCGTCGGGTGGTCGAAGACGAGGGTGGCGGGCAGCCGGACCCCGGTGGCCTGGTTCAGCCGGTTCCGCAGTTCGACCGCGCTCAGCGAGTCGAAGCCGAGGTCCTTGAAGGCCCGTTCGCCGTCGACGGCGGCGGCGGACGCGTGGCCGAGGACGGCCGCGGCCTGCGCCTGCACCACCTCCAGCACCAGGCGTTCCCGGTCGGCCTCGGCCGTCCCGGCGAGCCGCTGGGCCAGCGAACCGCTGGCGTCGGCGCGGCGGGCCGGCACCGGGGCCAGCCCGCGCAGCAGCGCCGGCAGCATCCCCGCCCGCGCCTGCACCCGCAGCGCGGGCACGTCCAGGCGCACCGGGGCCAGCAGCGCGGCGTCCGACGCCATCGCCTGGTCGAACAGCTCCAGTCCGAGCTCCGCCGACAGCGCGCCGACGCCCATCCGCTCCAGTCGGGCGAGGTCGGCCTCGCCGAGTTCGCCCGCCATGCCCCGCGCGTCGGACCACAGGCCCCACGCGAGGGAGGTGGCCGGCAGCCCGGCCGCGCGCCGCAGCTGCGCGAGCGCGTCCAGGGAGGAGTTGGCGGCCGCGTAGTTGGCCTGGCCGGCGCTGCCCATCAGCGCCGCGACCGAGGAGAACAGCACGAACGCCGACAGCTCGGTGTCCGCGGTCAGCTCGTGCAGGTGCCAGGCGGCGTCGAGCTTCGGCCGCATCACCCGCTCCAGCTGCTCGGCGGTGAGCGCCTCGATCACACCGTCGTCCAGCACACCCGCGGCGTGCACCACCGCGGTCAGCGGCTGCTCCAACGAGCCCAGCAGACCCGCCAGCTGCTCCCGGTCCGCCACGTCGCACGCCTCGACCCGCGCCGCACAACCCAGCTCCGCCAGCTCACCGACCAGCTCGGCCACCCCGTCGGCGGCCGGACCACGACGACTGACCAGCAGCAGCCGACGCACGCCGTGCCGCTCGGCCAGATGCCGGGCGAACACCGCGCCCAGACCACCGGTACCACCGGTGATCAGCACCGTGCCCTCCGGGTCCAGCGGCAGCGTGCCGCCCGGAGCCGTGTCGGCGCGGCCCAGCCGCGGCGCCAGCAGCCTGCCGTCGCGCACTGCCAGCTGCGGCTCGTCGACGGCGAGCAGGGCGCCCCAGTCCGGCTCGGTGTCCTCGAGGTCCACGAGCCGGATCCGGCCCGGGTGCTCGGACTGCGCGCTGCGCACCAGACCCCAGGCGGCGGCCTGGGCGACGTCCGGCGTCTCCGTGTCCACCGCGACCGCGTCGCGGGTCGCCACGATCAGCTGGGCCTCGGCCGGCCACGGGCCGGTCAGCCACCGCTGCACCAGGCCGAGTACGGTGCCGGCCACCGCGCGGGCCGCCTCCGGCGTGTCGCCGGAGGGGGTCTCGATCGCGGCGACGACCGCTCGCGGTGCCTCGGTGCCGTCGGCGAGCGCGCGCTCCAGCGCGTCCAGGTCCGGGTAGTGGTCCTCCGCGCCGGCGCCGTCCCCGCCCAGGAAGGCCGGGCGGACCGGCTCGGCGGTGCCCTCGGCCGCGACCGGGGCCCAGTCGACCCGGTACAGCGGGCTCTGCCGGCCGCGCTGCGCCTCTTCCAGCTGCGCCTGCTCGACCGGCCG
Organism: Streptomyces sp. NPDC018031; assembly: GCF_044327625.1. Taxonomy (NCBI): domain Bacteria; kingdom Bacillati; phylum Actinomycetota; class Actinomycetes; order Kitasatosporales; family Streptomycetaceae; genus Streptomyces; species Streptomyces sp. NPDC018031. The sequence goes on from NZ_JBIRFT010000053.1 coordinate 3,378, forward strand.
GACGACGACCGAGTCGACCGAGACGACCGCCGCACCGTTCTCGTCGACGGCGTCCAGCCGCAGCGAGGAGTCGCTGGTGACGACGGCGCGGACGCGCAGCCGGGAGAGGCCGCGCTGCTCGAGCCGGGCGCCGGTCCAGCTGAACGGCATCTTGTGCCGGCTGCGGTCGCGCTCGGTCACCAGGATGACGCCGCTCTGCAGCGCGGCGTCGAACAGCGCCGGGTGGATGCCGTAGGCCTCGGCTCCGGAGCCCTCCAGCAGTTCCACCTCGGCATAGGTCTCGTCGCCGTCGCGCCAGGCGGCACGCATGCCCTGGAAGACGGGGCCGTAGTCGTAGCCGAGGTCGGTGAGGTTGGCGTAGAGCTCGTCGACCGAGAGCGGTTCGGCGCCCTCCGGCGGCCACTCCTCGGGCCAGGCCGGGGCGGGCCCGGCCACCGGGCCGAGCACGCCGCGCGCGTGGCAGGTGACGTCCCGCTCGCCGTCGTCGGCGCCGCTTTCCGGGCGCGAGTAGATCGCCACGTCCCGGCGGCCGTCGTCGTCGGCCTCTCCCACGGTGACCTGCAACTGCCGTGCGAAGCCGGCCTCCAGGAGCAGCGGCGCGGCCAGCACCAGCTCGTCCAGGACCGGGGCCGCGGTCCGCCGGCCGGCGGCGAGCGCCAGCTCGACCAGCCCGGTGCCGGGCACCACGATGTTGCCGAGCAGCACGTGCTCGGCGGCCCAGGGGTGGTTGTCGGTGGACAGCCGACCGGTGAAGACCCACTCGTCCCGGTCGCCGACGGAGACCGCCGCCGCGAGCAGCGGGTGGTCGAAGCGGCCGAGTCCGGCCGCGGTCGCGTCGCCGGCTCCGGTGTTCGGCGCGAGCCAGTAGCGTTCGCGCTGGAAGGCGTAGGTGGGCAGGTCGACCCGGCGGGCGCCGGTACCGGCGTAGAACGCGGTCCAGTCGACCCCGGC
>NZ_JBIRFT010000054.1:0-4250 GCF_044327625.1 Streptomyces sp. NPDC018031
CACTCCCCGCAGGTGGAGTCGGTGCGGGAGGAGTTGCTGCGGGTGCTGGACGGGATCACCCCGACCGCGTCGCGGGTGCCGTTCTACTCCACGGTCGACAGCGCGCTCATCGACACCGCCGGGCTGGACGCCGCCTACTGGGTCCGCAACCTGCGCCAGACCGTCGAGTTCGAGCAGGCCACCGCCGCGCTCGTCGAGGACGGGCACCGCCTGTTCGTCGAGTGCAGCGCCCACCCGGTGCTGGCCATGGCGATCGGCGAGACCGCGGAGAGCACCGGCACCGAGATCACCGCCGTCGGCTCGCTCCGCCGCGACGACGGCGGCACCGACCGCTTCCTCACCTCGCTGGCCGAGGCCCAGGTGAGCGGCGCCCGGATCGACTGGACGGCGTCCTTCCCGGGCGCCCGCACCGTCGACCTGCCCACCTACGCCTTCCAGCGCGAGCGCTACTGGCTGGAGGAGGCCGACACCACCCCGGATTCCGCCGGGTCGGCCCACGACGAGGTGGAGACCAGGTTCTGGGACGCGGTGGAGCGCGAGGACCTGGCGGAACTCGCCGCCACGCTCGGCGTGGAGGACGGCCGGGAGGAGCTGGGGGCGGTGCTGCCCACCCTCTCGTCCTGGCGGCGGCAGCGGCGCGAGCGGTCGGTCATCGACTCCTGGCGCTACGCCATCGACTGGAAGCCGGTCACCGGCACCGCCGTGCCGGTGCTGTCGGGCCCGTGGCTGCTGGTGGTCCCCGCCGCGGACACCGGCACCGAGCTGACCGCGTCGCTCACCCGGGTGCTGGGCGAACGAGGCGCCCAGGTGGTGCCGCTGACCGTCGAGGCGGCCGACACCGACCGCGCCCGGCTCACCGAGCGGCTGCGCACCGCGCTCGCGGACCACCCCGCCCCGGGCGGCGTCATCTCCCTGTGGGCACTGGACGAGGCGCCGCACGGCGCCCGCGCCGTACTGCCGACCGGTGTGGCGGGCACCCTGGCCCTGCTCCAGGGGCTCGCAGAACTGGACGTGGCCGCGCCGGTGTGGAGCGTCACCCGCGGCGCCGTGTCCACCGGCCCCGCCGACCCGCCCGCCAACCTGGCGCAGGCCCAGATCTGGGGCCTGGGCCGGGTCGCGGCCCTGGAGTACCCGCAGCGCTGGGGCGGCCTGATCGACCTGCCGGACACCGCGGACGGGGCCGCAGCCGCCGACGAGCGGGTGCTGCGGCGCCTGTGCGGCGTGCTGTCCGACCCGCGCGGCGAGGACCAACTGGCCCTCCGCACCGCCGGCACCCTCGCCCGGCGCATGGTGCGCGCCCCACTCGGCGACGCCCGGCCCGTCCGCGGCTGGCGCCCGGACGCCGGCACCGTGCTCATCACCGGCGGCACCGGCGCACTCGGCGCCTGCTTCGCGCGCTGGCTGGCCCGCAACGGCGCCAAGGAACTGGTACTCACCAGCCGCCGCGGCCGCCAGGCCCCCGGCGCCGCGGAACTGGAAGCCGAGCTCGCCGGACTCGGCGCGCACGCCACCGTCGTCGGCTGCGACATCGCCGACCGGGACGCCGTCGCCGAACTCATCGCCCGGCTGAAGGCCGAGGGCCGGCCGGTCCGCTCGGTGATGCACGCCGCCGTCGTCGCCGACCTCGCCCCCCTCGCCACGGCCGGCCCCGAGCACTTCGAGGACGTGTACGCGGCCAAGGTCGGCGGCGCCACGCACCTGCACGAACTGCTCGCGGACGAGGAACTGGACGCCTTCGTCTTCTTCTCCTCCATCGCCGGCTTCTGGGGCAGCGGCGACCACGCCGCGTACGCCGCCGCCAACGCCCACCAGGACGCGCTCGCCGAGCAGCGGCGCGCCCAGGGGCTGCCCGCCACCTCGATCGCCTGGGGCATCTGGGACGCCTTCCACGACTGGGACGAGCGCGCCGCCGAACAGCGCAAGGAGCTGAGCGAACGGGTCGGCGCACAGGGCCTGCCGATGCTGGAGCCGGAGACGGCCTGCGACGCGCTGCGCCAGGCACTGGACCACGAGGAGACCTTCGTGGCCATCGCCGACATCGACTGGGACCGGTTCACCACCGTCTTCACCTCCTACCGGCCCAGCACCCTGCTCGGCGAGATCCCCGAGGCACGGCGCCTGCTGGAGGCGGCGGCCGCGGAGAACCCGGCCACCCAGGACACCTCGGCGCTGCGCCGCAGGCTGGCGGAGCTGGACGAGGAGGAGCGCGTCACCGAACTCGCCGAGGTGGTCAAGGCCCAGGCCGCCGCCGTCCTCGGACACGGTTCCGGGGCCCGGATCGACGCCGGGCGTGCCTTCCGCGACCTCGGCTTCGACTCGCTCACCGCCGTCGACCTGCGCAACCGCCTCAACACCGCGACCGGACTGAAGCTGACCGCCACGGTCATCTTCGACTACCCGACACCGACCGACCTCGCCCGCCACCTGACCGCCCGGCTCTTCGCAGGCGAGCCCGCACCCGGCACCGGCCCGGCCGGCGGCGCGACCGGCACCGCCCCCCGCCCCGCGCCGGACGCGACGGCCGACCACGACGACCCGGTGGTCGTCGTCTCCATGGCCTGCCGCTACCCCGGCGGGGTCGGCACGCCCGAGGAGTTGTGGCAGCTGGTCCTCGACGGGGTGGACGCCATCTCGCCGTTCCCCACCGACCGGGGCTGGGACCTCGCGAAGCTCTACGACCCCGACCCGGAGCGAGAGGGCACGGTCTACTCCCGGGAAGGCGGGTTCCTGCACACCGCGGGCGAGTTCGACGCCGCGTTCTTCGGCATCTCGCCGCGCGAGGCGCTGGCCATGGACCCCCAGCAGCGGCTGATGCTGGAGACCGCGTGGGAGGCCCTGGAGCGAGCGGGCATCGACCCGCACACCCTCAAGGGCACCATGACCGGCACCTTCGTCGGCGCCAACCCCTCGGACTACCGCGCCGGGGTGGGCCGGGTGCCCGACGGCTACGAGGGCCACCTGCTCACCGGCGGCCACAACAGTGTCGTCTCCGGCCGCATCGCCTACACCTTCGGTCTCGAAGGGCCCGCCGTCACCGTCGACACCGCCTGCTCGTCCTCCCTCGTCGCCCTCCACCTCGCGGCCGCCGCGGTCCGCAACGGCGAGTGCTCCATGGCGCTGGCGGGCGGCGTCACGGTGATGTCCACCCCGCAGCCGCTGATCGGCTTCAGCCGCCAGCGCGGCCTCAACCGCGACGGCCGCTGCCGCGCCTTCGCCGCCGACGCCGCCGGCATCGGCATGTCCGAGGGCGCGGGCATGGTCCTGGTGGAGCGGCTGTCCGACGCGCGCCGCAACGGCCACCCGGTGCTCGCCGTCATCCGCGGTTCGGCGGTCAACCAGGACGGTGCCAGCAACGGCCTCAGCGCGCCCAACGGGCCCTCGCAGGAGCGGGTGATCCGGCAGGCGCTGGCCAACGCGGGCCTCACCGCAGCCGAGGTGGACGCGGTGGAGGCGCACGGCACCGGCACCACCCTCGGCGACCCCATCGAGGCGCAGGCGCTGCTCGCCACCTACGGGCAGGAACGCGGTGGCGACGACCCGCTGTGGCTGGGCTCCTTCAAGTCCAACATCGGGCACACCCAGGCCGCCGCGGGCATCGCCGGCGTCATCAAGACGGTGCTCGCCCTCGGCGCGGGCGTACTGCCCAGGACCCTGCACGCCGAGGAGCCCACCCCCGAGGTGGACTGGGACTCCGGCGCCGTGCGGCTGCTGACCGAGGCCCGCGCGTGGCCGGAGACCGGCGCGCCGCGCCGGGCCGCGGTCTCCGCGTTCGGCATCAGCGGCACCAACGCGCACCTGATCCTGGAGCAGCCCGCCACCGGTGCGGGCCCGGCGGACGGCCCGGCGGCCGAGCCGGAGCAGGAAGCCGCGGAGCAGGCCGGCGGCGCGCTGGGCGGGCTCGTCCCGTGGGTGGTCTCCGCCCGGAGCCCGGAGGCGCTGCGCGGACAGGCCGCCCGGCTGCGGGAGTTCGCCCAGGCCCGCCCCGAGGTCACCGACACCGAGATAGCCGTCTCGCTGGTACGCACCCGTGCGGGGTTGGATCAGCGTGCGGTGGTGCTGGGTGCGGATCGTGCGGAGTTGCTGGCGGGTCTGGCGGAGCTGGCGGACGGGGTGTCGTCGGCGGGTGTGGTGTCCGGTCAGGTGGTCTCCGGCCGGCGGGCGTTCCTGTTCGGTGGGCAGGGGAGTCAGCGGTTGGGGATGGGGCGTGGGTTGTACGAGGCGTTCCCGGTGTTCGCGGGGGCGTGGGATGA
>NZ_JBIRFT010000055.1:0-4199 GCF_044327625.1 Streptomyces sp. NPDC018031
AACGGTCAGGGATTCGACTCCCTGACCGCGGTCGAACTACGCAACCGGCTGACCGCGGTCACCAACCTCGCGCTGCCCGCGACCGCGCTGTTCGATCATCCCACCCCCCTCGCGCTCGCCCGTCACCTCGCCGCCCACCTCACCGGCCGGGCCGCACCCGCCACCGGGCCCAACCCGACAACCGCACCGGGTGTGGGTGCCGGCGAGCCGATCGCGATCATCGGTATGGCCTGCCGGTATCCCGGGCAGATCACCTCTCCCGAGGAGTTGTGGCACCTCCTGGCCCAGGGCACCGACGCGATCACCTCGATGCCCACCAACCGGGGCTGGGACCTCGACTCGCTCTACCACCCCGACCCCGACCACCCAGGGACCTGCTACACCCGCCATGGCGGGTTCCTCCACAACGCCCCGGACTTCGACCCCGCGTTCTTCGGGATCTCCCCCCGCGAAGCCCTCGCGATGGACCCCCAACAACGCCTCCTCCTCGAAACCGCCTGGGAAGCCACCGAACACGCCGGCATCGACCCCACCACCCTCACCGGAACCCAAACCGGCGTCTTTGTCGGCGCGTCGGCTCAGGACTACGTGCCCCGCATCGAAGCAACTCCTGACAACATCGGTGGCTACCTGGTGACCGGCAACGCGGCCAGCATCATGTCCGGCCGTCTCTCCTACAACTACGGCTTCGAGGGGCCTGCGGTGACGGTGGACACCGCGTGTTCGTCCTCACTGGTCGCAGTCCATCTCGCATGCCAGTCACTGCGCACCGGCGAATCCACCCTCGCCCTGGCCGGCGGCGTCACCGTCATGGCCACCCCCTTCGGTCTCGTGGAGTTCAGCCGACAGCGGGCCCTGTCCCCCGACGGCCGATGCAAAGCCTTCGCCGACAGCGCGGACGGCACCGGGTGGGCCGAAGGCGCCGGCATGCTCCTCCTGGAACCCCTCTCCCAAGCACAGCGCAACGGCCACCCCGTCCTGGCCGTCATCCGCGGCTCCGCCGTCAACCAGGACGGCGCCAGCAACGGACTCACCGCCCCCAACGGCCCCGCCCAGCAACGCGTCATCCACCAAGCCCTCACCAACGCCCGCCTCACCCCCGCCGACATCGATGCCGTCGAAGCACACGGCACCGGCACCACCCTCGGCGACCCCATCGAAGCCCAAGCCCTCCTCGCCACCTACGGCCAAAACCGCCCCGACGACCAACCCCTCTGGCTCGGCTCACTCAAATCCAACATCGGCCACACCCAGGCCGCCGCAGGCGTCGGCGGCATCATCAAGATGGTCTTGGCGCTGCAGCACGAACAGCTGCCCAAGACGCTGCACGTCGACGACGCCCCGTCGCATCACGTGGATTGGAGCAGCGGCACCGTCACGTTGCTCACCGAGCCCCGGCCCTGGCCCGCCTTCAGTGATCGCCCTCGGCGCGCAGGCGTTTCCTCCTTCGGCGTCAGCGGAACCAACGCCCACCTCATCCTCGAACAGTCGCCGGCCACCACACAAGCGCCGGAGGCCACACCTACCCCCCGTCGGGTCGTCCAGCCCCTGACTGTGCCCTGGTTGATCTCCGGCAGGAGCGAAGCCGCCTTGCGGCAGCAGGCTCAGCGCCTCTGCACTCATCTCCTCCTTCAGCCGGACCTCGAACCGGTCGACATCGCCCATGCCCTCGTGACGACGCGAGCAGGCTTCGACCACCGAGCCGTGGTTCTGGGAGGCAGCAGCGCCGACCTCTTGCACAGCCTCCAGTGCCTCGCCTCCGGTGAACCGTCTGCTCAGGTCGTGACCGGGACCGCGGAGGCTGTGGGCAAGACCGTGTTCGTCTTCCCTGGTCAGGGGTCGCAGTGGGTGGGGATGGCGGGGGATCTGCTGGATGCCTCGCCGGTGTTCGCCTCGCAGATCGAGGCGTGCGCCGAGGCCCTGGCTCCGCATGTGGACTGGTCGCTGGTTGGGGTGTTGCGGGGGGTGGAGGGGGCCGCGTCGCTGGAGCGGGTGGATGTGGTCCAGCCGGTGCTGTTCGCGGTGATGGTGGGCCTGGCCCGGATGTGGCAGGCCGCCGGCGTGCAGCCCGACGCGGTCATCGGACACAGCCAGGGCGAGATCGCCGCCGCCCACATCGCCGGAGCCCTCACCCTGAACGACGCAGCCACCGTCATCGCCCAGCGCAGCAAAGCCCTGGCCCGGCTCTCCGGCACCGGCGCCATGGCCTCACTCACCCTCACCGAACAGGACACCGAGACCCTGGTGGCCCCCTGGGAGAGGCGGGTGAGCATCGCCGCCCACAACGGGCCCACCAGCCACATCGTCTCCGGAGACACCACAGCCGTGGAGGAACTCCTGGAAGCCTGCACGGCCCGGGGGGTGCGAGCCCGGCGAATCCCCGTGGACTACGCCTCCCACAGCCCGCACGTCGAAACCGTCCGGGACGACATCCACACCGCCCTCACCGCGATCACTCCCCACACCCCTGCCATCCCGCTGATCTCCACCCTCACCGGCCAATGGGTCACCGGACCCGACATGGACGCCACCTACTGGTACGACAACCTCCGCCACCCCGTCCGCTTCACCCAAGCCGTGCGGGTCCTGGCGGCCGAAGGCCACCACACCTTCATCGAAACCAGCCCCCACCCCGTCCTCACCCACACCATCGAAGCCATTGTCGAGGAACACCACGAGGGGCAAGAAGAGTTCGCGGCGGTGTCCATCGGTGGACAGGCCGACTCCCAGCCGGCTCACGACGACGCCCCGGTGTCCGGGGGTGATTCGTCGGCGCCTCCTGTGGTGGTGGGTTCGTTGCGGCGTGATGAGGAGGGTGCGCGGTGTTTTGTGGGTGCTGTGGCCCGGGTGCACGCGGCTGGGGTGCGGGTGGACTGGGCGGGGCTGCTGGCCGGGTGGGGCGGGCAGCGGGTCGACCTGCCGACCTACGCCTTCCAACGGGAACGGTTCTGGCTGCCGGCCGCCACACCCACCGGAGCTGGAGCCGGGGCCGGGGCCGGGGCTGCCGGGGGGACGGCTGCTGAGGCCCGGTTCTGGGAAGCGGTGGAATCCCAGGACCTGGCCGGCGTGGCACGCGTGCTGCGGGTGGAGGAGCGACAAGCACTCGAAGGCCTCGAACAAGCCCTGCCGGTGCTCTCCGGCTGGCGACGTCATCAACGCGAACGCTCGCAGATCGACAACTGGCGCTACCGCCTGACCTGGCAACCAGCCGCTATCACCACCACGCCCCACACCGCCTCGACTGCCACCACCACTTCCGGTACTCAGGTGACGGCCACGGACGGCCGGTGGCTGGTGATCACCCCGACCGACCCCCACGACGACAGCGTCACAACCGAAAGGGCCGAGGCAGCCGAGGCGGCTGGGGCTGCTGGTCTGGCTGGGGCGTGTGTGGAGGCGTTGCGGGGCTTGGGCGTGCGGGCCGAGGTGGTCGCAGTCGATCCCCGGGCGGGACGTGAGGAGTTCGTCGGGCTCCTGGACCAGGCGGCACGGACCAGTCCCATCCAGGGCATCCTGTCCCTCCTTGCCCTGGCCGAGGGCCATCATCCCGAGCATCCCGCTGTCCCCGCCGGAGCAGCCGCCACCCTCCACCTCATCCAAGCCCACACCACCACCGACAACACCACCCCTGACACCGACATCGACACCGACGCCAGGACCGGGGTCGACTCCGGTGTCACGGGTACGGGTGCCCGGGTCTGGTGTGTCACCACCGGTGCCGTCTCCACCGGCCCCGATGACCCCCTGCCCGCCCCTGATCAGGCGTGGGTCTGGGGCATGGGCCGGGTCGCGGCCCTGGAACACCCCGACCACTGGGGCGGTCTCATCGACCTCAACCACCCAAACCCCGAACCCCACACCGGCCCCCACCCCCACCCCGCCCCCGACACCACCCCGAGCACCCCCACTCCCAGCACCCCTGCCCCCGTCTCCTCCTCCAGTGGTTCGCTTCAGCACCTCGCCACCGCTCTCCGCCACGCCGTCCACCCCACCCTCCCTTCCACCACGGGGTTGGCCGGTGGTTCGGGTTCGGGTTCGGGTTCACTGCCGGTGGAGGACCAGCTGGCCGTCCGGCCTCAGGGGCTGTTCGTCGCGCGGCTGGTCCCCGCTCCGCTGCCCGACCGTCCCGCACCCAGCCCCTGGCACCCCCGCGGCACCATCCTGATCACCGGCGGCACCGGAGCCCTGGGCTCCCACCT
>NZ_JBIRFT010000056.1:0-4036 GCF_044327625.1 Streptomyces sp. NPDC018031
TGCCGTTCTACTCCACGGTCGACAGCGCGCTCATCGACACCGCCGGGCTGGACGCCGCCTACTGGGTCCGCAACCTGCGCCAGACCGTCGAGTTCCACCAGGTCGTCGCCGACCTCATCGGACTGGGCCACCGGACGTTCATCGAGTGCAGCTCCCACCCGGTGCTCGCGCTGGCCGTCGGAGAGACCGCCGAGGGGGCCGGTGTCCCCGAGGTCGCGGCCGTCGGCTCGCTGCGCCGGGACGAGGGCGGCCCCGACCGGTTCGTCCGGTCACTCGCCGAGGCGTACGTCCGCGGGGTCGCCGTCGACTGGTCGCCGCTGCTGACCGGGGCGGGCCACGCCGACCTGCCCACCTACGCCTTCCAGCGCAGCCGCTACTGGCTGGAGGCGGGAGCCCCCGCCGGCGCGGCCGGGGACACCCCCCGGGACGCTTACGAGGAGCGGTTCTGGGCGGCCGTCGAGCGCGAGGACCTCCAGGACCTGACCGACGCGCTGGCCGTCGACGGCGAGCAGCCGCTCTCCTCCGTGCTGCCCGCCCTGTCCGCCTGGCGGCGACGGCAGCGCGAGCGCTCGGTCCTCGACTCCTGGCGCTACCGCGTCTCCTGGCAGCCACTGCCCACCTCTCCCGACGCCACCGTGCACGGCACCTGGCTGCTGCTGGTCCCCGGCACCGCCGACGGGCCGGAGGACACCGCCCGGACCGAGCCCGGCACGCACGCCTGGCCGGCCGCCGCCGCCCGGGCGCTGGAACGCGCCGGTGCCCGGGTGACCCGGGTACCCGTCGACGCCTCGGCCGACCGGCAGCAGGTCGCCCGGGCCCTGGGCGACGCCGTGCTGGACGGCGGGCCCGGGGAGCAGGGCACCGACCGGGGCCCGGCGGGCCTCCCGGTCACCGGCGTGCTCTCCCTCCTCGCGCTGGACGACACCCCGCACCCGGACCACCCCGAGCTGACCTCGGGCTGGGTGGGCACCCTCACCGTCCTCCAGGCGATGAGCGACATCGCGCTGGACGCCCCCCTGTGGTGCGCCACCCGGGGCGCGGTCTCCACCACCGACGCCGACCCGGTCACCCACCCCGAACACGCCCCCCTCTGGGGCCTGGGCCGGGTCGCGGCCCTGGAGTACCCGCAGCGCTGGGGCGGGGTGGTGGACCTGCCCGCCGACGCCGGTGAACGCGCCCAGCGGGCGCTGGCCACCGCCCTCGCCCCGGGTGCGGCCGGGGCCGGCGAGGACCAGGTCGCGGTGCGGCCGTCCGGCCTGTTCGCGGCCCGCCTGGTGCGCGCCGCCGACGACCGGCCCGCCACTCCCGCCTGGCGCCCCTCGGGCACCGTTCTCATCACCGGCGGCACCGGCGCGCTCGGCGCCCACGTGGCCCGCTGGCTGGCCCGCGGCGGCGCCGCACACCTGGTGCTCACCAGCCGCCGGGGCCCCGAGGCTCCCGGTGCCGCGGAGCTGACCGCCGAACTCACCGCGCTCGGCGCCGAGGTGACCGTCGCCGCCTGCGACGCGGCCGACCGGGAAGCCCTCGCCGCCGTCCTCGCGGACATCCCCGCCGACCGGCCGCTGACCGCGGTGTTCCACGCCGCCGGAGTCCTCGACGACACCATCGTGGACACCCTGACCGCCCGGCGGGCCGCGGACGTCGTCCGCCCCAAGGCGGCGGCCGCCCGCCACCTGCACGAACTGACGGCGGGCCTCGACCTCTCGGCGTTCGTCCTGTTCTCCTCCTTCGCCAGCGTCTTCCCGAGCATCGGGCAGGCCAACTACGCCGCGGCCAACACCTACCTGGACGCCCTCGCCGAGTACCGCCGCGCCCGGGGACTGCCCGCCACCTCGGTGATGTGGGGGTCCTGGGGCGGCGGCGGACTCGCCGACGGCGAGGTCGGCGAGCGGCTGCGCGCCGAGGGCGTGCCGCCGATGGACCCCGCGCAGGCCGTCGCCTCGCTGGAGCGGGCGATCGGAGCCGGCGACACCGTGCTGGGCGTCGTGGACATCGACTGGGCCAGGATCGCCCCGTCCGCCGTCGCCGTTCGCCCGTACCCGCTGATTACCGGCGTGCCCGAGGTCCGCCGCGCCATCGAGGCGGCGAACCCGGCCGCCGGGACCGCCGAGCGCACCGGCGACGAGGCGTCGGAGCTGGTGCGGCGTCTGACCGGGCTCTCCACGGCCGACCAGGACCGGGAACTGCTCGATCTGGTCCGCGGCCACGCGGGCGCCGCCCTCGGCCACACCGACCCGCAGGGCGTCGACCCCGACCGGGCGTTCAAGGACCTCGGGGTGGACTCCCTGATCGCGGTCGACCTGCGCAACCGGCTCAACGCCGCCACCGGGCTCCGGCTGCCGGCGACCCTGGTCTTCGACCACCCCACCCCGCTGGGCCTCGCCCGGCAGCTGCGCGAACACCTGCTGGGCGACGTCTCCGCCGCCGGGTCCCGGCCCGCCGTACGGGCCGCCGCCACCGACGAGCCGATCGCCATCATCGGCATGGCCTGCCGGATGCCGGGCGGTGCCGACTCCCCCGAGGAGCTGTGGCGGCTGATCGCCGACGGCCGGGACGCCATCTCCGACTTCCCCGACGACCGGGGCTGGGACGTGGACGGCCTGTACGACCCCGACCCGGAGGCGCCCGGCAAGACCTACGTCCGGGAGGGCGGCTTCCTGCACGACGCCGCCGGGTTCGACGCCGGGTTCTTCGGCATCTCGCCGCGCGAGGCGCTGGCCATGGACCCGCAGCAGCGGCTGATGCTGGAGACCTCCTGGGAGGCGCTGGAACGGGCCGGCATCGCGCCCGCCGCCCTCGCGGCCAGCCCGACCGGCGTGTTCGTCGGCGCGGGCCACCGCGGATACATCACCGGCCTGCGGGACCTGCCGGAAGGCGCCGAAGGCTATGTGATGACCGGCAACGCCTCCAGCGTGCTGTCCGGGCGGGTGTCGTACACCTTCGGCTTCGAAGGCCCCGCCGTGACGGTGGACACCGCCTGCTCCTCCTCGCTGGTGGCCCTGCACATGGCCGTACAGGCCCTGCGCAGCGGCGAGTGCACCCTGGCCCTGGCCGGCGGCGTCGCCGTGATGCCCAGCGCCGAGGTGTTCGTCGAGTTCAGCCGGCAGCGCGGACTCTCCCCGGACGGTCGCTGCAAGGCGTTCGCGGCCGGCGCCGACGGCACCGGCTGGGCCGAGGGCGTCGGCGTGCTGCTGGTCGAGCGGCTCTCCGACGCGCGGAAGAACGGGCACCAGGTCCTCGCCGTGGTCCGCGGCTCGGCGGTCAACCAGGACGGCGCCAGCAACGGACTCACCGCACCCAACGGCCCCTCCCAGCAGCGGGTCATCGAAGCCGCCCTCGCCAACGCCGGCCTGACCACGGCCGACGTGGACGCGGTGGAGGCGCACGGCACCGGCACCCCGCTCGGCGACCCGATCGAGGCCCAGGCGCTGCTGGCCACCTACGGCCGGGGCCGGGACGCCGACCGGCCGCTGTGGCTCGGCTCGGTCAAGTCCAACCTGGGCCACACCCAGGCCGCGGCCGGCGTCGCCGGGATCATCAAGATGGTCATGGCGATGCGCGAGGGCGTGCTGCCCAGGACCCTGCACGTCGACGAGCCCACCCCCGAGGTGGACTGGTCCGCCGGAGCGGTGTCCCTCCTCACCGAGGCCCGCCCCTGGGACCCGTCCGACGGCGCGGTGCGCCGTGCCGCGGTGTCCTCCTTCGGGGTCAGCGGCACCAACGCCCACGTGGTCATCGAGCAGGCCCCCCGGGAGGACACCGAGGCCGGGACGCCCGTGACCGCGACGCCGCTGCCGCTGGTGCCGTGGCCGCTGTCGGCACGCGGCGCCGAAGCCCTGCGCGGCCAGGCCGAACGGCTGCTGGCCCACCTCCAGGACCGCCCCGACCTGGCCCCGGCCGCCGTCGGCGCGGCCCTGGCCGCCTCCCGTGCGGGGTTGGACCAGCGTGCGGTGGTGCTGGGTGCGGATCGTGCGGAGTTGCTGGCGGGTCTGGCGGAGCTGGCGGACGGGGTGTCGTCGGCGGGTGTGGTGTCCGG
>NZ_JBIRFT010000057.1:0-3878 GCF_044327625.1 Streptomyces sp. NPDC018031
CCGCTCCATCGACTCCGCGAACACCGGCACCGAAGCCATCAACTCCCGCGCCATCCCCACCCACTGCGCACCCTGACCCGGGAACACGAACACCGTCCGGTCCGGGGCGGTGGCGTGGCCCTGGACCAGCCGGGGGGCCGGCTGGTCCTCGGCGAGGGCGGTGAGCCCGGCGAGGAGTTCGGCGCGGTCCTGTCCGAGCACCACGGCCCGGTGGTCGAACCGGGACCGCTGCGTGCCGAGGGTGAGTGCCACGTCGGCCGGGTCGGGCGCGGGGTCGGCGGCGAGGGCGTCCCGCAGCCGGTGCGCCTGGCTCCGCAGCGCGGCCGGGCTCTTCGCGGACACCGGCCACAGGACCGGGCCGGCCGGGCCGGCGGAGTCGGTTCCGGCGTCGGTCGCGGGGAGTTCCGGCGCCTGCTCCAGGACCACGTGCGCGTTGGTGCCGCTGAGGCCGAACGAGGAGACGGCGGCCCGGCGCGGCGCGCCGGTCTCCGGCCACGCGGTGTCCTCGGTGAGCAGTTCCACCGCGCCGGCCGACCAGTCCACCTGGGGGGTGGGCTCGGCCACATGGAGGGTCCGGGGCAGCAGCCCGTGCCGCATGGCCTGCACCATCTTGATGACGCCGGCGACGCCCGCGGCGGCCTGGGCGTGGCCGATGTTGGACTTCACCGAGCCGAGCCGCAGCGGCCGATCGGCGTCCCGGTCCCGGCCGTAGGTGGCCAGCAGCGCCTGCGCCTCGATCGGGTCGCCCAGCGTGGTGCCGGTGCCGTGCGCCTCCACCGCGTCCACCTCGGCCGCGGTGAGGCCCGCGTTGGCCAGCGCCTGCCGGATGACCCGCTGCTGGGAGGGGCCGTTGGGGGCGGTGAGGCCGTTGCTGGCGCCGTCCTGGTTGATCGCCGAGCCGCGGACCACGGCGAGCACCGGGTGGCCGTTGCGGCGCGCGTCGGACAGCCGCTCGACGAGGAGCATGCCGACGCCCTCGGCGAGGCCGAAGCCGTCCGCGTCGGCGGCGAAGGCGCGGCAGCGGCCGTCCGTGGACAGTCCGCGCTGGCGGCTGAACTCGGTGAAGGCCGCCGGGGACGACATGACGGTCACGCCGCCGGCGAGCGCCAGGACGCATTCGCCGTTCCGCAGCGCCTGGGCGGCCAGGTGCAGGGCGACCAGGGAGGAGGAGCAGGCGGTGTCGAGGGTGACGGCCGGGCCCTCCAGCCCGAGGCTGTAGGCGATGCGGCCGGAGGCGACGCTGGCCGTGTTGCCGGTCATCCGGTAGCCCTCGACGCCTTCGGCCGCACCGCTGCCGTAGTCGTAGTGGGTGAGCCCGGTGAACACTCCGGTGCGGGTGCCACCCAGCGTCGCCGGGTCGATGCCCGCCCGCTCCAGTGCCTCCCAGGAGGTCTCCAGCAGCAGCCGCTGCTGCGGGTCCATGGCCAGCGCCTCGCGCGGCGAGATGCCGAAGAACTCGGCGTCGAAGTCGGCCGCCTGGTGGAGGAAGCCGCCTTCGCGCACATAGGTCCGGCCGGGGGCGTCGGGGTCGGGGTCGTACATGCCGTCCACGTCCCAGCCGCGCCCGGTGGGCAGCGGCGAGATGGCGTCCCGGCCCCCGGCGACCAGTTGCCACAGTTCGTCGGGGGAGCCGACGCCGCCGGGGAACCGGCAGGCCATGCCGACGATGACGATCGGGTCGTCGGCGGTCGCGGACGCTCCCGGCGCGGGGGTGTCGACCGCGGTGTGCCGGTCGGTGTCCCCGCCGGCCAGTTCGGCGGCCAGGTGGCCGGCGATCGCGGCCGGGGTGGGGTAGTCGAAGACGAGGGTGGCGGGCAGTTTCAGCCCGGTGAGGGTCATCAGCCGGTTGCGCAGTTCCACGGCGGTGAGCGAGTCGAAGCCGAGGTGCCGGAAGGCCCGTCCGCCGTCGATGGCGGCGGGGGTGGCGTGGCCGAGGACGGCCGCGGCGTTGCTGCGTACCAGGTCGGTCAGTTCGCGTTCGCGGTCGGCGCGGGGCAGGGCGGCGATGCGCGCCGCCAGGTCGCCGGGCGCGGTGGTGCCGTCACCGCCGGCGGCGGCCGCCGTGGCCGCGGCGTCCAGTGCGGCGCGGGCCTCCGGGACGCCTTCCAGCAGCCGGCTCGGCCGCTCGGTGGTGAAGACGACGGCGAACCGGTCCCAGCGCATGTCGATGACGACGGCGTTGGTCTCGTCGAGGTCGAGGGCGGTCCGCAGCGCGGTGGTGGCCGCGGCGGGCTCCATGGGGAACACGCCGTGCCGCCGTGCCCGGTCGCCCACCTCGCCCTCGGCCATGCCCGACCCGGCCCAGGTGCCCCAGGCGACGGAAGTGGCCGGCAGTCCCTGGGCGCGGCGCACCGCGGCGAGCGCGTCCAGGTGGGCGTTGCCGGGCGCGTAGTTGCCCAGGCCCGGGGTGCCGAGGACCGCGGTGAAGGAGGAGAACAGCACGAACGCCGACAGGTCGAGTCCGCTGGTCAGCTGGTGCAGGTTCTCGGCGCCGAGCGCCTTGACGCGCAGTACCCGCTCCAGCCGGTCGTCGGTGAGCGCGTCCACCATGCCGTCGTCGAGGACGGCCGCGGTGTGCACCACGGAGGTCAGCGGCCGGTCGTCGGGCACCGTGGCGAGCAGCGTGGCCAGTTGGTCGCGTTCGGAGATGTCGCAGGCGGCGATGGTCACACCGGTGCCCAGGGCGGCCAGCTCGGCTTCCAGCTCGGCGGCGCCGGGCGCCTGCGGGCCGCGGCGGCTGACCAGCAGCAGGTGCTCGGCGCCCGCGCCGGCCAGCCAGCGGGCGACGTGCGCGCCCAGCGCGCCGGTGCCGCCGGTGACCAGGGTGGTGCCGCTCGGCGTCCAGCCCCGCCCGTCCCGACCGGTGCCGGCGGTGGGGGTGTCCGGGGTGTCGCCGGGGAGGGCGGCGGGGGTGGCGCGCACCAGGCGGCGGGCCACCACCCCGGAGGGGCGCACCGCGAGCTGGTCCTCGCCGTCGAGTCCGGTGAGGACGGCGGCGAGCCGCGTCCCGGTCCGCTCGTCGACGTCCGCCGGCAGGTCGATCAGGCCGCCCCACAGCCGGGGCCGTTCCAGGGCGACGACCCGGCCGAGGCCCCAGATCTGGGCCTGCGCGGCGGTGTGCACCTGCTCCCGGCCGTCGGTCGGCATCGCGTTCTCGGTGGCGCACCACAGCGGTATCTCGGCGTCGATGTCGCCGAGGGCCTGGACCAGGCGCAAGGTGGCGGCGTGGCCGCGGGTGAGCGCGCTACGGCCGGGCAGCGGCCGCTCGTCCACGGCGGCGAGCGAGAGGATCCCGGCGAGGTCGGTGAGGTCTTCGCACGTCCGGCGGAGCGCGGCGGCGAACGCGTCGCGGTCCTCGGTGGCCGGGTTCACGGTGAGGGTGACGACCCGCGCCCCGGCCCGCTCGATGGCCCGTACCGCGCCGTCGGCCCAGGCGCCGCCGGAACCGTGCGGCGGCCAGGTGTCGGCGGCGTCTCCCGCGGGCAGCACGACGAGCCAGGTGCCGGCGAGTACCGGTGCCACCGGAGTGGTGACGGGGTGCCAGGTGACGCGGTAGCGCCAGGAGTCGACGAGGGAGCGTTCGCGGCTCCGCCGCCGCCAGGAGGAGAGGGCGGGCAGTACCGCGTGGAGCCCGTCGGGTTCGTCCCCGAGGTCGAGGGTCCGTGCCAGTCCTGCGAGGTCCTCGCGCTCCACCGCCTCCCAGAAGCGGGCCTCCACCTCGTCCCGGGGGGCTTCCGCCGCGCCGGCGGTGTCCGGGCCGGTCGCCTCCAGCCAGTAGCGCTCGCGCTGGAAGGCGTAGGTGGGCAGTTCCACCGGGCGTGCCCCGGGGAACAGCGGTGTCCAGTCGACCCGTGCGCCGGCGGTCCAGGCTTCGGCGA
>NZ_JBIRFT010000058.1:0-3605 GCF_044327625.1 Streptomyces sp. NPDC018031
GCGCGGATGTGGTGCTGAACTCCCTGGCCGGGGAGTTCGTGGACGCGTCGCTGGACCTGCTGCCGCGCGGCGGCCGGTTCCTGGAGATGGGCAAGTCCGACATCCGCGACCCGGAGCAGGTCGCCGCCGGCCACCCCGGCGTCCACTACCAGACCTTCGACGTCATCGAGGCCGGCCCGGACCGGCTGGGCGCCATGCTGACCGAGGTCGTGGACCTGCTGGCGCGCGGCGAGCTGACCCCGCTGCCGGTACGGTCCTGGGACGTGCGGCGCGCCCCCGAGGCGTTCCGGTACGTCAGCCAGGCCCGGCACATCGGCAAGGTCGCCCTGACCATGCCGCGCCGCTGGGACGAGCCCGGCACCGTGCTGCTGACCGGTGCCACCGGCGCTCTCGGCGGGCTCCTCGCCCGCCACCTCGTCGCCGAGCACGGCGTCCGCCACCTGCTGCTGACCAGCAGGCGCGGCCCGGCGGCCGAGGGGACGGACGAACTCGTCGCCGGACTGCGCGAGCTGGGCGCCGCCACCGTCGACGTGGTCGCCTGCGACGCGGCCGACCGGGACGCGCTCGCCGCGACGCTCGCCGCGGTGCCCGCGGACCGTCCGCTGACCGCCGTGGTGCACGCCGCCGGCGTGGTCGACGACGCGCTGGCCGCCTCGCTCACCGACGAGCAGGTGGAGCGGGTGCTGCGGCCCAAGGTCGACGCGGCACGCAACCTGCACGAACTGACGGCCGGGCTCGACCTCGCCGCGTTCGTCCTGTTCTCCTCCGCCTCCGGCCTCTTCGGCACCCCCGGCCAGGCCAACTACGCCGCCGCCAACGCCTACCTGGACGCCCTCGCCCGGCACCGGCGGGAGGACCTCGGGCTGCCCGCCGTGTCGCTCGCCTGGGGCCTGTGGGACCAGGCGAGCGCCATGACCGAGCACCTGGACCAGGCGGACCTGGCCCGGGTGGGCCGTACCGGGGCGCTGCCGCTGCCGCCCGAGCACGGCCTCGCGCTGTTCGACGCCGCGCTCGCCGCCGACCTGGCGCTCGCGGTCCCGATCCGCCTCGACCTGGCCGGGCTGCGCTCCCGGGCGGGCGCCGGAGAGGCGGTGCCGCCGCTGCTGCGCGGCCTGGTCCGGGCCGCCGCCCGGCGCGCCACCGCGAACGCCGCCGACCAGGCGTCCGGTGCCGAGGCACTGCTCCGCAGCATCGCCGGCGCCCCGCGGGCGACCCGTGAACGGACGCTCCTGGACCTGGTGCGCACCCACGCCGCCACCGTGCTCGGCCACCCGACCGCCCAGGCCGTCGAGCCGGAACGGGCCTTCCGCGACGTGGGCTTCGACTCGCTCACCGCGGTGGAGCTGCGCAACCGGATCGGCGCCGCGACCGGGCTGCGGCTGTCCGCCGCCGTCGTCTTCGACCACCCCACGCCCGCCGCGCTGGCCGCCCACCTGACCGACCGGCTCGGCGACGACGCCACCCTGACCACCAGGGACGCGCTCGCCGAACTCGACCGGATCGAGGCCGCCCTCGCGGCGCTGGCCGAGCAGGAGACGGTACGCGGCGAGGTCACCGCACGGCTGCACACGCTCCTCACCCGCTGGAGCGGCCGGCCCGCCACCGAGCCCGACGAGGACGACGACGCCGTGCAGGACGCCAGCGACGACGAACTCTTCGACCTGCTCGACAACGAACTCGAAACCCCCTGAAGCCGTTTCGGATATTCGGATAGGTGTGACGACCCCGTGAACAACGAAGACAAACTCCGCGATTATCTGAAGCGAGCCACCACCGACCTGCGCACCGCGCGCCGCCGCATCGCGGAGCTGGAGCAGCGCGAGCAGGAGCCGATCGCCATCGTCGGCATGGCGTGCCGCTACCCGGGCGGGGTGCGGTCGCCCGAGGACCTGTGGCGGCTGGTCACCGGCCGGACGGCCACCGGCGACCCCACCGCGGACCCCGCCGGCGACCCCGACGGGCCGGCCGGCGGTACCACGGCGATCACGCCGTTCCCCGAGGACCGGGGCTGGGACACCGGTGCCCTGTACGACCCGGAGCTGTCCACCCCCGGCACCAGCTATGTGCGCGACGGCGGCTTCCTGCACGACGCCGCCGAGTTCGACGCCGAGTTCTTCGGCATCTCGCCGCGCGAGGCGCTCGCCATGGACCCGCAGCAGCGGCTGATCCTGGAGACCTCCTGGGAGGCGCTGGAGCGGGCCGGTATCGACCCGTCCTCCGTCAAGGGCAGCCACGCCGGGGTGTTCATGGGCGCCGGGCACCCCGGATACGGGACCTTCGGCCGCACCGCGCCGGAGATCGTCGAGGGCTACGGCATGACCGGCAAGGCCGCCAGCGTCATCTCCGGCCGGGTCTCCTACACCCTGGGCCTGGAGGGCCCGGCCGTCACGGTCGACACCGCCTGCTCCTCGTCACTGGTCGCCCTCCACCTCGCGGTGCGGGCGCTGCGCAAGGGCGAGTGCACCTTCGCGCTGGCCGGCGGCGTGACCGTGATGCCCACCCCCGAACTGTTCGTGGAGTTCAGCCGGCAGCGCGGCCTGGCCGCCGACGGCCGGTGCAAGTCCTTCGCCGCGGCGGCGGACGGCACCGGCTGGTCCGAGGGCGCGGGCGTGCTGCTGGTGGAGCGGCTGTCGGACGCGCTGCGCAACGGCCACCGGGTGCTGGCCGTGGTCCGCGGCTCGGCGGTCAACCAGGACGGGGCCAGCAACGGCCTCACCGCGCCCAACGGCCCCTCCCAGGAGCGCGTCATCCGCACGGCTCTGGCCGACGCCCGGCTCGGCGTCGGCGACGTGGACGCGGTCGAGGCGCACGGCACCGGGACCCGGCTCGGCGACCCCATCGAGGCGCACGCCCTGCTGGCCACCTACGGCCAGCGCTCCGCCGACGCGCGGCCCCTGCTGCTCGGCTCGCTGAAGTCCAACATCGGCCACACCCAGGCCGCGGCCGGGGTCGGCGGCGTCATCAAGATGGTGATGGCGCTGCGTGAGGAGGCGCTGCCGCGCACGCTGCACGTGGACGCCCCGACCCCGCACGTGGACTGGTCGGCCGGCGCCGTGGAACTGCTCACCGAGGAACGCCCCTGGCCGCGCGGCGAGCAGCCGCGCCGCGCCGGGGTGTCGTCGTTCGGCGTGAGCGGCACCAACGCCCACGTCATCCTGGAGGAGGCCGGCCCGGTACCGGACGGGCCGGCCGCCGAGGACGGCGCCCCGGAGCCTGCGGCCGCCGCGTCCGGTACCGTCCCGGCCCCCGTCGCCTGGACCGTCTCCGGCAGGAACCCCGCCGCGCTGCGCGCCCAGGCCGAGCGGCTGCGGGACTTCGCCGCGGCCCGCCCCGCGCTGGACCCGCGCGACATCGGGGCGTCGCTGGCCACCACCCGTGCCGCTCTGGAGCACCGTGCCGTGGTGATCGCCGACGACCGGGACACCCTGCTCGCCGGGCTCGGCGCCCTCGCCGAGGACGCGCCCGATCCCCGGCTCACCACCGGTGAGACCACCGACCACGCCCGGAACCCGGTGTTCGTGTTCCCGGGTCAGGGTGCGCAGTGGGTGGGGATGGCGCGGGAGTTGATGGCTTCGGTGCCGGTGTTCGCGGAGTCGATGGAGCGG
>NZ_JBIRFT010000059.1:0-3565 GCF_044327625.1 Streptomyces sp. NPDC018031
TAAGGGGTCAGGGCTTGTTCGCACTCGGCGATGCGGGCGGCGAACACCGGTTGGGAGTCCAGCAGGGCCACGCCCATGCCGCGCCATTGCGAGCCTTGCCCGGGGAAGACGAAGACGGGTCCGTGTGGGGTGTCCTGGGTGGTGCCGCGGGTGAGGTGGGGGTGGTCGGTGCCGGTGGCCAGGGCGTGGAGTGCGGCGTGGGTGTGGGTCGGTTCGGTGGCGGTGATCACGGCGCGGTGGTCGAAGGTGGCGCGGGTGGTGGCCAGTGACCAGCCCACTTCGGTGGGGTGGTGATCGGGGGTGAGGGTTCGGGCGAGTTGCCGGGCCTGTGCGGCGAGGGCGTCCGCTGAGCGAGCGGACAGTATCCAGGGCACGACCCCGCCCACCACCCCCGACCCCGACCCGGATTCGGACCCGGACCCGGACCCGGACCCGGAGATGCCAATGCCGCTGTCGGCATCGGCATCGGCATCGGCATCGGTGTCGGTGTCGGTGTCGGCTGTTGTGTCGGCACCGGGGTTGGGGGTGGTGGGGGTGGCACTGGTGGTGGGGGGTTCTTCGAGGATGAGGTGGGCGTTGGTGCCGGAGATGCCGAAGGCGGAGACGGCGGCGCGGCGGGGGTGGTCGGTGGTGGGCCAGTCGGCTGGTTCGGTGAGCAGGCGTACCGCGCCGCGGTTCCAGTCGACGTGGGTGGTGGGTTCGTCGATGTGCAGGCTTGCGGGGAGTGTGCCGTGTCGCAGCGCCATGACCATTTTGATCACGCCTGCCACTCCGGCGGCGGCTTGGGTGTGGCCGATGTTGGATTTGATGGAGCCGAGTCGGAGGGGGCGGTCGGCCGGGCGGTCCTGTCCGTAGGTGGCCAGCAGTGCCTCGGCCTCGATCGGGTCACCCAGCGTGGTCCCGGTGCCGTGCGCCTCGACCGCGTCCACCTGGTCGGCGGTGAGTCGGGCGTCGGCCAGTGCTTGCCGCACGACGCGTTCCTGTGCGGCGTCGTTGGGCGCGGCCAGTCCGTTGCTGGCGCCGTCCTGGTTGACGGCGGAGCCGCGGAGCACGGCCAGCACCTGGTGTCCGTTGCGGCGGGCGTCGGACAGCCGTTCCAGCAGCACCAGCCCGGCACCCTCGGCGAAGCCGGTACCGTCGGCCGAGGCGGCGAACGCCTTGCAGCGGGCGTCCGGCGCGAACCCGCGCTGCTTGGAGAACTCCACGAACGCCGTGGGTGCGGTGAACACGGTCACGCCGCCGGCCAGGGCCAGCGCGCACTCGCCGTTCCGCAGCGCCCGGGTGGCCAGGTGGATCGCCACCAGGGACGACGAGCACGCCGTGTCCAGGGTGACGGCCGGGCCTTCCAGCCCCAGGGTGTAGGCAACCCGGCCGGAGACCACGCTGGTGAGCCCTCCGGTGGCGGTGTAGCCCTCGAATCCCTCCGGAATCCGGGGGATCCGCGACAGGTAGTCCTGGCTCGACACCCCCGCATAGACGCCGGTGGGGGTGCCCTTGAGCGATGTCGGGTCGATGCGGGCGCGTTCCAGTAGTTCCCAGGCGACCTCCAGGAGCAGCCGCTGCTGGGGGTCCATGGCGAGGGCCTCGCGGGGATTGATGTTGAAGAACGCGGCGTCGAACCGGTCGGCGTCGTGCAGGAAGCCGCCCTCGCGGATGTAGCTGGTGCCGGGGTGGTCGGGGTCGGGGTGGTAGAGGCGGTCCAGGTCCCAGCCGCGGTTGGCGGGGAACGGGCCGATGGCGTCGGTGCCCGAGGCGACCAGGTCCCACAGCGCCTCGGGTGAGGTGGCGCCGCCGGGGAAGCGGCAGGCCATGGCGACGACGGCGATGGGCTCCTGCTGCCGTTCCTCCACCTCGCGCAACCGCTGGCGGGCCTGGCCCAGGTCGAGGGTGACCCGCTTGAGGTACTGGCGCAGCTTCTCTTCGGTGGACATGGTTCCTCCGTCACTCCCCGTCAGGACGACCCCAGTTGCTGGTCGATGAAGGCGAACATCTCGTCGTCCGACGCCGTCTCCAGGGCCTCGCCGTCCACGGTGTGATCGACCGCGTCGGCACCGTCACCGAGCCGCCACAGCAGGTTCTGCAGCCGCTTGACGAGCTGGTCGCCCGCCTCGCCCTCCGGCTTCCCGGCGGCCACCGCCGCCTCCAGCCGTTCCAGCTCCCGTAGCCCGGGCTGCTCCGCGCCGTCCACCGCCGGGCACAGCTCGCCCTGGAGGTACTCGGCCATGGCGGCCGGAGTCGGGTGGCGGAACACCGCGGTGGCGGACAGCCGCAGCCCGGTCACCATGGTGAGCCGGTTCCGCAGTTCCACCGCGGTCAGCGAGTCGAATCCCAGGTCCTTGAACGGTGCGTCCACCGGCACCGTTCCGGTGTCGGTGTGCCCCAGCACGGTGGCCGCGTGGGTCCGGACGAGTTCGACCAGCAGGGCCCGCTGCTCGCCGGGGCCCATCGACGCCAGCCGGCCGGACAGGTCGGCCACCGGCACCGCCGCGCTCGGCCGGGCAGGCGCGGTGCCGGTGCCCGTGCCGGCCAGCGAGCGGACCATGGGCGGGAGCGCCCCGGCGGGCTGGGCGGACAGCGTCGCGACGTCGAGCCGGGCGGCGAGCAGCGCCGTGGCGCCGAGCCCGTGCGCCGCGTCGAACAGTGCCAGCGCGTGCTCGGTGGACAGCGGGGCCATCCCCGACCGGTGCATCCGCGCGTGGTCCAGTGCGGTGAGCCCGCCGGTCATGCCGCTGGTGGCTTCCCACAGTCCCCAGGCGATGGAGGTGGCCGGCAGGCCGGCGTGCCGGCGGCGGGTGGCGAGGGCGTCGCAGTAGGCGTTGGCGGCGGCGTAGTTGGCCTGTCCGGGGCTGCCGAGGGTGCCGGCCGCCGAGGAGAAGATCACGAACATCGCCAGCGGCAGGCCCCGGGTGGCCTGGTGGAGGTGGGCCGCGCCGGTGGCCTTGGCGTCCCAGACGCGGCGGAGGGCGTCCGGGGTCTGGGAGGTGAGCACGGCGTCCTCGACGATGCCGGCCGTGTGGATGACGCCGGTGAGGGGGTGGTCGGGGTCGATGGTGGCGAGGGTGTCATGGAGGGCGTGGGGGTCGGTGAGGTCGGTGGCGGTGAGGTGGACGGTGGCGCCGAGGGTGCGGAGCCGGTCGGCGAGTTCGGTGGCGCCGGGGGCGTCGGGGCCGCGGCGGCTGAGTAGGAGCAGGTGCCGGACGTGCCAGGTGGTGACGAGGTGTTCGGCGGTGAGGGCGCCGAGGGTGCCGGTGCCGCCGGTGATCAGGACGGTGCCGTGGGGGTCGAGGGCGGGGGGTATGTCCAGGACGAGTTTGCCGGTGTGTCGGGCCTGGCTCATGTGGCGCAGGGCCTGCCGGGCGTGGGCCAGTGGCCATGCCTGGACCGGCGGTGGTTGGAGTGTTCCGCGGGTGAAGAGGTCGGCGAGGGTGTGCAGCATCTGCGCGATCCGGTCCGGTCCGGCATCGCGAACGAGGTCGTAGGCGCGGTAGTGGACTCCGGGGTGGGTTTCGGTGATCTGTTGGGGGTGGCGGATGTCGGTCTTGCCCATTTCGATGAACCGTCCGCC
>NZ_JBIRFT010000060.1:0-3530 GCF_044327625.1 Streptomyces sp. NPDC018031
CCGCTCCATCGACTCCGCGAACACCGGCACCGAAGCCATCAACTCCCGCGCCATCCCCACCCACTGCGCCCCCTGACCCGGGAACACGAACACGGGCAGCGCGGAGCCGGCGGTGGCGCCCCGGATCACCTGGGCCGACTCGCCCCCTTCGGCCAGGGTCGCCAGCTGCCGCAGCAGCTCGTCCTTGTCCCGCCCGGTGAGCACCGCGCGGTGCTCGAAGGCGGTGCGGCGGGTGGCGAGGGAGAGGCCCAGGTCGGCCGCGCCCGCCGCGGGCCGGAGCCGGACCGCGGAGCGCAGCCGGGCG
This sequence comes from Streptomyces sp. NPDC018031, assembly GCF_044327625.1. Taxonomy (NCBI): domain Bacteria; kingdom Bacillati; phylum Actinomycetota; class Actinomycetes; order Kitasatosporales; family Streptomycetaceae; genus Streptomyces; species Streptomyces sp. NPDC018031. The sequence goes on from NZ_JBIRFT010000060.1 coordinate 305, forward strand.
GCCTGGTCGCGGAGCGCGGCGGGGGTCTTGGCGGAGAGCACCCACGGCAGCAGCGTGCCGGTGGTGTCGGCGCCGGGCTCCTCGGTGTCCGGTTCCGGCGCCTGCTCCAGGATGATGTGGGCGTTGGTGCCGCTCATGCCGAACGACGACACGGCGCCGCGGCGCGGGCGGCCGGTCTCCGGCCAGCCGCGGGCCTCGGTGAGCAGTTCCACGGCGCCGGACGCCCAGTCGATGTGCGGTGACGGCTCGTCCACGTGCAGCGTCTTCGGCAGCACCCCGGCGCGGAGCGCCATCACCATCTTGATGACGCCGCCGACCCCGGCCGCGGCCTGCGCGTGGCCGATGTTGGACTTGATGGAGCCCAGCCACAGCGGGTGCGAGGTCTGCTCGGGGGTGCGCCGGCCGTAGGTGGCGAGCAGCGCCTCCGCCTCGATGGGGTCGCCGAGCCGGGTGCCGGTGCCGTGCGCCTCGACCGTGTCCACCTCGTGCGGGGCGAGCCGGGCGTCGTCCAGCGCCTGGCGGATGACGCGGCGCTGGGACGGGCCGTTGGGGGCGGTGAGGCCGTTGCTGGCGCCGTCCTGGTTGATCGCCGAACCGCGCATCACGGCGAGCACCTGGTGCCCGTTGCGCAGCGCGTCCGACAGCCGCTCGACCAGCAGCACGCCGACGCCCTCGGCCCAGCCGGTGCCGTCGGCGCCGGCCGCGAACGCCTTGCAGCGACCGTCGGGGGCGAGCCCGCGCTGCCGGCTGAACTCCAGGAACACCCCGGGGCTGGACATGATCGTCGCGCCGCCCGCGAGGGCGAGGGTGCACTCGCCGCGGCGCAGGGCCTGGGCGGCGAGGTGGAGGGCGACCAGCGACGAGGAGCAGGCGGTGTCGACGGTGACGGCCGGGCCCTCCAGCCCCAGGGTGTAGGCGACCCGGCCGGACACGACGCTGGTGGCGGTGCCGGTGAGGGTGTAGCCCTGGACGTCTTCGGGGAGTTCGTCGAGGTCGGTGCCGTAGCCAGGGGACCCGGCGCCGATGTAGACGCCGGTCCGGGTGCCCTTGAGCGTGCCGGGCCGGATGCCCGCCCGCTCCAGCGCCTCCCAGGAGGTCTCCAGCAGCAGCCGCTGCTGCGGGTCCATGGCCAGCGCCTCCCGCGGCGAGATGCCGAAGAAGCCCGCGTCGAACTCGGTGGCGTCGTGGACGAACCCGCCGTCGCTGACGTAGCTGGTGCCGTGGGTGGCCAGGTCGGGGTCGGTGAGCGCGGCCAGGTCCCAGCCCCGGTCGGAGGGGAGCGGGGACAGCGCGTCGGCCCCGTCGGCGACGAGCTGCCACAGGTCCTCGGGCGAGGCCACACCGCCGGGGAAGCGGCAGGCCATGGAGACGATGGCGATGGGTTCGCGCTGGGCGGCGAGGAGTTCCTCGTTGTGCTGCCGCAGCCGTTCGGCCTCCGTGACCGAGGCCCGGAGCGCCGCGACGATGGTCTCCGTCGAGGTGGCGGAGGTGGATGAGGATGAAGAGGTCATGACGGACTCAGCTCCGGGGTCGCTTCAGGATTCGTTCTTGCGCAGCGCCAGCTGGACGAGGTCGCCGACGTCCATGGCCGCGATGGCGGCGGCGTCGTTCCGCTCGTCACCGGCCGGGTCGGCGGTGCCCTCGTCGAGGCCGGTGAGGCGCAGCAGGGTCTCCATGACGCCCGCGTCGCGGAACGTCGAGATGGGCAGGGCGGCCAGCGCGCGCCGGAACTCCGCTTCCTGCTCGTCCTCGGTCGCGCCTTCCGCGCCTGGTTCCTCGTCCCCGGTGGCCAGTTCCGCCCCCAGGTGCCGGGCGAGGTCGGTGGGGGTGGGGTGGTCGAAGACGACGGCCGCCGCGAGGCGCAGCCCGGTGGCGGCGCCGATCCGGTTGCGCAGCTCCACCGCGGTGAGGGAGTCGAATCCCACGTCGCGGAAGGGCCGTTCGGGCTCCACGCCCTGGGCCGTGGTGTGGCCGAGGACGGCAGCGGCCTGGGTGCGGACCAGCTCCAGCAGGACGCGTTCCCGCTCGGTGCGCGAGGCACCGGCCAACCGCTGGGCGAGGGCCGCGGCGCCGGACGCGTCCGGGGCCGAGCCGGCGGTGCGCCGCTGCGGGGCGCGGACCAGGGCCCGCAGCAGTGCCGGTACCTCCTCGGTCGCGGCCCGGTTGCGCCACATGCCCAGGTTGAAGCGGGCGGGCAGCAGCACCGCCTCGTCGGCGGCGAGCGCGGCGTCGAACAGCGCGAGCCCCTGCTCGGAGCTGAGGGCCTGGACGCCGGAGCGGTTGACGCGGGCCAGGTCCTCGGCTCCGAGCTTGCCGGTCATGCCGCTGGCCTCCTCCCACAGGCCCCAGGCGAGGGACGTGGCGGGCAGGCCGCGCTGCCTGCGCCGCACGGCGAGGGCGTCGAGGTAGGAGTTGGCGGCCGCGTAGTTGCCCTGACCGGCGCCGCCGAGCACGCCGCCCATGGAGGAGAACAGCACGAACGCGGTCAGGTCCAGGCCGGCCGTCAGCTCGTCCAGGTTGCGTGCCGCGTCGACCTTGGGCCGCAGCACCCGTTCCACCTGCTCGGCCGTGAGGGAGCCGATGACTCCGTCGTCGACCACGCCGGCGACGTGCACCACGGCGGTCAGCGGCCGGTCGGCGGGCACCGCGGCCAGGGTCGCGGCGAGCGCGTCCCGGTCGGCCGCGTCGCAGGCCACCAGTTCCGGTTCGGCGCCGGACTTGCGCAGCTCGGCGAGGAGTTCGTCGGCGCCGGCGGCGGCCGGGCCGCGCCTGCTGGTCAGCAGCAGGTGGCGGACGCCGTGCTCGGCGGCGAGGTGGCGGGCGACGAGCCCGCCGAGGGTGCCGGTGGCGCCGGTGACGAGCACCGTGCCGCGGCTGTCCCAGCCGCCCGGCACGGTGAGCACCACCTTGCCGGTGTGCCGGGCCTGGCTGACGTACCGGAACGCCTCCGGGGCGCGCCGTACGTCCCAGGTCCGGACCGGCAGCGGGGTCAGCTCGCCGCGCGCCAGCAGGTCCACGACCTCGGTCAGCATGGCGCCGATCCGGTCCGGGCCGCTGGTGATGAGGTCGAAGGCGGTGTACCGGACGCCGGGGTGGCGGTCGGCGACCTGCTCCGGGTCGCGGATGTCGGTCTTGCCCATCTCCAGGAACCGGCCGCCGCGCGGCAGCAGGTCCAGCGACGCGTCCACGAACTCCCCGGCCAGGGAGTTCAGCACCACATCCGCGC
>NZ_JBIRFT010000061.1:0-3465 GCF_044327625.1 Streptomyces sp. NPDC018031
GCGGAGCCGGGCGTTGCTGGCGTTGTCGGGTCTGGGCGGCATGGTGTCGGTGGCCGTGGGCCGGGACGAGGCCGAGGCCCGGTTGGCGCGATGGGGTGACCGGCTGTCGGTGGCGGCGGTGAACGGGCCGTCGTCGGTGGTGGTGTCCGGTGATCCGGAGGCGCTGGAGGAGCTGCTCGTCGAGTGTGAGGGCGAGGGTGTGCGGGCGCGGCGGGTGCCGGTGGACTACGCCTCGCACTCGGCACATGTGGAGCGGATCGAGGAGGAGGTGACCGGCGCGCTCGCCGGGATCGCTCCCCGGTCGTCGGATGTTCCGTTCTACTCCACGGTGACCGCCGAGGTGATCGACACCTCCGTCATGGACGCGGGGTACTGGTACCGCAACCTGCGGCAGACCGTCCGCTTTGACGAGACGGTCCGGCTCCTCCTCGCCGAGGGGCATCAGATGTTCGTCGAGGCCAGTGCCCATCCGGTGCTGACCATGGGCATTCAGCAGACCGCCGAGGACGCGGGGGTGGAGGCGGCGGCGGTCGGCTCCCTCCGCCGCGACGAAGGCGGGCTGGACCGGTTCCGCACCTCGCTCGCCGAGGCGCACGTGGCCGGCGCCCCGGTCGACTGGCGGCAGCTCTTCGCCGGGACCGACGTCCGGCACATCACGCTGCCCACCTACGCCTTCCAGCACCAGCGGTACTGGGTACAGCCGTCCACCGTCCTGGGCGATGTGGCGTCGGCGGGTCTGGGTGCGGCCGGTCATCCGTTGCTGGGTGCGGCGGTGGCGCTGCCGGATTCGGGTGGGTATCTGTTCACCGGTCGTCTGTCGCTGCGGTCGCATGGCTGGCTGGCGGATCATGCGGTGCTGGGGCGGGTGCTGCTGCCGGGTACGGCGTTCGTGGAGTTGGCGTTGCGGGCCGGTGACGCGGTGGGTTGCGACCGGGTGGAGGAACTCACCCTGGAAGCCCCGGTGGTCCTGCCCGAAGAGGGCGGCATCCAGTTGCAGCTGGTCGTCGGGGGGCCGGAGGGCGAGACCGGTCGCCGTGCGGTGACGGTGTACTCGCGGCCCGACGACCCGCGGGCCGACGCCCGGCACACCCCCTGGGTCCGGCACGCCAAGGGCGTACTCGCCGATGCCGGTGTGGGGGCCGGGGATGCGGGTGAGGGTCTGGTGGTGTGGCCGCCGGTGGGTGCCGAGGCGGTGGATCTGGACGGGTTCTACGAGCGGTTGGCGGGGACGGGTCTGGAGTACGGGCCGGTGTTCCGTGGGTTGCGTGCGGTGTGGCGTGGTGCGGGTGAGGTGTTCGCGGAGGTGGTGCTGCCGGAGGGGCAGCGGGCGGAGGCGGGCCGGTTCGGTCTGCATCCGGCGCTGCTGGACGCGGCGTTGCACGCGGGGCTGGGGACCGTCTTCGGTGACATCGAGCAGGTCCGGCTGCCGTTCGCGTGGAGCGGCGTCGCACTGCACGCCACCGGCGCGGCGGTGCTGCGGGTCCGGCTGGCCGCGGCCGGACCGGACGCGGTGTCGGTCCTGGTGACCGACGCGGCGGGCATCCCGGTGGCGTCCGCGGACTCGCTCGTCGCCCGCCCGGTCTCGCTCGATCAGCTGACCGCCGCGCAGGACGCCGCCCAGGGGCCGGGCGCGGAATCGCTGTTCCACGTGGACTGGGTGAGCGTTCCCGCCGCGACGACCGGGACGGCGACCGGGCTGGGCCGGGTCGCCCTGGTCGACGGCTGCGAGACCGGCCTGGGCGCCGTACTGAAGTCCGCCGGGGCCGAAGTCACCGAGTACGACGACCTGTCCGAGCTGAGCCGGACCACCGCCGACGGCACCCGGCCCGACCTGGTCCTGGTGCCCTTCGGGCCGGCCGCCGGGGACGGCGGGGACGTACCCGACGCCACCCGGGCCGCGGCCCACCGCGCGCTCGACACGGTGCAGACCTGGCTGGCCGACGCCGGGTTCGACCACTCCCGCCTGGTCCTGGTGACCCGGCGAGCGGTGGCGACCGGTGCCGCCGAGGACGTCGTGGACCTGGCGTCCGCGGCCGTGTGGGGGCTGACCCGCTCCGCGCAGTCCGAGCACCCGGGCCGGTTCCTCCTGCTCGACCTGGACGGCGGACCGGCCCCGGACGGACGTCACATACCGGCCGAAATGGCCGCCGAGACCCTGCACACCGCGCTCACCGCCGCGGAACCCCAGGTCGCGATACGCGCCGGCGAGGTGCTGGCGCCCCGGCTCGCCAAGGAGGCGGCGAACACCGCCCTCCGTCCGGTGGCGGGTTCGGTGCCGTGGCGGTTGGTGGCCGGGGAGTCGGGGACGCTGGAGGGCCTGGCGGCGGTGGAGTCGCCGGAGGCGCTGCGGGAGCTGGGTGCGGGGGAGGTCCGGGTCGCGGTGCGTGCGGCCGGGGTGAACTTCCGTGATGTGCTGCTGTCGCTGGGGATGTACCCGGGGGCGGCCGAGCTGGGCGGCGAGGGTGCCGGTGTGGTGGTGGAGGTCGGTCCCGGAGTGACCGGGCTGGCCGTGGGCGACCGGGTGATGGGTCTGCTCACCGGCGGGTTCACCCCGCTGAACGTCGCCGACGCCCGCACCCTGGTCCGGATGCCCGAAGGGTGGTCGTTCACCGAGGCCGCCTCGGTACCGGCGGTCTTCGCTACCGCCATGTACGCGCTGCGGGATCTGGCCGGGGTGCGTGCGGGGGAGTCGTTGCTGGTGCACGCGGCCGCCGGTGGTGTGGGGATGGCGGCGGTGCAGTTGGCGCGGGCGTGGGGTGTGGAGGTGTTCGCGACGGCGAGTCCGGCGAAGTGGGATGTGGTGCGCGGGCTGGGTGTGGCGGGGGAGCGGATCGCGTCGTCGCGGTCGCTGGACTTCGAGGGTGTGTTTGCCTCGGTGACCGGTGGGCGCGGGGTGGATGTGGTGCTGGACTCGCTGGCCGGGGAGTTCGTGGACGCTTCGTTGCGGTTGCTGCCGCGTGGTGGCCGGTTCGTGGAGATGGGCAAGACCGACATCCGGTCCGAGGAGCAGGTGGCGGCGGACTACCCGGGTGTGGCCTATCGGGCGTTCGACCTGGCCGAGGCGGGTCCGGAGCGGATCGGCGAGATGCTCGCCGAGATCGTCGACCTCTTCGAGAAGGGACTCCTGAGTCTGCTGCCGGTGACCACCTGGGACGTGCGGCACGCCGCGGAGGCGTTCCGGTACATCAGTCAGGCGCGGCATGTGGGCAAGGTGGTGTTGTCGGTTCCGGCGGAGCTGGACCGGCAGGGCACGGTGCTGGTCACGGGTGCCGGTGGGGTGCTGGGTGGTCTGGTGGCGCGGCATCTGGTGGCCGGGCACGGGGTGCGGCATCTGCTGCTGGCGGGCCGCCGCGGTGAACAGATGCCTGGTGCGGCGGAGTTGCGGGGTGAGCTGGAGGCGCTGGGCGCGTCGGTGACCTTCGCGGCGTGTGACGTTTCCGATCGCGGTCAGGTGGCGGAGTTGCT
>NZ_JBIRFT010000062.1:0-2785 GCF_044327625.1 Streptomyces sp. NPDC018031
ATGCGGGCGGCGAACACCGGTTGGGAGTCCAGCAGGGCCACGCCCATGCCGCGCCATTGCGAGCCTTGCCCGGGGAAGACGAAGACGGGTCCGTGGGGGGTGTCCTGGGTGGTGCCGCGGGTGAGGTGGGGGTGGTCGGTGCCGGTGGCCAGGGCGTGGAGTGCGGCGTGGGTGTGGGCCGGTTCGGTGGCGGTGATCACCGCGCGGTGGTCGAAGGTGGCGCGGGTGGTGGCCAGTGACCAGCCCACTTCGGTGGGGTGGTGATCGGGGGTGAGGGTACGCGCGAGTTGCCGGGCCTGTGCGGCGAGGGCGTCCGCTGAGCGAGCGGACAGTATCCAGGGCACGACCCCACCCACTACCCCCGACCCCGACCCGGATTCGGACCCGGACCCGGACCCGGAGATGCCAACGCCGCTGTCGGCATCGGCATCGGCCTCGGCATTGGCATCGGCGTTGGTGTCGGCTGTTGTGTCGGCACCGGTGGTGGGGGTGGTGGGGGTGGCACTGGTGGTGGGGGGTTCTTCGAGGATGAGGTGGGCGTTGGTGCCGGAGATGCCGAAGGCGGAGACGCCGGCGCGGCGGGGGTGGTCGGTGGTGGGCCAGTCGGCTGGTTCGGTGAGCAGGCGTACCGCGCCGCGGTTCCAGTCGACGTGGGTGGTGGGTTCGTCGATGTGCAGGCTTGCGGGGAGTGTGCCGTGTCGCAGTGCCATGACCATTTTGATCACGCCTGCCACTCCGGCGGCGGCTTGGGTGTGGCCGATGTTGGATTTGATGGAGCCGAGTCGGAGGGGGCGGTCGGCCGGGCGGTCCTGTCCGTAGGTGGCCAGCAGTGCCTCGGCCTCGATCGGGTCACCCAGCGTGGTCCCGGTGCCGTGCGCCTCGACCGCGTCCACCTCGGACGCGGCCAGCCCCGCGTCGGCCAGCGCCTGGCGGATCACCCGCTGCTGGGACGGGCCGTTGGGGGCGCTGAGCCCGTTGCTGGCGCCGTCCTGGTTGACGGCGGAGCCGCGGAGCACGGCCAGCACCTGGTGTCCGTTGCGGCGGGCGTCGGACAGCCGTTCCAGCAGCACCAGCCCGGCACCCTCGGCGAAGCCGGTGCCGTCGGCCGAGGTGGCGAACGCCTTGCACCGGCCGTCCGGGGCCAGTCCGCGCTGCCGGGAGAACTCGGTGATGACGTTCGGGGTGGCCATCACCGTCACCCCGCCCGCGAGGGCCAGCGCGCACTCGCCGTTCCGCAGCGCCCGGGCCGCCAGGTGCATCGCCACCAGGGACGACGAGCACGCCGTGTCCAGGGTGACGGCCGGGCCTTCCAGCCCCAGGGTGAACGCGATCCGGCCGGACACCACACTGAGGGCGTTACCGGTCAGCAGGAAGCCTTCGGCGCTCCGCTCGATGTGCGGCGTGCCGAAACCGGGCACGCCCGCGCCGGTGTAGACGCCGGTGGGGGTGCCCTTGAGCGATGTCGGGTCGATGCGGGCGCGTTCCAGCAGTTCCCAGGCGACCTCCAGGAGCAGCCGCTGCTGGGGGTCCATGGCGAGGGCCTCGCGGGGGCTGATGCCGAAGAACCCGGCGTCGAACCGGTCGGCGTCGTGAACGAAACCGCCCTGCCGCACATAGCTGGTGCCGGGGTGGTCGGGGTCGGGGTGGTAGAGGCGTTCCAGGTCCCAGCCGCGGTCGGTGGGGAACGGGCCGATGGCGTCGGTGCCCGAGGCGACCAGGTCCCACAGCGCCTCGGGTGAGGTGATGCCGCCGGGGAAGCGGCAGGCCATGGCGACGACGGCGATGGGCTCCTGCTGCCGCTCCTCCACCTCGCGCAACCGCTGGCGGGCCTGGCCCAGGTCGAGGGTGACCCGCTTGAGGTACTGGCGCAGCTTCTCTTCGGTGGTCGACATCAGTTCCCCATCCCCATCACGACGAACCAAGTTGCTGGTCGATGAGCGCGAACATCTCGTCATCCGACGCGGACTCCAGGGCCTGGCCGTCGATGTCCGGCCCGCCGGCCGGCCGGGCCTCCAGCCGGGACAGCAGGGCCTGGAGCCGGCCCGCGATGGTCTCCCGCGCCTTCCCGTCCACGTCATGACCGCGCAACGTGGACTCCAGCCGGGCCAGGTCGGCCAGGGCCGGCGTGAGCGGGTCGCCCTCCGCGGGGGCCCCGTCGGTCGGCGCGAGCTGCCTGTCGAGGTGGCGGGCCATGGTCTCCGCGTCGGGATAGTCGAAGACCAGCGCGGCGGGCAGCCGCAGGCCGGTCGCGGCGGAGAGCCGGTTGCGCAGCTCGACGGCGGTCAGCGAGTCGAAACCCAGTTCCTTGAACGAGCTGTCCGCCCGGACCGCCGCCGGGTCGCTGTGCCCGAGCACCGTCGCGGCGTGGGTGCGCACCAGGTTCACCAGCTCGCGGTGGCGCTCGGCCGCGGAGAGTGCGGCCAGGCGGTCGGCCCAGTCGGTGGACCGGGCGGCGGCCGCGGTGCGCCTGACCGGTGCCCCGTTGGCGGCGATGCCGCGCAGCAGGGCGGGCACGGCCTCGGGCCGCTGACCGCCGAGCGTGCGCCGATCGAGGTCGAGTGCCAGCAGCGACGCGCCGCCGTGCCGCCGGGCGGCGTCCAGCAGTGACAGCCCCATCGGGGTGGACAGCGGAGTGAAGCCGGTGCGGCTCATCCGGGCCAGATCGGCCCCGGCCAGGTGCCCCGTCAGATCGCTGGTGGCTTCCCACAGTCCCCAGGCGATGGAGGTGGCCGGCAGGCCGGCGTGCCGGCGGCGGGTGGCGAGGGCGTCGCAGTAGGCGTTGGCG
>NZ_JBIRFT010000063.1:0-2746 GCF_044327625.1 Streptomyces sp. NPDC018031
GTCGCCATCACCGTCACACCGCCCGCCAACGCCAGCGAACACTCCCCGCCCCGCAACGCCCGCACCGCCGAATGCAACGCCACCAACGAGGACGAACACCCGGTGTCCACCGTCACCGCCGGGCCTTCCAGCCCCAGCACGTACGACACCCGGCCGGTCACCACACACCCGAGGTTGCCGGTGCCGGTGTAGCCCTCCATGTCGACGCTGGAGTGCCCGATGATCGACAGGTAGTCGAAGAGCGTCGCGCCGACGTAGACGCCGGTGTCGGTGCCGCGCAGCGAGGCATGGTCGATGCCGGCGCGCTCGAACGTCTCCCAGGCGGTCTCCAGCAGCAGCCGCTGCTGGGGATCCATCCCCACCGCCTCCCGCGGCGAGATGCCGAAGAACTCCGCGTCGAAGCCGGTCGCGTCGTCGACGAAGCCCCCCTCCCGCACATAGCTGGTGCCGGGGCGGTCGGGGTCCGGGTCGTACAGCGTGTCCAGTCGCCAGCCGCGGTCGGTCGGGAACGCCGACACCGCGTCCCGGCCCTCGGCCACCAGGTCCCACAGCTGCTCGGGGCTGCTCACGCCGCCCGGGAACCGGCACGCCATCCCGACGATCGCGATCGGTTCGTCCGGCTCCCCGGCCGGCGTCGCGGTGCCGGTCACGGCCGTCTCGGTGCCGGAGATCTCCGCGAGGAGGTGCCGGGCCAGGTCGTCCGCCGTGGGGTAGTCGAAGATCAGTGTGGTGGGCAGCGGCATCCCGACGTCGGCGCAGAGCTTGTTGCGCAGTTCGACAGCGGTCAGCGAAGCGAAGCCCATCTCGAAGAAGGGCTGCGTCGCGGAGATCGCGGCCGGATCCGGGTGGCCCAGCACCCCCGCCGCCAGGGCGCGGATGTGCCGGGTGAGTATCTGGTGCCGCTGCCCCGCTGCGGCGGCCGCCAGTTGCCTGCGCAGCGGGCTGTCCTCGGTCACCCCTTCCTGTTCCAGCACCTCGACGGCCTGGGGGATCTCGGCGAGCAGCCGGCTGGAGCGCCGCCCGGCGAACGTCGCGGCGAACCGCCGCCAGTCGAAGTCGGCCACCGTGAGCGCGGTCTCCGCGCGGGCCAGGGCGTCACCCAGCGCCCGGAGCGCCAGCTCCGGGCGCATGGCGGTGAGGCCGCGCTCGCGGAAGAAGGCGGCCACCGCCTCGTTGGCGGCCATGCCCGTCTCGCCCCACGGCCCCCACGCCACCGACAGCCCGGGCAGGTGCCTGTCGCGGCGGTGTTCGGCCAGCGCGTCCAGGTAGGCGTTGGCCGCCGCGTAGGCGCCCTGCTGGCCACTGCCCCAGCTGGCGGCGCCGGAGGAGAACAGGACGAACGCCGACAGGTCCAGGTCGCGGGTCAGCTCGTCGAGCCACCGCGCGCCGGCCGCCTTGGCGGCCGTCACCTGGGCCACCCGGTCCGGATCGAGGTCGTTCACCGGCGTGAAGTCGCCGACGCCGGCCGCGTGGAAGACGCCGCGCAGCGGATGCTCCCGCGGTACCCGCGCCAGTAGCCCGGCCACCTCGTCCCGGTCCGCGACGTCGCAGGCCACCACGTCGGCCGAGGCGCCCATCGCCGCCAGCTCCGCGACCAGTTCCTCGGCCCCCGGCGCGGCGCTGCCGCGCCGGCCGGCCACGATCACATGGCGTGCTCCCCGCTCCACCACCCACCGGGTGACCTGGCCTCCCACTCCGCCGGTCCCGCCGGTGACCACCACCGTCCCGTCGATCCGCCACTCCTGTCCGGGCCCGTCCCCGTCCGGCGGCACCGCGCGCAGCCGCCGTCCCAGCACGCTCTCCGCCCGGAGCGCCACCTGGTCCTCGGTGCCGTCGGCGAGCACCGCGGCCAGCCGGCCGGCGGTCCCCTCCCCGGCCTCCGCCGGCAGGTCGGCCAGGCCGCCCCACCGTTTCGGGTATTCCAGCGCCACCACGCGTCCCAGGCCCCACACCTGGGCCTGTACCGGGCTCACCGGGTCGTCCGGGCCGGTGGACACGCCGCCGCGTGTCACGCACCACAGACGTCCGTCGACGTCCGCCTCGTCCAGGGCCTGGACCAGGGCGAGGGTGCCGGCCAGTCCCATCGGCAGCAGGGGGTGGTCCGGGTGTGCCGACTCGTCGAGGCCCAACGCGCTGAGGACGCCGGTCACCCCGGCCCGGTCCGCCGACTGCCGCAGCCGCTCGGCGAGTGCGTCGCGGGTCTGGTCCTCCGGCGCCAGAGCGAGGAGCGAGCAGCGCGCCCCGCCGGCTTCGACGGCCCGGGCGGCGGTCTCGACCGCCGGGTCCCCGAGGAGCTTCTCCGGTACCACCAGCAGCCAGCAGCCGTCGAGCCGGCGGTCCCGGTCGGGGCCGGTGACGGTGGACCAGCCGGTCCGATAGCGCCAGGCGTCGACGCGGGCCCGGTCCCGGGTGCCCCGGCGCCACCGTGCCAGCGCCGGCAGCGCCGGGCCCAGCACGTCCCGGGTGGCTTCCTCCGGCAGGTGCATCGAGGCGCCGAGCCCGGCGAGATCGCCGGACTCGACCGCGCTCCAGAACCGCTCCTCCGCCGCGGTTCCCTGCGGTGCGGAGGTCAGCGGCCTGCCCGGCTTCAGCCAGTAGTGCTGGTGTTGGAAGGGGTAGGTGGGCAGGTCGAGGACGGGTGGGGTGGGGGTGGTGCCGGGTTCGATGCCGTACCAGGGTTTCCAGTCCACCGGCAGGCCGGCGGTGAACGCCTGGGCCAGCGCCCTGGCCAGCTGGGCGGGGCCGC
>NZ_JBIRFT010000064.1:0-2525 GCF_044327625.1 Streptomyces sp. NPDC018031
GCGGGGGTGCTGTCGTTGGCGGACGCGTGCCGTCTGGTGGCGGCGCGTGGCCGGTTGATGCAGGCGCTGCCGGAGGGTGGCGCGATGGTGTCGGTCGCCGCCGCCGAGGCGGACGTGGCCGCGGCCCTGACCGAGGGGGTGGCCATCGCGGCGGTGAACGGTCCGGCGTCGGTGGTGCTCTCCGGCCGCGAGGAGGCGGTGCTCGCCGTGGCGGAGGAGTTCGCCTCGCGTGGGTGCCGGACGCGGCGGTTGCGGGTGAGTCATGCGTTCCATTCGCCGTTGATGGAGCCGGTGCTGGAGGAGTTCCGGGAGGTGGTGTCGGGGCTGGGGTTCGGTCCGGCGTCGGTGGGTGTGGTGACGTCCGGTGGTGGTGTGGGGGGTGACTGGAGTGATCCGGAGTACTGGGTGCGGCATGTGCGGGAGCCGGTCCGGTTCCTGGACGCGGTGGAGGCCCTGGCCGCCGAGGGTGCGGGGTTCTTCCTGGAGATCGGTGCCGACGGCACGCTGACCGCACTCGCCCAGGAGTGCCTGGCGGACGCGGGTCCGGTGGTGCTGGTGCCCACCGCGCGCAAGGACCGCCCCGAGGCCCGCACCGCCGTCGAAGCCCTCGCGCACGCCCAGGTGAGCGGCGTCGCCGTCGACTGGACCGCGGTGTTCCCCGGCTTCCCGGGCACCCCCGTGCCGCTGCCGACCTACGCCTTCCGGCACGAGCACTACTGGCTGCGTCCGTCCGCGGACCGCGGCGACACCACGGCCCTGGGCCAGAGCGCCGCGGACCACCCGCTGCTCGGCGCCGCCGTCACCCTCGCCGACGGCGGTGGTGTGGTGCTCACCGGCAGGCTGTCCTCGCACAGCCACCCCTGGCTGGCCGACCACGCGGTGGCCGGCGCGGTTCTGCTCCCGGGCACCGCGTTCGTCGAACTGGCCCTGCGCGCCGGCGACGAGGTCGGCTGCGGCCGGATCGACGAACTCACCCTCCAGGCCCCGCTGCTGCTGCCCGAGCGCGGCGGCGTACGGATCCAGGTCGCGGTCGGCGAGCCCGACGACACCGGCGCCCGCACCGTGGGCGTCTACAGCCGGTACGAGGACGCCGCCCAGGACAGCGACGCGCCGTGGACCGGCCACGCCACCGGCCGGCTCGTCCCGGCCCGGGCCGACGCCCCCGAGGGTCTCACCTCCTGGCCCCCGCGGGACGCCGAGGAGGTGGACCTGACCGGCTTCTACCCGCGGCTGGCCGAGGCGGGCTCCGTCTACGGCCCGGTCTTCCGCGGCCTGCGCCGGGCATGGCGCCGCGGCGAGGAAGTCTTCGCCGAGGTCGCGCTCGACGCGGCCGACGAGGCCGCGGCGTTCGGTCTGCACCCGGCCGCCCTCGACGCGGCACTGCACCCCATCGGCCTCGGCGGGCTGCTGCGCACCACCGGACAGCCGGTGCTGCCGTTCTCCTGGACCGGAGTCGAGCTGTACGCCGGCGGCGCGGCGGCGGTGCGCGTCCGCCTGACCCCCTCCGGCCCCGACGCGGTCACGGTGGCCGTCGCCGACACCACCGGCGCGCCGGTGGCCTCGGTCGACGCGCTGGTGCTGCGCCCGGTGTCGGCCGGTGCCCTGCGCGAGGCGCGGGGCGGCGTGCGCGACGCGCTGTTCCGCCTCGACTGGGTCCCGGCGCCCGGCGACACCGGGCAGCGGGACCCGGGCCGGGTGGCGATCCTCGGGCAGGACGCCCCCGACCTGGCGGGACTCACCGGCGAACTCCCCGACGTGGTGGTCTTCGAGGTGCCCGGCACCGAGGACGTGCGGACCGCGGTGAACGGCACCCTGGAGCTGCTGCGCCAGTGGCTGGCCGAGGAGCGGTTCGCCGGCCCCCGGCTGGCCGTGGTGACCCGGCACGGGCTGCTCGCCCACGCCGCCGCGGCGGGCCTGGTCCGCTCCGCCCAGTCGGAGAACCCGGACCGCTTCCTGCTGATCGACGTCGAGGACCCCGCCGGCCGGCCGGACGCGGCGGCTGCGCTGCCGCTGCCCATGGCCGGCATCGCCGCCGCCCTCGCCTGCGGGGAACCGCAGACCCGGGTACGCGGGGACGAGGTCCTGGTGCCCCGGCTCGCCCGGGCCGCCACCGACGGCACCCTGCTGCCGCCGGCCGAGGCGGCCTGGCACCTCACCGTCCAGGGCCGCTCCGGCACCCTCGACGACCTGGCGCTCACCGCGCACCCGGAGAGCCGCGGACCGCTCGCGGACGGCGAGGTGCGGGTGGGCGTGCGGGCCACCGGGCTGAACTTCCGCGACGTGCTGATCGCCCTGGGCATGTACCCGGGCGACGCCCCGCCGCTCGGCAACGAAGGTGCCGGCGTCGTCCTGGAGACCGGGCCCGGCGTCACCCGTTTCGCCCCCGGCGACCGCGTCCTCGGCCTGCTGCCGGACGCCATGGGCCCCTACGCGGTGACGGATCAGCGGTTGCTGGCGCGGGTGCCGGAGGGGTGGTCGTTCGAGCGTGCGGCGTCGGTGCCGGTGGTGTTCCTGACGGCGTGGAT
>NZ_JBIRFT010000065.1:0-2436 GCF_044327625.1 Streptomyces sp. NPDC018031
TTCAGGGTGAGGGCTCCGGCGATGTGGGCGGCGGCGATCTCGCCCTGGCTGTGTCCGATGACCGCGTCGGGCTGCACGCCGGCGGCCTGCCACATTCGGGCCAGGCCCACCATCACCGCGAACAGCACCGGCTGGACCACGTCCACCCGCTCCAGCGACGCGGCCCCCTCCACCCCCCGCAACACCTCAACCAGCGACCAGTCCACATGGGGAGCCAGGGCCTCGGCGCACGCCTCGATCAGCGAGGCGAACACCGGCGAGGCATCCAGCAGATCCCCCGCCATCCCCACCCACTGCGACCCCTGACCAGGGAAGGCGAACACGACTTTGCCGGGAGAAGCGGCGGTGCCGGTCACCTGGCCCGCTGCCGGTGTTCCGGTGTGCAGGGCATGCAGGCCGGCGAGGAGTTCGTCGCGGCTGCTGCCCAGGACGACGGCGCGGTGGTCGAAGGTCGTGCGGGTGGTGGCCAGCGCGGCGGCGACATCCGCCGGCGCCGACTCCGGGTGCCGCAGGAGGTGGGTGCGCAGCCGCTCCGCCTGGTCCCGTACGGCGGCGTCACTGCGGGCGGACAGGATCCAGGGCACCGTAGCGCACCGCAGTAGGGGTTCGGGGGCCTCGTCCGCAGTCGCGGCCGCGCGGGCGGCCGGCGGCTCCTCGATGATGACGTGCGCATTGGTCCCGCTCACCCCGAACGAGGAGACCCCCGCGCGACGGGGGCGGCCGTCGGCACTCCAGGGGCGAGGCTCGGTGAGCAACCGCACCTGCCCGGCCTCCCAGTCGACGTGCGACGTAGGGGCGTCGATGTGGAGCGTGCGCGGCAGCACTCCATGGCGGAGTGCCATCACCATCTTGATGATGCCGCCCACTCCCGCGGCGGCCTGGGTGTGCCCGAGGTTGGACTTCAGCGAACCCAGCCACAGCGGCCGGTCGTCGGGCCGGTCCTGTCCGTAGGTGGCCAGCAACGCCTGCGCTTCGATGGGATCTCCGAGAGTCGTCCCGGTACCATGCGCCTCCACCGTGTCCACATCGGCGGGAGCCAGCCCCGCGTTGGCGAGGGCCTGGCGGATGACGCGCTGCTGGGCCGGGCCGTTGGGCGCGGTCAGCCCGTTGCTCGCGCCGTCCTGATTGACGGCCGAGCCGCGCACCACCGCCAGGACGGGGTGCCCGTTCCGCTGCGCCTGGGCGAGGGGTTCCAGGAGCAGCATGCCCGCCCCTTCCGACCACCCGGTGCCGTCCGCGCTCTCGGCGAACGCCTTGCACCGCCCGTCAGGGGCGAGCCCGCGCTGACGGCTGAACTCCACGAACACGCCGGGCGTGGACATCACCGCCACACCGCCCACCAGGGCCATGGAGCACTCCTGGGCGCGGAGGGCCTGGCAGGCGAGGTGCAGAGCGACGAGTGACGACGAGCACGCGGTGTCGACGGTCACCGCGGGGCCTTGCAGACCGAAGGTGTACGCCACCCGCCCGGAGGCGATACTGCCTGCGCTGCCGTTGCCGACATAGCCTTCGAGGCTCTCGGGGATCGTCTGCAACCGTGCCGCGTAGTCGTGGTACATCATCCCGGTGAACACCCCGGTCTCGGTGCCCCTCAGCGCATGGGGGTCGATTCCGGCACGTTCCACGGTTTCCCAGGCCGTTTCGAGGAGCAGCCGTTGCTGCGGATCCATCGCGAGAGCTTCCCGCGGGGAGAGGTTGAAGAACGCGGCGTCGAAGGAGGCGGCGTCATGGAGGAAACCGCCCTCCTGGATGTAGAACGTGCCGGGCCGGTCCGGATCCGGGTCGTAGAGCGTGTCCAGGTCCCAGCCGCGGTCGGTCGGGAACCCCGCGATGGCGTCCCCGCCCGCCGCCACCAGGTCCCACAGTTCGTCGGGGGAGGTCACCCCACCGGGATACCGGCAGGCCATCCCGACCACGGCGATCGGCTCGTCCGGAGCCACCACGGCCTTGCGGACGGATTCCCCGGCCCGGCTCCGGCCACCGGGCAGTTCGGTGTCGAGGTGTTCCGCCACCGCGGACGGTGAAGGGTGGTCGAACAGGAGCGTCGCCGGAAGACGGAGCCCTGTGGCCGCGGCCAGACGGTTGCGCAGCTCGACGGCGGTGAGCGAATCGAAGCCCAGGTCGTTGAAGGAGCGGTCGGCCGGCAGGGCGTCGGCGCCGCCGTGCCCGAGCACTGCCGCGGTGTGGGTCCGTACGGCCTGGAGCAGGAACGCCGATCGCTCGGCTCCGGTGAGACCGGCGAGCTGTTCCTCGACCGCCGAGGCCACGGCCGTGACAGCACCGGTCGCGGCGCGGCGCGGCCGGTGGACCAGTTTGCGGAGGAGTGGGGGGAGGGTGTTGGTGGTGGTGTGGTTGCGGAGGGTGGTGGGGTTGAGGTGGATGGGGATGAGGAGGGGGGTGTGGGGGTGGGTGTGGGTGGTGTCGAGGAGGGTGAGG
>NZ_JBIRFT010000066.1:0-2378 GCF_044327625.1 Streptomyces sp. NPDC018031
GGGCTTGCGGTGGCGTAGATCTCGGCGCCGAGGTGGCGGGCGATCTGGACGGCGGCGGTGCCGACGCCGCCGGTGGCGGCGTGGATGAGGACCCGTTCGCCCGCGGTGAGTCCCGCGAGGTCGACCAGCCCGTACCACGCCGTCAGGAACGTCGTCGGTACGGCCGCGGCCTGCTGGTCGGTCCAGCCGGGCGGGACCGGGACGAGGGTGCGGGCGTCGGCGACGGCGACCGGGCCGAAGGCGCCCTCGAACAGGCCCATGACACGGTCGCCGGGCGCCACCGACGTCACGTCGGCAGCCACCTCCAGCACCACCCCCGCGCCCTCGCTGCCGCGGAACACCCCGTCCGCGTCCGGGTACATCCCCAGCACGATCAGCACATCGCGGAAGTTGATCCCCGCGGCGCGCACCGCGATCCGCACCTGACCCGCCGCCAGTGGCTCCAGCACCTCCGGGCAGGGCACCACCGAGACGCTGTCGACGGTGGCGGTGCCGGTGGACGCGAGCCGCCACGCCGGTTCGCCCGGCGGCGGGGCCAGCTCCGGCACCGCCGCCCGCTCCAGCCGCGGTGCCAGCACGCGTCCTCCGCGCACCGCCACCTGCGGCTCGTCCAGAGCCACCGCCCGGGTCACCGCGTCGAGCACATCGCCGGGTCCGGTGGTGTCGTCGACGTCGCACAGCAGGAAACGGCCCGGGTTCTCCGCCTGGGCACTGCGCAGCAGGCCCCACACCCCGGCTGCCGCCGGGTCGGGGCCGGATGCCCCGGGGCCGTCGTCGGCCTCCCCGGCCGCCACCGCGCCCCGGGTGACCAGGACCAGCCGGGTGTCGGCGAGCGCCGGTTCCGCGAGCCACCGCCGGGCGATCGTCAGCGCGCGGGCCGTCGGCTCCTGGTCGTCATCGGCCGTGGTGACGCCGACGAGTACCGTCGCGGGGCCGGCCGGGCCCGCGACGCTGGCGGCGATCAGGGCGTCGACGTCGGCGTGGCGGGGCAGCCCGTGCTCCGCCGAGGACAACGGCAGCGGACCGTCGTCCAGCGTGGCCCAGGCCGCCGCGTCCGGCGCCACCGGCTGCGTCGCTGCCTCCCCGGCCGGTGCCGGCAGGGCCACCCAGTCCACCGTGAACAGCCCTTCCACCCGCCGCGCCGCCGCCTCGCGCAACTGCCGCGGGCTGGTCGGGCGGAGGTCCACCGACTCCGCGCCGAACACCGGGCTGCCCGCCGCGTCGGCCACGGTCAGCCGGAAGCCGTGGTCCAGCGGGGACAGACGGACCCGGACCGCGCGGGCACCGGTGGCCGACAGCGACACGCCGCGCCAGGCGAACGGCAGCCACAGCTGACCGTCGTCCTCCCGGCGGTCCAGCGCCACCGGGTGCAGGGCCGCGTCGAGCAGCGCGGGGTGGACACCGAACCCGTCGGCCCCCTCGTGCGCCGCCTCGGGCAGCATCGCCTCGGCGAGCAGGTCCTCGCCCTGCCGCCAGGCGGCGGTCATGCCCTGGAAGGCCGGGCCGTAGCCATGGCCCATCGCCTCGGCGCGGCGGTAGAAGCCGGCCACGTCCACCGGCTCGGCGTCCCGCGGCGGCCAGGCCCCGGCCGGTGCCGCGTCCGGGACGTCCGGGGCCGTCGGGACCAGATGCCCGGTGGCGTGGCACGTCCAGGGAGCGCCGTCGTCCTCCTCGGGCCGGGAGTGCACCCGTACCTCGCGCCGGGCGTCCTCCTCGGGGGCGTCCACCACGATCTGGACCCGTAGCGCGCCGGACGCGGGGAGCGCCATCGGGATCTGCAGCGCGAGTTCCCCGATGCCGCCGCAGCCCGCCTCGTCGGCCGCCCGCAGCACCCACTCCACCAGGGCGGTGCCCGGTACCAGCGGGACGCCGGCGACCAGGTGGTCGGCGAGCCACCCGCCGGCCTCGACGGACGGGACCCGGCCGGTCAGCACCAGCCCGCCGCCGGCCAGTTCGACCGCGGCGCCGAGCTGGGGGTGGGCCACCGAGGTGAGCCCGGCGGACCTGAGGTCGCCCGGCCCGTCGTCCAGGCCCAGCCAGTACCGCTCGTGTTGGAAGGGGTAGGTGGGGAGGTCGGTGGTGGGGGGTGGGGGTGTGGGGTACCAGTGGGTCCAGGTGATGTCGAGGCCGGTGGTGTGGGCGTGGGCGAGGGCGTGGGCGAGGTCGGTGGGGGTGCCGTGGTCGCGGCGGAGGGTGTGGATGACGGTGGCGGTGTGGCCGGTGTTGTTGGTGTTGTTGGGATCAGTGTTGTTGGTGTGGTCGATGGTGTCTTGGATGCCGGGGGTGAGGACGGGGTGGGGGCTGATTTCGATGAAGTGGCGGTGGCCTTGGGTCAGGAGGGTGGTGAGGGTTTCGGTGAAGAGGACGGGTTGGCGGAG
>NZ_JBIRFT010000067.1:0-2118 GCF_044327625.1 Streptomyces sp. NPDC018031
GGACGCGGTGGAGGCCCTGGCCGCCGAGGGTGCGGGGTTCTTCCTGGAGATCGGTGCCGACGGCACGCTGACCGCACTCGCCCAGGAGTGCCTGGACGACGACGCGGCAGCCGTCACCTGCGCCGCCACCCAGCTCAAGGACCGCCCCGAGGCCCAGGCCGCGGTCGCGGCGGTGGGGCGGCTGCACACCGGCGGGGTACCCGTCCGCTGGGAGGCCCTGACCGGCCGGGCCCGGACGGTCGAACTCCCCACCTACGCCTTCCGGCACGAGCGCTACTGGCTCTCCTCCGCCTCCGGCCCCGGCGACACCACCGCCCTGGGCCAGCGGGACGCCGGCCACCCGCTGCTCGGCGCCACCGTCGAACCGGCGGACGGCGGCGTGCTGCTGACCGGGCGGCTGTCCCTGCCCAGCCATCCCTGGCTGGCCGGACACGCGGTCGCCGGCACGGTGCTGCTGCCCGGCACCGCCTTCGTGGAACTCGCCATCCGCGCCGGCGACGAGGTCGGCTGCGGCCGGATCGACGAACTCACCCTCCAGGCCCCGCTGACCCTGCCCGAACGCGGCGGCGTACGGATCCAGGTCGCGGTCGGCGAGCCGGACCCGGCGGGCGGCCGCCCGGTACGGATCTCCTCCCGCGCCGAGGACGCGGCGGACGACACACCGTGGATCCGCCACGCGACGGGCACCCTCACAGTGGCCGGCGCCCCCGCCTTCGACCTGACCGCGTGGCCTCCCCCCGGATCCGAACCGGTGGACGTGGCCGGGCTCTACCCCTGGCTGGAGACCATCGGCTCCAGCTACCGGCCGCCGTTCCAGGGTCTGCGCGCGGCCTGGCGGCACGGCGAGGTGACCTACGCCGAGGTCGAGCTGCCCGCCGACACCGAGCCGGACCGGTTCGGCCTGCACCCGGCACTGCTCGACTCCGCCCTGCACGGCGCCCTGCTGGCCACCGTCGACGACCCCGGCGCCGGACTCCGGCTGCCGTTCTCCTGGTCGGGTGCCGAGCTGTACGCCACCGGGGCCTCGGCCGCCCGGGTCCGGCTGACCCCCGCCGGGGACGGCGCGCTGACGGTGGAGCTGGCCGACACCACCGGTGCCCCGCTCGCCGCGGTGGAGACCCTCGCCACCCGCCCGGTCTCCGCCGACCAGGTGCGCGGTGCCCACGACGACGGGCTGCGGGACTCCCTGTTCCGCGTCGAGTGGCTCCCGGCGCCCGCCGAGTCACACCCCACCGACCCGGGCCGGGTCGTCACCATCACCGGCGCGGTGGCCGGGCGGCACGCCCTGGCGGAGCTGGCCCGCCTCGCCGACGACGCCGACGGCGCACCGGACCTGGTGGTGTGGCAGGTGCCGCCCTCCGAGGACGTACGGGCCTCGGTCACCGGCGCACTGGAGCTGCTGCGCGGATGGCTGGCCGACGACCGGTTCGGCGCGGGCCGACTGGCCTTCGTGACCCGGCACGGGCTGCTCGCCCACGCCGCCGTGGCGGGCCTGGTCCGCTCCGCCCAGTCGGAGAACCCGGACCGCCTCCTGCTGGTCGAGACCGACCCGGCGGAAACCGGGGCCGGGGCGCCGGCGCACGGCGAGGCGGAGCGCGACACCGCCCCCGCGGCGCTGCCGGACGCGGCGCTCAGCGGCGCCGAGCCGCACGTCAGGCTGCGCGACGGTGAGGTACTGGTGCCCCGTCTGGCGCGCGCCGAGTCCGCCGGGCTGCTCACCCCGCCCGGTGAGGGGCCCTGGCACCTGGACTTCACCGCCGCGGGCACCCTGGAGAACCTGGCCCTGGTTCCCAGGCCCGAGGTCGCGGAACCGCTCGCACCGGGACAGGTGCGGATCGCGGTGCGGGCGGCCGGCATGAACTTCCGCGACGCGCTGATCGCCCTGGGCATGTACCCGGGGGAAGCCACCCCGTTCCTCGGCGACGAGGCGGCCGGCGTGGTGCTCGCCGTCGGCGAGGGCGTCACCGGCCTGGCCCCCGGTGACCGCGTGCTGGGCCTCGTACCCCGCGCCTTCGGACCCCAGGCGGTGACGGATCAGCGGTTGCTGGCGCGGGTGCCGGAGGGGTGGTCGTTCGAGCGTGCGGCGTCGGTGCCGGTGGTGTTCCTGACGGCGTGGAT
>NZ_JBIRFT010000068.1:0-1918 GCF_044327625.1 Streptomyces sp. NPDC018031
CATGCTGAACCGGATCGAGTGGGACGCCGAGGAGGTGCTCGACGACGTACGTCGGTACGTGGTCGACAACCTCGGCGACCGGGACGCCGTCCTGGTCGTGGACGACACGGGTTTCCTGAAGAAGGGGGTGCGGTCGTCAGGGGTGCAGCGGCAGTACTCCGGCACCGCCGGGCGGACGGAGAACTGCCAGGTCGGCGTCTTCCTCGCCTATGCCACCGACCGTGGGCGGACGCTGATCGACCGGCGTCTGTGTCTGCCCACCTCGTGGACCGATGACCGGGAAAGGTGCCGCCGGGCCGGCATCGGCGACGAGGTCGCCTTCGAGACCAAGGTGGCCATGGCCAAGGCGATGGTCCGCCGTGCGATCGCGGACGAGATCCCGTTTCGGTGGGTGACCGCGGATGCCGCCTACGGGTTCAGCAAGGGCTGGCGGTCCGAGCTGGAGCGGGCGGACGTCTTCCACGTCATGCCCACCACCCGGCACGACACCGTGGTCACCCGCTGGGCGATCGACCACCCCGTCCACGACCTGTTCAACGGTCTTGCCCGGCAGAAACGGAAGCGTCGCTCCTGCGGCAGCGGGGCTCACGGCCTGCGGATCCACGACTGGGTACGCGTCGAGGTGCGGCCGTGGCACCGGCCCGACCGCCGCCACGGGGTGATCGCCCGCCGCAGCGTCGCCCATCCGCAGGAGACCTCCTACTACATCGCCTGTTGTCCCGCCGGGACCACGCTTGACGAGCAGCTCGGCGGCGGCGTGGATTGGGCCAGCCAGCGGATCTACGTGATGTCTAAGGGCCCCGAGAGCGGGAGGCGGTGCCGGCCTCGCCCCAGGCGTTCGTACGGCTGGCCCACTACCTCGACGAGGTATGCACACCGTCGAGGGGCGAGCCGGTCCGGCGGACGCGGCACGGGGTGAACCGGCCCTTGTCCTACTGGGCGATGCGGCGGATCATGCAGCGCGCCAACGACCTGCTGACGTTGCCTGGTCGGCGCAGTGAGGCGCTCAAAATGCGTTGGTAGTTTCCTCTGTGAAGTGCACGGCAATCGATTGATTGCCGCCGATGAACGTAAGGACCCGCTCGCGCGCCGGTAGGCCGACCGTGGGTGCTGTCAGATTTGTCAGCTCCCTGAACGCCTCACCGAAAGTGTCGTCAGTGTCGATGGACTGCAAAGTCCCACCGTAGAGTATTTTTCTCGAAATAGAAGGAGGATCGAGCGTGGTTCCGATCGTGAAGCTTTCCGTCATCTGGAATTCCGAAACCAATTCGGAGACTTTTACAGGCACCCCCTTGCGGACAGTGATGCCTCCGCTCGGGAACTCCAAGATGTCCTGCTTGACAGAATTGGACGCCCCGGCAAGGCTTCCCGTGATGGTCATTACGGGAACAGCAGACGTAAAATTGCCGACGATCTCAACAACCTGCAGCTTGATCGTCATAGGCATAGCGCGCTCTCCCTGTCTGTGGTGCGAGAAAGCATTGCAATTATGAGTATGGGACCGCCAAAGATAGCTCGCAAGCAGGGGCGGGTCATTCACTCGGCCGAGCCCGGTGACCCTGAGCCTCCCCTCGACCACCGCGCGGCTGCGACGCAGAGACAGGTCAACAGGCTGCTCACCGCGGAGCAGGTGGTGTGCGAGCACGCGTTCACGCATCTGAAGAAACGCCGCTCTCGTGCGGCCTGAGTGTCTGGACCCGGTCAGGTGCAGATTCTGGCACCCGCACGCTCGCCGCGTTGCGATCGTGCTCCCCGATGACGCCGCGCACTGATCCGACCGAAATTCAGACACTGCTCCGCCATGCCTGCTATGTCGGATCGGGACCCGTCCTGGTACTGCCACGGTGTTTGCCGTGACTGGTGGTCAGGTCGGGGGATGTGTCCGCGTCGTTTGTAGTGACTGGTGCGGGCCTGTCTT
>NZ_JBIRFT010000069.1:0-1906 GCF_044327625.1 Streptomyces sp. NPDC018031
CCACACCCACACCCCCACCCCCCTCGACTGGCGCCCCTGGTACACCCACCCCACCCCACCCCCCACCACCGACCTCCCCACCTACCCCTTCCAGCACCGGTCCTACTGGCTCACCGGCGGCCACACCGGGCCGGCGGCCCCGGGCTCCGCACCGCTCACCCACCCGCTGCTCACCGCCACCGCGCCCCTCGCGGACGGCGGCCACCTCCTCACCGGGCACGTCCCGTCCGCCGACCACGAGGGCTGGCCCACCGAACACACCATCGCCGGGACCACCCTGCTGCCCGGCACCGCCCTCCTCGACCTCGCCCTCACCGCCGCCGACCGGACCGGCACCCCGCACATCGGCGAACTCGTGCTCCACCGCCCCGTCGTCCTGGACACCGACGGCCCCCGCGCACTCCAGGCCATCGCCGGTCCCGCGGACCAGACGGGCCGGCGCACGCTGCACCTCTACACCCGCCCCCGGTCCGGCACGGCGGAGTGGGTCCACCACGCCACGGCCACCCTCACCGACCAGCCGGCGGAAGAGCGTCCGGCGGCGGAGGCGGAGGCGGCCTGGCCACCTCCCGGGGCCGAACCCGTCGACCTCACCGGCTTCTACGACAGGGCCGCCGCGCACGGCTACCACTACGGGCCCGCCTACCGGGGACTGCGGGCCGTCTGGCGGCACGGCGACGACCTCCTCGCGGACATCGCCCTGCCGGTCACCACCGCCGACGCCCTCGCCGTCCACCCCGCCCTCCTCGACGCCGCGCTCCATCCGCTCATCGCCACCGCGGACGCCGCGGACGGCGAGTTCCGGCTCCCCTTCAGCTGGCACGGCATCACCCTGCACGCCACCGGTGCCACCCACGCCCGGGTCCGCCTCACCGCCCAGGGCGACCACGCCTACCGCCTCGCGCTCAGCGACACCACCGGCGCGCCGGTGCTCACCGCCGAGGCGCTCACCACCCGGCCGGTCGACCCCGCGCGTCTGCGCGGCCGGCCGGGCGACGGCCTCTACCGCACGCGGTGGACCGCACTGCCGGTACCGGCGGCAGCGGCCCCCACGGCGGCGGAGGAGTGGGCGGTGCTCGGGGACGCAGGGGCGGCCTGGCCGCCGCCGCTGCCCCGGTACCCGGACGTCACCGCCCTGGTCGCGGCCCTGGACGACGGCGCGCCCGTGCCGCCGGTGGTGCTGACCGGTGTGCCGGCGGCCGACGGCGGCGAGTCCCACGCGGTGGCAGGGGTGCTGGACGCGCTCCGGCAGTGGCTCGCCGAACCGCGGCTCGCCGAGGCCCGGCTGGTGGTGGTCACCCGGGACGCCGCCGCCGTGGACGAGGGGTCCGGCGCCGATCCCGTCGCGGCGGCCGTCTGGGGCCTGGTCCGCAGCGCCCAGGCGGAGCACCCCGGCCGGTTCACCCTGCTCGACCTCGATCCCGAGGCCGGCGCCGGGCCCGAGGTGGTGGAGGTGCTGGGCGCGGCGCTCGACGCGGACGAGTGGCAGGTCGCGGTGCGCGGGGGGCAGGCGCTCGTGCCCAGGCTGACCGCGGTGGACCCGACGGCCGGGATCGCGCTGCCGGTCGGCGCCCCCGCCTGGCAGCTGGTGGTCGCCCAGGACGGCGGGGGCACCGTGGACGGCCTGGTGCCGGAGGAGACCCCGCACGTCCTGGAGCCGCTGTCAGCCGGTCAGGTGCGGATCGCGGTGCGCGCCGCGGGGATCAACTTCCGCGATGTGATGGTGACCCTCGGCGTCGTACCGGACCGGCGCGGCCTGGGCGGCGAGGGCGCGGGGGTGGTGCTGGAAGTGGCTGCCGATGTGACGTCGATGGCGCCCGGCGACCGTGTCATGGGCCTGTTCGAGGGCGCCTTCGGCCCGGTCGCCGTCGCCGACGCCCGCACCCTCGTCCCGGTCCCGCCCGGC
>NZ_JBIRFT010000070.1:0-1748 GCF_044327625.1 Streptomyces sp. NPDC018031
GTCGGTCAGGCGTGGCTCGGTCAGCCATGTCTGCAGCCAGCCGAGGAGGCGGCTGGTCACTGCCCGGGCCTGGTGTGCGGTCTCCTGGGCCGGTGTGCGGGGCTCGGGGTCCGGTGTGGTCTGCCAGTCGTGGACGGTGAGGACCACCCTGCCGGGCGCGGCCTCCCCGGCGTCCAAAGCCGCGATCAGGGCCGGCAGGTCCGCATGCGAGTCGACGGACGCACCGGCGGCGGCGAGCGCATCCGCCACCCCCGACGGATCACCCTCGACCACCGCCCAGGAGCCGGAAGGCAGGTCGGTCCCCGTGGCCGCCGTGACCTCCGGCACCCACTCCAACGCGTAGAGGTGCTCAGCCGCGCTGCCCGTCGATCGGGCGGCCACCACCTGCTCCGGACTGAGCGGCCTGGTCACCAGTCCGCCGACTTCGGCCACCAGGTCCCCAGAGCCGTCCCGCACGGTGACGGCGACCGCATCCGGCCCGGCGGCGGCGATCCGCACCCGCAACGGCCGCACACCCGTGCGGTACACCTCGACGCGCTGCCAGGAGAACGGCAGCCGGCTGCGCTCCTCCGCCGGGTCCCCGTCCGGTCGCGCCGCGAGCGGAATGGCGTGCAGAGCGGCGTCCAGCAGAGCAGGATGGAGGACGAACCCCTCGAACGGCGGCGCGTCTTCCTCGGGCAGCGTGATCTCGGCGAAGACCTCCTCGCCCCTCCGCCACGCGGCCCGCAGCCCCCGGAACACCGGACCGTAGCCGAACCCCAGGTCCGCCAGCGCCGAGTAGTGTCCGCTCAGATCGACCGCTTCCGCCCCCGGCGGCGGCCAGACGGCCGCACTTCCGGACGGGACGGTGACGCGGGTGGCAGCGAGGGTGCCGGTCGCATGGCAGACCCACCCCGGCCTCTCGTCAAGGGACCCGCTGCCGGGGGCGGAGTCGAGGCGCGCGTACACACTGAGCGACCGTCGTGCGGCCCCCTCGTCGCCGTTCTCCTCCACCACGGGTTCGAGGCTCAGCTGGATCTGCACTCCGCCCCGCTCCGGCACGACGAGCGGCGCATGCAGCGTGAGTTCCTCCAGGTGGGGCGTACCGGCCTCGCGGCCCGCATGGAGAGCCAGGTCCACGAAGGCGGTTCCGGGCAGCAGGACCGTGTCCATGACGGTGTGGTCGGCGAGCCAGGGGTGGGTGGAGAGGGCGATGCGCCCGGCGAAGACCTGCCCGTCCCGACCCGCGAGCGGCACCGCCGCACCGAGCAGCGGATGTCCCGCGGTCTCCAGACCGTTCGCCGCCAGGTCGAACCGTGCCGGGGTGGCGTCCAGCCAGTAGTGCCGGCGTTGGAAGGGGTAGGTGGGGAGTGGGGTGGGGGTGTGGGCGGTGGGGGGTGGGGTGAGGTGGTGCCAGGTGATGGGGAGGCCGTGGGCGTGGGCGTGGGCGAGGGCGGTGAGGAACTGGTGGGGTCCGCTCTCGTCGCGTCGGAGGGTGCCGATGGTGGTGACGGCGGTGGTGGTGCTGCTGCCTTGGTGGTCGGTGTTCTTGCGGTCGCCGTTGGGGTGGTCACCGGTGGGGTGGTGGTTGGGGGTGGGGTGGTCGGTGGTGGTGTCGATGGTGTGGGTGAGGACGGGGTGGGGGCTGGTCTCGATGTAGGTGTGGTGGCCTTGGGTGGTGAGGGTGTGGATGGCTTGGGTGAAGCGGACGGGGTGGCGGAGGTTGTCGTACCAGTAGGTGGCGTCCATGTCGGGTCCGGTGACCCATT
>NZ_JBIRFT010000071.1:0-1255 GCF_044327625.1 Streptomyces sp. NPDC018031
GGTACGAGTCCGACGAGCTGGTACACCACACCGGAGAACGTTCAGCATGTCGCGTACGTCGGTGACGACCAGCTCATCCACGAACTGTTCCACCGGTCCGGCGTACACGGGCCTGCATCGCTGGCGCTTGGGCTGCGGTTCCTCAGAGAATCTGAGGAACGTGCGGGAATACGTGCAGCTGATTCGACCGGTCCGGTGGACTACGACCAGCTTGCCGAATTCATTCCCAATGATCATTGGGTCGGTGTGGCCGCGGTCCTCGGGAACCTTGCCTCAGCCTACTCTCAGCTACGTGACCCTGCTGGTGCCTCAGCAGCCCAGGTTCAACGAGTTCGTGTTCTGGAGCGTCTCACTCAGGTCGGCCCGGAGCAACACCGCCCGTCCCTGGCCCAGGCTCTATTTGAGCTGTTGCACTACTTCCGCCCGGGCCTGGACGCAGAATCTGCGAAAACCTTTGCCCAGCAGGGAGTGGAGGTCTATGAGGTACTCGCCGGCCTAAGGTCGCCCGGTTCCACCGAACCAGTCAACTACAACCAGCTGGCCGCCTTCACTCCCAACCAGTACTGGGAATGGCCCAAACTAACCGGCGCGCTCTACAACCAGGCTTGGAGAGTGGCCCACGAGGCCGGAGATTATGCGGCTGCGGCTTCATGGACGGTCAAGCAGGTCCGCGCCTTCGAACGCCTGGTTCAGAAAGACCCGGAGCAACACCGCCCGTCCCTGGCTCAGGCTCTATTTGAGCTGTTGCACTACTTCCGCCCGGGTCTGCACGCAGAATCTGCGAAAACCTTTGCCCAGCAGGGAGTGGAGGTCTATGAGGTACTCGCCGGCCTAAGGTCGCCCGGTTCCACCGAACCAGTCAACTACAACCAGCTGGCCGCCTTCACTCCCAACCAGTACTGGGAATGGCCCAAACTAACCGGCGCGCTCTACAACCAGGCGTACGCACTTAGACAAGCTGGGGACATCGCCGAAGCAGCAGGGGCCATGGGGTGCCGGATCAATATTTGCGAGCGGCTGGCTCTGGCCGACCCAGACAAGTATCAGGCGGCGCTGGCGCAGGCTCAAGCCGAGGCTGCGGCCTTCGGTGCTTGATGCTTTCTCGAAACCGGCCCGCCAATCGACGAAGCCAGCGGGCCGGCGACAACGACGCCCAGCCCTAGGGCGTGTATCGGAAGTACGCGGGGCGCCCCCCCGATCTGGTGTCTCGCGTGGCGGTGACATCCTTGGTCGGTGTTCTCATCCGATCATGTGG
>NZ_JBIRFT010000072.1:0-1221 GCF_044327625.1 Streptomyces sp. NPDC018031
GGTGGTGGCGAGGGCGTGGGCGATGCGGGCCGGTTCGAGGTCGGGGTGGTGTTGCAGGTGCGTACGGAGGCGCAGGGCCTGGTCGCGGAGAGCGGTGGCGGTACGGGCCGAGACCAGGAAGGGCAGGGGTGCCGAGCTGAGCAGGGGCTCGGCGGGCTCGTCCGGCTCGGGTGTGACGTCCGGCGCGGGCGTGGTGGTTGGTGGCTGTTCGAGGATGAGGTGGGCGTTGGTTCCACTGACCCCGAACGAGGAGACGCCCGCTCGTCGGGGGTGACCGTTCGCGGCCCACGGGCGCGGTTCGGTGAGCAGTCGGACGTTCCCCGATTCCCAGTCGACGTGGGAGGTAGGGGCGTCAACGTGCAGTGTGTGCGGCAGGACTTCATGCCGGAGCGCCATCACCATTTTGATGACGCCGCCGACGCCTGCGGCGGCTTGGGTGTGGCCGATGTTGGATTTGAGTGAGCCGAGCCAGAGGGGTTGGTCGTCGGGGCGGTTTTGGCCGTAGGTGGCGAGGAGGGCTTGGGCTTCGATGGGGTCGCCGAGGGTGGTGCCGGTGCCGTGTGCTTCGACGGCGTCGATGTCGGCGGGGGTGAGGCGGGCGTTGGTGAGGGCTTGGTGGATGACGCGTTGCTGGGCGGGGCCGTTGGGGGCGGTGAGTCCGTTGCTGGCGCCGTCCTGGTTGACGGCGGAGCCGCGGATGACGGCCAGGACGGGGTGGCCGTTGCGCTGTGCTTGGGAGAGGGGTTCCAGGAGGAGCATGCCGGCGCCTTCGGCCCAGCCGGTGCCGTCCGCGCTGTCGGCGAAGGCTTTGCATCGGCCGTCGGGGGACAGGGCCCGCTGCCGGCTGAACTCCACGAAGCCGAAGGGGGTGGCCATGACGGTGACGCCGCCGGCCAGGGCGAGGGTGGATTCGCCGGTGCGCAGTGACTGGCATGCGAGATGGACAGCGACCAGTGAGGACGAACACGCGGTGTCCACCGTCACCGCAGGCCCCTCGAAGCCGAACGAGTAGGCAACACGTCCGGAAGCCACACTCCCGGCACTGCCGTACCCCACATACCCTTCGACGTTCTCCGGAACGGTGTGAAGCCTCGAGGCGTAGTCGTGGTACACCACCCCGGCGAATACGCCGGTTTGGGTTCCGGTGAGGGTGGTGGGGTCGATGCCGGCGTGTTCGGTGGCTTCCCAGGCGGTTTCGAGGAGGAGGCGTTGTTGGGGGTC
>NZ_JBIRFT010000073.1:0-1220 GCF_044327625.1 Streptomyces sp. NPDC018031
GCGCCGGCTGTATCGCTGGGGCCGATGCAGGTTGCCGCTGATCTTGCCGGAGTCGCGGGGCGCGGGGGCGACGCCGGCGAACCCGGCCAGCCGGTCGGCGCTGGCGAAGGCGTCCATGTCTCCGCCGGTTGCGGCGATGAATTCGGCGCCGAGCAGGGGGCCGATGCCCGGCAGGCTGGCGATCGCTTCGGCGTGCTGGTGTTCGCGAAACCGACCCTCGATGAGTTTGTCGGTCTCGGCGACCTTCTCGTTGAGGCCCATCACCTCCCGAGCGAGAGATTGCACCACCAGGGCGGTGACCTTCTCTCCCGGGACGCTGGTCTGCTGGCCTTCAGCGGCCTCAACGGCTTTGGCGGCGAGCTGGTCGGCTGCGCGGACCTTGCGGTTCCGCAGCCAGGTGGTCAGCCGCTTGACGCCAGTGCGGCGCATGGCGGCCGGGGTCTGGTAGCCCGCCAGCAGCACCAGTGGGCCGGTGTTGCCGAGGTCGAGTTCGCGCTCCAGGCCGGGGAAGATCCCGGTCAGGTGGCCGCGGAGCCGGTTGACGGTCCTGGTGCGGTCATCCACCAGGTCGCGGCGGTGGGCGGTGAGGACCTTCAGTTCGGTGACCAGTTCGTCGCCCGACCGCAGGGGCATCAGGTCGCGGCGTATGCGGGCCTGGTCGGCGATGACTGCCGCATCCTTGGCGTCGGTCTTGCCGTCGCCCCGGTAGCCCTCCGAGGCGCGGTTGACGGTCCGTCCGGGGATGTAGAGCAAGGGCTGGCCGTGGTTGAGCAGGATCGCGATCGCGAGGGCGGCGCCACCGTCGGCGAGGTCGATTCCCCACGCGGTCACCTCGCCCAGGGCGAGGACGTCGGCCAAGAGCTGAAGCAGTTCGGTCTCGTCGTTGGCCACACGCCGCGACAGGAGCCGCTTGCCGGTGTCGTCGATCACCACGCAGTGGTGATGGGTCTTTCCGGCGTCGATCCCGGCCCAGATCTCTGTCACACGGTTCTCCACGGGTCGCTTGCGTACAGGTACCACGGACGACCTCGCTGGCAAGTCCCTACTGAGCGATCAGTGCCGCAATTTCTAATGAGCAGCCGAGTCGTCGTGGGGGCCCGGGCGGCCAATCGTCAGCAGCCACGGTCGGCAGAGTTCTGAAAGCCACACCCGGGCCCCCTGGGTGGGCCAACCATACGAAGGGCTCGCCCAGTCCCGAGGAAAAACGTAGGGAGTTCTGA
>NZ_JBIRFT010000074.1:0-1148 GCF_044327625.1 Streptomyces sp. NPDC018031
GCCGGTTCACGGGCCGGGTCGCCCGTCATTTTGACGAGTACGACAAACGAAAATGCGCCCTCGCGCTGGCCCGGGAGTTGGGGTTGGATCCACGCTCGTGCGCGGCCGTCGGAGACAGCCGCTCCGACCTGCCCTTGTTCGCTTCCGTCGGGCTGAGCGTGGCGTTCAATGCCTCAGCAGGCGCGCGGGCGGCGGCGACCGTCACGGTGGACGGCGGCGACCTACGAGGCGTGCTCCCCGTCTTGAGCCGCTTGGTCACAGCCACTCGTTGATGGCCGCGACGAGGACGGTCGCCTCGTAGCGGACCGCGAGCTTGTCGTACCTCGTGGCCACGGCTCGGTGCCTTTTGAGGCGGTTGATGCCGCACTCGACCGCGTGCCGGGCCTTGTAGTCCTCCGGGTCGAACTTCGGCGGACGGCCACCGTGCGAGCCGCGCTTCTTGCGGTGGCGGGCTTGGTCGGTCTTGTCCGGGATGGTGCAGCGGATGCCACGTCGGCGCAGGTAGGCGCGGTTCCTGCGGGAGGCGTACGCCTTATCAGCGCGCACCCGCCGCGGCCGGGTGCGCGGTCTGCCGGGCCCCAGCCGGGGCACCCTGATGCGGCCCAGGACGGCCTCGAACTGGGGGGAGTCCCCGCGCTGCCCGGCGGTGATCACGATGGACATCGGCTTCTGCCCCTGCTCGACGGCCAGGTGCAGCTTGGTGGTCAGGCCGCCGCGCGAGCGCCCGAGGCCGTGGTCGTCGAGCTCGGTGGCGACGCCGCCGGGCGGCTCCTTCTGCAGATCCCCCTTTTCCGCGCTCCGGCGGCGTGCTGGTGGGCCCGGCAGACGGTGGAGTCGACGTTGAGGTTCCAGGTGATCAGGTCCTGCGCATCGGCCCGGGCCTGGAGCTGGGTGAAGATGCGCTGCCAGGTGCCGTTGCGCTGCCAGCGACGGAACAGGTCGTACACCCGGCCCCACGGCCCGTACTCCTCGGGCACGTCCCGCCACGGGATACCCGTTCGAACCCGGAACCGTATGCCGTCGATCAGCTGCCGCCGGGTCCACACCGGCGGCCGACCGGGCTTATTGCCCTTCGGCAACACAGGCTCCAGCACGACCCATTGCTCGTCCGTCAGATCTCCACGCGCCACGAACCAAGATCATCCCAC
>NZ_JBIRFT010000075.1:0-1146 GCF_044327625.1 Streptomyces sp. NPDC018031
TCGAACAGCGCGGTCGCGGGCAGCGCGAGGTTGGTGACCGCGGTCAGCCGGTTGCGTAGTTC
The DNA here is from genome assembly GCF_044327625.1 of Streptomyces sp. NPDC018031. NCBI lineage: Bacteria > Bacillati > Actinomycetota > Actinomycetes > Kitasatosporales > Streptomycetaceae > Streptomyces > Streptomyces sp. NPDC018031. Next base: position 63 of record NZ_JBIRFT010000075.1, read on the forward strand.
GACCGCGGTCAGGGAGTCGAATCCCTGACCGTTGAAAGGCCGGTCACCGGCGATCGTGCCCGGGCGGGAGTGTCCCAGCACGGCCGCGGCATGCACCCGCACGATCTCCACCAGCCGGGCCAGGCACTCCGCCTCACCCAGCCCGGCCAATTCCTCCCCCAATCCACCACCGGCCCCACCGGCACCGGCCCCCGACCCGGAGCCGACTCCGGCCCCGGCTCCGGCTCCTGTCGCGGCTGTTGCCGGGAGGCCTGTGCTGGTGCTGGTGCTGGTGCTGTGGGGGGTGGGGGTGAGGTGGGTCAGGAGGGGGTGGAGGGTGCCTTGGGTGGCTTGGCGGTTCAGGGCTGCGGGGTTGAGGTGGATGGGGATGAGGAGGGGGGCGTGGTGGTGGGTGTGGGTGGTGTCCAGCAGGGTGAGGGCCTGGTCGTCGGTGAGCGCGTTGATCCCGCTGCGTTGCAGGCGGCGGCGGTCGGTGTCGTCCAGGTGGCTGGTGATGGTGCTGGTGGATTCCCATAGTCCCCAGGCCAGGGCCTGGGCGGGCTGCCGGTGGTGGTGGCGGTGATGGGCGAGGGCGTCGAGGAAGGTGTTGGCGGCGGCGTAGTTGGCCTGTCCCGGGGCGCCGAAGACGCCCGAGGACGAGGAGAAGAGAGTGAAACGGGTCAGTGGCAGGTGCGCGGTGAGGTGGTGCAGGTTGACCGCGGCGTCGACCTTCGCTCTGAGGACACTGTCCAGCCGCTGGGGTGTCAGCGCGGTCAGGACCCCGTCATCGACGGTGCCGGCGGTATGGATCACCGCGGTCAGCGGAAGCGCCGCGGGAATCGTGTCCAGCACATCGGCCAGGGCCTGGTAGTCAGCGGTGTCACACGCGGCGATCGTGACCTGCGCGCCCAGCCGCTCCAACCGGTCCTGCAACTCACCCGCGCCCGGGGCATCACTCCCGCGGCGGCTGACCAGCAGCAGGTGCCGGGCACCCCGCCCCGCCAGATGCACCGCGACACGCGAACCCAGCGTCCCGGTCCCACCCGTGATCAACACCGTCCCCGACCCCACACCACCACCGGCACCCCCAGCAGCCCCCACACCC
>NZ_JBIRFT010000076.1:0-1115 GCF_044327625.1 Streptomyces sp. NPDC018031
GCCAGGACGCCCATGAGCATGTTCTTCAGCTCGATGATGGTCTTGATGACCCCGACGACCGCGTCGACGGCCTTGTCCACCAGGCCCTTGTTGGCTTCCTGGAGTTTCTTGATCTCCTCGTCGACGGCGTTGAGGGCCTGGGTGTACTTCTGCGCCAGGTCGGTGACCAGCTGCTGGGACTTGTCCTCGACCTGGGTCTGGAGCTCTTCGAACTTCGCGGTGAAGTCCTGGGCGGCTTCCTGGCCGAACTGCTTGAGGTCGGCGGGGAGTTTGTCGACCTCGGCCCTGAGGTCGGCACGCCCCTGGGCGATGCGGGCCTTGGCCCGGCCCAGTTCGGCACCGATGGTGTCGGCGACGGAGGAGATGACCCCCTGCATCTTCGCCACATACAGCTTCCGGGACTCCTGATACAGCTGGTTGGCCTCCGCGGGCATGCCCAGCAGCTTGTCCTTGGCCCATTTGGCCGGGCCGAAGAAGCCGGAGTACCGCTTCTTCTTGTAGGCCTTCATCCGCTTCTCGTGGTCGGCGGTGAAGGCGTCCCGGGCGGTCTTCTCCCCGGCGGTGAACTGCTCCTCGACCTTCTTGTCCAGCCCGGTCAGGGTGGTCTCGACGTCCTTCTTGGTGGCGTCGAAGACCTTCTGCAGCCTGGCGGTGACCTGCGCCCGCTTCTGCTCGTCCCGGGACTTCGCCTCTCCCTTCCCCCCGTCGACCTGTTTGCCCGCCGCCGTCCGGGTCGCGGTCAGCGCCGCCATGGCCTGCGCGCCGGAAGCGGCCGCGCCGGCCTTGGCGTCGGCCAGCTGCGCGGTCTCGGCCGCACGTGCTTGACCGGGGGCGGTGGCGGAGTGCTGCTCGGCCTTCTTCTTCTCTCCCAGTGCCTCGTCGAAGGAGGGTTCGTTGCCCTTCTTCAGTTGTTCTTCGGTGACGTCGGCATCGGCCAGGGCCTTGTCGCCGGCGGCGGGGCCTGGGGAGAAGTCGGTGACGGCCGGGGGCTGTTTGGCGGGGATGGCGTCGGGGGCGTGGGGTGGGCCGGGGTTGGGCGGGGGCTGGTCGGGGGTGAGGGGGGTGACGGGTTTGTCTTTGGCGGCGGTGGTGTCGGGTGGGGCTTTGGTGGTGGT
>NZ_JBIRFT010000077.1:0-1091 GCF_044327625.1 Streptomyces sp. NPDC018031
TCCAGCCGCACCCCCGGACCCGACGGCGGCGCGAACCGCGTCACCGTCCCCGGCGCCGGCAGGAAGTTGCGCCCCGGGTCCTCACCATTGATCCGGAACTCGAACGAGTGCCCACGCACCGCCGGATCGCCGTACCCCAGCGCCTCACCATCGGCGATCCGGAACATCTCCCGCACCAGATCGATCCCCGTGACCTCCTCGGTCACCGGGTGCTCCACCTGAAGCCGGGTGTTCACCTCCAGGAACGAGATCGTCCCGTCCAGCCCCACCAGGAACTCCACCGTGCCCGCACCGACATACCCGGCCTCCTTCAAGATGGCCTTGGACGCCGCGTACAGCTCCGCGTTCTGCTCCGCCGACAAGAACGGCGCCGGCGCCTCTTCCACCAGCTTCTGATGCCGCCGCTGCAGCGAGCAGTCACGCGTGGAGACCACCACCACATTCCCGTGGGTGTCCGCCAGACACTGCGTCTCCACATGCCGGGGCTTGTCCAGGTAGCGCTCCACGAAGCACTCACCCCGGCCGAACGCCGCGACCGCCTCCCGCACCGCGGAGTCGTACAGCTCCGGGACCTCCTCCAGCGTCCGGGCCACCTTCAGACCCCGGCCACCGCCACCGAACGCCGCCTTGATCGCGATCGGCAGACCGTGCTCCCGCGCGAACGCCACCACCTCATCGGCACCCGACACCGGATCGGGCGTGCCGGCCACCAGCGGAGCACCCGCCCGCTGCGCGATATGCCGCGCGGCGACCTTGTCCCCCAGATCCCGGATCGCCTGCGGCGGCGGACCGATCCAGATCAGCCCCGCGTCCAGCACCGCCTGCGCGAAATCCGCGTTCTCGGACAGGAACCCGTACCCCGGATGCACCGCGTCCGCACCCGACTCCGCCGCCGCGGCCAACACCTTGGCCATGTCCAGATAACTGGCCGCCGGGGTGTCACCACCCAGCGCGTAAGCCTCATCGGCCGCGCGCACATGCACCGCGTCCCGATCCGGATCGGCGTACACGGCTACGCTCGCGATCCCGGCATCCCGACAAGCACGGGCAACGCGGACAGCGATTTCGCCACGGTTGGCGATGAGCACCTT
>NZ_JBIRFT010000078.1:0-1066 GCF_044327625.1 Streptomyces sp. NPDC018031
AGCGCATCGACCTTCGGCACCACCAGATAGTCGGCGAACTCCGCCGCGTCGGCGGTGAGGACCTTCACCGCCCCGTGCTCGGCCAGCACCGGCGCGGTGTCCGCCGCCCCCGCGCCCAGCGCGACGGCGACCGGTTCACCCAGCCGGCGGGCCAGGGTCAGCAGCTCCAGGGTGGGCTTGCGGACGGCACCGTCCACGTGATCGACATAGACGAGGACTTCAGCCATGACGGTATCTCCTGCCAAAAGAAGTGAGGGCGACTTTGCGGAACTGCGGGTCTCAGATGAACTTCTGACCCGCCAGGAACTCGGCGAGCTGCTTGCCGCCCTCGCCCTCGTCCTTCACGATCGTGCCCGCGGTACGGGCCGGCCGCTCGGTGGCCTCCTCCACCCGGCTCCAGGCACCCTCCAGACCGACCGCCTCCGCGTCGATCCCCAGATCCTCCAGATCCCAGGACTCCACCGGCTTCTTCTTCGCCGCCATGATGCCCTTGAACGACGGGTAGCGGGCCTCACCCGACTGGTCGGTCACCGACACCACCGCCGGCAGCGACGCCTGCAACCGCTCCGACGCCGCGTCACCGTCCCGGCGACCGGTCACCACACCACCCTCGACCGACACCTCCGACAGCAGCGTCACCTGCGGCACACCCAACCGCTCCGCCAGCAACGCCGGCAGCACACCCATCCCACCGTCGGTGGAGGCCATCCCGCACACCACCAGATCGAACCCGGCCTTCTCGATCGCCTTGGCCAGCACCAGCGAGGTCCCCAGCACATCCGTGCCGTGCAGATCGTCGTCCTCCACGTGGACCGCCTTGTCCGCACCCATCGACAACGCCTTGCGCAGCGCGTCCTTGGCGTCCTCCGGACCCACGGTCAACACGGTGATCTCCGCCTCGTCCGCCTCATCGGCGATCTGCAGCGCCTGCTCCACCGCGTACTCGTCGAGCTCCGAGAGCAGACCGTCCACGTCGTCCCGATCGACGGTCAGGTCCTCGGCGAAATGCCGGTCGCCGGTGGCGTCGGGCACGTACTTCACACAGACAACGATCCTCAAGCTCACG
>NZ_JBIRFT010000079.1:0-1037 GCF_044327625.1 Streptomyces sp. NPDC018031
TCCTCGAGGGCGACGTGCGCGGCGGCTCGCTCGGCCAGGACAGCCGCCTGCCCCTCCGCCCCCGCCCCCCGCAGTACGCCGAGCAGGCGGGCCACCGCGTCCGGGTCGCCGAGGGCGACGTGGGCGGCGGGGTCGCGAGCCAGCAAGGCGCCAACCTGCCCCTCCGCCCCCGCCCCCCGCAGTACGTCGAGCAGGTAGGCCACGGCGTCCGGGTCCTCGAGGGCGACGTGGGCGGCGGGGTCGCGAGCCAGCAAGGCGCCAACCTGCCCCTCCGCCCCCGCCCCCCGCAGTACGTCGAGCAGGATGGCCACCGCGTGCGGATCCTCGAGGGCGACGTGCGCGGCGGCTCGCTCGGCCAGGACAGCAACCTGTCCCGCCCCCGCCCCCCGCAGTACGCCGAGCAGGTAGGCCACGGCGTCCGGGTCCTCGAGGGCGACGTGGGCGGCGGCTCGCTCGGCCAGGACTGCCGCCTGCCCCTCCGCCCCCGCCCCCCGCAGTACGCCGAGCAGGTAGGCCACGGCGTACGGATCCTCGAGGGCGACGTGCGCGGCGGCTCGCTCGGCCAGGACAGCAACCTGTCCCGCCCCCGCCCCCCGCAGTACGCCGAGCAGGCGGGCCACGGCGTACGGATCCTCGAGGGCGACGTGCGCGGCGGCTCGCTCGGCCAGGACAGCCGCCTGCCCCTCCGCCCCCGCCCCCCGCAGTACGCCGAGCAGGCGGTCCACCGCGTCCGGGTCGCCAAGGGCGACGTGGGCGGCGGGGTCGCGAGCCAGCAAGGCGCCAACCTGCCCCTCCGCCCCCGCCTCCTGCAGTACGCCGAGCAGGGAGCCCACGGCGTACGGATCCTCGAGGGCGACGTGGGCGGCGGGGTCGCGAGCCAGCAAGGCGCCAACCTGCCCCTCCGCCCCCGCCCCCCGCAGTACGTCGAGCAGGTAGGCCACGGCGTACGGATCCTCGAGGGCGACGTGGGCGGCGGGGTCGCGAGCCAGCAAGGCGCCAACCTGCCCCTCCGCCCCCGCCCCCCGCAGTACGTCGAG
>NZ_JBIRFT010000080.1:0-1025 GCF_044327625.1 Streptomyces sp. NPDC018031
ATGGAGACAACGCTGCGGGGCGTCGGTGTGAGCCACGGGGTGGCGATCGGCGAGGTCCGTCACATGGGCACGGCCGTGCTGGAGCCGCCGGCGAAGCAGATCCCGGCCGAGGACGCCCCCCGGGAGCAGTCACGCGCCCGGCAGGCGGTCCGGGCGGTGGCCGCGGATCTGGTGGCCCGGGGGAACCTGGCGGGTGGTGAGGCGCAGGCGGTGCTGGAGGCGCAGGCGTTGATGGCGGCGGATCCGGAGTTGCTGGCGGATGTGGAGCGTCGGGTGGCGGTGGGGTCGACGGCGGAGCGTGCGGTGTTCGACGCGTTCGCGTCGTACCGGGCGTTGCTGGCGGGTGCGGGGGAGTATCTGGCGGGGCGGGTGGCGGATCTGGACGATGTGCGCAACCGGATCGTGGCGCGGTTGCTGGGGGTGCCGATGCCGGGGGTGCCCGACAGTGACGAGCCGTTCGTGCTGATCGCGCGGGATCTGGCGCCGGCGGACACGGCGTTGCTGGATCCGGCGCTGGTGCTGGGGTTCGTGACCGAGGAGGGGGGTCCGACCAGTCACAGTGCGATCCTGGCGCGGGCGCTGGGGGTGCCGGCGGTGGTCGCTTTGCCGGGTGCGTGTGAGTTGGCCGAGGGGGTGGTGGTGGCGGTGGACGGTGGTACCGGTGAGGTGTTCGTCGGTCCCGGCCCGGAGCGTCGGGAGCGGTTGGAGCGGGTGGCGGCGGAGCGTCGTGCCGCGCTGGCCGCCTCGCGTGGTCCGGGGGCGACCTCGGACGGGCACCGGGTGCCGCTGCTGGCGAACATCGGTGGTCCGGGGGATGTGGCGGGGGCCGTGGAGGCGGGGGCGGAGGGGGTGGGGCTGTTCCGGACGGAGTTCCTGTTCCTGGACGATCACCGCACCGCTCCGGGGCTGGAGGTGCAGGCGGGGGTGTACCGGGAGGTGCTGGAGGCGTTCCCCGGGGGCCGGGTGGTGGTGCGGGTGCTGGACGCCGGGGCGGACAAGCCGCTGGACTTCCTCACCCCCGCCGA
>NZ_JBIRFT010000081.1:0-1015 GCF_044327625.1 Streptomyces sp. NPDC018031
TGACTTTTGGCACGCTGTTGAGTTCTCAAGGAACGGACGCTTCCTTCGTACTCACCCTCTCGGGCTTTCCTCCGGGCGCTTCCCTTCGGTGTTTCACACTCTATCAGGCTCTTTCCTGTTCTCTTACCGCCGACTTTCTGCAAGCATGCAGAAAAGCGATCCAAGATCGGGATCAAGTTCTGAAGGAGTGCCGCCCCGGCGTGTTCACTCGCAGCCATTCAGTCCGCGGTGTCTCGTCCGGAGCAGGAGTACGACAGTACAGCGCTGCCGGAGTGGAGGCAAATCGACCCGGACCGCTCTCGGCCGCCGCCTGCCGGTCGCGCTCGCACGGACGCGTCAGTTCCTTTGGCCTAGGCTTCTGAGCAGTCGGATCTCCACCTCCCCGGAGGTTTCCCATGACCACCGTGACCTCCCCCGTCGCCGGCCGTGCGATCAGCCTCGCGGCGGTTCCCGACCCGGTGTTCTCCGGCGGGATGATCGGTCCCGGGACGGCGGTCGATCCGCCACGGGAGCCCTCGGTCGCGATCTCCCCGGTCGACGGCGTCGTGGTGTCCCTCCATCCGCACGCGTTCGTCGTGGTGGACGGCGAGGGCCATGGCGTCCTCACCCATCTGGGCATCGACACGGTCCAGCTGAACGGTGCGGGGTCCGAGCTGCTGGTCGGCAAGGGGGACACCGTGCGGCGCGGCGACGGGATCGTGCGCTGGGACCCCGCGAGGGTCGAGGTCGCGGGCAAGTCGCCGGTCTGCCCGGTGGTCGCGCTGGAGGCCGGTACCGAAGACCTGGGCGGCCTGCGCGAGGACGGGGAGCTGAGCCCCGGTGACACCCTCTTCACCTGGCGGTGACGGCGCACCGCCCGCGGCACCGACGACAACCATCGCGGCGGAGCGGGTCCGCCGCACCGACCGGAGACAGGGGCCATGGAGACAACGCTGCGGGGCGTCGGTGTGAGCCACGGGGTGGCGATCGGCGAGGTCCGTCACATGGGCACGGCCGTGCTGGAGCCGCCGGCGAA